>NZ_JAFMPQ010000100.1 GCF_020667845.1 Cognatishimia sp. F0-27
CGACACGCTGATCGGTGGCGCGGGTGAGGACCGTCTTGAGGGCGGCGACGGTGCCGACAGCCTTGACGGCGGCAGCTTCGCGGACCGGCTCGTGGGCGGTCTCGGCGATGACACGATCGAGGGCGGCGGCAATTTCGACACCGTGCTCTATACCGGTCTGGCGGCCGGTGTGAGCGTCAATCTCGAGAATGGCAGCGCCAGTGGCGGCGGCGGCACGGATATGCTCAGCGGCGTCGAGAACGTGTTCGGCTCGGGCCAGGCGGACACGATCTACGGCACGAACCTGCACGGCAACCGGCTCGAAGGCAGCAATGGCAACGACACGATCTACGGGCTGGACGGGCGCGACACGATCCTCGGCGGCAACAATGACGACCGGATCCTTGGCGGCGCCGATGTGGACCAGATCCTCGGCGGCGCGGGCGCGGATTTCCTCGATGGCGGGGCCGGGCGCGACTTCTATACCGGCGGGTCCGGCGCGGATAATTTCGTGTTCCGCAGCATCGCCGATACCGGGGTGGGCCAGTTCGCCCGCGACGAGGTGCGCGATTTCTCCAGCGCGGAGGGCGATGTGATCAACCTCTTCCTGATCGACGCCGATGCCAATGCGGGCGGCAACCAGGCCTTCACGGTGGTCGGCAGCTTTACCGGCACGGCGGGGGAGCTGACGCTGCTCAACACGGTCAAGAGCGGCGTGAACGTGACGATCGCAAGCATGGATGTGGATGGCGACGCGCTGATCGACGGACAGGTCTATATCGTCGGCACCGCGGCGGC
>NZ_JAFMPQ010000101.1 GCF_020667845.1 Cognatishimia sp. F0-27
TGACGAACCTGACCGGGATTGAGCAAGTCGATGGCGGCGCGGGCTATGACCGCATCATCGCCACCTCCGGCGACGACACGCTGGATTTCTCCAGCTACACCATTTCTGGCATCGAACGGATCGAGGGCGGAGACGGAAACGACTCGATGATCGGCAGTGCCGGGGCGGATGCTCTGGATGGTGGTGCGGGGTCTGACACCATTCAGGGTGGCGCTGGAAATGACACGCTGTATGGCAGAGACGGAAACGACAGTCTCGAGGGCGGCGACGGGGCCGACACCTTTGTCGTCGAGAATGGTTTCGGCTCTGACACGGTGTCTGGCGGTGAGGGGGGCGACGATCACGACACCATTCACTTAACCGCGGTAAGCCAGAGTGCCACAGTCACCTATTCTGGGGATGCGGCCGGAACGATCACCTCTGGCGCCAACACGATCAGCTTCACCGACACCGAACAACTGGTACTGACAAACCAAGCCGACCTGGTGGATGCAAGTGGCGACAGCGTGGGGACCGACATCGATGCCATGGGCGGAGCGGATTCGGTCCTTGGTGGCGAAGGCGGCGACACAATCGACGGCGGATCGGGCAGCGACACCATCCTGGGCGGCACTGGCAGTGACAGCCTGGCGGGCGGAACCGGCAACGATAGTGTCAGCGGGGGAGACGGCGCTGATACACTTGTCCTAGAGGATGGGTTCGGCACCGATACCCTCACAGGAGGTGAAGGCGGCG
>NZ_JAFMPQ010000102.1 GCF_020667845.1 Cognatishimia sp. F0-27
GTTGGACTGCACAACGCCAAAAGCGCGTTCGGCGCCAAGCCGCGAGGCCAGCAACAGCAGAGACAGGGCCTTGGATGCGGACATTTTCGACAGGTTCGTGCCCAGATGGCCGAGCAGGTTCCTGATTTCGGTTCCATTGGCAAGAGACGCCCCGGAAAGCCCGACAAACTGCACAACCAGATTTGCGGGAAAGACCCTGTCAGAGGGAGCGGTCTGAGCAAAGAAGGGCTCAAGAACCCGGTACAAAACCTGTTGAGCGCGCGCATGGTCTCCGCGAGACATGCAGAGCGCGACGAGTTGTTTGGCGACCGCCGGATCGGTCGGGTTCTCAATATGGCAATGGGACAGGATATCGAAGGCGGCGTCGGGGTCTCCGAGATCCACCAGGATCCGCGCACGGAGCATGGCCGCGGAGCGCCGAGATGGTGTTTTGCGGAGTTCAGCGACCGCGTCACCGGGCCGATCAGCGGCCAGCAGGGCCCTTGCATGTGCTTCTCGCAGGCCTGTGTGGCTTGGCCATTGGTCGAGGGCCGATCCCGCCAATTGAATGGCCTTGGAAACCGCGCCTTCGGCAACCAACAGAGAGATCTTCAGCGCGTTTGTCCTTGCGGCCCCCGCCCCCAGCGCCAAAACGTCGTCCAGAGTGGCCTGAGCCTCGTCAAAGCGTTTGCAATCGCCCAAAAGCAAAGCTTTCA
>NZ_JAFMPQ010000103.1 GCF_020667845.1 Cognatishimia sp. F0-27
TACCAGGAATACGTCGATCTTTATGGCGAGGAGCGGACCATTGCGGAGATGAGCATGCCGCGGGTGTCGGCCGCGCGTCAGGTGCCTGCGTCCATCCTGAAGCGGATCGGTGGCTCCGAAGCTGCCTGAGCGCGGGTGAAACCGGCGGCGGGTGCCTTCCGCCACACCCGTTTGTAGCGGTCCTCGATATACGTTGGACCGCACGTCCCCTTTACGTCTTCGACACAGCAGCGCGTCTGGGAGACGCCGTGCGTGGGCTGTTCGCCTTCCAGTAGGTCGGTGAGTCCTTGTAGGCGATCCTGACGTGGAACTGCGCGATGCGGGACAGCTCCTGAACGGTGTAGATGCGGAGATCCGCGGCGCGCTCTTCCTGTTCGCACGCCACCAGGTAGCGGGCAGTCGCGCGCGTGATCAACCCCGGCCCCGTCTTGTTCCAGATATTTTCGTTGTCGCGCGCGAGCATGGCGTCCTTGCACAGGGTCGCAGCAAGTTTGAAGAGCGGATGACGAGGGGGGGCGGCCATGAAGTTGTTCGCGATTGCGCGGTGCGGCTCGGAACACAGGATGACGCGGCTCTCGCCATCCAACACCTTGTGGATCGGGCCGACACGGCGATCATCCGCGTCGACGTAGAGACCGCCATCGGCATATAACCGTGCAAGGCGAAAGAAATCGGATTGTTCGGCGGGATGGCGC
>NZ_JAFMPQ010000104.1 GCF_020667845.1 Cognatishimia sp. F0-27
GCGCCATCCCGCCGAACAATCCGATTTCTTTCGCCTTGCACGGTTATATGCCGATGGCGGTCTCTACGTCGACGCGGATGATCGCCGTGTCGGCCTGATCCACAAGGTGTTGGATGGCGAGAGCCGCGTCATCCTGTGTTCCGAGCCGCACCGCGCAATCGCGAACAACTTCATGGCCGCTCCCCCCCGTCATCCGCTCTTCAAACTTGCTGCGACCCTGTGCAAGGACGCCATGCTCGCGCGCGACAACGAAAATATCTGGAACAAGACAGGGCCGGGGTTGATCACGCGCGCGACTGCCCGCTACCTGGTGGCGTGCGAACAGGAAGAGCGCGCCGCGGATCTCCGCATCTACACCGTACAAGAGCTGTCCCGCATCGCGCAGTTCCACGTCAGGATCGCCTACAAGGACTCGCCGACCTACTGGAAGGCGAGCAGCCCGCGCACGGCATCTCCCAGACGCGCTGCCGTGTCGAAAACGTAGTGCGGATGAGCGGTCCGACGTAAATCGAGGACCGCTACAAACCGGTGTGGCGGAAGGCACCCGCCGCCGGTTTCACCCGCGCTCAGGCAGCTTCGGAGCCACCGATCCGCTTCAGCATGGACGCAGGCACCTGACGCGCGGCCGACACCCGCGGCATGCTCATCTCCGCAATGGTCCGCTCCTCGCCATAAAGATCGACGTATTCCTGGTA
>NZ_JAFMPQ010000105.1 GCF_020667845.1 Cognatishimia sp. F0-27
AGATGGGTGATCCATGCGCGGAGCGCAACTTCGGCCTCGGGGAAGCCCTTGGCAAAGAAGGTATGCATGGATTTGCCGAACTTCGTCGCCACCTCGCGCGGGTTTTGCGTCACGGATTTGTCGTCGAGATCGACATGTTTGAGACGAAGGCTGATCAGGGCGGAAATGCGGATGCCGGTCAGGCAAAGCAGGCCAAAGAGCGCCTTGTCACGCATTTCGCGTGGGGTGGTCGCGGGCATCATCTCAAGCGCCCGCAATGCCTGTTTCATGCTGGGCGCGGGGCGGGCCGGGGCGGCGTGTTGCCGAACGCGATGTTCCCGGGGTTGTGCCCGTTCACCAGCATGTCGGATTTGCAGATCGCGAAGGACTCGGGGTTCAGTTCCTGCCCGAAGAGTTCGACGCGGATGCGGTCATGCAGCGCCTTCATCTCCATCTCGGCAATCCCAGCATCCCGCCGGTGCCTGCTGCGGGGTCATAGACTTTGCGCAAGGCGATGAAGGCCGTAGCAGTGGAGCGTCGCCGGTTCGGATATCGCCGCGTGCACGTCATGCTGGAGCGGCAGGGTTGGCAAGTGA
>NZ_JAFMPQ010000106.1 GCF_020667845.1 Cognatishimia sp. F0-27
CGCGGACACGTCGCTCTCCGGACTGCGCGTCACCCGCGAACTGACGTCGATCATGGCGCGACGTGGAAGGCCCAAGACCATCGTCAGCGACAACGTCCTATGCGCGGAATGATTGGCTGATTTGGCATCAGGTCATTGTCGTGCTGAAGCGTCCCAGCACGTTTGAATGTGTGTCAGTTCGGCATTTTGGTCAACAACATGTCTCTCCCATAACAAACACAGAGTACGCTTTTGCGGCTCTCACCGTCCTTAAGACGAGATCTTCGGGTCGTTGAGCAGAAGGCCTGAACATTATCTACGAGGTCGATGCTCGCCTCTACGGCCCTTACAGAGAAAGGTCCTTCTGCTGTCGATCATCCCTCAAAGAAGGGACGATAAGGTTCACCGCGTTTGATGATCCCGTGCACGGTGCGGGCCATCTTTGCGGCGATTGCGGTATACGCCTTTCGGCGTAAATGGGTGTTTTGCCGATCTTTGGCGATGTAACGCTCGAACTTGTCTCGGAAGCTGTTGGTGCGCTGCATGATGGCGACCTGTC
>NZ_JAFMPQ010000107.1 GCF_020667845.1 Cognatishimia sp. F0-27
GCACGAGGGCACGGTCACCGGCGAAGGCGGCGCCAGCTGTGACGGTCAGGGTGAGGGCGGTGAGGGCGATGAGGGTTTTCATGTCTGTGGTCCTTTAAGTGTGTGTTGCGGGTGGCCCGCTTCGGGAGGATGCGGGGGACCCGCGGTTTCGTTTGGTGCGGACTGTGTCGGTCCGATGCCAATCAAACTGGGGTCGGTTTGGCCGCAGGGGAAATCACGAAGATTTCGCGATCCGCTCACGGGGACGTGCCCTTGAATGTGAGACTGCCGGTCCCGGGGGGGCTGCATTCCTGCACAGCCTTGGTGCGGCTCAGGCATTCAGGGCGCCCGGCGCGGCAGATCCGGGCGCGACCGGGCGAGGGGCCGTGAGGGGCGCGGCGCGCGGGCAGGGCTGAGCGGTCCTTCACAAGAATGTGCGCCCGCCCAAAGCCCCGCAAGCGCAGGGTTTTGTTTCAGCCACGCTCCCTGCCGTGAGCCATCGCGCGCGGTTCGTGCGCTTTGTGACACCAGGGGAAGATGGATTT
>NZ_JAFMPQ010000108.1 GCF_020667845.1 Cognatishimia sp. F0-27
TGTCACGATGCTCTCCGACCAGCAGATCGACAGCCTCATCGCCGTGCTCAACTCCGGCCGCAGCGAAAGCGAAAAGCGCGCCTATGCACAGAGCTTCTTTGAAGACAGCGATCCGGTGGCCAACCTTGGCACAGGTGTCGAGATCGACCCCGATGCACGGATGATCACCGACCGCGACCGCACGCTCATCGAGGCTTATGCGCCGGATGCCGACCTGACAGAGCTGTCCGAAGACCAGATCGATTCGCTGGTTGCCGTGCTGAACTCCGGCCGCTCGGAAGGTGACAAGCGCGACTATGCGCAGAGCATCTTTCAGTAAAACCGGCCAGACAGCATAAATTCTGCAGAACGCAAGGGCCACTCTTCGGAGTGGCCCTTTGGCGTTGGGTCTCGCGCGCAACGCCGAACGAAAACGGGGCGCCCTGCGGCGCCCCGTATTAGTCTGATTGTCCGCCTGCGCTGTGCCGGTTGTATGGCGCGCGGCGGCGGACGGATCGTTGCTTATTCG
>NZ_JAFMPQ010000109.1 GCF_020667845.1 Cognatishimia sp. F0-27
TCGCCGGGCATGACGGAGAAGGACACCCCGTCCAGCGCCCGCACGCCGGGGAAGGTCTTGACGATATCATCGAGATGCAGCACCGGATCGGTCATGGGGTCATCTCCTTCTGGACGGGGGCGAGCATGGCAGGGTCTGCCCCGGTGTCGGTTCTCTCGTGGACCCCGGCGAGCATGGCAAGGCCAGACCGGGTGACCTTTTCCATGCGGATCACGGCAGGCATTGCAAGGCCGGACATGGTGATCTTTCCCGTGAGGACCCCGGCGGGCTTGGCAAGGCCGGACATGGTGACTTTCTCCTTTCCCACGTGGATCGAGCCGCCGTCGGGCTGACAGATCCCGCCGAGCACTTTCATCAGCGTCGACTTACCCGCGCCGTTCCCGCCCATCAGCGCGAGGACCTCGCCGGGCATGACGGAGAAGGACACCCCGTCCAGCGCCCGCACGCCGGGGAAGGTCTTGACGATATCATCGAGATGCAGCACCGGATCG
>NZ_JAFMPQ010000010.1 GCF_020667845.1 Cognatishimia sp. F0-27
ATCGACGCGTGGTTTGCCGTGGGACTTTGGAAAATAGGGCCTCAAACGCGCCATCTGCGCATCGCTCAACCAGAAAAGATCAAACATGTCACCACTCGTTTTCCAGCCGTGAATCATGCAACTTCCCGGAAATCAATGGGTCCTGACCCTAGACGCACGGCATGAGCAAACCATCTCCAGCCCACTATCGCACGACGAACTGGTCCACCTACGACGCATCGTTGCGGAAACGGGGATCGCTGCTGATCTGGGTCGACAAGGACATGACCCGGCGCGCACCGCGTGACGGGCGGTCTGAGCTTCCGGCGATATTTCCCGACGCGGCCATCCAGTTCTGCCTGTCGATCAAGGTGCTGTTCAAGCTTCCCTTGCGCCAGACCGCTGGCATGGTGGCGGGTCTGCTGCGGCTGGCCGGCCTGGACTGGCCTGTGCCGGACTTTTCCACACTATGCCGCAGGCAGCAGTCACTGGCCGTGCAGGTTCCCCATCGCCGGGCAGATGGCCCGCTGAACCTGCTGGTCGACAGCACCGGGATCAAGTTCCTCGGCGATGGCGAATGGGAGGCCCGCAAGCACGAGGTGCAAGGCCGACGGCAATGGTGCAAGGTGCACCTGGCCGTGGATCCGGCCACATCCGATATCCGCGCCGTAGAATTCACCCCCAGCCGCGACGGCGACAGCCCTGTGCTGCCCGACCCGCTCGGCCAGATTCCCGGGGACGAGCAGATCGGCACGGTGACGGCAGATGGCGCCTATAACACGCGCCGGTGCCACAAAGCCATCATCGAGCGCGACGCCGTTCCGATCATCCCGATCCGAAAGAACGGACGCGCGTGGAAAGAAGACTGCCCTGCGGCACGCGCCAGAAACGAGACCCTCCGCGCCACGCGGCACTACGGCGGAGCGTTCTGGAAGAGATGGACCGGATACCACGCCCGCAGCCGGATCGCGGCGAGGATGCGGTGCCTCAAGGCCTTCGGCGACCGCATCATGGCGAGAGACCCAGACCGCCAGACCGCCAAAATCCACATTCGTATCGCTCTCATGAACCGCTTCAACGCCCTCGGCACCGCAGAGATCGTCCGCGTGCCATAACGTCGGAGGAGTAAGGGGAAGTCACGCCTCAGGGGGGAATTGCGCAACAACGCCGCTCGCGACAACAACTATCAATTTAAAGGATTTACCAATATATCCGTTTCGATTAAGATATCATTAATCACACCTCTAAGTTCTACCGTGTCATCGATTAGTTGCTCCGAAGAGCTCAAGTTTGTTTCAGAAATTGAGAACTCAGTGTTTTCATTTTCTGAAATCTCAAGAAATTTTTGATAAATAGAACTTTTGTCTTTATTGGCGTGCAGTGTTCCGGATAGCCAACTTGCCGCCTTAAGCAAGTCACCATCATCAACAATCGATGATTCCCGTAGTATACTTTGATAATCCTCTCCTTGCATATTTATTTTCGCTCGAAGGTTTGGCGACAAATTATCAAGCCGCAAATCTTTGTTCGTCATTTCTGACGAAACGGTTCTTAAACCTAATAGACTTGTAGCATAAACTTCTGATCCTACGTCTAATTGTAATACATTTGAATTGCCATAAAGAAGATCCATAGCCAATTCATACATTCCAATTTTATTCAATCGTGACGATATTTTGATAATTAAATTTGGACTTACTGACGAGATAGAGTTCTTATACTTTGAAACATTACCTAAAAAATCGAAATCTTCCTCCTCTAATAGAACTGCTTCCCAAGCTGCTTGTGCAATTTTTTGCTTCTTTTCAGAGGAAATATTTATTTGATCATCTTCGATTTCTTCAAGAGCCGACGAAACTTTTCCATCCCTTATAAGAACCTTCAGCCATATTTCTTTTAATCTTTCCTCTACGCTATGCCCCTTATATTGTTTCATATATGCCTCAAGCAACGTTATCAATTCCGGATTGATAGCGCGATCATTATTCAGAATTTCTTCAACATATCTGATGATATCATGATATTCACTTAGACTTTCAATATTATCCCCAGTCACCCCGCTAGCTTCACTTAGAGGTGAATCATTTCCCCATTCATAGAGTTTGATTTTTTTGAGTAGTTGACTTGCAACTGAATTTTCCTGCTTCGAAATTAGCGCATCCCTTAAAGCCTTCGCGAGTCTTCCTTTTACTTCCGTTTCTAACATCTCATATTGAGACATCGCTTGCTCCAAATTATAAAATCCCTCTGTACTACCCAAGATCAAATGCCATAGATCTTTCTCATTGATACAGTAAGATTCTATGCGAAATGATCTAATAAAATCGATTTCATTCGATACAATGTAAGATACTGCCATCAGTACGTCTTTATTTTCAATTTCGCTATTTTGCAATAAAGATCTAGCCTCTGATCCAAATCCAATCAATAATAAATTCGTTACTAAATCCTGCACGACCTTTTTTTCTACCCCTCCATTTACATCATACAATTTAGAGTACAGATCAATAAGTGATTCGTTGTTCTCGTCCGCCAAATCATTGAATTCAAAACCCGAGCCGCACTCTAAATCCACATCTAATACTGAATTGTTTAGGCTTGTGGTCCTTAAAACGCCAAAATTTTCTGCTACATTTTCATCTAAAAAATATTTTTGCTCTTCAATATTTTTATTTAGATTGTCTTTTTCATGGAGAGCTATTATAACCTCAGAATTTCCGCCGATAAGGTGGCTATCTTCGAGGTATCCACGTGTAACATGGATATCAGCCAAATGATCAACAACTCTTTTTTCGAAGAGGTTAAATGTATTTGGTAAATATCCAAAATCCTGAATGAGTGACGTCCGTTGAGAATAATCATTTATTGCAACCTCAGCTTCAACATTTACCTGTTTATCCTTCACATCAACCACCAATAGCTCTGCTGATTGCTTAAAATATTCTACCAAACAACTACAATTAAGTTCAATCTCCACCCCGCTTCCGTCCGACGAAGTTTCAATTGACAGTATTCGACTTTTTCCTATTCTATCAAAGACCGTCGAAAGATCAAAGCCATCAATTGCACTAAGAATTTTCAAGTAAACCTTCCGGTCGTTATGCAGTAGAGACCATTCGGTTTCGTCCGAAATATAGAATACCAATCGACTAAAGTCTTCATGGTCACCAGACTTTACTAGAACGCTTTGCGCACTTGCAGACGAGGCCACGAACATAAAGTAAATCAATGCCTTTCTCACACTCATGCAACCTCTTGTTTAATGCTTCGCAGGGCGTCCTCTAGTTCGACAAATGTTGGTCGAATGGCACTCGGCATATTCTGCCTACCAACTTCAATACAAATGTTTGCGGTATGGTTCTGTAAACTTGCTATCAGCACTTCTCGAATCAGCTTATAAAATAGCATGTCCTCTTCAGCGATTGCTTTTACTTTGTTCGCAAATGGCCCTACAAAACCATAGGCTAGGAAGACACCCAAGAACGTACCAACCAATGCGCCACCGATCAACTTTCCAAGAACCTCAGGTGGTTGATCAATTGAGGCCATGGTTTTTATTACTCCTAAAACAGCTGCAACAATTCCTAACGCCGGCAGAGCGTCGGCTGTCGATTGTAAAGCATGGCTTGAATGAAGTGAGTGATGATGCAGCGCCTCGATACGCTTATCTAATATTTCTTCCACCTGGTGTGGATCATCATAATTCATCGAAACTGATCGAAGTGTATCACAAATGATTTCTATTGCATATTTGTCACTAAGTATTTTTGGATACCTTACAAAGACTTCTGAGCTACCAGGGTTCTCTATATGCTCCTCTATTGCAACGGGGCTTTTCTTCGCAATGCGCAAGAGCTCATACAGCAAGCACAGCAGATCCTTATAATCGTTATTCCTCCATTTAGCGCCCTTAAATACCTTTCCAATATCCCTTCCTGCCGACTTAACTGTCGTGCCGTCATTGCTAATTAAGAATGCTCCGAGAGCGGCGCCACAGATCATCATCATTTCGAATGGTAGCGCCTTAATTATTATTCCAAATTTGCCGCCTGCTAGTGTATATCCGCCAAATACCATTACGAAGATAGTTGCTATTCCAATTATTCCAAGCATTTTGTCAATCCTTAAAGATTACTCTACTTATAAAGCTTTTACATTATGACAAATTCTGCGTGGAGAGCTCCGGCTGCCTTTATACTTTTTAGAATATCAATCATATCCCTAGGACTTACGCCAAGTGCATTTAGACCGGAGATTACTTCAGCTAAAGAAGCAGTCGATGGAATTTCTGCTAGTTTGATCTCCGGATCCCGATCGAACTCAATTTCGGTTCTTGGAACGATAAGGGATTCGCCATCTGAGAATGGATTGGGTTGAACCACTATTGGATTTTCTTGGATACGGAGGGTTAGATTGCCTTGTGAAACCGCGACCTGGGAAATTTTTACATCTGCACCCATCACAATTGTACCTGACCTTTGATCAACCACCACTCGGGCTTTTCGCTCTGGCTGTACAAGCATATTTTCAATTCGAACTATGAGTTTGGCCGGTGAGGTGAGCTCTGAGTTCGGTAGTGAAATTCTCACGGTGCCAGCGTCTTCCATGAGTGCTACAGATTTATTGAACTCGCTATTTATTACCGCTTCTATGCGCGCGGCTGTTGTAAAATCAGGTTCACGAAGTGCCAAAATAAGTGAAGTGAGTTTCGCAAAATTGAAATCAATTTCACGCTCTATCCGGGCTCCAGACGGAATAACGCCAGATGTTGGAACACCTTGCACTATACGTGCAGCATCTCCCTCTGCTTCAACACCACCCGCAATGATGGAACCTTGCGCTACCGCATAAATCTGACCATCTGCGGCGTTGAGAGGCGTCATAATGAGTGTTCCGCCCATCAAGCTCTTTGCATCACCGATTGCAGAAACCGTTATGTCAATTTGATTTCCTGCTCTTGCGAATGGCGGAAGTTTTCCTGTTACCAAAACAGCCGCAACGTTTCGTGGTCTGAACTGCTCACCAGAAACATTTACTCCTAGCCGCTCCAAGATATTGGACATTATTTCTTCGGTAAATGGAGCGTTTCGAATCCCATCACCAGTTCCATTTAGACCAACAACCAATCCGTACCCGACAAGATCGTTTGATCGAACACCTTCTATCTCGACCAAATCCTTAATACGAACCGATTGCGCCAAGACTGCAGTTGAGAAACAAACGCATATTAAAAATATAAATATTCTGTTCATTACAAATACTCTGCCAGCGAAAGTCTTTGAGAGCGTGCGGTGATAGCATACAGGCTTTCAAGCTGGGCTCTTATATTTTCATACCTTGATGCACTTTCATAGGGGTCGATACCAACAAGCTCCAACTTTGTTATGCTTGATGATGTTGTACTATTTTCGACTATTTTCAAATTTTCTTCGACTAGAGCCTGTGTTGCGCCCAATGCTGCACGAGTCTTGATGAGATCGCCTTGGTTTTCCAGCAAGTCCTCACCTGACTGCTTAATTAACTCAAGGCGGGTTTCCGTTTTCAAATTCAGCCCTGGATCGTTCGCGAGGACCGCTTGTGCAAGAGACTTCAGAGTGTCCTTTAGTTCAGGACTGTCGGCGCGAATATCAATTCTTACTTCAGTCGTGTCACTTATTCGAATCGGCGCTAGATTCAATTGGGATCCTTGGTACATGAGCGAATCGAAGTCGCCACCATCTGAGAAAAAATTATTAAGAGCTGCCTCAATATCAGCTTTCTGTGTGAGACCTGTCAATCCGGAGCGGATTGTGGAAATCAATGTATCTTTGTCAACAACTGCAATTTGATCGGTAGCGCGACCGGCAAATAAAGATCGGCCTGCAACGCTCCGGTTAAGGGCACTTATCGTTTGCTCAAGAGCACTTTCCGCACCATCTGTCATTGTCTCCAAGAGATTGCCGGTGGGGGTCAATTCCGCAGAAATCAGTATTTGAGATACGCTTTCGCCGCGTGTTTGAATCTCTTCGAGGGTGGACTGCATCGTTTGCGTTACAAATCGAGCCTCAGCGGTAGAAATGCGAAATGCTTCCAGTCGAGCCATCGATCTGTCCAAGGAAATCAACCCAGCAACATCGCCTCCTAGACGTTTTGTAGGATCGCTGGTAAAGCCCGTCGCTATCTCAACTGCGCGCTGATCCATTTCGGCACGGAGACGTGTTTGGTTGCTCCGCAGAACAAATGTTCGAGCTAGATCGCCAATGGAGTCCATGGTGTCATCCTCTTATATGTTCAGTAAGCGCTGGAGCATTTCATCAACGGCCGTCATAACTCTGGCGTTGGCTGCATAATTCTGTTCGATTTCCAGCAAGATTTGTAGTTCCTGATCGGTATCGACAGCTTTGCTAAATTCGATTTCTTTAAGTGCCATATTCTGTGTGACCAAAAAGGCTTTCTGGTTCTCAATACGGACACGATCAGCAGAAACGCCGGCAGTAAGTTCGGTCATTTGCTGCGCCACAGTACGTGACACGGTGTCGAGCGCGGCGGAAGAAGGTGGATTTCTGCGTTCAAGTGCTGCCGACAGATCCAAGATCAATTGACCATTGCCAACTTCCCCTTGAGTGAGAGCGTTGATTCCGTCGCGGATACGCCAGGTTTCACCGTTTGACGGTTGCAAAGCCATATTCAGGGAGATTCGCGAGGAAATTCCTTCTTCATTGATCGGGTCGAAGGCAGCTCCGGCATCAGTGAAGAAGCCCGGATCACCAAGGCTCAAGGTAGCATCCGGCCCGCCTGGTCCGAGTCTCTCGATCAAATCCCTGGCAACCCCGTCCAGCTTCGCCTGTGATTGCGGCGCGAGCGTGTCGCGGATCTCGAAATTGGCCGCAAGCGTCCCGCCGTCATAAAATGCGAGATTGGCTGGACGACCATTGACTGTAAGACCCGATAGCGAACCAGCTGCTAAACTGATATTTGGTGACATGGTGTTGGAGGCGGTGAAACCGAATTCACTCGGGCGGCCATCGAGCAGGGTCCCGCCCTTGGTCGTGAAAAGAGCGACTTCGCCATTTTCCCGCGGAACAGACCGGATCGGCACAATTTCGGAGATACTGTCAATCACCCGCTGTCGCTCATCAAGCAAGCTGGAGAGATCACCACCCCGAACCGAGGCCTTCTTTACATCGACATTCAAGGCGTCGACTTGGGCCAACGCATCATTCAGGCGCTGTACTTGCAGTGCAATCTGGCTGTCAGCGTCTTTCCGTTCTTGCTGGACCCGCGCGGACAGGCTGTTGAGCTTGGTCGCGAGCTGATCTGCGGCGAAGGCCACACCGTCCAGGCGTTGTTTCGACGCTGGGTTGGTCGAGGCTGTCAACAAGGCATTCTCGAAACGGGTCATCATGTCTTGCAGAGATCCGGGATCGCCGGCAACGCCAAACGCGGTTTCGAGGCTCTTGGAAAAATTGTAGCGGGTATCATTTTCGCCGGTGGCGGCATCGGAGATGCGCCGATCCGAGATGATTGCGGGGTCCACGATACGTGAGACCCCGTTGATCTTGACGCCGCCGTAACTGCCGACAACCTCGGGCGAGACATTGAGTACGCGACGGCCATATCCTTCTGTGGTCGCGTTTGCGATATTTGTGGATACCAGCGTAGCGGCGCGCGCGTTTGCGCGCAGCCCGCTGAAAGCGCTATTTAATGCACCGTTAAGCGACATGGCTTGATCCTTTCTGGCGGCTGGTCAAAGACGTCATCGCTTGATGTTGGTTGTTTCCTGCAACATTTCGTCGACGGTCTGGATGACCTTGGCGTTTGTCGAATAGGCGCGCTGGGTCTGGATCATGTCGGTCAGTTCGCTCGCGACATCTGTGGCGCTTTCTTCCCGTGCAAAGCTCACAACCGAGCCAACCGGGCCATCGCCAGCGTTCCACAAATAGAAGTCCCCGCTTTCAGGTGTCACGGAATAGATTTGTCCATCCGACGCTTTCAGGCCATTCGGATTTGCCACGTCGATCAGCGGAATCTGGTAGATGGTCTTGGTTGCGCCGCTGTCGAAGAACGCCTGTACAAAACCATTCTCGTCCACCTCGATACCGGTCATCAGGCTCACTTCGGAGCCATCAACCTCAATGCTCGACGTCGAATATTCACCAGCCAGCTGCTGCATCGGGCCGATGCGATCTGCTGGCCCGAGATCGATCTCGATCGGGCCGCTCGCGGTCGTCACGGTGACCACGCCTGCGATCGGATCATAGGCCGTACCGACGGTTTCAGCGATCGTCGAGATTGTACCCGCCGGAGCGGCTGTGCCGTCGTTGAACGTGATGACGTAATCGCCGATCACCGTTCCCGTGGCGTTGTCGACAATGCTCATATTCCATTCATTGGTCTGCGGCGCCCCGGCCGCCGCAGGGGTGGGCGTGAACGTCACATCAAGGCTTTGCGCTGCGCCGAAATCGTCGAAATACTGAATGTTCTTGGGCTCCATCGGAAGCCCGGCGCCCGCTTCATTCGTCTCTGTCGAGGGCAGGTTCACCCCAAGCGAGATTGATGTCGTCGGGTCGGCCGACAGCTGGTCGAGATTCATGCGGATGGGCTCTAGCGACGAGTCGGTATCGCGCGAGAAGGGTGGAATCGAGCCGTCCCCATTGGCGGGCACACCCATCAGGAGCAGACCGGATTCCGTGCGCAAATATCCGTCCGCGTCAACTTCGAACGACCCTGTGGTGGCAAGATACATCTGCGTGTCCGCGGAACCGGACCGGACTTCCGTCGCCTTCACAACCGGCAGGAAACCATCGCCCCGGATTGCCAGATCGGTGGCGTTGTTGGTCGAGACCAGGGCCCCGGCCTGGTCGACCATCCGCTGCGTGGTCGTTCGAACGCCACCCGCAGTATATTGCGAACCGCCCTGCGAAATAACCATGGATTGGAAATCGGTTTCAACACGCTTGTATCCCGCCGTCGATGCGTTCGCGATGTTGTCAGAAATTGTCCCGAGGCGGCTCGCATTGGCCGACAAACCGGCCACACCGGCATTGAGGGAGGATGAAATCGTCATGACACGCCTTTCTGCTGTCGTCTCGTAAATCCCGAACAGGTTTACGGCGATCAGGCTTAAGACGGCCCTAACAGATAAAATCCTCCCCAATTCTCCCCAAAACTCAGCCTCTTGTGAGGAAGATCACCTCGATCCGGTTGTTCCTTGGGTCCAGGGGGTTGTCATATTCCGGCTCGCGATCCGCATGCGCCGTCACGCGTGCCACGCGATCGGATTCGAACCCTTCCGCCACCAGCAACGTGCGGAAATCATGCGCCCGCTGGTTGGAGACGTCCCATGACGGATCGCGTGCCATCACCAGCGGAAAGGACGCTGTATGCGCCTCGATGGCAACGCCGTGATCCATGTCTTCCGAAGCCGCCACGATGCGTTGCGCCAACTGCATGAGGATCGGCTCCGGCTGCCCTGTCTCGTCAAAAAAGCGCTGATCCGCCGTTTCACGCAATGTGACCTTGAGCCCCTCATCGGTGACTTCGCTGATCACATGCCGCATGATGTTGTCTTCGATCAGGCTTTCACCAGACCGGCCAACCAGCCGTTCTTCCACCGTTTCGAGGGACAGCATATCGGCGGACTGAAGCAGGTTCTCCGTCACGGGGTCGATGGTAACCGGGTCGTTGTTGCCCAGCTCGTCAATCGCAAGCTGTTCGACATAACCGCTCGAACCCGTGCCCATCCGGGTCAGCTCGTCCTGCGCGAACACGGTCTCGCCGCCAAGCACTCCGTTTCCGCCACCGGACACGCGTGATATGGCAATGGTTGGGCTAAAATAATCAGCGATCCCCTTGCGCTGCTTCTCGGTCGTTGCATTCAAAAGCCACATCAACATGAAGAAGGCCATCATGGCGGTTACGAAGTCCGCATAGGCAACTTTCCAGGCGCCGCCATGGTGCCCATCGCCCTGCACGATCTTCTTCTTCTTGATGATGATCGGCGCGACATTGCTGTCCGCACTCATCACAATCACCCATTCTCCCCACCGAGAGCCGGTTTACAGCCGAGACATTACCACCCGCTTAACAATTAAAAATGTTGCGTTAAGGCGCCGCTTTCATCGGCCGTGCTGCAAATGCGACAGACCGCCGATGCCGCGCTGCTCCTCATGGACAGTCTCAGGCAAAACGACTAGCAAGGAACCACGGTCAGCAAGAGGCAGCGACATGGCATACAGGATGATCGGCAAGAGGTTTTCCAGAACCGCCCGGACAGCAATACTTGCAGCCCTGATGACAACCGTCTGGGCCGCGCCCTCCGCCTCGGAAGGGCGTGATGCGGTGCGCTTCAACAGCTTCGGCCTGCCGGGTCTGATCGATATGCCGACCGCAGAGGCGATGCCCGATGCAGAGATCGCGGGCACCTTCTCCGCGCTCGGCGACAGCAAGCGCCGCACGCTGGCGTTTCAGCTGTTGCCCCGCCTGACGGTCAGCTTCCGCTATGCCTCCATCGCCAATTTCGACGTGCCCAGCGCCGCGGATCAGGACACCTATTACGACCGCAGTTTCGACCTGCAATACCAGATCCTCAAAGAGGGCAAGATCCGCCCCGCCGTGGCGATCGGTCTGCGCGATTTCATCGGCACCGGTGTCTATAGCGGCGAATATCTTGTGGCCACCAAAACGCTGGCACCGGGGCTGAAAGCCACCGGTGGTCTTGGCTGGGGCCGCTTTGCCGGGACCAACCCGATCGGCAATACCGGCAGCCGTCCCGAAGTGCTCCTCGGCGAAGGGGGTGTGCCAACCTATGACCGTTGGTTCCGCGGCGACGTTTCGGCCTTTGGCGGATTGAGCTATGCGGTCAACGATCGCCTGAGCTTCAAGGTCGAGTATTCGCCGGATGCTTATACGTTTGAAGAGACGCGCGGCGAGTTCGAAAGGAACAGCCCCTGGAACTTTGGCGTCGATTACCGGTTCCAGAGCGGCGTTCAACTCTCCCTCTACCACGCTTACGGCAACGAGATCGGCGCGCAGCTGTCCTTCGCCACCAATCCCAAGACGCTCGGCGTGCCCGGCGGGATCGAGAAAGCGCCGCTGCCGGTCGAACGGCGTGCCCTGACCTCCGCCGCAAGCCTCGGCTGGGTCGGCGACGAGACCCAAACCGCCTCGGTCAGTGCTGAACTGCGTGGACTCGCAGTCAATGAAGGGCTTGTGCTCGAAGCGGTGCAGCTTGACGCCCGCCGGGCCACGGTCCGTGTCGCGAACGAACGCTATGGTGCGCCGGCGCAAGCCTTCGGGCGTCTCGCCCGCGCGATGAGCCGGACACTGCCCGATTCCATCGAGGAATTCGTGATCATCCCGGTGGTCAGCGGCATGCCCATGTCCGCCGTCGTCATGCGGCGCAGCGATATCGAGCGCCACGAGAACGACGCGGCAGACGTGATGCTCGCCCGCACCTCCATCATCGACGCCTTCGGCCGGACCCCGCCGGCGGACGCCCAGCTCTATCCAAAATTCACTTGGGGCCTCTCGCCGTATTTCCGCGTCTCCGCCTTCGATCCGGACAATCCGTTGCGCGGCGAATTTGGCGCAAGGCTCTCGGCTTCCTGGTCGGTCACGCCGAATGTGGTGCTGTCGGGCTCCGTGACCAAGGCCGCCTTTGGCAATCTCGACAAGATCAAACGCCGCGACGAATCCGAACTGCCACGCGTGCGGACGGATTTCGCCGAGTATAACGCACAAGGCGATCCCTCCATCGAACGGCTCCAGCTGGCGCTGTATGGCCGTCCGGGCAAGAACCTCTATGGCCGGTTCACGGTGGGTTATCTGGAACGGATGTATGCCGGCGCATCGGCTGAAATGCTCTGGAAACCGGTCGACAGCCGGCTCGCGCTGGGTGCGGAACTCAACTATGTTCTGCGCCGTGAATTCGACCAGATGTTCGGTGTGACGGATAACATCACCACCGACCCCGTCACCGGGATCGAACGGTCCTTCCCGAAGGTCAATGGCCACGTGTCGGCCTATTACGATTTCGGCAATGGCTTCCACGGCCAGCTCGACATGGGCCGCTATCTGGCGGGCGATTACGGTGCCACCGTGTCCCTTGACCGCGAATTCGCCAATGGCTTCCGGGTCGGTGCCTATGCGACCCTGACGGATGTGTCCGCTGATGATTTCGGCGAAGGGTCCTTCGACAAGGGCATCCGCATCACGCTGCCACTCTCGACCCTGATCGGCAAACCCTCGCGCGTGGATCGCACGGTCAACATCAAGCCGATCACGCGCGACGGCGGCGCCCGCGTGCAGGTGTCGGGCAGACTCTACAACAAGGTCCGCGACTACCACGAGCCCAAGGTAGCGGAAAGCTGGGGAAGGTTCTGGCGATGATTGGCACAGGCATGATCCGCACCGCTTTGACAGTCCTGCTGACCGCATCGCTCGCTGCATGCAGTTCACAGGATACCGGCTTCGGCGAGATCGCCACTGCGGTGCGCGAGAATATCGCCAATCGCGGCGAGAACACCGAGGTCCGCGGGCTCGACACCAATGCCGTGTCCGCCGCGCTGGCCGCCACCGACCGCCCCCTGTCGCTGATGCAATCCGAAGAGCCGGTGCAGCAGTTCATCATGGTGGATATCGCGCGCAACGGACCCTACCGCACCTACGCAACCTCAACGCGCGAAGCGGTCATCACCCGTGGCGGCATGATCACGTCGACGCGGGGTCTTGGCGGAGATCTGATGTCCTCGGAGGAAGACGCGCTCTATCGCCTGATCGGCTCGCGTATCGGCGGATCCGCCCCCTATACCCTGCGCCACCTCACGCCCGAGGGTGTGACGGAGACCACGCAGTATCAATGCCAGGTGTCGCGCGGCGCGGCCAGCCCGGTCCAGATCGGCGAGCTGAACACAAGCGGCCTCGTGATGACGGCCCAATGCCGCTCCGATGCGGGTGCAATAACGAACACGTTCCTCGTCGATGGCAATGGCCAGATCCTCTCTGCGCGGCAATTCATCTCGGACTATTATGGCTACCTGACAACGCAGGTGCTGCGTCGCTGAACCCCGCTGCTATCATGCGCAGGAATGCGCCGCTCCCACGCCTCTGACCGATCCTGCGCACACACCCCTGACCACGCTGCAACGATCGGCCATGCGTGTGTTTCTTCTGTCGGAAAATACTCCGGGGGGTCTGGGGGGCTGGCCCCCCAGCTATTGCGCGGTCTGGGGGGCTGGCCCCCCAGCTGTCGTGCGGTCTGGGGGCTGGCCCGCCAGATATTGTGCGGACCGGAATCTTGTTCCCCAGCCATTGTGCGGTCCCGGGGTTGGCTTCCCGCCCTTGTGCAGTGTGGGATCTCGTCCCCCGGCAATCGTGTTGTCCCTGCGGTCGGCCCGCATCTGTGGCGGGGTCCAGCGAGGCAGTCCTCAACGACCCGTTGTTCCAGGCTTCTGGCGGGCTCGGGCCACCCGCTCCGCCCACGCAGGCGTTTGTCTGCGTCCCCCGGTCCCGCGCGCCCCTCATCGCCCGGCATCCAATCCGGCGCAGGCGGCGTATAGGCCGGGTTGCGCGCCACATATGCCCGACAAACACCATGCTCCGACACCCGACCGAATCCGCCAGACACGCCGCCAACCCAGGCACCGCTTCCCGTCTTGAGACAGATCGCTGACACCACAGCCATTCTGCCGGAAACCGCCGGGCAATCCTAGTTCAATGCAGCGAAATGCCCCTGAAGACCGTCGCCAGCATGAGCTTGAAATCCGAGCATACCGTGCGCCGCCTTGCATAGAGGCGATCCAGCCGGGCTTTGCGCGGCACGCAGCGCCGTGCATAAACCGCCTCGGTCTCGTCCGCCGTCCGGCACGCCGCAAGAAGCCGTTCCTCGGTCCGATGATAGGCCAGCGTCGCCAGCCCGGTAATCCCCGGCCGCGCCTCAAGGACCGGGCCATAAATCTCCGGGAACATTTCCACATAGCGCCGCAGCGGCGGGCGCGGCCCCACGAAACTGATATCGCCGCGCAACACGTTCCAGAGCTGCGGCAGTTCATCGAGCCGCGTGCGCCGCAAGACCCGGCCCGTCCGGGTAATCCGCGACGCCTTGTCCCCACCGGAAACGCCGCGATCCGCCTCATCGGGTTTCATCGTCCGGAATTTCCAGAGCAGGAACCCGGTCTCCGGTGTCTTCATGCGTTCGGCCCGGTACAGGATCGGCCGCCCGTCGCGGAGTGCAATGGCCAGCGCCACGCCAAGGATCAACGGAGCCAGCAACACCACAAGGCCAAGCGCAACCACAAGGTCCATGATGCGTTTCGCCGGTGTCATGCCCACTCCCTGCCTGTCTCGCGCCGCGCGCTTGCGTGCCGCCGCCGGCAGCCGGGATCACGACGCTTCCTGCGCAGCTGGCTCCGGGCGCCAAAGCCCCGCTGATGCCGCTCCGCAGCGGATGCGGCGGACCCGTTCTTCCAAACCGCGCCAGACGCGCCCCGTCAAGGGCCGATCTGGCCGTTTCCCGCCGCTTCGTTTCACAAAGCCGAGGCAACAGGGACACGCCAGAACGCCAATTTTCTTTTCATCCTCTTGCCGAGCGTCTATCACAGACGCAATGCTGCCAGATATGTCGATCATTATCAGAAATGAGACGCATCAAATTTCGCGGAGACAGGATGTGACACCGGTTCTCAAGCTATGCGTTGCCCTTTTCATGACGCTCTCCCTTGCCGCCTGCGCTCTGCCCCGAGGCGCGGCAATCGAATCCGAAATCGTCAACGAAAGCGGGGCGGATACGCCCACCTTTCAGGTTGTTGAGGTCACGCGCGAGATCACGCCGATGCTCAAGCAATGGCCCAACGCGATCTACCTGACGCATTACAACTGGCCCAACACGTCCAGCGGGGCCAACGCCTCGGTGATCCGCACCGGTGACATGCTCGATATCACCATCTGGGACAGCCAGGATAACTCGCTGCTCACCACACCCGGTCAGCGCTTCATCCAGATGCCGCCCGTCGAAGTCGACGGCAACGGCTCCATTTTCCTGCCCTATGTGAACAAGGTCGGTGTGCGCGGCCTCACCCCTGCCGCCGCGCGCAGCAAGATCCAGTCCCGGCTCGAACCGCTGGCGCCCTCGGCCCAGGTCCAGGTGACCCTCAAACAGGGCCGTGACCACTCGGTCGACGTGGTCGGCGGCGTGGCCCAGCCCGGCGCCTTCCCGATGCCTTCCCGCAATTACAAGATCCTCAACGTTCTGGCCGACGCGGGCGGCATCCCCCCCACCTTGCGCAACCCGCGCGTGCGGCTCCTGCGCGGCTCCAAGACCTACGAGATCTCCGCCGACAGCCTGACCGCAAACGGCTCCCACAACGCGCTTTTGCAACCGCGTGACACGGTGGTTGTCGAAGAGGACGACCGCAGCTTCACCGCCTTCGGCGCGTCGGGCAAAGAAGACCTGATCTACTTCCCCAAAGACAATATCACCGCGCTCGAAGCCATGTCCCTGATGGGCGGTCTGGCCGATGCCCGTGCGAATCCCGAAGGTGTTCTCGTGCTCCGGGCCTATGACGCGCGGGATATCAAGCCCGGCATGCAGGGACCGGATCAGCGCGACGTGGTCTTTACCTTTGACCTGACAAGCGCTGACGGGCTCTTCGCCGCGCGCCAATTCCACATCATGGATGGCGATACGGTTCTGGCCACAGAAAGCCCGGTCAACAACACGCGGACGATCTTCGCCCTTGTCGGGTCTCTGATCGGTCTCGGCCGCCAGGTGACCACGTTCACCAATTGACGCGCCGCGTCAGGCCCCTGCCCCGCTGAAATCATGCTGAGCGCCCCGACATCTTGGGGCGGCCCGTCCCCCTCGGGCGTTGCCCCCTTGGGCGTTCAAGCGCTGCGCGCGCGCGACGCGATACAGGCGATGTGGCGCATATCGGTGCCACAGCATCCGCCAAGCACGCTGATATGGCCAAAGCGCTGTCGCAGCCCGGCGAGCTGCCGTCCAAGCTCGGCAGGATCACCCGCGTCGAGCACCTCGGCGGCGTCAAGCTCGGCGTGGCTGCTGCGCGATGCATTGGCCACAAGGCCCCGGATCCGCTGCATCCACGAACCCTCTTCGAGAACGCTCTCGAAATGGTCCGGATGCGCACAGTTGATCATGTAATAAGCCGGATGGCTTCCGGTTGCGGCATCGACGGTCCCGATGGCGTCTTCCAATGTTGCCCCGGTCGGCAAACGCCCATCCGTTTCAACCGTGAACGAGATCACAACCGGCAGGTCATATCGCCTGGCCGCCCGCGCAATGCCAATGGCTTCCTCCGGATACGCGAGGGTATAGCCGCTGATCACATCCACGTCGGTCTCCGAAAGCACCGCGATCTGCTCCGCGTGATAGGCGTCTGCCTGTTCCGGGCTCATCCGGTCCGATGGTGCATAGGCATCGTCTCTCGGTCCGATATTGGCGCTGAGCACCGTCGGGAGATCGCCAAACCTGTCGCGCGCCTGCTGCATATGCGCAATCGCCGCTTTGTTGATCCCCGCCAGCCGCTCCGCACCGTATCCTATCTGCGTCGCGCGGTCGCGATTGGCCACCCAGGTCGGACTTTCAAGGATAACGCCCGCGCCCGCCTCCCGCGCTGTCTCGATCACGGCGCGGTAGTAGCCTTCGAGCAACGCACGCCCGTCCTCTGTGTCCAATAGCGGATAGGAGGCGAACCCCGGCAGGTCGATCCCTTGGGTAAAGATCAAATCCGTTTCCATCCCCACATAGGTCAGGAACAAGCCATCCTCCATCTGCGGAAGATCCTGCCTGTAACGCGCCATGGATCGTCCCTCATCGCTGCATCCGGATCGCGACCGGTCTAGCACAAATCGGCATTGCCTGCCACGTCGGAGGGCGTGCGCCGGGTTGCTCTCTGATCCCGCACATCCCGCTGCGGCCCGACGGGCATCTCGGCGACTGGGCTTCCGCTGCCCGGTCACCGTCATGACGACCCACTCTCCGCTGCCCGGTCGCCATCGTGCCGGTTCGCGGCCCGGCGCCCGCTTTGATGCCTCTCCCGCCAGGCCATCCACGAAGGCACCGATCAGTGCCCGCCACCCTCGCAAGCCACGCGCTCAGATCCGGCAAGCCCATGCCGGATGCGCTATCAACGCCCAAACACGAAACACAAAAAACGCGCCGGGCCAAAGGCCCGACGCGTCATGGCGTTGATATTTGCGGATCCTGACGGCCCGCAGGACTTCAGATCAGGATTCGGGCTCGGGGCTCACCGATGCGAGATAGGCCCAGATGTCGACCGCGTTCTCTTCCTTGCGCACACGATAGGACATCTTGCCCCGCGCGCCGCTGTCGTCGAGATAGGTCTTCAGGAAGCCTGTGGGATCCTGCGAATAGGCCACAAAGTTTTCCTCGTCCCAGACAAGCCCGGCCTCGCCCGCGGCAACCAGCGAATCCGAATACCGGAAGCCGTCAACGGAGCCGGCTTTCCGGCCAACGACCGCATAGAGGTTCGGCCCGGTCCGGCCACCGCGTACGATGTCCTCGCCATCAGCGTCCTGGATCATGTGGCAGGACTTGCACTTGTTGAATTCCTTCTCACCCGCGCCGGCATCGCCGGACGCATGTCCACCGGCAAAAGCGCCGGTTGCGAGGGTTGTGGCCGCAAGCGCCACAGCAATCTTGAGTTTCATGGGTCTTTCTCCATTGATCCTGCAGCGCATTAACTAGCGCCGCATACAAGGTGTCAACAGTTCAGGACAGATCGGGTTCCCTCAGGCAACCGCATGCGCAATCGCACATTGCTTCCATAGCGTGGTTAGCGCCATCACAAGGTGCTCGATATCCGCATCCGTGTGCAGCGGACCCGGTGTAAACCGCAACCGCTCGGTGCCTTTCGGCACGGTCGGATAGTTGATCGGCTGCACGTAAATCCCGTAATCCTGCATCAGGATATCCGCCAGCATCCGGCATTTGACCGGATCCTTGACCATCACCGGAATGATGTGGCTCGGGTTGTCCAGATGCGGAATACCGATCCGGTCCAACTGCTTGCGCAGCAAGGCGACCCGATCCTTCTGCGCGCGCCGCTCCACATCCGAGGTCTTGAGATGACGAATCGACGTGCGCGCCGCAGCAGCCACCGCGGGCGGCAAAGCGGTGGTAAAGATGAACCCGCTGGCAAAGGAGCGGACAAAATCACACAAGGCTTCGGTGCCGGTGATATACCCGCCCATCACCCCGAACGCCTTGCCCAGCGTGCCCTCGATCAGCGTGATGCGATCCGCAAGCCCAAGCTCCTCGCTCAGCCCACCACCGCGCGGTCCATACATGCCAACCGCATGCACCTCGTCAAGATAGGTCAGCGCGCCGTGTTTCTCGGCGACCTCCACGATTTCCTGCATCGGACAGATGTCGCCATCCATCGAATAGACGCTCTCGAAGGCCACGATCTTGGTCGCGTTAGAGGGCAAGGCCGCCAGCTTGCGGTCGAGGTCCTCGGGATCGTTGTGCTTCCAGATCACCTTGTCACAGCGCGCGTGGCGAATGCCCTCGATCATGCTCGCATGGTTGAGCGCATCCGACAGGATCACCGCATCCGGCAACCGTGACCCCAGCGTCGACAGCGCCGCCCAGTTCGACACGTAGCCGCTGGTGAACAGGAGCGCGGCCTCCTTGCCATGCAGATCGGCCAGCTCTTCCTCGAGAAGCTTGTGTTGGTGGTTGGTGCCGGAGATGTTGCGAGTCCCCCCGGCGCCACAGCCGTTGCGCGCCACGGCGTCCTGCATGGAGGCGATCACCTCCGGATGCTGGCCCATGCCAAGGTAGTCGTTGGAGCACCAGACGGTCACTTCGTCGGGGCAATCCTCATCATGGCTCTTGGCCCGCGGAAACGCGCCAGCCTTCCGCTCCAGTTCCGCAAAGATGCGATAATTCCCCTCTTCCTTCAGGGTGTCGAGCTGGGCATTGAACAAGCTGTCAAAGTCCATGGGCGTCCTCCGTCGTGGTCTTTTTTGTCGTGTGGTTGGGCGCGGGAAGCATCCAGCGCCAGAGTTTTTCATCAGGCAGCGGCAGCACCATGAACCAATGCTCCAGAAGCGCGAGCGCGGTCATCGCCGCCAGAAGGGCAAAGCCGATCTGATCCGCAAGGCTCTGCGCGGTCACGATCCGCTCCAGCCAGCAGGCCGTGGCCGCCGTCAAAAGCGTGACCGAAACGGGAAACAGCCAGTTCAGCCGCGCGGTGCGGAAATGGCTGGGCAAATGCGCCAGCGCGGATGGCAGGAATTCGGTGTTGATCTTGGGCACACCCAGAAACAGGTTCAACTTCGCCGATATGCGGGCCACGAACAAAAGCGCGAAGGTCCAGAACCCGAACGGGTTCTCCGCCTGCGCCGCGTAGATCCCCATGCCGAGCACAACCGTGACCAGAAGCATCTCGTGATAGGCGATCGTGCCCCAGGCCCGGATGAAGCGTTCCCATGCCGGCACCTGGACCGGCAGGACATGCAGGTTCGGCCCCGTGATCACACCGGTCAGAAAGGCCAGCTCGATCCAGCCCCAGATCGCCAGGGCGGCCAGGAACGCATGATAGACCGACCCGGTCGTCAGCTGGTCCGCCGTCGCCCAGAACCCGTAAAGCCCTGCAAGCAGCATCGGCACCGCGGCCAGCGTCGCGGTCTTGCCCCGCCCGATCCGATCCGCCCAACGCACCACAAACAAGATCGCCCCGGTGGAAAACCACCAGATGAACAAGGCCACAAAGGCCGCGATCCAAGGGTCATGGAACAAGATCAGTCACCTTTTGTCTCTCTATGGCGCCGGGCAGTCCGGTCACCGTTTCAGATCGGCCCTGGGCGTTTCTTTGGGCCGTAAATATCCCGGGGGGTTTGGGGGGCTGGCCCCCCATCCGGGCTGTGGTTTGGGGGGCTGGCCCTCCAATCCGCAAGTTTCGTTCGGGGGCGGACCCCCGGTACCGCGTGGCGGGCGCGCAAGGTGTCCCCGGCGCTCCCGCACGCGTCGGTCAGTAGGCCGGCACCAACCGGGTGCTTTCAGGCACGTCGTGCTTTTGGGCCGGAATGGTGTAGAGCGCGAAAAACGCCGTCGCCGCACGCGCGGTCGCGGCGATCTGCTTGATCTTGCCCGCGACACCACCTTGTTTCTTGGCCGCTGCAATATCCACGTTGGCCGCCTGCATCTTCTCCAGATTGCGCTGCCAGCGCGGATGCTCGATATCGAGCGTGATCGGGAAGATCTGCTCGGTGAGCTTGGAGGTCTTGGTAAACACCTCATGCGCATACCAGTCCGGATCCACGCCAAGCGCCTTGTGGAAGGCCGGGCGCTGGTGATCGCGCACATACATGGTCGAATAGACCGCGGTGAGGAAGAACTTGATCCACAGCACGTTGCGCCCGGAGGTCAGCTTCGGATCGGTTTTCATCAGAAGCGCAAAGGCCTCGCCGTGGCTGAACTCGTCATTGCACCACTCCTCGAACCACTTGAAGATCGGGTGGAACCGGTGCTCGGGATGCGCCTGAAGATGGCGGAAAATGGTGATATACCGCGCGTAGCCGATCTTCTCGGACAGGTATGTGGCGTAATAGATGAATTTCGGCCGGAAATAGGTGTATTTCTTCTTCTGCGTCAGGAACCCGAGATTCACCGCCACACCCGCCTCGCGCAGCGCATCGTTGATGAACCCCGCATGCCGCGCTTCGTCCCGCGCCATCAGTTGGAAAAGCTGGACGATGTCGCCGTTCTTGCCGCGCCGCTTCATCTCCTTGTAGAGCACGCAGCCGGAGAATTCCGCCGTGCAGGACGAGATCAGGAAGTCGATGAACTCCTTCTTGAGCTCCGGCTCCATGTTGTCCCAGTCAACCGTGTCCCAATCGGCGTTTTTCTTGAAATGCCCCTTGTTGGGGTCGGATTCCATCTGCGCGATCAGAAGATCCCAGTCCTCGCGCACGCTGGACACATCCAGACTGTCGAGCTCGTCGAAATCCGTGGTGTAGAAGCGCGGCGTGAGAAGCGTGTTCTGCATCGCCACTTCGGTTGCCGCCTTGCTGTCGAATTTGGCCTGCGCCTCCTGGATCGCAAGACCCTCTTCGACGGTGGTCGCATCGGCGGTGTGCTTAAGGCTGTCGGGTGTCTGCACGTTCATAGCGTGACCTCCTCGGAGAAGGAAAATTCGCAAAGCTCCATGACCTCGAAATCGCCCGTGAGGCGGGTCCAGAGCTGTTCAAGCTTGCTGGCGCGGATGATGACGGCCTCGCGCTGCTCGCGCACGATCTCGCCAAAGGGCGCCATGATCTCCGGCCCCTTCACCTGCACTTCGTCACCGGGGTAGATCACCGCGCCATTGTCGAAACGCACATGCGCATGCAGGCTTTCGAACTTGTGACTGATCTCGACCGTGCAGGGCGCACGCTCAATGTCTTTGGTCAGTAGTCCCATCGTTTGGTTCCCTTTTCGTCACTTGGGCCTGTTGGTGGTGGAGGACAGGTTCCCATTCCCCAACCCACGCCCGGTTTCAGCGCCATTGCCTTGTGAGTCACCCGGCTCCGTCCCGTCTCCCCGAAGGTCCGCATCGCGCCCCCCGGATCTGATCCGAAACCCTGTGATCAAAGGCCTGACCCTCACTCTACGAGCAGCTTGGCGAAAGCTGCCGCGTTGTCTTGTCCGAACCCCATGAGGTCCGCGTTCCACCCGGTTGACGGATCCGTCACCGCCATCCGGCCATTCTCGAACGCCGTCAGCAGGATCGGGCCATCAAGCGGCGCCCCTGCCTTTGTCCGCTCGCGCTGCAGCACGCGCCACACACCCGAGATGAACCCGCCTTCTTCCGGCCCGAGATCGGCAATCACCGCGCCATCCGCATCGCGGACCATCGCGGCGCCTGCCATGTCACCGTCAAGGAACAGCAACCGCTCCGCCTTGATCTCGCTCACGGGCGGAACGGATCCGGCCGGCTGCCCGGTCCAGACATGCGCCGACACCAGAACGAGGCACAGCACGATCATCCCGAACAACCCGCGCGCCAACATGCGCGGGATCAGCTCATCCTCGGGGGATTTCATCCGAACATTCTGTGTCATGACCGCCTCCCCCTTATTCCGCTGCAACCGTGGTCGTGCCGCGCTGGCCCGCACCGGTTTCGCCGGATTGCACCGTCGATGCCCGCGCGACCTGCGGCATCGACACCCGCGCCTCGGCGGCCTCGGCAATGATCCCGGCGATCTTCTCGGCCTCCGGAATGCACCGCAGCGCTGGTTGCACGTCGCGGATCGACCAGGGCTTGATATGCGGCCAGCACATGGCATAGCCGAGCGGCGACCGGTCCATGAGCTGGAGAGCGATCGTGCCGGTCCCGTTCTTGCGCAGCGCCAGAGAGGCATTCGCGATCTGCGTGTAAGGCAGGTTCAGCGTCACGGTCAGCGCCGCACCCACGCGCATCGCAACGCGCTTGTTCGTCACCGTGTAAACGGTGGTATAGGCCTGCACCCAGGCCACCAGCATCAGCACCGCAACCACGATGCCGCACAGGATCAGAAACGGCACCGACGCACCGATCGCCTGCTGAAACGGCATCAGGTCATAGACCGCAATGAACCGCCAGACCGTCAGAAAAACGAAATAGGCGATCACCCATTTCAGGCTCAGGCTTTCCCAGGCCAGTTGCCACCAGTCCGGCTTGCCCTGCCACAGGATCCGCTCCCCTTCAGGGGGCAGTTCCGGCAGGCCCGGCATCGGCTCCGTCGCAAAATCATCATGGCTCATATCGGTTACCCCCCGTATCGCCAGTTCGCAAAGGGGGACGCGGCTGGCTGGCCGCGACCCCGGCTGTCATCAAAGCTGCGGTTCGAGCCGCGCTTCATCCGCATAGAGGGTGCCGCCGCCGTAATAGGCGCTGATCTTGTCCTCCTCGAGCTTCGTCACCTGGTTCGGCGCACGATGCTTGGGGATGTCCGCAAAATTGTGCCCATAGAGCGAACGGATCCGGACCTGGTTCTTGAGGATCCGCACAAGCGTGATCGGAACAAGCCGCGTGCCGGCGCCAAATTCGCTGTCGAGTTCGAATTCGAGGTAGCGCACAAGCTGTTCGGGCTCATCGACCCACATATCCGTGACCTTGCCGACGATGGAGCCGTCACCCCCGGTCACCGGCAACCCGCGCGGATCACGCCCCGCGGAAACCACGAAACTGTCGATCGCCGACATCGGCACGATCTTCGGGTGGCCCTTGCCATCAAGCTCCGGCTCATCGCGACGCGGCGCCCAGCTGGCCGGGCCGACACCGTCGATCATCGGGTCACCCTTGGGATTGTAGGGAAAGCCTCCGGAGTCGAAGTCGCGGGTCAGCAGACCGTCGATATCGCCCCGCTCCGGGGTCTGCCCCGACGGCACGGTATATTCGCCACGCCCGTGCGGCAGGATGAAGGTCTTGTCTTCGGGGTTCGGGAAGACGCCGCCCGCATCGGCTTCGCTGCCATCTTCGTCAAGCAGCGGATAGCCCTCGCGCTGGTTCTCACGCTGGATCCAGATCACCAGGGCGACAAAGAAGCCGAAGAACAGCCAGAGCGCGATGCTGGCCAGGTCGAGATTGCCGAAAATATAGTCTTCTGTCATCGTTCTTGTCCTCCTGGGATGGCCGGGATCACGTTGGGAAATCCGCAAGACCCAGCCGCGATGCGTTTTCTTGCGTTATTTGTGTTTTTCTACGGGAACGGGAGAGAAGCGGGCCGAGCGCGATCAACGTCACGAACAAAAGCCCGATCTCGAGGTGATAAACGACCGAATAGCCGGTCGCGGGATCGTTGAGCGCCTCGCCCCAGGCGCCAGTGGTCACGGCGGCGTTCACACCGTCGCGGACCGCCCCGCCGATCAGGGTCGACAGGCCGGCAGCCGTGGCCTGTGCCGCGCCCCATGCGCCCAGCGCAAGCCCTTTGCCCGCGGTTGCGGTGTCCGGCATGGTCATCGCCGCGGTCAGTGTGGAAATGCTGAACAGGCCCCCGCCAAAGCCGATCATGATCGCCCCGGCAAAGAACAACACGGTGGAGTTCATCGGGCTGGCAAAAATCACCGCGCTGAAAGCCGCAAGCCCGGCAAGCGCCCCGCGCCCCGCCATCCGATAGGGGCTGATCCCCGTCTTGAGCCAGACCGCGGCCAGCGCGAAGCCGGTCAGCGCGCCCGCGGCCCACCCGGCGGTCAGCAGGGTCGTGGCGCTCACCGACAGGCCAAGGATCTCGCCGCCATAAGGCTCAAGCAGAACGTCCTGCATGTTGAACGCCATGGTGCCAAGGAACACGACAAACAAAAGCCGCCCGGCGGTGCCGCCCCGGGTCAGATCCGCCCAGGCATCGGCAAAGCGCGGCGCCGGCGCCTCACGCTCCGCACGGCTCATCGGGCGCACCGCCTCCTGCCGCCACAGCGCGACGAGGTTGAGCACCACGGTCAGAACCGCCGCGCCCTGGATCACCTGGATCAGGCGGATGCCGCTGAAATCCCGCAGGAGCCAGCCGATCACCACCGCCGACAGGCCCATGCCGATCAGGAACATCACGTAAAGCAGCGCAACAACACGCGGGCGGGTTTCCTCGGTCGCCCGGTCAGCGGCAAGCGCAAGGCCCGCGGTCTGCGTCATGTGCATGCCAAGACCGGTCATCAGAAAGGCCAGGGCTGCAAGCACCTCACCGGCAAAGGGCACCTCATGGGTGACATCGCCCCCCAGAACCAGAAGACAGGCCGGCATGATGGCAAGCCCGCCCATTTGCCACAGCGTGCCGAACCACAGGTAAGGGATACGCTTCCAGCCGATCGAAGAGCGGTAATTGTCGGACTTGAACCCAAGCAGCGCGCGGAACGGCGCGATCAGCACCGGCAAGGCCACCATGATCGCCACAAGCAAGGCGGGCACGCTCAACTCGACGATCATCACACGGTTCAACGTGCCAAGCAGCATGACACCCGCCATGCCCACCGACACCTGAAACAACGCCATGCGCAAAAGCTGGCCAAGCGGCAGCTCGTCGCTCGCCGCATCTGCAAATGGCAGGAGCCGGGTGCTGATCTTCGAAATCTGGGCGCGGGTCACAATCATGCACGGCACTCCAGCGCCTGGCTGATGTAAAACCCGACAGACACGCGCCCGAGGTCCCTCAGGGCGCCGGTCTCGGCCACCGTCCGGCTGAGCCGCTTGGGCCCGTGCGGGATCATGACGGGCGACCGGTCGCTGCGGGGAAAGGCCTTGCCCGCGTACCACATCGCCATGAGCAGCGGCGTCTTGGGCGCAACGGTGAAAACAACACTTCCGGTGGTGCGCTCCATGAGTCGCGCCAACGCGGTCCGAATGTCCGCTTCGGTGTAATAGATCAGGCTGTCCATCGCAAAAACGTGGTCAAACCCGCCCAGCGCAGGGGCCAGCATGTCGCCGCTCGCAAACGTGACATTGGCCGCGAGATGCTCGGGCAAACGACGCTCCGCGATCTCCACAAGGGAGGGCGAGATATCCACGGCAACCACGTCCGCGCCGCGCTCGGCAAGCTCGATCGTGGCAACCCCCGGTCCGCAACCGGCATCCAGCACACGCATCCCCGTCATGTCCGCCGGCAACGCGTCGAGCATCTTGGCCCGCATCGCATCGCGCCCCTTGCGGACGGTCTCGCGGATCTTCGACACCGGCGCATCGGAGGTCAGCCGCTCCCACACCTTGGTGGCGGAACGGTCGAAATATTCCTCAACGCGGTTGCGGGTCACGTCATAGGTCACTGGTCGCCCCCCCGCTGCACACAGGCCGTGGCGCGCTGCCCGGGCCGCATCACCGGCGCGGACCAGCGGCCGATGACCTCGCTGCGCCGCGTCCACAGCCCGGTCGCCCCTGCCGGGGCCTGCGCAACCATGCGCATGGCATGTGCATGCTCTGTGCATGGATTGTGCATCAGTCGAATCCCAGCAATTCAAAGATATCCCGGTCCGGCATCGCCTCCGGCGCCAGCGGCTCCGTGCCGCGCCACAGCGTCTCGGCAAGCTGGATGTATTCCTTCCGCGCCATGACGATGTCTTCCTCGTCCGGCATCTCGAAAAGCGTCTTCTTCTTGAGCCGCGAACGCCGGATCGCATCGTAGTCCGGCATATGCGCGATGCGCTTGAACCCGACCTTTTCGCAAAAGCGATCCACCTCGTCGGTCTCGCGCGACCGGTTGGCCACGCACCCTGCAAGCCTTACCTTGTAATTGCTTGATTTTGCTTGCACCGCCGCGATGATCCGGTTCATCGCATAAATGCTGTCAAAGTCATTCGCCGTCACGATCACGGCCCGGTCCGCGTGCTGCAACGGGGCGGCAAAGCCACCACAGACCACGTCGCCCAGCACGTCGAAAATCACCACGTCCGTCTCATCCAGAAGATGGTGCTGCTTGAGCAGTTTCACCGTCTGGCCCACCACGTAGCCGCCGCAGCCGGTGCCCGCGGGCGGGCCGCCGGCCTCGATGCACATCACCCCGTTATAGCCTTCGGTGACAAAATCCTCGGGCCGCAACTCCTCGGCGTGGAAATCCACCTCCTTGAGAATGTCGATCACCGTCGGCTGCAACTGCCCGGTCAGCGTGAACGTGCTGTCATGCTTGGGGTCGCAGCCGATCTGCAACACCCGCTTGCCCAGCTTGGAAAACGCCGCACTGAGGTTCGAGGACGTGGTCGATTTCCCGATCCCGCCCTTGCCATAGACCGAAAAGACCTGCGCCCCCTCGATCTTCATCGACGCGTCCTGGTGCACCTGCACCGACCCTTCGCCATCCTGCCCCCTGAGCACGGGCGGCGCGGTCACGCCACGCGCCTTCAGACCGGCCGCTTCGCGCATCGCCGCTTTCGCCGCAGGCGGGTTCTTTGTATCCAGAGGGCTCATGCCATTCTCCCATCAGAGGCGCCAACCCCTTGTTTCTTCTGTCCTGAAATACTCCGGGGAGTGTGAGGGGCTGGCCTCTCACCCCGCTCGGCCATATCGCGCATCGGTCCGTTCATTCCGCAGCCACCCCCTCAAGACGATCTTCCAGCGCATCCGCCGCATCCTGCAGCGCCGCGAGCGTGTCCGCATCCGGCTGCCAGTAATTGCGGTCATGCGCTTCCAATAGGCGGTTCGCCATCCGGCTCGACGCCGTCGGGTTCAACTCCGCCAGACGCGCGCGCATCGCGTCATCGAGCACAAAGGTCTCGCTGAGCCGCTGATAGACCCAGGGCTCAACCTTGCCGGTGGTCGCCGACCACCCCATCGTGTTGGTGACCTGCGCCTCGATCTGGCGCACGCCTTCGGCCCCATGCTTGAGCATGCCCTCGAACCATTTCGGGTTCAGCGACCGCGCGCGGGTCTCCAGCGCCACCTGGTCCGACAGGGTCCGCATCTTGCCCGCACCGCGCGTGGTGTCCGAGATATAGATGGCCGGCTCCTCGCCCCCGCGTGCACGTTTCACCGCGCGGGAGATTCCGCCAAGCGTGTCAAAGTAATGATCCACCGTGGTCACGCCCAGCTCGACCGACTCTAGGTTCTGATAGGCGACATCCACGGATTTCAACTGGGTTTGCAACAGCTTGGCATTGGCACTGGCCTTGCCGTTCACACCGTAGGCAAAGCTCTTGCGCGCCTCATAGGCATCCGCCAGCTCGTCCTCATCGCCAAAGGCAGAGCTCTCGACCAACGCGTTCACGTTCGAGCCGTAAGCGCCCTCGGCGTTCGAAAACACCCGCAGCGCCGCGGTCTCCAGATCGCAGCCATGCTCGTCCATATAGGCCAGCGCATGCGCCCGGATGAAGTTCTGCTCAAGAGGCTCGTCCGCCGATGCCGCCTTGAGCGCTGCTTCCGCGAGCATGCGCGTCTGCAACGGCAGCAGATCCCGGAATATCCCCGACAACGTCATCACCACGTCGATTCGGGGCCGTCCCAGCGTCTCCAGAGGCACCAGATCCGCGCCCGAAATCCGCCCGAAACTGTCAAATCGCGGCGCCGCGCCGATCAGCGCCAAGGCTTGTGCGAGAGGCGCACCGTCCGACTTGATGTTGTCCGAACCCCAGAGCACCAGCGCGACCGACCGCGGCAGCGTCTCGTGGGTCTCCAGGAGCAGCGCCGCTTGGCGCGCCCCATCCTGACAGGCAAAGGCTGTCGGCATCCGGAACGGATCAAACGCATGGATATTGCGCCCCGTCGGCAGCACATCCGTCGACCGGATCAGGTCGCCACCCGGCACCGGCGCAATGTAATGCCCCGACAGCGCCCGCATCAGCGCCGGCAGCTCGTGATCTTCCTGCAACAGCGCATTGACCCGCGCCCGCGTCTCGTCATCCGCACCCTCGATCAGCGCGAGGTAATCCGCCCGCGCCGCATCGGAAAACGGCTGCCCGACAATGTGCAACCCGTCCGGGATCAGCGCATCCTCGGTCTCCAGAAGCTTCAGCCAGAGCGCATCGGGCGCCACACCGGCCATATCCACCGCCTCCGCCTGATCGGCGATCAGCGCCTCGATCTCCGCGCGGTTCGGGTCATCGCCCTCCATCTCGCGCCAGCGGGTCAGGCTGTCCTTGAGCTCCTGCAACCCCTTGTAAAGCCCTGATTGTGCCAGCGGCGGCGTCAGATGCGTGATGGTCACGGCACCGGAGCGACGCTTGGCCAATGAAGCCTCGGACGGGTTGTTGGACGCGTAAAGATAGACGTTGGGCATCTCGCCGATAAGCCGGTCCGGCCAGTCGCGTGCGCCAAGCCCGGCCTGCTTGCCCGGCATGAATTCCAGCGCGCCATGCATCCCGAAATGCAGCACCACATCCGCCTGCAGCGTGTTGCGCAGCCACAGGTAGAAGGTCACAAAAGCATGGGTCGGCGCAAAGCCCTTCTCGAACAGCAACCGCATCGGGTCGCCCTCATAGCCGAAGGCAGGCTGCACCCCGACAAAGACATTCCCGAAATGTTGCCCCAGAACAAACACGCCGCGCCCGTCGGACTGCACCTTGCCCGGCGCCGGGCCCCAGGCCGCCTCGACAGCCTTCAATGGCGGTGTATTGGCCACGATATGATCCGCGCTCACATGCGCCGCCACATTGGCTTCCTGCCCGTATTGCGCCGCGTTGCCCGTCAATACCGCTTCGCGCAACGCCGCGACGCTGTCGGGAACCTCCACCGTGTAGCCATCCGCCTTCATTGCCTTCAACGTGTTGAACAGGCTCTCGAAAACACTGAGATACGCCGCCGTGCCAACCGCGCCTGCATTGGGCGGAAACCCGAAGAGCACAATTCCCACGGTCTTGGAGGCATTCTGCATCCGCCGCAGCCGCGCCAGCCGCAGCGTCTTTTCCGCCAGCGAGTCGATCCGTTCGAGGCAGGGCGCCATGGCCTTGGTCTGATCCGACCCCGGACACGTATACTGACACCCTCTGCACCCTTCGGGCCCGTGCCGCCCGCCAAAGACAGTGGGACATGTGGCGCCATCCAGCTCCGGAAGGGCAATCAGCATCGTGGTCTCGATCGGACCAAGCCCTTGACCCGACTCCGCCCATTGTCCGAGGGTCTGGAATTCGAGCGGATGCGCCGCGAGGTAGGGCACATCGAGCCCCTTGAGCACAGCCACCGCCGCATCGCTGTTGTTGTAGGCGGGTCCGCCCACAAGGCTGAACCCGGTCAGCGACACCATCGCATCAATGCGCACCCCTGCATCGTCCCGGAAATACGACTCGATGGCCGGGCGCGAATCAAGCCCCCCGGCAAAGGCCGGCAAAACCCGCATGCCGCGCGCCTCGAAGGCCCGGATCACCGCGTCGTAGTGCTTGGCATCATCCGCCAGCACATAGGACCGCATCAGCAGCAGGCCGACGGTTGCCTCCGCGCCGGTCGGCCCCGGAATGTCCCGCGGATCGGTGGTGATGCGATCAGGCAGATCAGGGTGGTAGAGCCCCACATCCGGGTAATCGAGCGGCGCGGGCGCATCGCCGCCAAGCCATTCGCTCCGCGTCCTGGCATAGCGCCCCAGAAGATAGCGCACCATGGCCTCGATATTGTCGTCCGACCCGCCGAGCCAGTATTGCATCACGAGGAACCACGACCGCAGGTCCTGCGCCTTGCCGGGAATGAGCTTGAGGATCTTGGGCAGGCGACGCAGCATCGCCATCTTCTTCTCGCCATCCTCGCTGGAGGGCTTGGACGATCCCCGCAGCCGCTTCATCAGGGCCATCATCCCCGATTGCGGCGCGGCCATGTCGAGCTTGCCAAGCTTGGTGAGTTTGACGATCTGCGCATCGGAAATCACTCCGATCATGCCATCGACCCGGGTCCGCGCGGCTTCGAGATCCGGCAGGATCGGCGCGATGTGCTCCTCGAGGAACAGCAGGTTCGCAATGATCATATGCGCATCGGCAATCGCCCGGCGCGTCTCTTCGAGCGCCTGCGGGTTCTCCGCCCATTCCGCCGCCGCATGCACCGTGACGGTCAGCCCCGGAAAATCCTGCGCCAGACGCAATGACGCGCGCGCCACCGGTCCCGCCGCATGGGCATCCAGCGTGATGATGGCGATGTTATACGCCACGGGGTGCTCGAAACTATCGCGCATAATGGGCCTTCGCTTCATAAAGCGTGTCGACGCTGATCTCCGACACCCCGCGCTCGGTGGCAAAACTCTCCGTGTTCCGCCGCGCCTTGCCACGCACGAAGAAAGGGATCTTCTTGAGTTCCCGCTCCGCCGCGGGCAGCCAGACAACCTCGATCGTCGTCTCCGCGCCCTGTTTCTTTGGGCCGGAAATATCCCGGGGAGTTTGAGGGGCTGGCCCCTCAACATCCGCCACCGCGACGCGCACCTTGGCCTTGCCGCCGTGATGGCTGGCCCCGGCCTCGTCGTGGAACTCGAAATCCTCGCGGAACATCGTCAAGAGATGCTCCTCAAGACCCATGACAAGCGGGTGCACCCAGGTGTCAAAGATCACGTTGGCGCCCTCGATCCCCATTTGCGGGCTGTAGCGTGCCGGAAAATCCTGCACATGCACCGGAGCCGAGATCACCGCACAGGGGATGCCAAGCCGCTTGCCGATATGGCGCTCCATCTGCGTGCCAAGGATCATCTCCGGAGCGGCGTCCTCGATGGCACGTTCCACCTCGAGGTAATCGTCGGTGATCAGGGCCGGAACACCGAAATCCTTGGCAACCGTCCGGATCAGGCGCGCCTGCTCACGGTTGTAACACCCAAGTCCCACCACCTCGAAGCCCATCTCGTCCCGCGCGATGCGCGCGGCGGCGGCCACATGGGTGCCGTCGCCAAACAGGAAAACCCGCTTGCCCGTGAGATAGGTGCTGTCAACGGAGGCCGAGTACCACGGCAGGCGCAGCCGGTCTTCGTCGAGGGCTGGCGCCAGACCGGTGATCTGCGCCACCTCGGCGACAAAATCGCGCGTTGCACCGACGCCGATCGGCACGGTCTTGGTAAAGGGCTGGTCGAGCTCCTTTTCCATCCAGCGCGCCGCCGCTTCAGCGGTTTCGGGATACATCAGCACGTTGAAATGCGCGGCCCCCATGCGGGCGATGTTCTCCGGAGACGCCCCGTAAGGGGCGACGACGTTCACGCCGATCCCCATGTCCGCCAGCAAGGCCGTCACTTCGGTGATGTCGTCGCGATGCCGGAAGCCCAGCGCCGTCGGCCCGATCAGGTTCGCCGTCACATGGGTTGTCCGCGCCATTGGTTTCGCCAGCGCCCGCACGATCCGGTAAAACGTCTCGTCCGCGCCGTAGTTTTCCTTGCGCTGATAACTCGGCAGCTCCAGCGGGATCACCGGCACCGGAAGACCCATGGTCTCCGACAACCCGGCAGGATCGTCCTGGATCAGTTCCGCGGTGCAGGACGCCCCGACGATCATCGCCTGCGGCTTGAACCGGTCATAGGCGGCCTGGCAGGCATCCTTGAAAAGATACGCCGTATCGGAGCCAAGATCGCGCGCCTGGAACGTGGTGTAGGTGACAGGCGGGCGATGGTTGCGCCGTTCGATCATGGTGAAGAGCAGATCCGCATAGGTGTCGCCCTGCGGCGCGTGCAGAACGTAATGCAACCCCTTCATCGCCGTGGCGACCCGCATGGCGCCCACATGGGGCGGTCCTTCATATGTCCAGACGGTCAGCTTCATGATATCGCCCTCGGACGCGCCCGCAGGCCCCGGGATATGGTTTTCAGGAGGAGGAACGGGATCATTCGGCCGCCTCCACCCGCAACAGGGACCGACGGCGCAGTGGCCGCGAGAAAAGCCCCGCAAGATCGCCCGCCTGTTCGTAGAAATGCACCGGCGAAAACACGAGCTCGATCGCCCATTTCGTCGTCAGCCCTTCGGCTTCGAGCGGGTTGGCAAGGCCAAGACCGCAAACCGTGAGGTCCGGCGCCGCCGCGCGGCACCGGTCGAGCTGACGGTCCACATCCTGGCCCTCGGCGATCACCGGCCCCTCGGCAAGCAATTCCAGATCCGGCGTCATCACCGCGCGATGGATAAAGGGCGCGCCAACTTCGAGCGCCGTCATGCCACATTCACGGGTCAGGAAACGCGCCAGCGGAATCTCCAGCTGGCTGTCCGGAAAGAAGAAGACCGACCGCCCGTTCAGCGCTTCGGAGGCTTGCGCCACCGCCTTGCGCGCCCGCGCCCGCGGCCGTTCGGTCACGGCCTGAAACGTCTCCTGCGGCACGCCGAATTCCCGCGCGATGGCGGAAAGCCAGGCGGTTGTGCCCTCCTCGCCAAAGGGGAAAGGCGCGTGCAAGGGCCGCGCACCGCGCCGGATGAGCGCATCATGCGTTTCCGTCAGAAAGGGCTGGGTCAGCGCAAAAACCGTGTTTGCTCCGATACCGACCTCGCTCAGACGGTCCGTTTCCGGCAGCCAGCGGATCGGGCAGATGCCCATATCGCCAAGCAGGCCGCGCGCCTGCTCCTCGACAACATCCGGCAGCGCGCCAACCACGAGCAATTCGCGTGCATCCGTCTTGGGCAACACCGGCACCATCGCCGCCAGACAGGCGTCTTCGCCCTGCGTGAACGTGGTCTCGATGCCCGACCCCGAATAGTTCAACACGCGCACATGCGGGGCAAACTCCGCCGACATGCGCTCCGCGGCGGTGGCAAGATCCAGCTTGATGACCTCGGACGGGCAAGACCCGACCAGAAAGAGCTGCTTGATATCGGGACGCCGCGCCAGCAGATCGCGCACCACGCGATCCAGTTCCGTCTGCGCATCCGCCAGACCGGCCAGGTCGGTCTCCTCCAGAACGGCCGTGGCGAACCGCGGCTCGGCAAAAATCATCACGCCGGCCGCCGATTGCAGAAGATGCGCGCAGGTGCGCGAGCCAACCACGAGGAAGAACGCATCCTGCATCTTCCGGTGCAGCCAGATGATCCCGGTCAGCCCACAGAACACCTCGTGCTGGCCACGTTCCTTGAGAACCGGGGTATTGGCACAGCCATTTGCGGGGGGCGGCGGAAAGCGGTCGGTCATCCCATCGCCTCCTGTTGCAGCCGCGCCATCCGCAGTTTCCACACGAATTGCCCGGCATTGATGACGTAGGCGGCATAGGCGGCGAGCGCGAGACCCATCTCCTGCACCGGAGAGAGCGCGGCGGTCCACAAAGCCGCGAGGTAGGCGGTGTGGAGCGCGATCACGAGAAAGGAGAAGACATCCTCCCAGAAGAAGGCCGGCGCAAAGAGATACTGTCCGAACACGACCTTTTCCCAGATCGCGCCGGTCACCATGATCAGATAGAGAAAGCCGGTCTTGACGATCACCGAAAGCGTCGCCGCCTCGTATCCGGCCCCGGAAGCGAGATACCGCAGCACAAGCACCAGGGACACGAGGAAAACGACGAATTGCAGGGGCGCCAGAACGCCCTGGATCATCGTCCAGACGGTGCTGTCGCGGCGCTGTCGTTCTTCCGGTGTGTAGAGAAAAGCGGGTGCGCGCTCTTGGGTGTTGTGCCGGTCCATATCGATTCCATTATCCCTCGCTGAATGAAGGTAACGGTGTTCCGGCAAAAGTGTCAACTATAACTTACACTCAAGAAGCTGACACATTGTCCTTGCCGCGATTCTGGCGTCACAACCGAAAATTCCTTTTTTTATTGAAGTTTATAGCGGGGTATCATGTTGTTTTCCTTGCCTGTCCCAAATTGAGTGTCAATTATCTTTGACATTCCAGGGGCCATGGCGGAGAATGAGTGCGCCATCGGTCAGGCGGCCTTCTTGAGGTGCCCGGAAGAGGATGGTAGCGAGGGTTGACATGACAACTGACAACAACACCGATGAACGGGGGTCGGAAGAAGGGCGTCCGGATATCTCGGCGCTCGCATCTTCCGTAATCTCCTTCCTCAGCGACAAGTCCGACGCGGGGGCAAAATCGATCCGCGGATCGGTGGTGCGCAAGCTCGTGACCGCAACCCTGAGAGACGGCGCGTTCAACGCCGAGATGCTGCTCGAAGATCTCAAGGACAGCCGCGTCGCGCAGGACCAGATCGTCGACATCTACATTCCGGAAGCCGCCCGCGAACTTGGGGTGATGTGGGTGGAGGACGTGATCGGCTTTGCCAAGGTCACGATCGCTTCGGCCCGGCTTCAGGGTCTCCTGACCCTGCTCGCGCCACCCTGGTCGGCGCGCACAGCTGTCAACGAGGATGCGCTCAACACGCTGCTCATCCTGCAAGCCAATGACTCGCACACCCTGGGTCCGCATGTGGCCACCGCCCAGCTGCGCCGCATGGGCGCCTCTGTCCGTCTGCTCTTTGGTCCCGACGAAAGAACCGTTTTGCGAGTGTTGGATCAGGATCACTATGACCTGATCATGTTCTCCTGCTCACGGACCGACGCTCTTGCACCCATCGCAAAGATGATTAAACGGATCAGAACAGAGCTGGAAGGAACGCCCCCCATTGCGCTTGGAGGCCTTGTTCTCGAACTGGCAGATCGCGTGAAAGATCGGACCGGTGCCGACCTGGTCACCGCGGATGTTCGGGTCGCTTTCAAGCTGTGCGACAAGAAACGACACAAACCGAAGTCCGTGGCGCGTTAGATGAACACAGGTGGGTCAGATTTCTGGAACAGCGGGTCGGTGCCGGTCATCGAGCCCGAATTCCTGCCGGGTTTGATCTCTGCCGCTTCAGATATCGCACTGGTGATCGCAGAAGACGGCAAGGTGCTGTCTGTCATGATCAATTCCGATGAATCCTCCTTTGGCAATCTGAGCCACTGGGAAGGGCGTCCACTGGCCGAATTCCTCACCGTCGAAAGCGTGCCCAAGCTCGAATCCGTGCTCCAGGAGTTTCGCGACGGTCGGGTGTCTTCCAAAGCCGTCGAACTGAACCACAACGACAACGCCGTCTGGGAATTCCCGGTGCGCTACGCCTTCCACTCCTTCGGCGAAGGCACCGCACTGATCATGCTCGGGCGCGATCTGCGCCCCGTTGCCGAAACACAGCAGCAGCTTGTTCAGGCACAGATGTCGCTCGAACAGGGCTACGAGGCGCGGCGCGAATTCGATGCCCGCTACCGTCTGCTGCTGCGCACCGTGCGCGATCCGATTGTCTTCGTGTCGGTCAGTGACGGGCAGGTCCGCGACATCAATGAACCCGCCGCCGCGCTTCTGGGCTCCACCCGCGAAGACATGATCGGCACCTCCTTTGCGCAGGAGTTCCGTGACCGCCGCCGCGAGGAGTTCATCGAAAGCCTCGTCAACAACGCGATCTCCGAAAACGTCTCCGCGCTGACGGTCCAGACCCGCCGCTCCCGACAGCGGCTCGGCATCCAGGCAACGGTGTTCCGGGCCGCCGGGGAACGGTTGCTCATCTGCCGTCTCGATTCCGAAAGCACCGCCACCGCCACAACGGACGAGTTGAGCATCAACCTGTCCGTGCTCTATGCAAAAGGCACCGATGCCATCGTCTTCACCAGCATCGCCGGCGTGATCCAGACCTGCAACGATGCCTTCCTCGATCTCGTCGACGCGGCGCATCTGGTGGACGTCAAGGGCCGCAGCCTGGGCGATTTCCTCGGTCGCGGCCAGATCGACCTGAGCGTGCTGATTGAAAACTCCAAGCGCAACGGACAGATGCGCATGTATTCCACCAAGGTGCTGAACGAATACGGCGCCAAGACCGCGGTGGAGATGTCGGTCACCTATCTCAACGACCGGTCGGACCCGGAGCTGGGCATCATCCTGCGCGACGCCTCGCGTGTCGATGCCATCCGCAAGACCCCGATGCAGAGCACCGAGGAATCGAGCCGCAACGTCATGGAGCTCGTGGGCTCCGCGACGCTCAAGGAAATCGTCTCGGAAACCACCGATGTGGTCGAGAAGATGTGCATCGAAACGGCGGTCAGCCTGACACGCAACAACCGCGTCGCCGCCGCCGAGATGCTCGGTCTGAGCCGCCAGTCGCTCTATGTCAAACTGCGCAAGCACGGGCTCCTGAGCCGCGACACCGACGACGAAAGCTGATCGCTTCGGGTCGTCCTGTCCGGTGATCGCGCACCCACGAACCCTCTCCCGGTCCGAGTCCATGACCTCGAAGGCGTTGTGTCCAGGGGGTTGTCTCCGGTCCCTGTTTCTTTGGGCCTGAAATATCCCGGGGGTCTGGGGGCAGCGCCCCCAGCCGCCTGTCCTATCTCCCGAACGCCGGCTGAGAAAGCACCATGCCGCAAGCCGGGATATTCCTGTCAAAAGCGCCCCTGCGCGTCACCTCGCCCCTTGCTCCGACTCGCAGAGTCGTATTTAGTTTACATATGACTGTCAGTATTAGTTTACACCGCGACCCGCCCCAGCCCGGCAATCGCCCGGAACCCAGGGCCATGCTGGAGCTCATCAAACCGGTCACCTGGTTTCCGCCGATGTGGGCCTATCTGTGTGGCATGGTCTCCACCGGGGCCAGCTTTGCGGACCATTGGGCACTGGCCCTGCTCGGCGTGATCCTCGCCGGACCCATTGTCTGCGGCATGAGCCAGGCCGCCAATGACTGGTGCGACCGTCATGTCGATGCCATCAACGAGCCAGAGCGTCCCATCCCTTCCGGCCGCATCCCCGGGCGCTGGGGTCTCTGGATCGCGCTTGCCATGTCGGGCCTGTCGCTTGTCGTCGGAACCTTCCTCGGTCTGTGGGGCTTTGTTGCCACCTGCGTCGGCGTGCTCGCTGCCTGGGCCTACAGTGCCGAGCCGATCCGGCTCAAGCGCTCCGGCTGGTGGGGCCCCGGGCTGGTCGGTCTGAGCTACGAGAGCCTTCCGTGGTTCACCGGGGCCGCCGTTCTGGCCCAGGCCCTGCCCCGCCCCGAAATCATCACCGTCGCCCTTCTCTACGGCATCGGCGCGCATGGCATCATGACCCTCAACGATTTCAAGGCGCTCGAAGGCGACCGCAAGATGGGTGTAAATTCCCTGCCGGTCACGCTCGGCCCTGACCGCGCCGCCAAACTCGCCTGCCTCATCATGTTGGTGCCACAGGCTCTTGTGATCCTCGCGCTCGCGCATTGGGGTCAAGCCAGCTATGCGGCAGCCATCCTCGCACTCGGCCTCGGTCAGGTCTGGGCAATGTCGGTAATGCTGCGCGACCCGCGTGCAAAGGCACCGTGGTATAACGGAACCGGCGTGCTGATGTATATCTCCGGCATGATGATTGCGGCCTTTGCCCTTAGGGATATGGGTCTGTGAGCGAGCCTTTGACAGCCGCGGCGCCCGGCTCAGCAACTCTGGGGTGGCTCGCAATCATGCGGCTCGGCCTCGTGCAAATGGCGCTGGGCTCCATCGTCGTGCTCACCACCTCCACGCTCAACCGGCTCATGGTGGTCGAACTCGCCCTGCCCGCGCTTCTGCCCGGCTTTCTGGTCGCCCTGCATTACGGGATCCAGATCACCCGCCCGAACTGGGGGTTCATCTCCGACAAGGGAGGCAATCGCACCCGCTGGATCCTTCGCGGCATGGCGATCCTCGCCGCAGGTGGCCTGATGGCCGCAGGCGGGGTCGTCGTGATGGAGACCAATCGCATGGGAGGGATCGGCCTGTCGGTGCTCGCCTACGCGCTGATCGGGCTTGGCGCCGGCGCCGCCGGGACATCCGTTCTGGCCCTTCTGGCAACCGCAACAGCCCCGCATCGCCGCGCCGCCGCCGCAACGATCACCTGGCTGATGATGATCTTCGGAATCGCCATGACCGCGGGCGTGGTCGGCAGCTTTCTCGATCCCTACTCACCCGCCCGGCTCATGACCGTTGTCGCATTGGTCTGCGTTGCCGCGCTCAGCATCACGCTGGTTGCAACATGGCGGATCGAACGCGGCGTCGAAGCCGCCCCGGAACCCGACTCCGTCCCGTTCCGCGAAGGGCTGGCACAGGTCTGGGCCGAACCGGCCGCGCGGGTGTTCACCATCTTCGTCTTCCTCTCGATGACCGCCTTCTTCATGCAGGAACTGATCCTCGAACCGTATGCCGGTCTGGTTTTTGCCTTCACACCGGGTGAAAGCACACAGCTGTCCGGCATGCAGAATGGCGGCGTGTTTCTAGGCATGCTGCTGGTCGGCATTGCGGCCACCGGATTGCGTATCGGCAGTCTGCGCGCTTGGGTCGTCGGCGGCTGCATCGGCTCGGCAGCCGCGTTGGCCATGCTCGCCGGTATCGGTGGCAGCGCCTCAAAATCGCTGCTGATGGGAGCCACCGTGGCGCTCGGCTTCTTCAACGGAGTCTTTGCGGTGGCCGCCATCGGCTCGATGATGGCGCTCGCGGGGCAAGGCCGCGAAAAACGCGAAGGCACCCGCATGGGTCTCTGGGGCGCGGCACAAGCGATCGCCGCCGGGTTCGGCGGTCTGATGGGGGCCGGCCTCGCCGACCTCATGCGCCAGGTCACATCCGATGCGCCCGCCTTTGGCACGGTCTTCCTGATCGAAGCGGCGCTGTTCTTGTCCGCGGCCCTGATGGCCGCGCGCATCATGCCGGGCCGCGCGCCCGATCCACGCACACTAGTCCCGGGGGAATGAATCATGTTTGACGTCTTTGTTGTCGGAGGCGGCCCGTCCGGGGCCACCGCAGCCATTGACCTCGCCCGTTCGGGGCACAGCGTGGCAATGCTCGACCGCGAGGGCCGGATCAAGCCATGCGGCGGTGCAATTCCTCCCCGCCTGATCCAGGATTTCGACATCCCCGACGAACAGCTCATCGCCAAGGTCAAGACCGCGCGCATGATCTCGCCCACCGGCCGCCGCGTCGATATCCCGATCGAGAACGGCTATGTGGGCATGGTCGACCGCAAGGATTTTGACCCCTTCCTGCGGGACCGCGCGGAGCAGGCCGGCGCCACGCGCCTCACCGGCACCTTCCTGCGCATCGAGCGCGCGGGCAAGCGCCGCTGGGTGGTCTACCGTGACAAGGAAAGCGGCGAAGAATGCCGCGTCGAAACCCGCCTCGTCATCGGCGCAGACGGCGCAAAATCCCGGGTTGCCGCACAGGAAATCCCCGGTGGCACCAAGACGCCGCTGGTCTTTGCCTATCACGAGATCATCGCCGCCCCGACCGTCGCCAACGACCTCTATGACCCCGAGCGCTGCGACGTGATCTACGATGGCGCAATCTCGCCGGACTTCTACGGCTGGGTTTTCCCGCATGGCAAATCCGCTTCTGTCGGCATGGGCACCTATGTCTCTGACGTCAATCTCAAGGAAGCCACCGCCGCGCTGCGCGCCGCCTCCGGGCTGGCCGATTGTGAAACCCTGCGCCGCGAGGGCGCGCCGATCCCGCTCAAGCCGCTGCGCTTCTGGGACAATGCGCGCGATGTGGTGCTTGCGGGTGATGCGGCCGGTGTGGTCGCCCCGTCCTCGGGCGAAGGGATCTACTACGCCATGGTTGGCGGTCAATGCGCCGCCGCGGCGGCCAGCGCCTGCCTTGCCTCCGGCCGGATCACCGATCTTGCCCTGGCCCGCCGGCTCTTCATGAAAGAGCACAAGCAGGTCTTCAAGGTGCTCGGCGCGATGCAGAATGCCTATTACAAATCCGACATGCGCCGCGAGCGGTTCGTATCGCTCTGCCACGATATCGACGTGCAGCGCTTGACCTTCGAGGCCTACATGAACAAGAAACTTGTCAAGGCGCGCCCTCTGGCGCATCTCAAGATCGGGTTCAAGAACCTCCGCCACCTGACCGGCCTCGTCCGGGAGACGCATATATGACGAACCAGTTCCCGGGACAGATCCCGGCATGGATAGACGGCACCCTGACACCTGTCGACAAGCTCGATGCGCATAAACGCGGGCTGAGACACAAGGCGGTTTCGGTGTTTGTGACGCGGGGCGAGGATGTGCTGATCCAGCGCCGCGCGCTTGGCAAATACCACACGCCGGGTCTCTGGGCGAACACCTGCTGCACGCATCCCGACTGGAATGAGACCAGCCTCGACTGCGCCAATCGCCGTCTGAAAGAAGAGCTCGGCATCACCGGACTCACACCGGAGTATCGCGACCGCGTGGAATACCGCGCCGATGTCGGCGGCGGTCTGATCGAACACGAGGTGGTCGATATCTTTCTCGCCGAGGCGGGTCCCGCCATGCCGCTTGCGCCCAATCCCGACGAGGTCATGGACACGGACTGGCTGGCCTACCCGGCACTGATGGACCGGGTCCGCGCCAAACCGGCCGATTTCACACCTTGGCTGCGGATCTATCTCGATACCTATGCCGAGCGGATCTTCGGAGACCGGTTCGTCGCCGCACAGTAATGCGGCGCACAACCAAGCCGCACAGTAATGCGGCGCACAACCAAGCCGCACAGTAATGCGGCGCACAACCAAGCCGCACAGTCATGCGGCGCATGAACCAGGCCGCACAGTCATGCGGCGCATAAACCAAGCCGCATAGTCATCCGGCGCACATGTCCAGGTCGGCGCAGGATCGCGGTGCAACCCGGTGTCTGCCCGGCAATGCGGCCCACGCCACAATCCGGACAATAACACCCCGCGCGGCCCCGCTAATCAATCCCCACGCGCCCGCCCCCATCCAGCGGATCTCCGTGCCGCAAAGTCCCCAGAGCATCCACTATCCACGCAATCGAAGGGCGCGCCATCCACCGGGCGCGCCCCTGTTTCTTCTGTCCAAAAATACTCCGGGGGTCTGGGGGCAGCGCCCCCAGCGCTCAGCCCTTGCGCGGCAGGCTCACCACCTTGGCATCCACCCCAAGCACACGGCGCACCTCGGCGGCAATATCCACACGGGTCAGCCCCGCATCCGCATACATGTCATCCGGGCTTGCCTGCTCGATAAACCGATCCGGCAGCGTCATGGTCCGGATCGCCAGACCCCGGTCAAACGCCCCTTCGGCGGCCAGCGCATGCAACACCATCGCGCCAAAGCCGCCCTGAGCGCCCTGCTCCACGGTGATCAGCGCCCGGTGATTGCGCGCAAGCTGGCGGATCAGATCCATGTCCAGCGGCTTGGCAAAACGCGCATCCGCCACGGTGCAGGATATCCCGTCACCCGCCAGCGCCGCCGCTGCGGCCTCGACCTCCGGCAAATGCGCCCCGAAGGACAACAGCGCCACGTCGGAGCCTTCGCTCACCACGCGCCCCTTGCCAATCTGCAGGACCTCTCCGCGCTCGGGCAGCACAACGCCGGTGCCCGATCCGCGCGGATAGCGGAAGGCAATCGGCCCGCCATCATGCGCCGCAGCGGTGGCCACCATATGCACAAGCTCCGCCTCGTCACCCGCCGCCATCACCGTCATGCCCGGCAAGTTCGCGAGGTACGCCACGTCAAAGGCGCCCGCATGGGTCGCGCCATCCGCGCCCACAAGCCCCGCCCGGTCGATGGCAAAGCGCACCGGCAATCCCTGCAGGGCCACGTCATGCACAATCTGGTCATACCCGCGCTGCAGGAAGGTCGAATAGATCGCACAGAACGGCTTCAACCCCGACGCGGCCAGCGCCGCCGCAAAGGTCACGCCATGCTGCTCGGCGATCCCGACGTCGAACACGCGCGCGGGGAACCGCTCCGCCATGATGTTCACACCGGTGCCCGACGGCATCGCCGCCGTCACCGCCACCACGTTAGGATCGCGGGCCGCCTCGTCGGTGAGCGCCTGCCCGAAAACAGAGGTATAGGACGGCGCGTTGGGCTTCGATTTCGCCTGTTGCCCCGTCACGGGGTCGAATTTCGCGACACCATGCCCGCGATCCGCGGACCCTTCGGCAGCGGCAAACCCCTTGCCCTTGGTGGTGCAGACATGGATCAGGACAGGCCCCGTCGCCCGCGCCCGCGCCGCGCGCAGAACCGGCAAAAGCTGGCTCATATCATGCCCGTCAATCGGCCCCACATACTCGAAGCCGAGATTCTCAAAGATCGTGCCGGAGCCCTGTACCGCGCCGGTGACCATCTGCCGGGCGCGCTTGGCATGCTCCCGCATCGGCGTCGGTAACGCGTTCTCGAACCCTTCGGCCATGGATTTCATCTTGGCCAACGGCTCATTGGCATACATCGCCGACAGGTAGGACGACATCGCCCCCACCGGCGGAGCGATGCTCATCTCGTTGTCATTCAGAATCACAAAGAGCCGCCGCCCCTCGTGGCCTGCGTTGTTCATCGCCTCATAGGCCATGCCCGCGCTGATCGAGCCGTCGCCGATCACCGCAATCGCATCGCCGGTGGGCTTTCCCATGTCGCGCCCGACCGCAAAACCAAGCGCGGCGGAAATCGAGGTGGAGGAATGCGCGGCACCGAACGGATCGTATTCGCTTTCCGAACGCTTGGTGAAACCCGACAACCCGTCCTTCTGGCGCAGCGTGCGAATCCGGTCGCGCCGCCCGGTCAGGATCTTGTGCGGGTAACACTGGTGGCCCACATCCCAGATCAGCTTGTCGGCGGGCGTGTTGAACACTGCGTGGATCGCAACCGCTAGCTCCACCACACCCAAGGAGGAACCAAGATGCCCCCCGGTTTCCGAAACCGCGGAAATCACCTCGGATCGCAGCTCACCGGCAAGGGTGGCAAGGGTGGCGTCATCAAGCTGGCGCAGATCGGCAGGGCCGGCCACGCGATCGAGAGTGGGGGTGTGGGGGCGTGTCATGGGTCAGATCCTCTGGTGTGAGCGCGGGGACGCGAGAGAGGGAATGGAAAGAAGGCGTCACGACCACACGGGGGGTGCCGATGGCCGTGACGCCAGTTTCCTGTAGCCAACAGGAAGGGAACCGGGGTGTTGAGGCCCCGATATCTGGTTGCCCGTTGGGAAAGACTTGCAACCAGATCCGGCTGACGCGGCGATGCACAAGGATGCGCGCCACCTGCGCCTTAGTCTTCTCCGGGTCGTGCCGGATTGCGCCGGAACGAACGGAACAGGCATGCGCGGGTCTTTCCGCCGCGCGGCCCGGTCCCCGGAATGCCGGCACCCGTCAAACCGGGCGCCTGCGGGGTGATCCGGCCAGGGGCAAAAGCGCGCCCCCGCCCGGATCTGTCTCATCGAGCCGGGCCGTTACTGGTCGGCGGCGGCTTCGTAAACCGGCGGTTCGGAGGAGGCGAGCTCGGGCCAATCCGCGATCATGTTGGTGCCCTGAAGCGGCTGCTGGTAACCCTTGTGACAGGTCTTGCAGGCGGCCTTCGGCGCGTCGGCAAAGACCGGACCAAGACGCTCGGGCGGATACTCGCCCTCCAGCGGCACAAGCCAGGTGTTGTTGATGTCCTGAACCATCCCGATACCGAGCTGTTCGGTGGCCCATTGCGGCGTCACCTGCTCGAAATCGTAAAAGGCGCGGGAATTGTGGCAGAAGTTGCAATTCACCCCGAGCGAGTTGGACACGTAGTTCATCAGCGAGAACGTCCGTTCCGTATCCTGCCAGGTCGCGACACCGGGCTCGTCCGGGTATTCGGCCACATGGCTTTCGAGGTTGTGCACGCCGATCCGCTCGTAGTTGAGCAGGTAGGCCTCCAGCGCATTGGATGGCAGCGAGGTGAACTGCGACTGCACGGTCACGCGGTTCTGCACCGCCGCCCAGCCTTCGGCCGCCTCATTGACCGCACCAAGACGGAACCAGATGTCGCTCGGCACGTTCTGGCCACGGTGACAGGTGTAGCAGTTGACGCCCACCTCTCCGTTGGCATTCACATGCCCGTCCCAGCCCTCGTTGATGGCCTGGGTCATCTGGATCATGTTGCGCGCGATGACCTTGGTATAAAGGTCGTCATTGCCGTATTCTTCCAGATCGACATCGCCGTGGCAGTAGGCGCAGCCCTGTTCCGGAGCAACCCAGTTGGTGATGGCATTCATCACGCGGTTGAAGTTGTCCTCGGTCAGATCGCCAAGCACCTGCACGTTGTCATAGATGTCGCGGGCCAGCGGCTCACCGCCTTCGGGGACATACACGGCCTCGGTGTAGTATTCCGCGATCGACGGGTCAGGCGTGAGCCTGTCGCTGTCGAACTCCGGCACCGACATGCCGGTGCCGCGCGGGCCTGTCTGCATGGAGGTGGTGGCGAAGGGCTGACCGATGACGACAAGCCATGCCGCCACGATCACCGCCGTTCCGAGAACGCCGACAAGAACCGCCGGACCGTAGATGTCTACCGGCTTGTTGGTGTTCCATTCATTGAACCACTTGGGAAGCATCGATCACTCCTCCTTGCCGATAAAGGCGTCATAGGTGCCGTATGCCTCGTAGCCGTAGCTGCCGTCATACATCGGAGCGAAGTGATGCTCCTGGGCCCAGATGAACCAGTTGTCCACGACCGTGCCGGTGAGCAGGATGCCGATGCCGCCCGTGATCGGGGTGAGCACCGCAAACCACCACGCCCAGCGGTGAATGCCTTCCATCGTGGCGTTGAAGCCCATGGTCCAGCGCCAGAACAGGGCCGCGCGTTCCGTGGCCGTGCCGCGGTCGACGATCTGTTCAAGCTCCCGGTCGCCGCCGTAGCGGGTCACCGCAAGGATCGTCGCGCCGTGCATCGCGAAGAGCAGCACAGAGCCATAAAGGAAGACGATCGAAAGCGCGTGGAACGGGTTGTAGTAGAGGTTGCCGTAGCGGATCGAGAACGCCGTGGTCCAGTCAAGGTGCGGGAAGATCCCGTAGGGCACCGCTTCGGACCACGATCCCATCAGGATCGGCCGGAACAGGCCAAGCACCAGCATCAACCAGATCGCCGACGCAAAAGCCCAGAAGATGTGTTTGCCCATCTTGTGTTCTTCCGCGAGGATCCACGTTCGCGCCAGCCAGCTCATCACCGACACGAGCAGGAAGAAGCTCGCGATGATATACCAGCCCCCGTCCTGAAGCGGCGGGATCTTGAGCCCGTATTCCGGGCTTGGCGGCTCCAGCGCCAGCCAGAAGAGCTGCCGCAGGAATTCCGGGATCGACCAGCCGACCTGCGCCAGCATGTTGAGCCCGATGATGTTGAGGGCAAGGATGCCCGTAGCGATCGACACCATGCCGGTCCAGCCAAGATAGACCGGGCCAAGCTGGGCGTTTCCGAGCCACCCGATGAGGGTGGAGAACCGTGCCCATGTGCCGCGCTCTTCTTTCGCGGTGGGTGTGTCCATGCCCCATTCCGGTTGGCCCTGGACCTGCACCTGCGTGAAGATGTTTTGATATTCGGGTAAACTAGCCATGTTTTACAGCCCCACGTTGGCGCCCCAGATGGGCAGTTCGAGCCACCAGTTCCACCATTCGGGCCAGCCTTTGGTCCAGACGGGGCCGGAGATGATGATACAGATCGCGCTCCAGAAACCGGCATTCAGCGCCAGCAGGAGACCAACACGGTGAATGCCGAGCGTCCCGACCGAGTAGCCGATGAAATCCCGGAAGAACGTGTCTTCGTGATCGGGGGTCTTCATCTCTTCGCCTTCGATGCCGGGATTGGCCGCCGACAGGATCAGACCGCCATGCAACGCCAGCGCCAGGGTGGTGGTGAAGAAGAACGTCACCGCCAGCATATGGGCCGGGTTGTAATGGAAGTGCAGATAGGCATAGCCGGTGTTGCTCACCCAATCGAGGTGGCTGAAGATCCCGTATGGGAAGCCATGCCCCCATGCGCCCATCAGAAGCGGGCGGAACACCACCAGCGTCACATAGGCAAAGATCGCCACCGAAAAGGCGAAAGGCACGTGATAGCCGATGCCGAGCTTGCGGCAGATCTCGACTTCACGCAGAGCCCAGCTGCCAAACGCGCCGACCGCACAGATCGTGATGATCTGCCACAGCCCGCCCTCCATGAGCGGTGCCATGCCAAGACCGTATGACAGGTCCGGCGGTGCGATATTGATAAGCCAGGGATTGAAGGTGCCTTGCTGCGACGCGCCCCACAGTATGAGTATCGTGCCGAGCAGAGCGAAAAAGGCGGTCGTGACCCCGAAGAAGCCCACATAGAATGGACCCACCCAGAAGTCGAACAGATCGCCGCCGATCAGCGTCCCTCCGCGGACGCGATACTTTTTCTCGAAGCTGAGCAGCGCCATCTTCATTTCTCCGCAGTGTGGCGGTGTCCCTCGCAAGACGACCGACAGTGGATTGTTGTTACGCCGTGGGCGACGCGCAAAACCCCGCCCACGGCAGACACCGAAAGGTGTTTGCCTGAGACGCTCCTCCCGGGAGCATCACGAGAGCCCGAAGGCTCTCAAGTCAGGTGATCACATGCCTGCCTGAGCAGCTGTTTCGAACCAGTTGATGCCGTTGGACAGCACCACGAGATGGATCATTGCAGCCAGCAGGAAGAGGAAAACGCCCTGTGCCACGAAAACGCGGCGCGGGTCGAAAACCATCCAGATCTTGTAGAATTTTGCCATTCTTCAGTTCTCCCTCAGAACCACGGGCGCCAGATGAAGGTCGCCAAGTGTGCGACCACAGCAACCGCCGAGAACAGCCAAAGGCCGCTCATATAGACGGAGTGCAGCTCTTGCGCCTGCTCGTCGGTGAGACCTGTGAAGGACAGGTCGGAATTATCAGCCATATTATTCCTCCGGAACGATTTGACTGCCGCCGCACACCCTGCGGCGGGGGCGCCCGTGGATCATCCACGGGCAAACTGTCCGCCCCATGCAGGCGCGGTCAGACTCTTCTCCCTGCCCTCGCTCAGGCAGAGAAGATCAGAGGGGTGATCCGGTCCGCTTCGGCCCACGCGCGGGCAAGCGGCCCGTGCAGCATGAGCGTCTGCTTCTGGAACACCTCCAGCACCCAGCCCACCATCGCGAAGGGGATCGCGAGCAGGAAGATGATGCTGAAATAAAAGGTAAACTCGGCGCCGCGTTTGGTCGTGTGGCGACGCGGTTCCTGGGAAGTGAAATCGGCCATTCTAGTGTCCTCCTTCAGAAGTCTGGTCCGCCGGGGCGGCGGCAAATTCGGTGCCCTTGGGCGCAAGCGCCAGCACGGTTTCAAGCACGACCCGCTCTGCGCCATCCTCCAGCGCGGCCGCCTCGGCGGCATCGCGCAGGGTCTTGGCCGCGGAAATGCGGGTCAGGATCGGGTGCGTTTCCACGATGCGATCCAGCGCGGCCTGCGCATCCGGATCCCACGGGAAATCGCGGCGCAGCGGTGTGAGCGTGGCATCGGTCTTGTCCATCTCCGTGCCCAGCGGCAGGATGTGGAACAGCGCGTCGAACAGCCCGTTGCAGACTTCCTGCAAGAGATAGGTCGCGCCAGCATAGCCCATCATCGGCGTGCCGGTATGGCGTCGGATCGCGGCCCCGGGAAAGCTCGCCGGGATGAATGCGGGCTGCGGCCCGAACCCGGCCTTGGTCTCCGCGAGATACATTTTCTCGTTGATCGACCCCATGAGGATCAGCGGACGCTTCTGGTGCACAAGCGCGCGCACTTCCTCATTGTTGGTCTTTGATCCCGCACAGCGCGCTACGGCAAAATCGCACGGGAACCCGAGATCCCCTTCGAGGTAGCGGCGGATTCCGCGGGCATAGGTCTCGTTCGCCACGATCCCGAAAGACGCGGTGGCGAAGAAGTCCTGCGTCACCGACCGCCACAGATCCCAGACCGGTTTCAGCGTCGAATGCTTCTCGCGCTCGATGAACGGCTCCGAGTCGAGACCCGTCAGCTCGCCCAGTGTGCGCAGGAATTTCGTTGTGCTCTCCACGCCGATCGGCGCTTGCAGATAGGGCTTGCCGAGCACTTCGCACAATCCGCGACCGAATTCGCGATACATGCAGATATTGACATCGGCATTCACGAGGTTGCGCATCTCGGCCAGATGCGCGCCCATCGGCATCACCATGTTGACCTCGACCCCCATGCCTTCGACCAGACGCCGGATCTCGGCCAGGTCCGATGGCATGTTGAACGTGCCATACATCGGCCCGAGGATGTTGACGCGCGGGGCGGCGCCCTCTTCGCGCTTGGCCTCTTTGGGCATGCGCCCCTTGGTCATGCCGAACTCGGTAAAGATCCAGGTCATCGCGCGGTCCGCGGCTTCCCACTGATCCTCGTCAATCGTGCGCGGCAGGAACCGCTGGATATTGGTGCCCATGGGCGTGACACCGCCGCCGATCATCTCGGCAATGGAGCCGGTGACCACAACAGCCGGGAGAGCTGGGTCGAGCACACCCCAGGCGCGTTTCATGGCGCCTTCGGTCCCCTCTCGACCCAGCTCCTCCTCACCGAGGCCCGTAACCACGATGGGGAGTTCATGCGGCGGGAGCGCATCGGTGTAATGCAACACCGATGTCACTGGCAGGTTTTCACACCCAACCGGCCCGTCGATAACAACTTGCAGACCCTTGACGGCACAGAACGCATAGACTGCGCCCCAATAGCCACCGGCCCTGTCATGATCCTGAATCAGCATGGCACTTGCCCTCCCCGCGCCGGAAACCCGCGCGTGTCGGCAGAGAAAACCGGAAGCGCACAGGTCATGCGCATGGTTTGTGCATGCGATGTGCATGAATTGTGCATGGCGTGTCTTGGCGCAAAACGGCGGCTCATATCATCTGCTCCGCCTTGGCTGCGCGCGCCTTCTTTTCGAGTTTTTTCTGATGCGCCGCCCGGAAATCCGGGCGCAGATTGGGGCTGCCTTCCCACACGCCGGCAGTGTCGCCACTGCCCACGCCCTCGAAGAAGGCCTTCATGCTGTCCATCCGCTCTTTGCCGGCGATGGCCGCATTGACCACCTCCGCGAGCGAGCCCGCGCCAGCCGGTCCCATCAGGGGCCGTGCCGAAATCAGATTGGTGTAGTAAAGCCCCGGAATCCCGAGCTCTTTTGCCTTCTGCACAACCGGTGTCGTGCCAATGGCAAGGTCGGGTCGAACGCCTTCCATCGCCGCGCAATCGTCCTCGAGCGACGCGCGGAACTGGACCTTGATGCCCTTGTCTTCGAGCCAAACGCGGTCGGGCTCCGACCATTCGGACCGCGCACAGGCTGTCCCGACGTAGCGCAGGTCCGCCCCGCTCTCCACGAGCAGCCGCGCGACCAGCAGTTCGCTGCCTTCATATCCGCTTAAGGTGATGGTGCCATTGATGGGTGCGCCCGCAAGAGCGCCCTCGATGGCCGGAAGAAACGCATTCTGCGCCGCCGCGATCTGCGCCGCTGGCACGTTATACGCCTCGCCGATGGCCTTGAGCCACGCGGCTGTTCCGTCGCGTCCGACAGGCGCGGAGCCGACAACCGTGCGGCCGGCGGCCTGAAAGGACCGCACAGCGGCGGTATAGAACGGGTGGATCGCCGCCACGACCTGACTGTCGAGCGCGGCGTACAACTCGCGCCATTCGCGGCACGGCACAACCGGCCCCGCCGCCAATCCCATCGGTGCCAGCATTGCGCCAATCATCATCGGATCGGCGGGGAACATCTCGCCCAGAAGGCTCACCGTCGGACGGTCTGATTTGCCGCCCGTTGGCGCCGCGACCGGCCCCGCCTTGATCTCGGCGCGCGCATAATCGAGCATCGCGCCAGCAAGGATATCCTTGGCCTCCGCATGGGTCGGCACGCCAAAACCCGGAACGTCGATCCCGACAATCCGCACGCCGTTGATCTCATCCGGCAAAAGCCGCAGCGGAACGCCGGAAGCCGTTGGAACACAGAGGTTTGTCACCACGATGGCGTCAAACCGGTCCGGGTCCGCCATCTCGTGCACGGAGTCGCGAATGTCCTCGAAGAGCTTGCCCGTCACCAAGGTTTCGGAGTTGAACGGCACATACCCAACCGACCGCCGCGCGCCATAGAAATGGCTCACGAAGGTCAACCCGTAGACGCAGCACGCGGAGCCCGAAAGCACCGTCGCCACCCGCTTCATCCGCAAGCCAACGCGCAACGACCCGAAGGCCGGGCACATGCTTTGCGGCTTGTCATGCGGTCCTTGCGGATAATCCGCAGCATAGCGATCCAGAAGCTCGGTATTGCCTGCAAGCTCAGCGGCTTTTTTCATTTCGGAGCCCGAGTGACACCCAAGACCGTCCGAAGGAACACCGGCATCCCGAGACGGATCCCGAGGCGCGCCCCGGATCACATCCACCTCTGCCGTGTCGTCATATGTCTTTTCGTTGCTCAAGATCGCTTCTTCTCTGTCAAAGGGCACCAGTGGCGGGGACATCGGGTCCCCGTTCCGGCAATCACGTCACGCGTCGTCGTAGATCACCTCGAGGGAAACCTGTGGCACCGCATCCGGTCCGCGCATGTCTTCATCCGTGGCCGGCTCAAGCACAAAGCCCGCGCCGGTTTCCGAACCGTCGAACAGCTCCAGCAACCCATCCTGGCTCAGCGCGGTGGGCCGCATCGGCGGGGCCACGGCAACATGGTCGCCCAGCGCGGCAAAGAGCGCGCCCCACTGGCTCTGACTGGTGCCAACTATCTGATAATTCGCGGATTTCTTGCGCAGATCGTCATCCTGCGGAATGCTCGCAAGCACCGGAATGTCGACCGCCTTGGCAAAGGCCTGCGCCTCGCCCGAGCCGTCATCCTTGTTGATCACAAGGCCCGCCACGCCGACATTGCCGCCGAGTTTGCGGAAATACTCCACCGCCGAACACACGTTGTTCGCCACGTAGAGCGACTGCAGATCGTTGGACGCCACAAGGATCACCTTCTGCGCCATGTCGCGGGCAATCGGCAGGCCGAATCCGCCGCAGACCACGTCACCGAGGAAATCCAGCAGGACGTAGTCGAAATCCCAATCATGGAACCCGAGCTTTTCAAGCAGTTCGAACCCGTGGATGATGCCGCGCCCGCCGCATCCGCGACCGACCTCCGGACCACCAAGCTCCATCGCGAAAACGCCACCGCGCTTGAAGCAGACATCGCCGATCTTGACCTCTTCACCGGCCAGCTTCTTGCGGGTCGACGTCTCGATGATCGTCGGGCAGGCCTTGCCGCCAAAGAGCAAAGAGGTGGTATCGGATTTCGGGTCGCAGCCAATGAGCAGCACGCGCTTGCCCTGCTCGGCCATCATGTGGCTGAGATTGGCCAGCGTGAACGACTTGCCGATCCCGCCCTTGCCGTAGATCGCGATGATCTGGGTTTTGGAGGTCGGCTCGCCTTGCGGCACTTCGAGCGTCGGCTCGGAGGCTTCTTCGGAAAGGCGCTTGTCATACCCCTTCAGATCAGGAATTTCGTCCTTCATGCGGCTTGCTCCCAATCTAGGATCATCTTGAGACATCCCGGGTCTTCGAAGGCCGTGCGATACGCTGCGGCGGCATTCTTGACCGGGCTTGTATGTGTAATCAGTCCGTCGAGGCTCAGCGCTCCGGATTCGACCAGCGACCGGGTCGCCGTCAGGTCATCGCGCGCCCATTCGGCGGCCACGCGGAACCGGGCTTCCTTCATGAAAGCCGGCGGAAAGGCAAATTGCAGCGGCTGGGTGTAGAAGCCCGCCAGAACAATCTCGCCGCCCTTGGCGATGCGCGACACCAGATCATTCAGCAGATCGCCGCGCCCGGACGCATCGTAGATCGCGCCATAGTCCCGGCGCTCATCGGCATCGGGATGCAGAACTTCATAACCCTCTGCGCCGCTCATGCGCAGCGGGTCGACCTCCCAGACCGTCGGCGCAGGCGCGCCAGCGGCCAAGGTCAAACGGGCAAGCAACCGTCCAAGAACGCCGTGGCCGACAATCAGATCGGGCAGCGCCTTGTCGAGACCGGCCATGGAATGCCGGGCCGTTGCGGCCAGCGCCAGCAAGGCTGCCTGCGCGCCGTGGCCGCCATCGATTCGCGTGACGCGGGCGGCATCGGTGACAACGCGCCGTGCGGCACCCCCGAAAAGACCAAAGGCGCCATCATAGCAATTGGCGCCTGGAACGAACACGTGCTCGCCGGTCTTGTAGCCACTGTCGCGACCTGCTTCGACCACAACGCCTGCGGCTTCGTAACCCGGAACAAGCGGATATCCCATGCCGGGAAATGGCGGCATCTCACCGGACCAAAAGAGTTTTTCCGTCCCGGTAGAGATCCCGGAATGGTGAATGTCGACGATGAGGTCAGCATGACCCGGCTCTGTGAGTTTCACCTCTTCGACGGACAGGGACTTCGGTCCATTCAGAACGATGGCGGTTGTTTGCATGGATCATCCTCCCTGGACGTGATGGCCGAACGATTCTGTAAGGCGCATGGGTTCCTGTTCATGTGTAAGTTTAACCTTACAGCTTATAGTGTCAATCATAATAGACACTCTTGCGACCATAGAATTTGACCCGGGCTACCGCGCCGATCATCGCGCGGGCTTGGTCGCCATCACGACAGAGGTGATGAAGGGCCTGCGGGAGCGGGGTGTCTTGATCTCGGAGAAGCCGATTTCTGACATTAAATCAGCGACTTCGCGCTGGCTCCGAACCGTGCCTGTCCGCATCGCCATGCAATAGAACGCAAAATAGACATCGCCCGCGCGATCCGGCTCTGTGCCGCCAGACATCGGTTCTGACACCACGAGCCGGCCACCCGGTGGCAAGGTGTCAAAAACGCCGGACAGCAAGGCCCTGACCGTGTCGTCCTCGTGGTCGTAAAGAACCCGGATCAGCGATATCGCATCGACACCCTTTGGCAGCGGATCGTCCCGGAAAGACCCCGGGACAAAGCGGATCCGCGCGCCGACATCCGACTTTTCGAGCCGTGCGCGGGCCGCACCTTCAACCGCAGGCAGGTCAAAAAGGGTGACCTGCAAGCCCGGGGTCGCGCGTGCGGCGGCTTCGGCAAAAGCGCCTGAACCGCCCCCGACATCGAGAAGATGCGAGGCACCGGCAAACGAGACCGCTTGCAACGTATCCTCGGCGACAAGACCTTGGCTCTGAGCCATCAGGTCGGAATAGGTCCGGGTCGTGGACGGGTCGGTCGCGCCCCCCGCGCCAAAGACATAGGGCCAGAAATCTGCAAGCTCGGTCTGGGTTTCCCCGCGCAAGAAGGCCAGGGGATCGCTGAGATCCCGATACAGCACATCATGGTGTCGGATCATCTGCTCCAGACCGGGAACACCGAGCAACGCGGCACCGCGCGTGGTCAGACCGTAGCGATCGCCGGAGCGCCGAAACAACCCGAGCGCCGTGGACGCCTGCGCCAGCCGCGCCATGCGGGCCGGTGGGACGCCCGTGCCTTCGGCAAGCGCGGAAACCGCAAGCGGGCCATCGAGCAAACGGTGCAACAAACGCAACTCCACCACTGCATAAAGAACCTGCGACGCCACGAAGCCCTGCACGAGATCAAAGAGCGCATCCCCTTCCTTCCGGGCGATGCGGCGGAGGATCGGCATGCGCGCGGACCAGCTCTGAAACCGCGGCGATGCCGCAATCCGCGCCAATCGCGTGCGCAGCCCGATACGGCCGGAGCGCGGCAGATCCCCGGTGTCACGCGCCAGAGTCATGCTTCAGGCTCGCGTCTTCAACGCGGCGTCAGGCATGATCCGTTTTGCGGTCATGGTCACCATCTGGGCAAGCTGCGCTTCGCCCGGACAGGCCGGGATGGAGGCAATCGCGCCGGACAGGATTGCCCTGAGACGCTCGACCGCGCCATCAAGCCCAAGTTCGGCCACGGCGTTGGGTCGACCATGCAGATCGTCCTGCCCCACCGGCTTGCCAAGTTCCTTTTCATCACACACCGCGTCCCGCAGGTCGTCGGCAACTTGAAACGCCTCGCCGATCCGGGCACCCAGCTCATACCAGGGTTCGGCATCCTGACCGGCGGCAACGGCCCCCATCTGAGTTGCCGCGATGAAAAGCGCGCCTGTCTTGGAGCGGTGATACGCAGAAAGGTCGATGATTTCTTCGCTCTCCCATCCCTGCCCGGCGCAGATACCATGCGGCATGCCCGATTGACGCGAGAGCAACCCGACCAGCGCCAGCGCCCGGTCCGGGGTGTCGAGTCCCGCTTTGCTCAGGATGGCAAAACACTGGATGATGAGCGCATCACCTGTCAGAACAGCGAGCGGTTCCGAATAGGCGCGATGCACGGAGGGCTTGCCCCGGCGCAGTTCGGCATCGTCAAACATCGGAAGGTCATCGTGAACGAGGCTCGCACAATGCATGATTTCGAGCGCCGCGGCGGCGGCATCGGTGAGCTGTGGGTTGTCGTCGCCGCAAGCCAGCGCAACCGACATCAGGATCGTCGGGCGGATCCGCGCGCCCCCCGGTGTGCAGGCGTAGTGCAAGGCACCAGAGAGCCGACCCGGGGCGGGACCATCCTGTCCGGTCCTGATTGCTGCTTCCATCGCCGCATCAATCCGTGCGTGCAAACCCATCCAAGCCTCCTGACCGCGACGCGGACTGTAACATTATTTGGACATCAAAGTGTAAATCATACTGGACAGTCAGGGGTTCCGAGTCAACTATCAGACAATGAAAAATGCAGCCTCCTCCTTGCTTGCGACGGATTCGAAAGCGTCTGTTGTTGTTGTCGGCGCCGGGATCGGTGGGCTTTGCGCGGCTTTGCCTCTCGCACATCAGGGATTTGCGGTCACCGTGATCGAGCGCGCCGACACGCCCGGCGGCAAGATGCGGCAACTTCCCAGCGCCGCAGGCCCGGTCGACGCCGGACCGACAGTGCTTACGATGCGGCCGGTGTTCGAGGCGCTTTTCGCCTCCGTTGGCGAGAGGCTTGAAGATCATGTGACACTACACCGGCAAGACGTGCTGGCACGTCATTGGTGGCCCGGATCCGGACCTCTGGACCTGTATTCCGACCGCGATGCAAGCGCCCGCGCGATCGAGGCCTTTGCGGGCAAGACCAGCAGGACGGAATTCGAAGCCTTCTGTGACCGGACCGAGCAGCTTTGGGACGCGTTCCGCGAACCGATGATGGAAGCGCCGGAACCCAATGTGTCCATGCTGACCCGCAAAGTCCTGTCGAAACGCGGACTGATGCGGGCCATGGCCCCGCTCTCGACCCTCGCAGGGCTGCTCGATCGCAGCTTCTCCGACCCCCGCCTGCGTCAGCTCTTTGGCCGCTACGCCACATATGTCGGCGGCTCGCCATATCGCGCGCCGGCCATCCTGTCGCTGATCTGGCAAGCCGAAGAGGCCGGTGTCTGGGTGGTTGATGGCGGAATGCACGCTTTGGCCAAGGCCATTGCCGCGCTCATCGTCAAACGCGGCGGGACCTTCCGGTTTGGCCAATCCGTGCGATCCATCGACACCAACGGCAAACGCGTGACCGGCGTCACCCTCGACAGCGGCGAAGCGCTGGCCGCAACCGGGGTGGTTTTCAATGGCGATCCAAGGGCGCTCTCCACCGGGATGCTTGGCCCCGCGGTCAGTGATGTGGCGGTTGCCGCGCGCAAACACCCGCGCAGCCTGTCAGCGCAGGTCTGGGCCTTTGCCGCCCGCGCAGATGGGCCGGCGCTTGCCCATCACAACGTCTTTTTCTGCGCCGATCCCAAGGCGGAATTCAAATCGTTGCTCTGGGGTCGCGCGCCCGCCGACACAACGCTCTACATCTGCGCGGAGGACCGCGGGCTGCCGCGCCCGCCGCCAGAGCTGGAGCGCTTCGAGATCATCTTGAACGCAGCTCCCCTCACACAGGCGCGCAGCACAGAACAGGAGTTCGACACATGTCATCAACGGACCTTCCGAACGTTGAAACGTTTCGGTCTGAGCTTCTCACCGGAACCGGACGCAGCTGCGCTGACGACACCGCAAAAATTCGACGCGCTCTTTCCGGGCAGCGCCGGGTCACTCTACGGGCAGAGCCCGCACGGGATGTTTGCAGCGCTCGAACGTCCCCGGGCCCGGACGAAGATCCCGGGGCTCTGGTTGGCGGGCGGGGGATGTCATCCGGGAGCGGGGGTGCCGATGGCGGCGCTCTCCGGCCGGCACGCGGCAGAGGCGATCTTGATGGACCCAACTTTAACCTGGAGGTTCCGCAGAACGGCTATGCCTGGTGGTATGTCGATGCCATCTCGGATTGTGGAACGCGTGCTCTCTCGGTCATCGCGTTCATAGGGTCGGTTTTTTCGCCGTGGTATGCGTGGTCGGGCCGGAAGGATCCGCATAACAATGTCTGCATCAACGTGGCCACCTATGGTCCGGGCGGACGGTTCACCATGACGGATCGGGGCCGCGCGGCCCTGCGGCAGAGCCCGCGTCAGTTTACGGTGGGTCCGTCTTCCCTGCGCTGGGACCGGGGCACGCTTGTGATCGACATCAACGAGATTTCCTCCCTGCCCCTGGTCAGTCGCGTGCGGGGCCAGATCAGGGTATCGCCCAGCGCGATCACGTCCGTTGAGCTGCCGCTGACGCCGGACGGCACACATGTCTGGCGCCCATTCGCGCCAAGCGCCGAGGTCACCTGTGATCTCGAAGCAAATGGCTGGCAATGGGCAGGCCACGGATATTTCGATGCCAATTTCGGGACGCGAGCGCTTGAACAGGATTTCAGGGATTGGACATGGGGGCGGTTCCCGACCAAGGATGGCGCCACCTGTTTTTACGACGCCAAGCGCCGCGACGGATCCGATCTCGCAGCCGGGTTCCACTTCACGGCGGATGGCCGCGCCGAGGAAATCGCGCTGCCGCCAAAACACCGGTTCCGCCGGTCGCTCTGGGCGGTGCGGCGGGAAACCCGAGGCGATCCCGACACCAAGCCGCGGCAAGTGCTGAACATGCTGGACGCCCCGTTCTATTCGCGCTCCGCCGTGGAGACCGTCATCGACGGCGAGAGAACCGTGGGCGTGCATGAGGCGCTCGACCTGCGCCGCTTCCGCTCGCCCCTGATCAAGCCGATGCTTGCGGTGCGCGTGCCCCGCCGCGCCGGGTGGTCTTTCGGGATCTGAGCCGGGGGACCACGGAGTCCCGCAGACCAAGCCCGAAGGATCAGTCGCGGCTCATGCCTCAGACGGGTTGCGCATGATGACGCTCGCGTTGAGCGCCCCCGCGATGCTCACCCAGACAAGATAGGGCAGGAACAACGCCCCGGAGATCCAGTCGACCTGCCAGAACACCACAACCGATACCGCCACGGACACCCACAGACAGGCCAGCACGATCATGCCCAGCTTGAGCTTTTGCAGTCCGAAAAAAACCGGTGTCCACAGACCGTTGAGCGCGATCTGTAGCGCCCACATCGCCATGGCGATGGCGTTATCGTCGGACAGCGCAAGCCGAGCGCCCGCGGTGGCCATACAAATGTAAAGCGTGGTCCACGTGACGGGAAAAACCCAATCGGGCGGCGTCCATGGCGGTTTGTTCAGAGACCGATACCACGAGCCCGGCGGAAACAGCCCGCCGGTTGAGCCCGCAGCCATGCAGGCGGCCAGAAAAATCGCAAAGAGAAGCCAGAACATGACCACCTAGCTAGCGCGCGACACATCATCCATCAAGCGTGCTCTCCTTTCCTGATCGGACCGCGCAAGCTGCGTCAAAGCCTCGATCAACCCGTCCGCGCGGCTGCGCCCACGGGCGCCAATTGCCGCCGCATCCACAAGGAACGCGACCTCTGGCAAGGGTCTGGCATACAGTGTCGCCGCCCTTGGCGTCAGCATCGAGAAGCCAGCCATGAAGCCCGCCTGCCCTATCCATGCAAGCTTTTGACCCTTGGACGTGTGCGCCCGTGACGAAATCGAGTCGTAGCCTGATTCCGCAACCTTGCCACCGATCCCGGCATAGATCAGACGCGCCGCGAAAATACCGGGCCGCGCAGCGCGCGGCAGGGCGGCAATGCCCGGCTCCGACCGGTAATAGAGCCGATTGGCCTCCATCACGAGGCGGCGGGTCAAAAGCCGAATCGCCTTGGTCGGGCGCGGGTTGGCAAGAAACGCCTCCGGGTCGATCCCGGCTTCATCAAGCCAGTCGGTCGGCAGGTAGAGCCGGCCTTCCAGCGCATCTTCGCCAATATCCCGTGCGATATTCGTGAGCTGCATCGCAACGCCGAGGTCGCAGGCCCGTGCCAGCGCATCCGCATCGCGCACCCCCATGAGAACCGACATCATCGCACCCACTGCCGAAGCGACCCGCGCGGAATAGGATTTCACATCCGACAGGCTCGCATACCGCCGGCCCATCGCATCCCAGGCCAATCCTTCGAGCAGCGCATCTGGCAAAGCGCGCGGCATCCGCGTTTCCTCGACCACTGCGGCAAAAGCCCGGTCGGGTGCTGCGTTGCGCGGGCGGCCTTCATAGACGCGGGCAAGGCGGTCCTGAAGTTGCAGGACCGCGGCCGCCTTCTCCGATTGCAGGTCGACGGCATCATCTGCAAGCCGACAGAATGCATAAAGCGCAAGCGCCGGTTCCCGCACCGATTTCGGCAACAGCCTCGAAGCGGCATGAAAGGAGAGCGACCCATGCCGGATCATCTCGGCGCATTCGGCCATATCTTCCTGGCGGCTCATTCTGCCGCCATCCTTTCATCGCGCATGACAAACTCCGGGTCAGGAACCAATTGACTAAGCACTTCGGCTGATGAAATCACACCGGGCAGACCGGCACCGGGATGTGTCCCCGCACCGGTGAGGTAGAGACCGTCCACTTCCTCGGAGACGTTGTGGGGCCGAAACCAGGCGCTTTGCAGAATGCGCGGCTCGATTGAAAAGCCGGTCCCGTAGGGCGCACAGTAGCGGTGCTTGAATGTCTCGGGTGTAAAGACCTCTTCCGCAGTCAGGCGGTCTGCGAAGCCGGGCAGAAGCTGGTCTTCGAGCACCTTGATGACCTTGGCCTTGTAAGCGGCGCCTTCCGCTTGCCAATCGACCGGGTTTTCGTGGCCGAGATGCGGCACCGGCGACAACACGTAGAACGTGTCGTCTCCGTCCGGCGCCACGCTTGGGTCGGTCACGGAAGGCCGATGAACATAGAGCGACATGTCATCCGCAAGTTTCCCGGACAGGAAGATATCGCGCACCAGCCCCTTGTAGCGCGGACCGTTCAGTATGGTGTGATGACCCACATCCTTCCACATTCCGCGCGTGCCCTTGGTGCCGAAATACCAGACATAAAGACCCATGGACCACCGCGACTTCTTCAGCCGTTTGGAGGTCCAGCGCTTGCGTGGAAGCTTGCGCAGCAGGTGATCGTAGGTAAAGCCGGCATCTGCATTGGATACGACCACATCGGCCGTGATGATCTCGCCACTGGCCAGTTTTATACCGCGGGCCTTGCCGTTCTTGACCAGGATCTCATCGACATCGGCGCCCATCCGGACATGTCCGCCCTGGCTTTCGACAATCTCCGCCATCACCTTGGCAATCCGGGCCACGCCACCAATGGCATAGTGCACCCCGAATTCCTTCTCCAGATGGCTGACGAGTATATACATCGAGGTGACGTTGAACGGATCGCCCCCGATAAACAGCGGATGAAAGCTCAGCGCCATACGCAGGCGTTCGTCCTTCACGCGTTTGGCCGCGTGGGCATAGACCGATCGATCAGCGCGCAGCATCGCAAATTTCGGCAGAACCTGAATCAGATCCCAGAGTTTGTGCATGGAGCGCCGACCGAGATCCTCGAATCCGAACCAGTAGCGCTCTTCGCTGTCGCGCAGGAACTTGTCATAGCCCTTCACGTCGCCCGGAGACAGGCGCGCCACTTCGGCCCGCATCTTCTCGGTCGATTGGCTGGCGGTGAAGGTCGACCCGTCCGGCCAGCGGATCTCGTAGAACGGATCGAGCGCACGCAGATCCACATCGGCATGAAAGTCGCGCCCGCAAGCCGCCCAGAGTTCCTTGAACACCTGCGGCACGGTAACGATGGTCGGCCCAAGGTCGAACCGATGGCCGTCCTTGGAGATCGAGGAGCCACGTCCTCCCGGAACATCGAGCCGGTCAAAGACGGAAACACGGTATCCGCGTGCGCCAAGACGCATGGCGGCGGCAAGCCCGCCCAGACCAGCGCCCACCACGATGGCATGAGCATTGGAACGGGGGGTAATGGAAGGATCTATGCGGGTCATTTTAACGAGACTACCACTGTCAATTTTTTCTGACAATGGAACGTTATGACACGCCTGCATAGCGGAAATTGAGTTGATTTCTGATTTTCATGTGTCAAACTAAGTTTACACGTTTGGGAAAGCGCACATGCAATCCGTTAGTTTGAGCTTGTTCCGCTTCGGCGGTCTTGCAGCCCGTTCATGGGCTTTTGCCATGATGGGCGCGGCTCGATTCTCCTTGCCCCGTGTCGATGGCATACAATTCTGGAAGCTCTGTGGCTCCGGTACGGGCGAGGGATTCACGCCGATTCCCAACACGGCGGTCTATGCCATCCTCGCCACCTGGCCCGACCTCAAGACCGCGCAGGATCGAATCGCCAACGCATCGGTCTTTCAGCGATATCGCCGGATGGCGGAGGAAAGCTGGACGCTTCACCTCACGCCAATCACCGCCCGGGGCCGCTGGTCGCAGCAGGCACCTTTCGAGGCGCAGGACGATTCGGGCGCCGGCCCCATTGCGGCGCTGACACGCGCGACCGTGAAACCGGCCGTTGCCGCGAAATTCTGGCGCCGCGTGCCCGATATCAGCACCGTGATCGGCGCAGATCCCAACGTGTTGTTCAAGATTGGTATCGGCGAGGTGCCGTTGCTGCACCAGATCACCTTTTCCGTCTGGCCGGACACGTCCAGCATGGCGCATTTTGCGCGCAAGGACGGGCCGCATGCACGCGCCATCAGCGCGGTGCGCTCCGAAAACTGGTTTCGGGAAGAGCTCTATGCCCGCTTCCGCGTCGCCGCAGAAAGCGGCCAGTGGGACGGACAAAGCCCACGCCTCCCCCTTACACACCCCCCTATGGAGGTTGCCCCATGAAGACCCCGTTCCCTTTCTCTGCCATCGTTGGTCAGGACGCCATGAAGCTTGCCATGGTTCTGACCGCGGTGGATCCCGGTATCGGCGGGGTTCTCGTCTTTGGCGACCGTGGCACCGGAAAATCCACTGCCGTGCGCGCGCTGGCCAACCTCCTACCGCCTATCGACAGGTTGGCGGGCAGCCCGACCAATGCCGACAGCCTCGACACGCATCCTTCCTGGGCCGAACCTGTATCCGGCAGATCGGAAACCGTGCCAACCCCGGTGATCGACCTGCCCCTTGGCGCCACGGAAGACCGCGTTGTCGGTGCGCTGGATATCGAACGGGCGTTGACCCGCGGCGAGAAAGCCTTTGAACCCGGCCTTCTGGCGCGCGCCAACCGGGGCTATCTCTATATCGACGAGGTGAACCTGCTCGAAGACCACATCGTCGACCTTCTGCTCGACGTGGCACAATCCGGCGAGAACGTCATCGAACGCGAGGGCCTGTCGATTCGCCACGATGCGCGCTTTGTCCTTGTTGGTTCGGGAAACCCGGAGGAAGGCGAGTTGCGCCCTCAGCTTCTCGACCGGTTCGGGCTGTCTGTCGAGGTGGCGTCGCCCACGGATATCGAAGAGCGGATCGAGGTCATCCGCCGCCGGGCCGCCTTTGAAAGCGATCCGGACAGCTTTTTGAACAAGTGGCAGGCCGAAGACAGCATCGTCCGCGACAGAATTCTCGAAGCGCGCAAGTCATTGCGCCGAATCGGTGCAACCGATGATGTGTTGCGCGATTGCGCGCGGCTTTGCATGACCTTGGGATCCGACGGCCTGCGCGGAGAGCTCACGCTCTTGCGGACAGCCAAGGCATTGGCAGCCTATGGCGGATCAAAAACGGTCACACGGGAACACCTCAGACAGATCGCGCCCATGGCACTGTCGCACCGGCTGCGGCGGGATCCGCTGGACGAGGCGGGATCGACCACACGGGTCAAACGCACCGTCGAAGACGTGTTCGCATGATCGAAGACGCCGTCGAGCCCTGGGTCGCGGGACAACTCGCGCTCTGCCTTCTTGCGGTGGATCCCGTCGGGCTCAAGGGCGTGCACCTGCGGGCGCGGGCCTGTCCGGTCCGGGACGGGTTCCTGAAAGGCCGGCCATCCGCCCTTGCCGATACGCGCAGGTTCACGCCTGCGATCTCCGATGTGCAGCTCTTTGGCGGGATCGACATTTCCGCAACGCTGGCGGCAGGCCGCGTCGTCACGTCGGAGGGGTTGCTGGCGCAGAGCAAGATGCTGATGCTTGCCATGGCAGAGCGCTGTGACGCCTCTTTGGCCGCGCGTTTGGCCCAAGTGCTTGATCGGGACGACGGGCACAGCCTCATTTTGCTCGATGAAGGGGCGGAACCGGATGAACGCGCTCCAGATGCGCTGACGGAGCGGCTGGCCTTTTCCTTCAATCTCGACGGGCTGCGGGCAGAGAACCTCGCCGGACTGGCACTTGACGAGGACGACATCATTGCCGCGCGCGGTCGGCTGGCGACGATGCGTGTCCCGGAAGAGGCATATGTGAGCCTCACCCATGCTGCCGTTCAATTCGGCATCCCCTCAATGCGCCCGCCGACAATGGCGCTGCGCGCCGCCATGGCGCATGCCGCCTTGATGGGGCGCGATACTGTCGGCGATGACGACCTGCGCCTCGGAGCGCAGCTGGTCTATGCCCATCGCGCGACGCAAATGCCCCCCGATGACGACGCCGATGACATGGAGCCGCCCGCAGATCAGCCCCCGGAAGACGAGGGGATGGCGCAGGACGAGACCGACCAGATCGAACAATCCATGCCCGACGAGATGATGATCGAGGCGATCGCGGCAATCCTGCCGCCGGACCTTCTGGCTGTTCTGGCTGACAAACGCAGCGGGCGCAGCACCGGTGGTGCCGGCGGTGCAGGACGCAAGCACAAGGGGAACCGCCGGGGTCGCCCCCTGCCCGCCCGACCGGGACACCCCGGTTCCGGCTCGCGCATCGACGTGGTTGCAACGCTCCGGGCCGCCGCCCCTTGGCAACCCGTCCGGCGCCGTGCGCGACCCGATGCCAAAAGCCGCGTGATCATCCATCCGTCCGATATCCACCTCAAACGCTACGAGGAGCGCTCCGACCGGTTGATCATCTTCGCGGTAGACGCCTCCGGCTCCGCCGCGGTGGCGCGATTGGCGGAAGCAAAAGGTGCGGTGGAGCTGATGTTGGCGGATGCCTACGCCCAGCGCGATCATGTGGCGCTCGTGGCTTTCCGGGGCGAAGGCGCCGATCTGGCGCTGCCGCCGACCCGCTCCCTCGTTCAGGTCAAGCGCCGCCTCTCGGGTCTGCCCGGTGGCGGAGGCACGCCGCTTGCGGCCGGGCTGCGCGCTGCTGCGGATCTGGCCCGCCACGCGATGGGCCAGGGCCTGTCGCCCTCGCTGGCGCTTTTGACGGATGGCCGGGCCAATGTGGCCTTGCCGGGCAGTGTTCCTGGACGCGCGAGCGCGCAACACGATGCCGAGGCCATGGCCCGTTTCGTTCGTCAGATCAACATGCCCATAGCGGTGGTCGACACGGCCAATCGCCCGCAAGCCGCGTTGCGCGGGCTCACCGCAATCCTCGGTGGATCCTATCTGCCACTGCCGCGCGCGGATGCGGCACGGATGAGCAAGGCGATCGGGGCTGCGCTGGAGAGCTGAATGGAACAGGCCAAGCTCAATACATGGCCGCTATGCGAGCATTCCCGCTTTGTGCGCTCCCGCCCGCATGAATGGCATATCCAGACGATGGGCGCCGGCGAAACCATGCTGCTTTTGCACGGCACCGGTGCATCGACGCATAGTTGGCGCGACATCATGCCGATACTGGCAACGCATTACCGTGTCGTCGCCGTTGACCTCCCCGGCCATGGGTTCACGCGGCTCGGCAGCAAGATGCGCTCCTCACTCGAACATGTGAGCACCGACCTTGCCGCGTTGCTGCAGCAGGAGTCGATAACGCCATCGGTCATTGTGGGACATTCGGCGGGCGCCGCCATCGCGCTGCGTCTCGGGATGCGCACTTTCCCGGATGCCACGCTGATCGGCATCAATCCCGCGCTTGAACCTTTCCAAGGGCTGGCCGGCGTCATGTTCCCCGTGGTGGCCCGTATGGTTGCCGTCACGCCGGGTGCGGTGAGCGTGATCGCGCGAAGCCTTGAGAACCCGGGCCGGGTCATCAGCCTGTTGCGCGGCACCGGGTCAGATGTTCCCGCCGCGAACATGAACCTTTATGCGCGGCTGTTCCGCGATCGCAACCATGTAGAGGGCACATTGATGATGCTGTCACAATGGTCGCTGGATGGCCTGTTGGACGACCTTCCGAGGATCCGGAACACGACAGTCTTCATTACCGGAAGCCGCGACCGCATGGTGCCACCCATCGGTGCGGTGGAAGCCGCGCACCGGATGCCGAATGCCGTTGTGCAAAGCGTGGACGGATGCGGGCACCTGGTTCACGAGGAAGCGCCCGAGGCGGTTGCGCGCCGGATAATTGCGGCGCTGAAAGCCAATTGATCTTGCGGCCCTGAGCGGAACGGAAGATGACGGGGCATGCGCCTTGCGACCTTCCTTTCCGAGAATGCCCGGTGGCTCGCGGCCGGCGCGCTGCTCACCTTCCTGTCGAGCTTTGGCCAGACATTTTTCATCTCGATTTTCGCCGGGCAGATCATGGAGACGCACGGGCTCAGCCACGGGCAATGGGGTGGCCTCTACACGCTCGGGACGGGCGCTTCCGCCGTTGTCATGCTCTGGGCGGGCTCCCTGACCGACCGCTATCGCGCCCGGGCGATTGGCGCGGCGATCCTGTCATTGCTTGCGGCAACCTGCCTGTGGATGGCGCTCAACCCATTTGCGGCGATGGTGCCCTTCATCATCTTTGCCTTGCGGTTTTCCGGGCAGGGCATGGCAAGCCACATTGCGGTCGTCTCGATGTCACGATGGTTCACCGCAACGCGCGGGCGGGCGCTTTCGGTGGCTGGTCTGGGCTTTGCGCTGGGCGAGGCGGTGCTGCCTGTGGCCTTTGTGTCGCTGATGGTGGTGATGGATTGGCGCTGGCTATGGGTGCTCGCGGCGCTGATCGTGCTGCTGGCGATCCCGGTGCTGTGGCGGCTTCTCCGAGAGGAGCGAACGCCGCAAAGCATGGCGCATGAAAACCAGTCCGCAGGCATGGGTGATGTGCACTGGACACGCGCGAAAGTGCTTCGGCATCCGCTGTTCTGGTTCATGGTCCCTGCGCTTCTTGGCCCCTCGGCCTTCAACACGGCCTTTTTCTTCAATCAGGTGCATTTCGCGGAGATCAAGGCGCTCTCGCATCTTCAACTCGTGGCGCTGTTCCCGATGTACACCGCGCTGGCGGTTGCCGCGATGGTCATGACCGGGTGGGCGCTCGACAGGCTCGGAACGCCCCGGTTGATCCCATGGTATCAACTGCCCATGGTGGCGGGCTTTCTGATCTTCAGTCTTGGGGACAGCCCGGCAACCATCTTGATCGGTCTTTTGTTTCTTGCCCTGACGACGGGCGCGAACTCCGTGTTGCCCAACGCGTTCTGGGCGGAATTCTATGGCACGCGTCACATCGGATCGATCAAGGCCATGGCCGCTGCGGTCATGGTTCTCGGCTCTGCCATCGGACCGGGCATTACGGGCGTGCTGATCGATGTCGATATCGGTCTGGAAACGCAATATCTCTGGGTAGCCGGGTATTTTGTGTTTGCCACCGGCATGATGGCCATTGGTGTCGGACGGGCAAAACACGGCCTCTAGCTTGCGACAGGGCTTGATCCAATGAGGCTCTCGTGGTTCTCGCGGAATAGACGCGAGCAGCCCGATGCGGCATGCCGATCGCGGCCAGGGACCAACCGAAACCGCGCCAAAACCGCAGGGCAGTGCGATACATCTCGCCGCGATTCGCTTGCGTTACGAAAACCCTTTGGAACCGGCCAGCAGCTCCGAGCTGGAACGACGTCGGCACCTGTCATGCGGTCTTTGGAAAAGCACCTTTCAATCCGGAGCGAAGCCTTGTCAGGACAAAACCGGCGGCGAATGCAACGCAACCCGAGGCCTTAGAGCAAAGCCGCGGCCCGTCGTATCACCGGCGCCGGCGCAAATACACATAGAAGGCCCCTTCTCCTCCGTGGCGACGGTGGGCCTGCGCGATCTGCAGAACCGCGCCGCCAATCGGGGTCATGCGCAGCCATTGCGGCACCTGCGTCCGCAAAACGCCCCGTCGCCGCGGCATCGGATCGTAGGGGTCTTCCCGCTGACCCTTGCCGGTGATCACGAGAACAAGCCGGAGGTTTCGGGCCTGACTGGTCAGGATGAAGTTGATGAGTGTGGGATGCGCCTGATCCAGCGTCATGCCGTGCAGATCGATACGGGCTTCCGGTGTGGCCTTGCCCCGCTTGAGACGCGTGAAGGCCTTGGCGTCCATTTGGACCGGTTCGGCCCTGAGCCGGTCGCCCGTGGTTGGTGGTGGCGCGGGTGCGGTGGTGCCACGACCCGGGGCCTTCTGCCCAAGGTGAAAGGCAGGAATAGTCTGAGGCTGTGGCTCGGGTTTCTTCGGCGACGGTTTCGGCAGAGGATCCGCCCGCCGCGCCTTGTGCAGCGGATCCGCGCTCCGCGCGACCTTGTTCCAAAGGTCAAGCTCTTCAGGGCGAACGCGCCGGCGCGACATTACAACGTCGCGTCAGGCAAAAGCGCATAGGCACGCTGAATCGGCATCAGCACCACAAGACGGCCCGGATCCTTGATCCGGCCTGCAATCCGGCCGGCTTCGTCGCCCGTCCCGATGAAAATATCCGCACGCTGGGCACCCTTGATGGCCGACCCGGTATCCTGTGCGATCATCAACCGGCTCAGTGGGTTTTCGCCCTGTTTCTCGATCCACACCGGTGCGCCGAGCGGTGTGTAAGCCGGATCAATGGCGATGGAGCGCATGGTTGTGATGGACCGGTTCATCGCGCCCAGCGGTCCGCGATCCGCGGGAACCTCGCTCACCTCCCGAAAGAACACGTAGCTGTCATTGGTCAGGAGGAGCTCCTCACCTTCGATCGGATTGCGGCGCACCCAGTTCTGGATCACCTGGGCCGACACTTGATGCGGCTCGTAGACACCCCGCCGCACAAGCTCCTGACCGATGGAGCTGTAGGGATGACCGTTCGAGCCGCCATAGCCAACACGAATATACGACCCGTCGGGATACCTGATCCGCCCGGAGCCCTGGATCTGCAGAAAGAACAACTCCACAGGGTCATCGACCCACGCAATCTCCAGCCCGAGCCCGTCCATGACACCGGATGTCAGGATACCGCGCCGTGTCATCCAGGGTCGCGTCTGGCGGGCCTCGCGTGGCATTTCATAGACCGGGTAGCGATAGCGCGTGGTCGGCACGGGAGACCCGTTCAATTCCGGTTCGAAATAGCCGGTAAACAGACCGTCCTTGCCATCGGTGATCATGACCGGGCGGAAAAAGAGCTCGAAGAAAGCGCGCGCGTCGGTGACGTCTCCGGCCACGGCACAAAGCGTCTGCCAATGCGGGTCCCGCATATCGCCACAGGTGTTGCGAAACACCGTAAGGGCTGCGGCGTGGTCATCGTCCTGCCACCCGCTCAGGTCGGAAAAATCGAGGATCGCGTAAGAGGGATCGCTCTCTGCGCTCGCAGAAATGGTCATGGCCGCGCATCCCAGCGCGGCCCATATCGTAATACAGAATGCAGCAAAGCCGCCCCGCGTCATTCGTCCGTGGCAACAAGCTGCCAGTTGGGATCGTCCACGCCCATCATGCGTGCATAGGTCCAGACATCCTTCTGTCGCTTGACCGATTTGGGATCGCCCTCGACGATCTCGCCAGAAGTATCCTTGACCACGGACGTCAGCTCACCAACGTAGCGCACGGTGATTTCGGCCTTGCCGCTCTGCTCATCAAAGCTCGCATCGGCGAGGGTCAACTCCCGCAGCCCGATAAACTCGGCTTCGATGGTCAGGCCCTGCTCCTCGCGGGCCGCCACCACCTCTGCAAAGGTCTCATAAACATCATCCGCAAGAAACGGCTTGAGGTTCTCGATCTCTCCGCGTTCGAAACCCATGAGGATCATCTCGTAAGCGCCACGCGCCCCGCCGAGGAAATCCGACACGCCGAAAGACGGCTCGACCCGTTTCATTGCGGCAAGGGCCCGCGCGGCGTCGCTGTGTTCGGGCACATGGTCAATGATGTCATGATCGGGACCGCCCTCGATCACCTCGAAATCCCGGCGGTCGTTTGCCCGTGACGATCCCGCTGGCGCGGGCGGATTCTCATACCCATCCCGCGTGCCCAGGACACTGCGCAGCCGCAGGATCAAAAATACGGCGATGCCGGCCAGGACCAGTAACTGCAAGATAGGGGACTCCATCGATACCTCGTTGCGGGTGGAATTGTGGAAACACGTCTGCTGCATCCTTATGTAGGTGCTGGGATGGGGTGAGTCCACCTGTCCTGCCCGAACACACGCGGTCAGTGCCGCGGTTTTGAGAAAGGAAGTCCCATGTGGCTGTTTATCGCCTTCCTGATGGTGCCGTTGATCGAGATTGCCTTGTTCATCCAGATCGGCGGTCTGATCGGTCTCTGGCCGACATTGGCCATCGTCGTTGCAACGGCGATCCTCGGCACCTGGCTGGTGCGGGCACAGGGACGCTTGGCCATGAATGACTTGCGGCGGTCTTTCTCGACGCTGGATGATCCGAGCGAGCCGCTTGCGCATGGGGCCATGATCCTCATTTCCGGCGCCTTGTTGCTGACACCCGGATTTTTTACCGATGCCGTGGGCTTCGCGTTGCTTGCGCCGCCGGTCCGTCGCGCTGTGTTCCGCTATGTCGCGGCCCGGGTGCAGGTTTCCCGGTTCGAGATGGGTGCCGCCGCCGGGCCCGACCCAAGCCGGGTCGATCCGCGCAGCGGTCACGGCCGCCCGCAATCTCCGCCACCGCAACGGCCACGCAGCGGTGACACGGTGATCGATGGTGAATATACGGAAGTTCCGCCCACCAAACCGTCCAGTCAGAAAGGACCATCCGGCTGGACCAAATCCTGACGGACTGGGGCGGCCACCAGGGTGACCGTTTATGTGGCCCGGCTTCTTTCGCCAATCTTACATCAATGGCCATTGAGGCTGGTCCGGTCCGCTGCTAAGCCTGTCGCCGACCAATTTTTTTGACCGGAGTAGCAAAAATGGCCGAGACTGAAAACGGCGCAGGGGCAGACCAGGCGGCTCAGCCCGCCCAGGCAGCGCAGCCCAAGATGAATGTCCTGGCGCAATTTGTACGCGACATGAGCTTTGAGAATATCCTCGCGCAAAAAGGCGTGCAGGGTGAGGTGCAGCCGGACGTGCAGGTGCAGGTCAACCTCGACGCCAAGAAACGCAGCACCGAAAACCAGTATGAAGTGGTTCTGAAGCTGAAGATCGATTCAAAATCGAAATCGGCGGGTGAGCAGCTTTTCCTTCTCGAGATGGATTACGCCGGCGTTTTCAACATCGAAAACGTGCCAGACGAGCAGCTGCATCCCTATCTCCTGATCGAATGCCCGCGGATGTTGTTCCCGTTTGTCCGCCGCATCGTATCGGATGTGACGCGGGATGGTGGCTTCCCGCCGCTGAACCTCGAACAGATTGATTTCCTTGGTCTCTATCGCCAGGAATTGCAGCGTCGTGCGGCCGCGCAGGCGCAGCAGTCGGCACCTCCCGCGCAGGCCTGAGCTGACACGTTGGCGCTTCGGCTCACGTCTTGAGCCAGAGCGCGTCAGACCCGAGTTTCTCGACAAAGGCGGCGTGAGCCGCCTTTTCGCTTTCCGTGATCCGAGAGGGCAGGGGGACGGGGCGCGGGCGCGGGCGCCAGACCTCGGCCGGTTCACCGTTCTGCGCAGCACCCGGCGAGGCCAGACCGAAATCCGGTTGCTTGCCACCGATCAGCTCAAGATACACTTCCGCAAGGATCTCGCTGTCAAGCAAGGCGCCGTGCAAGGTGCGCGCTGAATTGTCGATGGAAAACCGACGACACAACGCATCAAGGGAGGCTGGTGAACCGGGGAAACGGCGCCGCGCGATTTCGAGCGTGTCAATAGCGGCATCGTTCGGCAGGAGCGGGCGCGAGGCCCAGCGCAGCTCCGCATTGAGGAATTTCATATCGAATGCGGCGTTATGGATCACCAGTTTGGCGCCGTCGACAAATTTCAGGAAATCATCGGCGATTGCCGCAAAAAGTGGTTTGTCGCGCAGAAAATCGTCGCCAAGCCCATGCACTTCGAAGGCTTCCTGCGGCATGGAGCGTTCCGGGTTGATATACTGGTGGTAGGTGCGTCCGGTGGGCACGTGATTCATCAGCTCAACCCCGCCGATTTCGACGATGCGGTCCCCGGCTTCCGGTTCGAACCCCGTGGTTTCCGTATCGAGAACGATCTCTCTCATGTCAGCTCCTCGATGATCTTGGACACCATATCTTGTGCAGATCCCAAAGTCGATGTGTCTATAATGTAGTCAGCGCGCTTCCGTTTTTCAGCATCCGGTGTTTGGCGCGACAGAATAGTCTCAAAATCCGCGTCGGTCATTGTGCCGCGATCCAGCACGCGCTGTCGTTGGGTTGCCGCATCGACAGAGACAACCGCGATCTTGTCGCAAAGCGCATCCGCACCGGTCTCGAACAAAAGCGGAATGTCGAGCACGACCAAACCGGACGCCTTTTCCAGAAATCCGGCCCGGTCCCGAGCCACCAGCGGGTGCACGATGCCATTGATCTTGTCCAGAACGGCTGGATCTTTGGCGATCAGCGCGCGCAACGCATCGCGGCTTACATGACCATCGTCGCCAACCACGCCCGGAAAGACCGCTTCAAGCGCGGCCGGGGCAGGGCCATCCGGCGCATAGAGCTTGTGAACCGTGGCATCCGCATCCCAGACCGGGATACCGGCCTGCGCGAACATCGTCGCAGTGGTGCTCTTGCCCATGCCAATAGAGCCTGTCAGACCCAGAATAACCCTCACAGAAGGACCGCATCGCGGGTTGCGGCGTCGATCTCCGGTCGGTGACCAAACCACCGCTCGAATCCCGGAACGGCTTGATGCAGCAACATCCCCAACCCGTCCACGGTGACACAGCCAGCCTCTTTCGCCACTCGCAGAAGGCGCGTTTCCAGAGGCGCATAGACCAGATCGGTCACAACCGTGCCCGGCATCAACCCGTCCAACGGCACCCGCAGCTCCTGTTTGCCGGTCATGCCAAGCGACGTCGTGTTGACGACGGTTGCGGCATCTTCGAACAGGTTGCCCGCCTGAACCCAATCATAGACGCGGATGCGATTTCCGAAATCATCCTTGAGTTTTTCTGCGCGCAGCCGGGTCCGGTTCGACAGGCGGATTTCCGGAACGCCCACGTCCAGCAAGGACACGATGACGGCGCGCGCCGCGCCACCCGCGCCCAGCACCGCAGCGGGACCCGATTTCGGATCCCAGTCCGGCGCGCCCTGGCGCAGGTTCTCGATAAACCCGTAACCGTCGGTATTGTCCGCGTGGATCAACCCATCCTTTCGGAAAATCAGGGTGTTGGCGGCACCAATCAGCGTTGCACGATCCGAAATCAGATCGGCAATTTCCATCATCTGCTCTTTATAGGGGATCGTCACGTTCACTCCGACGAAACCGATCTTTGGCAGAAGACGCAACGTTTCCGCCAGCTTGTCATGCGGCACATCCATGGGAATGTAATGCCCGGGCAGCCCGTAGCGGCGCAGCCAATGCCCATGAAGCCTTGGCGACTTGGAATGCGCAATCGGTGAGCCGATGACACCGGCGAGCGGAATTTTCGAGAGTGTCATGCCGGGATCCTTCCGGTGATCGCCAGGTGATTGAGGAGTTCGAGAAGCGGCAGACCGAGGATCGTGAAGTGATCCCCGTGTATACGCGCAAACAGCCGCACACCTTCTTCTTCGAGCTTGTAGCCGCCAACGCTGTCTCCGATCCCGGGCCAGCAGCGCTCGAGATAGGCGTCGAGATAGGTCTCGGAGAGATCCCGCATGGTGAGACGGGCCACGCCCACATGGCGCCACACGGGTTCCGCACCCTCGTAAAGGACAGCGGCGCTCAGCAATTGGTGGGTCTTGCCGCGCAGTTGGAGGATCTGCGCGCGCGCTTCATCGCGCGTGGCGGGTTTGGAGAAAACGGTGTTCTCGAAGGCCAGCACCTGATCGCAACCCAACACAAGCGCTTGCGGATGCCGCGCGCTGATCTTGCGTGCCTTTGCTTCCGCCAGCGTATCCGCAATGTCACGCGGGCTTGCGGCGTCACCGAGCATCGATTCGCGGATGGCGTCTTCGTCGACCCGCGCTGGTATCGTATCGATCTGCAATCCTGCGGATCGGAGAAGGCTGGCACGGATTTGCGATCCGGAAGCGAGGATGAGGTCAGTTTTCATGCGGATAGATCTGGGGACAACCCTGTGTCTCGAACCATGTATTGTTCTGAGGAAAAAGCCTCTCGGATGCAAGCTGGGGAGAAGCACGGCGGTTGTGCGCAAGATCGACCCGGGTTGTACGGGCTCTGAGTAGGATAACTTCGCTCTGTCGACAAAATGCGGGTTCCTGTGGGTGTCCAACAGGTCATCAACAGTGCATGGACAGGTCTAGAATCTTTATAACAAACTGAATTTATGAACTTTTTTGGAAAAAGACAAATTTCATGCTCTTGCTGTCCACAGATTTATTCCCGGAACGGTCGTATGTGGAAAACGCGTTAACAGAGTGTTAATCCACAAGTCAGGCAGCCCTCTTCTTACATCATCAATTCTTCTATAATTCTTCATTTTTTATGAGTTCCCTCCGGTCCGGGCTGCGCAATTGACGAGTGAGGCTCAGGTGGTGTAGGGAACAGCACCTCCTGTTCTGGAGGCTTTTTCGACAATGAAATGGAAAGGCGAGGCAGACGATGGCCTCGCGATGGGTATGCCATGGGCGAAGAGACGTTGAATCTTGCGGATTTGAAGGCGAAGAGCCCGAAAGACCTTCTTGCAATGGCCGAAGAGCTTGAGATCGAGAACGCCTCGACCATGCGCAAGGGCGAGATGATGTTCCAGATCCTCCGAGAGCGGGCGGATGAAGGATGGGACATCTTCGGTGATGGTGTGCTCGAAGTGCTCCAGGATGGGTTTGGTTTCCTGCGTTCGCCGGAAGCCAACTATCTCCCCGGTCCCGACGATATCTACGTCTCGCCGGAGATGATCCGAAAATACTCCCTGCGGACGGGAGACAGCATCGAGGGCGAGATCAAGGCTCCGGATGAGGCGGAGCGTTATTTTGCGCTCGTTTCGGTTGTGAAGATCAATTTTGAAGATCCGGAAAAGGCGCGTCACAAGATCGCGTTTGACAACCTCACACCGCTTTACCCCGATGAGCGTCTGAAGATGGAAATCGAGGATCCGACGATCAGGGATCGCTCGGCCCGGATCATCGATCTTGTGTCGCCGATCGGCAAGGGACAGCGGAGCCTGATCGTTGCGCCGCCGCGGACCGGCAAGACGGTTCTGTTGCAAAATATCGCGCATTCAATCGAGAAGAATCATCCGGAATGCTATCTGATCGTCTTGCTTATCGACGAGCGGCCTGAGGAAGTGACGGACATGCAGCGCTCCGTGAAGGGCGAGGTGGTGTCGTCAACCTTTGACGAACCGGCAACACGGCACGTTGCAGTGAGCGAGATGGTGATCGAGAAAGCCAAACGCTTGGTCGAACATAAACGAGATGTGGTTATCCTTCTCGACTCAATCACAAGACTTGGTAGAGCCTTCAACACAGTTGTCCCATCTTCTGGTAAGGTCCTGACCGGTGGTGTCGATGCAAATGCCCTGCAGAGGCCGAAGCGGTTCTTTGGTGCGGCACGCAACATCGAGGAAGGCGGGTCTTTGACGATTATCGCGACTGCGCTGATTGATACGGGCAGCCGCATGGACGAAGTCATCTTCGAAGAATTCAAAGGCACGGGTAACTCGGAGATCGTGTTGGATCGCAAGGTTGCCGACAAGCGGGTCTTCCCTGCGATTGACATCCTGAAATCGGGAACGCGGAAAGAAGACCTTCTTGTGGACAAGCTGAACTTGCAAAAGACTTTTGTCCTGCGTCGGATCCTCAACCCGATGGGCACGACGGATGCAATCGAGTTCCTGATCTCGAAGCTCAAGCAGACGAAGACCAACTCAGAGTTCTTCGATTCCATGAACAGCTGATGTCATGGAGACGATCTACGCCTTAGCAAGCGCGTCGGGGAAGGCCGGCGTGGCTGTGGTGCGCGTCTCTGGCTCTGCGGTGGACACGGTGTGCCTGCGTATGGCGGGTCGACTTCCGCAACCGCGTCTGGCGACTGTATGCCGAATTCAGGACCTGGAGGGCGGGTATCTGGATGAGGCGCTGGTCTTGAGATTTCTGGAAGGCGCCAGCTTTACCGGGGAGTCTGTTGTTGAATTTCACCTGCACGGCAGCCTTGCGGTGGTGTCGGCTGTTTTGCGGACGTTGGGTTGTTTTGATGGGTTGCGGCTTGCGGAGCCTGGGGAATTTACCCGACGCGCGCTTGAAAACGGGCGGATGGAGCTCACGCAGGTTGAAGGTCTGTCTGATCTGATTGAGGCGGAAACGGAGGCACAGCGTGTCCAGGCGCTGCGTCAGCTTTCAGGGGCACTGGGGCAAAAGACGGCCGAGTGGCGGACCCAATTGGTGCAGGCTGCATCGCTACTGGAAGCGACGATTGATTTTGCCGACGAGGAGGTTCCTGTCGATGTTACCCCGGATGTCGAGCGGCTGTTGCAGGCAGTTGATACGAGTATTCGCGGAGAACTGCGTGGGCTCGAGGCTGCGGAGCGCGTGCGGTCGGGATTTGTTGTTGCGATTGTGGGCGCGCCGAACGCCGGAAAATCGACGCTATTGAACATGTTGGCGGGACGCGATGCTGCGATTACGTCGGAGATCGCAGGAACGACGCGGGACGTGATCGAGGTGAGGCTGGACATCGCGGGTCTGGCTGTGACGCTCCTTGATACGGCTGGCTTGCGTGAAACGACCGATCCGCTTGAGGTTGCGGGGATATCAAGAGCACGGGTGCGAGCAGCAGAGGCGGATCTGCGTATTCACCTTGATGTGGCCGGGCAAGCTGTCGATGATTTGCTTCAGGAGAACGATATCTGCCTGGTGAGCAAAGATGACGATGGTGTGTTCGAGAATGGCGTGTCCGCCAAGACCGGGTGGGGTATTGATCGACTGATCTTGCTGCTTGAGAAACGACTGAAAGATGTGCCGGCATCCGCGGGCTTGGTGAACCGGCAGCGTCATCGCGAAGCTTTGGAGCGAGGCCTTGATCATCTGGGATCAGCGATTGCTTTGGTGTCAGAGGGGTCTGACATGTATGATCTTGCAAGCGAAGAACTTCGCGCTGCAATCCACGGTCTGCAACGGCTTGTGGGCCAGGTGGACGTGGAAGATCTGCTGGGTGAGATATTTGCGAATTTTTGTATCGGCAAATGAGGAGTGTTTCACGTGAAACATGATCGGGTTGATGTGATTGTGGTCGGCGGCGGTCATGCCGGGACGGAGGCCGCCGCTGCCGCCGCGCGCATGGGTGCCGAGACACTCTTGATAACGCTGCGCTTGTCGGATCTTGGCGTCATGTCATGCAATCCCGCGATTGGCGGGCTCGGAAAAGGGCATTTGGTCCGTGAGATTGATGCGCTTGATGGGATCATGGGTCGCATAGCCGATAAGGCGGGTATCCAGTTTCGCCTTCTGAACCGTCGGAAGGGGCCCGCTGTCCAAGGCCCGCGTGCGCAGGCAGATCGCGCGTTGTACCGGTCCGCGATGCGCACAGAGATAGAATCGACGCCACATCTCACAGTTCTGGAGGCCGAAGTTGCCGATCTGTCGGTAAAGGGTGATCGCGTCACCGGTGTTCAACTGGCAGACGGCAGCATCATTCCCGCCGGTGCCGTGATTCTGACAAGCGGCACATTCCTGAGAGGCGTCATCCATATCGGAGACCGTCAGATTGCCGGCGGTCGGATGGGTGACAGGCCTTCGGTCCGTCTTGCTGAACGGATAGAGTCTCTCGGACTGCCATTGGGTCGTCTGAAGACAGGGACACCTCCGCGTATCGACGGAAAAACAATCGATTGGGCGCGTCTCGAAAAACAGCCGGGGGATGAGGATCCCGTCATGTTTTCCTTTTTCAGCAAGGCTCCCGAAGCTAGGCAGATCTCTTGCGGTATCACCGAAACAAACGAAAAAACGCATGAGATCATTCGTGAAAACCTTGATCAGTCAGCGATGTATGGCGGACATATCGAGGGCGTTGGCCCAAGATACTGCCCTTCGATCGAGGATAAGGTCGTCCGCTTCGCGGATAAATCGTCGCATCAGATTTTCTTGGAACCCGAAAGCCTGTCCGACGATCTGATTTATCCGAACGGGATCTCGACCTCTCTGCCTGAGGAAGCCCAGCAGGCATATGTCCGGTCTATCCGCGGTTTGGAGCATGCGGATATCGTCCAGCCTGGCTATGCGATCGAATACGATTATGTCGATCCTCGCGCGCTGGATAGCCGTCTTCATCTGCGTTCGATGCAGGGCTTGTTCCTTGCGGGGCAGATTAATGGCACGACCGGTTACGAAGAAGCGGCCGCACAGGGTTTGGTGTCTGGCGCAAATGCGGCGGCCGAAGTTCTTGGGAAAGATGCGCTGATCTTTAGCCGGACAACCAGTTATATTGGTGTGATGGTGGATGATCTGACCACAAAGGGCGTCTCTGAACCCTATCGGATGTTTACGTCTCGCGCAGAATTCCGCTTGTCATTGCGAGCAGACAACGCGGATTCACGTCTGACGCCGTTTGGTCTGGATCATGGGCTTGTTCAGGCAGAGCGTAGGTTGATGTTTGAGACGAAGGCTGAGGCACTGGAGGCAGCCAAAAGCAAATTGGTTGGCGCAAGGCTTCTGCCTCGAGATCTGGAAGCGGCCGGACTGAAAGCTCCGAAGGATGGACAGCCCCGGTCTGCTTATCATGTCTTGTCAGACCGTGATGTGGATTGGTCGCTCATATCGAAATTGGTGCCGGAACTGGAGACCGTTTTGCCGGATATTGCGGCCCAGCTGGAGAGAGAGGCGCTCTATGCGAGTTACGTTGAGCGCCAAAAAAGGGATGTTGCGGCGCTCGCAAAAGATGAGGGCTATCGCATTCCGGATGATTTTGATTATGACGCGCTTTCTGGTCTTTCCAACGAGATTACGCTCAAGCTGAAGACCGTACGGCCGGAGACGCTGGCGCAGGCCGGTCGCATCGAAGGCGTGACACCGGCTGCTCTGACGTTGATCTTGGCCGCGCTCAAGCGACAAGCAATGTCTCGTGCGGTTTGACGCCACATGAATGTTTCACGTGAAACATCAGAGCGCTTGGAGCATGTCCTTGCGTTGCTGAACCGTTGGAATCCGACCATCAATCTTGTCTCCAAGGCAAGCTTGAGCGACGCCAGAGAGCGCCATATCAAGGACTCCATGCAGGTTTTCGACCATGCGCCAAGCAAGCCTACGAACTGGGTGGACCTCGGAACGGGTGGGGGGTTCCCCGGACTCGTGTGCGCCATACTCGCCCTCGAGAAATCACCCGAAATCCGCTTCACGTTTGTCGAGTCCGACACGCGGAAATGCACGTTTCTAAGAACGGCCATCCGCGAAACTGGCGTTCAGGCAACCGTCCTGTCTCGCCGGATTGAAGACCTTGAGCCATTGAACGCAGACGTTGTGACAGCACGTGCGCTGGCCCCTTTGACGACCCTCCTGCGCTACGCCGACCGGCACATGTTAAAAACCGGGCGCGGGCTTTTCCCAAAGGGAAAAAGCTGGCGTGAGGAATGCAACGAGGCAAAAGAGTCATGGCGCTTCGAAATGCAATCCCATAAAAGTAAAACCAACGCCGACGCGGTTATTCTGGAGATCTGGAACCTTGAACACCTCTGATCCCAAAGCGCGCGCTGACACCCGCATCATCGCCATTGCCAATCAAAAAGGCGGGGTCGGCAAGACAACAACGACCATCAATCTTGGGGCAGCGCTCTCGGAGCTCGGCTGTAAAGTGTTGATCGTTGATCTCGATCCACAGGGAAACGCGTCAACCGGCCTTGGAATTGAGCCGGATGCCCGCGACTTCACCACGTACGACCTGCTGGTGGACGAAGCACCGGTGGACCAAATCATTCAGCGCACGGCAACCGAGAACCTTTTTATCATTCCGACGACCGTGGACCTCAGTTCAGCCGATCTTGACTTGATGTCCAATGAAAACCGAAGCTTTCTTCTACATGACGCGCTTCGGCAATCCAGTCTGCGCGCTCTTGGCTTCGATATCGTCTTGATCGATTGTCCGCCGTCCCTGAACTTGCTGACCGTCAATGCGCTCGTCTCCGCGACGTCCGTTCTTGTGCCTCTCCAAAGCGAGTTCTTTGCGCTGGAAGGCTTGTCGCAGCTTATGCTGACAATTCGCGAAGTGCGCCAAACGGCAAATCCGGGCCTCCGTGTCGAGGGCGTTGTCCTCACGATGTATGATCGGCGCAACAATCTCTCGCAACAGGTTGAAGCTGATGCGCGCGATACGCTGGGCGACCTCGTGTTTTCAACCGTGATCCCACGCAATGTCAGGGTCAGCGAAGCGCCGTCTTATGCGCTTCCTGTTCTATCGTATGATACCAGCTCGAAAGGCGCAGTGGCCTATCGCGCTCTGGCACATGAAATCCTGAACAAAACGTCTCCAATTGCTGCCTAACGCGGAAAGGCCCCGGGAATGAATGAACGCAAAGAACCACGCAGGGGCTTGGGTCGTGGACTTTCGGCCTTGATGGCTGACGTGGAGCCCGCCGTATCCACAAGCAGGCCCGCGCCGGACCGGACCATTCCGATCGAACAGATTGCACCCAATCCAGATCAGCCGCGTCGATCCTTCAGCGACGACGAGCTCAAGGAACTTGCTGCATCCATCGCAACCAAGGGCATCATTCAGCCCATCATCGTCCGAAAGGCGCCGAGCGACGATGGCACCTACCAAATCGTTGCCGGTGAGCGCCGGTGGCGCGCAGCCCAGATGGCGCAGCTGCACGAAGTGCCAGCCATCATCCGAGACTTCACGGATATCGAAATCCTCGAAGTCGCCATTATCGAAAACATCCAGCGTGCGGATCTCAACCCAATCGAAGAGGCCGCAGGTTACAAGCAGCTCATGCACCGCTTCGGGCACACCCAGGAAAAGCTCTCGGAAGCCTTAGGGAAAAGCCGCAGCCATATCGCGAATTTGATGCGCCTTCTGAACTTGCCCGACTCGGTGCAGGACATGGTCTCCACTGGCGTTCTCACGGCGGGACATGCGCGCGCCCTGATCACAGCCCCCAATCCTGAAGAGCTGGCCGAGAAGATCCGCGATCGCGGTCTGACGGTGCGCGAGGCTGAACGGCTGGCCAAGGAGAAAACACCAAAGCAACGACCGAACCGCATGGGCGCGTTGGAACTGGATGGAGATGCCGATACGAGGGCGCTGGAAGCGGACCTTTCGGCGGCTTTGGGCATGAGTGTAAAGATCGAACACAAGCCGAACCAGGAATCTGGCCGTGTGTCGATCAAATATGACACGCTTGAAAAACTCGATGCGCTTTGCGCCATTCTTGGATCGGGGCGCTGATCGCAAGATCAATCGTCAGGGAGAAGCCTGGCAACAACCGAATTCAAAACCAACCGCCCTCGCGCGGTCGCTTTCAAGCGGTTGTTGTCGACCATCAAAAACCCTTCGTCCACCAAGTCATGCACCGCAACGGAGTTGAGAAGTCCCGGTATCATCCGATCAAATCGATCCATATCTAGACCATCATTGATCCGCAAACCCATCATGATGAGTTCACCCACTCTATCCTGTATATTGATAGGTTGAAAAACACGATCACCGCTTCCGGATTGCGCTTCGGTGAGCCATCGTGCCGGCGATAACCAGCCTTCCGTCACATGGCACTGCCCGGACAGCGTTAATCGCCCGTGTGCCCCGGGGCCAATACCAGCATAGTCACCACCCATCCAGTAAATCAGGTTGTGCCGGGATTCCGCACCCGGAACAGCATGGTTCGAGACTTCATAGGCAGGCATGCCCGCGATATCTGTAAGCTCTTGCGTCAATTCATACATGTCCGCCGCCAGATCCTCGTCCGGAAGACCGCGCAAACCACCCCGTTCGGCGCGCTCCCAGAAAGCGGTCCCAGGCTCGATTGTCAGCTGGTAAAGCGACAGGTGATCCGCGGCCATGGACAGCGCATCCCGCAATTCCGTGCGCCACGCCTCCAGCGTCTGACCCTGCCGCGCGTAAATCAGATCGAAGCTGACCCGGTCAAAAACCGATCGCGCCACGTCGAAAGCCGCGCGCGCTTCGCTCGCACTGTGCAGCCGCCCAAGGCGCTTCAGGTCGTCATCATGCAAAGATTGGATGCCAAGAGACACCCGGTTCACACCCGCGTCGCGGAAGCCGCGGAACTTGTCCGCTTCGACCGAACGGGGATTGGCCTCGAGCGTAATCTCAATGTCATTGGCCGGACGCCACCGTTTACAGGCCTGCTCTATGATCGCGGAAACTGTCTCGACCGCCATGAGTGACGGCGTTCCCCCACCAAAAAAGATCGAACGCAAGACACGCCCGGGGCTCAGGTCGGCCACGCGATCCAGTTCGGCCACGAGCGCCTCGGCCCAGGCACCGTGGTCGACCTGTCGGGTAACGTGGCTGTTGAAGTCGCAATAAGGGCACTTGGCTTCGCAAAACGGCCAATGCACATAGAGACCAAAGCCCCCGTATTGCCAGTCCTCAACGGTCAAAACAGCCCTTCACCAGTTTCGCGAAAGCATCCGCGCGATGGCTGATCCGGTTCTTTTCCCAGCGATCCATTTCGCCGAAAGTAAGATCATAGCCATTCGGCACAAAGATCGGGTCATAGCCGTGGCCCTGATCTCCGCGCATCGGCCAGACGACGCGCCCTTCCATCACGCCGGGAAAGACCGCGTCGTCGCCATCAGGCCAGGCCAGCACCAGGGTGCAACAGAACCGCGCGGTCCAGGGCTCCGGCGCGTTGCGATCGCGCAGCGCGTCATGGGCGCGGGTCATCGCCATGACGAAATCCCGGCCAGAGCCGGTCTCGGCCCAGTCTGCCGTATAGACGCCGGGTGCGCCGTCCAGCGCGTCGATCTCTATGCCGCTGTCATCCGCCAGCGCCGGCAGCCCCGTGGCCTTTGCAGCGGCATGGGCCTTGATCCGCGCATTCTCCACAAACAGCGTGCCGGTCTCTTCCGGTTCCGGCAAACCCAGTTCCGCCGCGCCGATGACCGAAACACCGTAATCCGTGAGCAGATCGGAAATCTCTTCGAGTTTTCCCTGATTGTGGGTTGCCACAAGAAGCCTGTCGCCTTCGAAGCGCCGTGTCATGCAACCGCCGCCTTTTGCGCCTGCACCAGCTCCGTCACGCCTTTTTGCGCGAGGTTCATCAACTCGCTCATCTGAGCCACAGAAAAGGTGGAGCCCTCTGCGCTCATCTGAACCTCGATAAGCTGACCGTCGCCGCGCAAGATGAAATTGCCGTCGACACCGGCCTCACTGTCCTCGGGATAATCGAGATCGAGCACTGGCTGACCGGCATAGATCCCGCACGACACCGCAGCCACCTCGGACATGAGCGGATCGGTGCGGATATCGCCGGCTTTCAGAAGCTTGTTCACGGCCAGGCGCAAAGCGACCCATCCGCCGGTGATCGAGGCACAGCGTGTTCCCCCGTCAGCCTGAAGAACATCGCAATCAACCGTAATCTGACGTTCGCCAAGCGCGTTCCGGTCAACGCCCGCCCGCAGCGCCCGTCCGATCAGACGCTGGATCTCGACCGTGCGCCCACCTTGTTTCCCCGCGGCCGCTTCGCGGCGCATCCGTGACGACGTCGATCTGGGAAGCATGCCGTATTCCGCTGTCACCCATCCCTGCCCGGAGCCCTTGATGAACGGGGGAACCCGCTCTTCAAGCGAGGCCGTGCAAAGCACATGGGTGTCTCCCATGCGGATCATGCAGGATCCTTCGGCGTGTTTGGTCACATTCGTTTCAATTGAAACGGCGCGCATTTCGCTGAGCTGACGTCCCGATGGTCTCATGATTGTCGTCCTTATATATATTGGGCAGGGCCTTTGCGCCGGGCATAGACGCCGCACCGGGCAGGACGCAAGCCCGATTGACGTTTCCTGCCGAGCGACTTTAATGATGCCCTGCTGGGGAACAACGACGATGACATCGCACAAACCGATCCTGAACGAATTGAACGACCGGTCCCGCGAGGTTTTTCGCAGAGTGGTTGAAGCCTATCTGGACAGCGGCGAGCCGGTGGGTTCGCGCACCTTGACCCGTACCTTGTCGGAAAAAGTCTCTGCTGCGACGATCCGGAACGTGATGCAGGATCTCGAGTATCTCGGTCTGCTTGACAGCCCCCATGTGAGCGCCGGTCGCGTGCCGACCCAGCAAGGGCTCCGCATGTTTGTGGACGGCCTGCTTGAAGTCCGGGATCTGGACAATGAGGACCGCGAAAAACTCGACGCAACCCTTGGAAACAACACCCGGGACGTGAGCGGCTTGCTCGATACGGTCGGGTCGGCCCTGTCCGGCGTCACACAAGGCGCGTCTCTCGTGCTGACCCCGAAACGCGAAGCACCGCTCAAGCATATCGAGTTTGTCTCCCTGTCGCAGGATCGCGCGCTTGTGGTGATTGTTCATGCAGACGGGCATGTGGAAAACCGGGTGTTCACACCGCCACCGGGACAGACTCCCAGCTCGCTCCGCGAGGCTGCCAATTTCATCAACGCCTTTGTTGATGGTCTCACGCTTTCGGAGCTGCGCAAGAAGATGCAGGAACAGATTTCCCAACGCCGTCGGGAAATCGACACGCTGGCCGCATCGCTGATCGAACAAGGCGCCGCCGTCTGGGAAGATGACGCGGATCAATCGGCACGATTGATCGTGCGGGGACGGGCGAATCTCCTCGGTGACGAGACGGCAGAAGCGGAACTTGACCGCATCCGCAGCCTGTTTGATGACCTTGAACGCAAGACCGATATCGCGGATTTTCTGCAACTCGCCGAACAGGGCGACGGGGTGCGCATTTTCATCGGGTCAGAGAACAAACTTTTTTCGCTTTCGGGTTCCTCTCTGGTGGTCTCTCCATATATGAACGCTGACCGTAAGATTGTTGGCGCGGTGGGTGTGATTGGACCGACGCGTTTGAATTATGGCCGGATCGTCCCGATCGTGGATTATACGGCCCAACTGGTCGGCAGGCTGATCGCCGACCGGCAATAGAGGTGACCTATGGCAGACCCCAAAGAAGACCCGTTCCTCGACGATCCCGAATCCTTCGAGGATGCGATGGAAACAGAGCCGACCGAGGCAGAAATGGCCGCTGATACCGTAGCGGTTCTGACCGCGGAGCGCGACGAATACAAAGACCGGTTCATGCGGGCGCTCGCCGATGCCGAGAATGCCCGCAAGCGGGCCGACAAGGATCGTCGTGAAGCACAGGCTTATGGCGGCTCGCGGATCGCGCGCGACCTTCTACCCGTCTATGACAACCTCAACCGGGCGCTTGCAGCCGCGCGCGAAGACGGAAGCAATGCCTCCACGGCGCTTGTCGAGGGTGTGGAACTGACTCTCAAGGAACTGCTGAACGTGTTTGACCGTCACGGGGTCAAGCGGATCGCGCCGGAAGTCGGCGACCGGTTTGATCCACAGAACCACGAGGCCATGTTCGAGGCGCCGGTTCCCGGCACCAAGGCTGGCGACATCATTCAGGTGTCCGCCGAAGGGTTCCTGCTGCATGATCGCTTGCTGCGTCCGGCGCAGGTGGGTGTGAGTTCAACCCCGGCAAGCTGACCCGACACGCGCGCTCTGCGCGCGGGGCAAGGGCTTTCAGGAAAACGCCGCGTGTCGGGCAGGGGCCCCACGCGGCGTTATTCGTCGAGCGCAGCCTTCAACGCATAGAGCGCTTCGAGCGCGTCACGCGGGGTCATGTCGTCCGGCATCATCGCGGCAAGCTTTTGCTCGACAGGCGACGGGCCGCTCTTGGGGGAGGCAGCGGGTTCCACCGATAGCGCGGCCGCGGAAAAGAGCGGGAGATCGTCAATCAACGCTTTTGGCGCGGCACGGCCGCGTTCGCCTTCTTCCAGAGCGTTCAAAACGGTTCGCGCGCGCTCGATCACGGCTTTTGGCAAGCCGGCGAGTTGGGCCACCTGCACGCCGTAGGATCGGTCCGCCGCGCCATCGCGCACTTCGTGGAGAAAGATCACCTCTCCGTCCCACTCCTTGACGGCGACGGTCGCGTTCTTGACACCGTCCAATGTGCCGGCAAGCTGTGTCAACTCGTGGTAATGCGTGGCGAACAGCCCACGCACGCGGTTCACGGATTGCAGGTGTTCGAGCGTGGCCCAGGCGATGGACAGGCCGTCATAGGTTGCCGTTCCGCGCCCGATCTCGTCGAGGATCACAAGCGCCCGATCATCCGCCTGATTCAGGATGGCCGCCGTCTCGACCATTTCCACCATGAATGTGGACCGACCCCGTGCAAGGTCGTCCGATGCGCCCACGCGGCTGAAGATCTGGCTGACAATGCCGATATGCGCTGTCGAGGCCGGGACAAAAGAGCCCATCTGTGCAAGCAGGGCGATCAACGCGTTCTGCCGCAGATAGGTCGATTTACCGGCCATGTTGGGACCGGTGAGCAAGATCACCGCCGCCCCGCTGCTGTCGGCACTCAGGTCGCAGTCGTTGGACACAAAGGACGTTCCGGCCTTGAGAAGCGCGTCTTCGACCACGGGATGGCGCCCGGCCTCCACGTGAAACGCCCGGCTGTCATCCACGTAAGGCTCGCACCAGTCCCTTTGGCGCGCGAGATCGGCCAGACCGAGGCTGACGTCGATCTCTGCCAGCGCCAGAGCAAGGTCTGACAAAGCCGGCGCTTCCTCCAGAATCGCGCGTTTGAGCCTTTCATAGAGACGCTTTTCGATCTCCAGCGCTTGATTGCCAGCATTCAGGATCCGTGTCTCGAGTTCCGATAGCTCCACGGTCGTAAAGCGCACCTGATTGGCCGTGGTCTGGCGGTGGATGAAGGTTTCGGACAGCGGCGGCGCCATCATCTTGGGGCCGTGCGTTGCTGTCGTCTCGATGAAATATCCCAACACGTTGTTATGCTTGATCTTGAGCGCAGACACCCCGGTCTCCTCAGCGTAGCGCGCCTGCATCTGGGCAATCACGCCACGACCTTCGTCCCGAAGGGTCCGGGCTTCGTCGAGCGAGCCATCATAACCGGGCGCAATGAACCCGCCGTCGCGTGCCATGAGGGGCGGCTCTGCGATTAGAGCGTCCTCAAGCAAGGAAAGTAGGCTCTGTTGGCCCGTTAGAGACTGTTTTGCCTCCTCAAGAAGCTCTGGCAGATCGGCGCCTTCAAGGGCTTCGTAAATCTGCGCGCCCTGTGCCAGCGCGTTGCGCACCGTGGCCAAATCGCGCGGACCGCCGCGGTCCAGCCCCAGCCGGGACAGGGCACGGTCCAGATCGGGCACCCGTCGCAGGGCGTCCCGCAGAGCCTTGGCAAGCGGTGTTTGCGTGGCCCAGTGCACCGCCGCCAGCCTGTCGCGGATCACAGTCAGATCGCGTGACGGAGACGAAATGCGCCGCTCCAGCAGGCGGGCGCCCGCAGCCGTGGCGGTTCTGTCCACCGAGGCCAGCAGCGAACCGGCACGGCCCCCTTGCAAGGAGGCCGTAAGTTCAAGGTTGCGCCGCGTCGCGGCATCAATCTGCATCAGGCGGTTGACGGTTTCGGAGCGGGGCGGGCGCAGAAGTGGGAGTCGCCCCTTCTGGGTAATGTCGAGATAGTCGACGATGGCCCCCATCGCCGCACATTGCGCCCGATCGAAATCGCCAAACCCGGAGAGCGAGGTGACACCAAACAGCTTGGTGAGCCTCGCCTCGGCCCCCGTTGAATCAAAGCTCGCCGCACCCAGCACCGTGGCCTCGATCCCGAGATCGGACAGCATGTCTCGCAGCGCGGTTTCAGTCGTTTCAGAGGTCAGGACTTCCGCGGGCGCAAGCCGGGCAAGTTCGGCGCCGATACGGGCTTGCGACAGCGGCATCACGTTGAACGCCCCAGTGGAAATATCGGCCCAGGCGAGCGCAAATGTGTCTCTAACATGGGCAATTGCAGCGAGGTAATTGTGCCGCCGCGCCTCCAGCAGCGAGTCTTCCGTCAGGGTCCCTGGGGTGACAAGCCGCACCACGTCGCGTTTGACAACCGCTTTGTAGCCGCGTTTCTTTGCCTTTTCGGGGCTTTCCAGCTGTTCGCCCACCGCGACGCGGAATCCCTTCCGGATCAAGGTAAGCAAATAGCCCTCCGCGGCATGGACGGGCACGCCGCACATGGGAATGTCTTCGCCGCCATGTTTTCCGCGCTTGGTCAGAGCGATATCAAGCGCTTCGGATGCCGCAACCGCGTCATCAAAGAACATCTCGTAAAAGTCGCCCATCCGGTAAAACAGCAGCGCATCTGGATACTGCGCCTTGATTTCCAGATATTGCGCCATCATTGGCGTTACAGTTGCATTTATTGCGCTCAACACCTTCCCCCCGGCGGTTTCGCGTGACATTAAGTGCGCAGACAGGCGGGTGAAACCCGTAATCTTGACTGCGAAGTAAGGGACGGCATGGCAAATCAGAAATACACCCGCGAAGAGGCACTGGCTTTCCACCTCGAACCCCAGCCCGGCAAATGGGAAGTCAAGGCAACGGTGCCGATGACAACGCAGCGCGATCTTTCGCTGGCATATTCACCGGGCGTGGCCGTGCCGTGCGAAGATATCGCGAAAGATCCCGGACTTGCATATGATTACACCAACAAGGGCAATCTTGTCGCGGTGATCTCGAACGGGACGGCCGTTCTCGGTCTCGGCAATCTGGGTGCGCTTGGCTCCAAACCGGTGATGGAAGGCAAGTCCGTCCTGTTCAAGCGGTTTGCCGATGTGAACAGCATCGATATCGAGCTTGATACCGAGGATCCGGATGAGTTCATCAAGGCGGTGCGCCTGATGGGCCCGACCTTTGGCGGCATCAATCTCGAAGACATCAAGGCACCCGAATGTTTCATCATCGAGCAGACGCTCAAGGAACAGATGGACATTCCGGTCTTTCATGACGACCAGCACGGCACGGCGGTGATCTGCGCGGCTGGCTTGCTCAATGCGCTGCATATCTCCGGCAAGAAGATCGAAGACGTGCGGATCGTTCTCAACGGTGCGGGTGCCGCCGGGATTGCCTGTATCGAGTTGCTGAAATTCATGGGCGTGCGGCATCAGAACTGCATCATCGCCGATACCAAGGGTGTGATTTACCAGGGTCGCACAGATGGCATGAACCAATGGAAATCCGCCCATGCGGTCAAGACCGAGCACCGAACGCTTGAAGAGGCCATGGTGGGTGCGGATGTGTTCATTGGCGTTTCCGTCAAAGGGGCGGTGACGCAGGCCATGGTGGAATCCATGGCCGACAACCCGGTGATCTTTGCCATGGCAAATCCCGATCCGGAGATCACGCCGGAAGAGGCGCACGAAGTCCGCCCCGATGCCATCGTCGCCACGGGCCGCAGCGACTATCCGAACCAGGTCAACAACGTGCTCGGGTTTCCCTACCTGTTCCGCGGTGCTCTGGACATCCACGCCAGAGCGATCAACGACGAGATGAAGATCGCCTGTGCGCATGCATTGGCCGAGCTTGCCCGCGAGGATGTGCCGGATGAGGTGGCGCTGGCCTATGGTCGCTCGCTCGCCTTCGGGCGGGACTATATCATTCCGACGCCGTTCGACCCGCGTCTCATTCACCGCGTTCCCCCGGCGGTTGCCAAGGCGGGGATGCAGACCGGTGCGGCGCGTCGGCCAATCGTGGATATGGACGCATATGAGGAGACGCTGAAAGGTCGTATGGACCCGACGGCGTCGATCCTGCGGTCGATCAACGCGCGGGCCCGCTCGGCGCAATCGCGGATGATCTTTGCCGAAGGGGACGATCCTCGCGTGCTGCGCGCAGCCGTGACGTATCAGCGGTCCGGCTTCGGGAAGGCCGTCGTGGTCGGGCGTGAGCAGGACGTGAAAAACAAGCTTGAAGCGGCGGGTCTTGCGGATGCGGTGCGCGAGCTTGAGGTGGTCAATGCGGCCAATACGCGGCACCTGTCGACCTACAAGGAGTTTCTCTATCACCGCTTGCAGCGCAAGGGCCACGACCAGCACGACATACACCGTCTGGCGGCGCGCGACCGGCATGTATTCGGGGCCTTGATGCTGGCCCATGGCCATGGTGACGGGCTGATCACCGGCGCGACGCGCAAATCTGCACATGTGCTTGAACTGGTCAACCACGTGTTCGATGCCGACCGCAGGGTGGGCGCGGCCGGTGTCACCGCGATCCTGCACAATGGCCGTATCGTGCTGATCGCGGACACGCTTGTGCATGAATGGCCCGATGAAGAAGACCTTGCCAATATCGCGGAGCGCGCAGCGGGTGTCGCCCGCCATCTCGGGCTTGAACCGCGCGTCGCGTTCGTGAGCTTTTCGACTTTCGGATATCCGGTGTCCGAGCGCGCCGAGAAAATGCACATCGCCCCGCGTGTTCTTGACCGGCGGGGTGTCAGTTTCGAATATGAGGGCGAGATGACCGTCGACGTGGCGCTCAATCGCCTCGTGCAGGAGGGATATCCGTTCCAGCGGCTGACAGGGCCTGCGAATATCCTCGTGGTGCCGGCGCGCCATTCGGCTTCCATCAGCGTGAAGCTCATGCAGGAAATGGCCGGCGCAACGGTGATCGGTCCGATCCTCACCGGTGTCGACAAGTCGATCCAGATCTGTTCGACCAACATGACCGCCAATGATATCCTCAACATGGCCGTTCTGGCGGCCTGCAAGGTCGGCTAGGCAGGACGCTTGAGGGCCGCTTGCGGGGAGCGTGACCGGGACCGGCCGGCTCCGTGGCCTTCAGCCGGCGCGGATGTGCCAAGGCGGAAACAGAAGTAGCGGGGGTCACGGGACCATGAGCATCTGGAATCTGGGCTCCATCAACGTGGACCTCGTCTACCGCGTGCCGCATCTGCCTCAGGCGGGGGAAACGCTTGCGGCAACCGGCTTTCAGCGCGGGCTTGGCGGCAAGGGCGCGAACATGTCGGTGGCGGCGGCCCGCGCCGGTGCGCGCTGTGTGCATCTCGGAGCGGTCGGGCGTGACGGGCGCTGGACCGTTGAGCGGCTGATGGAATACGGCGTCGACACACGGTTGATTGCGGAAATGGCCGAAGCCACGGGGCACGCCATCATCGCCGTGGACGAGTCGGGCGAAAACAGCATCATTCTTCATTCCGGTGCCAACCGCGCGCTTGATGCGCGCTCACTCGCGGATCAGTTGGAGGGTGCGGCGGACGGAGACTGGTTCGTGACGCAAAACGAAACCAACGCCCAGCAAGAGACAGCACAGGTCGCCTCGCGCCGGGGTATGAAAGTGGCCTATGCCGCTGCGCCGTTCGAGGCGGATGCCGTGCGCGCTGTCCTGCCGGTCCTCGATCTGTTGATCCTCAATGCGGTCGAGGCTGCGCAGCTCGCGCGAGCGCTTGGGGTGGCACCGGGTCGTTTGCCGGTGCGGGATGTGGTGATCACCAAAGGGTCTAAGGGCAGCGTCTGGATCGAGACCGATACCGGCACGGAAACAACGGTGCCGGCCCTACCCGTGGAGCCTGTCGACACGACCGGGGCAGGAGACACGTTTACCGGCTATCTCCTTGCGGGGCGCGATCGTGGCATGCCCATGGAGCAGGCGTTGCGCCTTGCGAGCAAGGCCGCGGCCCTGATGGTCACGCGTCACGGCACGGCGGATGTGATCCCGGATCTCAAGGATGTGCAGGACATGACGCTCTGACGGCACGGCCTTTTGGGTCTGGCCCCAAGCCGCCCGCCGGCCTGTTACTTGAGGAAGGGTGCGTCGGGTCCCCAGACCTGTTTCACCCGCGCATCGCGCCCGCAGCCCTTGCGATACCGTTGATAGGCAACGGGCTGATCCACATAGCCGAACCGGGTCAGGACCTTGTTATCGGTCTTGTAGTAATCCTGATGATAGTCTTCGGCATCGTAGAACGGCTTGGCATCAAGGATCGGTGTGACGATGGACCGGCCAAGCTCTGCCTCCGCCGCTGCAATGGCCGCTTGCGCCGCCGCGCGCTCTTCCGGACCGTCGACAAAGATCGCCGTGCGGTAGCTGTGGCCCCTGTCGCAGAACTGGCCGCCATCGTCGAGCGGATCGATGGAGCGCAAAAACAGGTCATACAGCGCGCGTGCCGAGATCACGTTCGGATCATACGGGATGCGCACGGCCTCGTAATGGCCGGTGTTCTTGCGCGTGACCTCCTTGTAGGTCGGGTTGGCCGTGCGCCCGCCGGTATAGCCGGAGACCACGTCGCCCACTCCGCGAACCTTTTCGAAATCCGCCTCGACGCACCAGAAGCAGCCACCGGCCACGACAATATCGGCGGCTTTCGCATTCTGCGCGACGAACAGAAGCGACAAAGACAGGGCAAGCGAAGCGAGAACAGGGCGCATGAAACATCTCCTTTGGTGCGACAGTGACCGCAGATGCGCGCCACGCCAAGCGTTGCCTGTGGTGATCACGGGGGTTTTATCGCGCCGTGCTCTGTGGTGAGGTCCGGCGACCGGAGACGAAACGCGGAGTGACTGGCATGCGACTGGCGATGTGGAGCGGGCCACGCAACCTGTCGACGGCCATGATGTATGCTTTTGGCAATCGCCCGGATTTTCATGTGGTCGATGAGCCGTTCTATGGGCCTTTCCTGCGCGCGACAGGGCGGGCGGACCCGATGCGGGATGCGATCCTTGCCGCGCGTCCGGAAGACGGGCGCGCCGTGCAAAAGGCACTGCTTGGCCCAGTTCCCGACGGCAAGCGGCACGCTTATCACAAGCATATGTGCCAACATATGGTGCCAGAGCTGCCGCGCGACGTCTTGGCGGGATCGGTCAATGTGTTCCTGCTGCGGCATCCCGCGCGGGTGGTCGCCAGTTTTCTCAAGGGCTTTCCGGAAGCCACGCGGGAGGATCTTGGCTTTGATGCGCAGATTGCACTGTTCGACGCCTGTTGTGCGGCGGGCCAAACCCCGGTTGTGATCGACAGCCACGATATACGACGCGATCCGGAGCGCGCCTTGCGCGTCTTGTGCGATGCGGTTGGCTTGCCCTTCGATCCCGCGATGCTGCGCTGGCCCGCCGGGCCCAAGCCGTTCGACGGGATCTGGGCCGCGCATTGGTATGGCTCTGTGCACAGCTCGACCGGCTTTGCCGGACCGGAAGGGCCCTTGCCAAGGTTGAGCGCGCGGGCCGCATCGCTCTGCGCGGCGGTGATGCCGGCCTATCGTGCGATGGCGGAACGCCGGTTGCGGCTCTGAGTTTGGTCAGCCAAGCAGCTTGGCAAAGGCCAGCGCGCGCGTCATGTCGCCGGTGACCCGGAGTTTGCCCATCATCACCGCCGTCATCGGGTTGAGCTTTCCGGCGAGCAGCTTGCCCAGATTGTCCTTGGTGAGGCTGAGCGTGCAATCGGTGGCACGGTCGGTGCGATCCGCGGCACCGTTTTCAAGCACGATCACGCCATCGGGGCCGCAATCGAATTTCAGGGAGCCGTCAAAGCTCTTGTTCTGCAATCCGCGCAAGATCTTGTCGAGATACTGGTCCATTCACCGCCTCTTGATGTGCAACGACCCGCCAAGGGTATGGCGGGTCGCGCGATGCGTCGATGGTGACGTGGCGGCGGTTGCGCGTCAGCCGCCCAAGCGGCGTTTGCGCGCTGCCAGAAGGCGCAGACGCAGAGCGTTGAGCTGGATGAAACCGGCGGCGTCTTTCTGATCATAGGCGCCTGCGTCATCCTCGAAGGTCACATGCGCTTCGGAATAGAGCGAGTGCTCCGACCAGCGGCCCACGGTGCGGGCAAGACCCTTGTAAAGCTTGAGCCTTACGGTGCCGGTCACATGGGCTTGGCTTGCATCAATCGCCGCTTGCAGCATCTCGCGCTCCGGCGAGAACCAGAAACCGTTATAGATCAGCTCCGCATACCGCGGCATGAGCTCGTCCTTGAGATGGGCCGCGCCGCGATCGAGAGTGATCTGTTCGATGCCCCGATGCGCTTCGAGAAGGATGGTGCCGCCCGGGGTCTCGTAAATGCCGCGCGATTTCATGCCAACAAAGCGCCCTTCGACAAGATCGAGGCGACCAATGCCATGCTTGCCACCGAGCTCGTTGAGTTTTGTCAGAAGCGTCGCGGGCGACAGGGTTTCGCCGTTGATCGACACCGCGTCGCCACGCTCAAAGCCGATTTCGATGAATTCGGGCGCGTTTGGGGCGTCCTCGGGTGCGACTGTGCGCTGATAGACGTAATCGGGCGCGTCCACTGCGGGATCTTCGAGCACCTTGCCCTCGGAGGAGGTGTGCAAGAGGTTTGCATCCACGGAGAACGGCGCTTCGCCGCGCTTGTCCTTGGCGATCGGGATCTGGTTTTGCTCCGCGAATTCAAGCAGCGAACTGCGGGAGTTGAGGTTCCATTCGCGCCACGGCGCGATGCACTTGATATCGGGGTCGAGAGCGGCGGCAGACAGTTCGAACCGCACCTGGTCATTGCCTTTGCCCGTGGCGCCATGCGCAACCGCATCCGCACCAGTCTCATGGGCAATCTCGACCAGTCGCTTCGAAATCAGCGGACGCGCAATCGAGGTGCCCAGCAGGTAGAGCCCCTCGTAGACCGCGTTTGCCCGGAACATCGGAAAGACAAAATCCCGCACGAATTCCTCGCGCACATCCTCGATGAAGATATGCTCGGGCTTGATGCCGAGCAGCTCCGCCTTCTTGCGGGCGGGCTCAAGCTCTTCACCCTGACCAAGATCGGCGGTGAAGGTCACCACTTCGCAGCCATATTCCGTTTGCAGCCATTTGAGGATGATGGACGTGTCGAGACCACCGGAATAAGCGAGAACAACTTTCTTAGGTGCGGACATGGGACCCCTCGTTTTGGCTGCGGATTGCGCGGCGCTTAGCCGGTTTTTACCGTATCGGCAAGCCGCGCCCGCGCTGGCGGATGCGGGTATCGGGCGCTTTTCGGACAACCGGAGCACCATTCGCGGTGCGTTGACGTTAAGCGGCGGCGTGGTAGGTCTGAGGGGTGGAGAAGCCGAAGAGGGCAGGCGTCATGAAGGGTTGGCAGATTTTCATGCATTCGGTGCAGCTTGTGCTGCGTAATCTGACTGCGGCGCTGCAGGTTTCGGGTTTGCTTTACCTTGTGCAAGTCGCGGCCCAGATTTCCGCCTGGAGCAATCCGGCGCCGGTGAGCGATGACCCGATTGCCGCGATCGGGGCGCAGGCCTCCTTCGGGTCGGTGCTGCTGTCGATCGCGGGGCTGATTGCGAGCCTCTGGATTGCGGTGGGCTGGCATCGCTACGTTCTGGCGAACGAGACGCCGCGCGGCTGGGTGCCGGTGTGGCAGGGGCCATATCTGCTGGGGTATCTCGGACGGTCCGTTCTGATCGGGCTGTTGATTGCCATTGCGATCATGATTGCAGGGATCCCGGTTGGGCTGCTGGCGGCGGTGGTGCCGTCGATTGCCGCTCTTTTTGCATTCGGGCTTGTCGGGCTTGGAGGCTACCTGTTTTTCCGACTCGGCGTGATGCTTCCGGCGGGCGCGGTCGGCAAGCCGCTCAAACTCAAGGAAGCGTGGGAAGCGACACGGGATGACGACGGCGCGGTGATCGTTCTGGCGTTCATCGTGATGGGCGGATCTGCTTTGATCCAGCTGCCGTCGCTGATTGGCGGTGCCGGAACAATCGTCGATCTGGTCTACCAGATCGTGGTGGGCTGGTTCGCCACGGTCATCGGGATTTCGGTTCTGACGACGCTTTACGGGCATTATGTCGAAGGACGCCCCATTGATTGACCGTCCGACCCGTGACGCGGTCTTGCGCCGGGCTGCGTTCCGCGTCACCGTCCGATCATGAGTGATACCGATTTCAAACGCGCCGCGCGCGCCGCGACGGAAGCGATGCGTGCGGTGTTCCCCGAGACACCCTTGCTGCAGAACGCCCATCTTTCGGAGCGCTTCGATGCCGACATATGGCTCAAGCGGGAAGACCTGAGCCCGGTGCGTTCCTACAAGTTGCGTGGTGCGTTCAACGCCATGCGCAAGGCGAAAGCCCCGCTTTATGTCTGCGCAAGTGCCGGCAACCATGCGCAGGGTGTTGCCTATATGTGCCGGCATTTCGGGGTGAAGGGGGTGATCTTCATGCCGGTGACGACGCCGCAGCAGAAGATCCAGAAGACACGGATGTTTGGCGGAGATCACGTGGAGATCCGCCTGACGGGGGACTATTTCGACGATTGTCTGAATGCGGCGCAGGATTTCTGTGCAGAGGCCAAGGGGCATTTCCTGTCACCATTTGACGATGAGGATGTCATCGAAGGGCAGGCCGCCGTCGCGGTGGAAATCGAGGCCACGTTGGGCGCCGCCCCGGATCACATCGTCTTGCCGGTGGGCGGCGGCGGATTGAGCGCGGGGGTGCTGAGCTATTTCGGCACCGACACCCAGTATACTTTTGTCGAGCCGTCGGGCGGAGCGTCGCTCAAGGCGGCGCTGGCCGCGGGCACGCCAGTGACTTTGCCGCATGTGAACACCTTTGCCGATGGGGCCGCGGTTGCGCGGATCGGCGAGCGCACATTTGCCCGGCTCAAGGGGGTGGGGCTGGCCAATACGCTCACCATTCCCGAGGACCGGTTATGCATAACGATCCTCGAGATGCTGAATGTCGAAGGCATCGTGCTGGAACCCGCCGGGGCTCTTTCGGTGGATGCCTTGCGCGACCTTGGGCAAGCGATTCGCGGGCGGCGTGTTGTCTGTATCACCACGGGCGGGAATTTCGATTTCGAGCGGCTGCCGGAAGTGAAGGAACGTGCGCTGCGCTATTCCGGCGTCAAGAAGTACTTTATCCTGCGCTTGCCGCAGCGGCCCGGGGCGTTGAAGGATTTTCTCGGGTTTCTTGGCCCGGACGACGATATTTCCCGCTTCGAGTATCTCAAGAAGTCAGCGCGGAATTTCGGGTCGGTGCTGATTGGGATCGAGACGCGCGATCCGGCCAATTTCGAAAGGTTGTTCGCGTTGCTTGATGCCCACGGGTTTACCTATCAGGACATCACGGATGACGAACTCCTGGCCCAATTCGTGATCTGATCATGGATTTTGAAGACCGCAGTATCGTGGTGACAGGCGCGGGGCGTGGAATTGGCCGTGCGCTGGTCCATGCGTTTGCGAGGCGGGGTGGCCGGGTTTGTGTCGTGGATGTCGACAGCGCTGCGGCCGAGCGCGTCGCCGCCGAAGTCGGAGGCGTCGCCGTCACTTGCGACGTGGCCGACCCCGAGGCAATCATTGCGATGATCGAGCGCGCGACCGCGTCGCACGGGCCTGTGGAAATCCTTGTCTCCAATGCGGGTTTCGCGGCTGGTGCCCTGAGCGGGCCAACGCTCGCTGACGATGCGTTGTGGCAGCGGAATTGGGATGTTCACGTCATGGCGCATCTCCGCGCGGCGCGCGCCGTTCTTCCCGAGATGCAAAGGCGTGGGGAAGGATGGTTGGTCAATGTCGCCTCGGCGGCCGGGTTGCTCAGTCAGATCGGTGATGCGCCTTACTCGGCGAGCAAACACGCAGCGGTGAGTCTGGCGCAATCGCTCGCGATCGAGCACGGTCATGAAGGGATCAGGGCATCCGTTGTCTGTCCGCTTTATGTGGCAACACCGTTGCTCGGATATGACGATGACCATCCCGAAGGCAGGCCGCATGAAAGGGTGCTGACCGCTGAAGACGTGGCCGGGGCGGTTTTGCAGGGTATGGATGAAGACCGGTTCCTGATCTTGCCGCATCCGGAAGCGGGAGAGTTCCTGCGACGTCGCGCCGAAGATATGGATCGATGGATTTCCGGTATGCAGAGAGTCCGTGACCGGGTTTGGGATGATGGCACGCCCGTTGATCTCGGTGCGTTGCATCGGCTGATCTGACTCGGACAGTCAGAAAGTTTTCGAAACAGGATGCCACGGGGCGCGCCATTGCAAACGGCTTGCTCCAAGTCCGGGCATGGTTTGCCGCCGGCATCCGGCACCACCTGCTCGTGGAGGAATTGCTGCCGACAAGCCGATGCTGTCATGCGGCAAACCGTTCCGGGTATTGCTCTTCATATTGCGCGCTGGATTCGGCAAAGCAGGCCCGTATTTCAGCGGGCGAAACCGCATGTGCATCGCCATTGGCAGCGGCATGCTCACCTTTCTCGCAAATGGTGGAGAGCGCCGAAAACCCGAGATTGAGCGCCGCGCCTTTCAGGAAATGCATCTGCTCTTCCATCAAGGCAGGTTTGCCAACAGCTTCATCAATGGTTTCGATAATGCCAAGCACCTCTGTCAGAAAAAGATCCGACACCTCGTCGAAGTCTTCCGGTCCGATTTCATCGCGTAGTTCCGCGATTCGGCTCCAATCGATCAACTCTTTCATCGAAGGCCTTTCCCATCGTCTGTCATGGCAGCATCAACCGCGGCCGGAGCGGTGTTTTCCCAGCGTGTCGATGCCCCGCCCGTTGTCGATGTCGGAGTAGCATGGGTGAAATGAATACATGGTTCATACCGCCCCATTTTTCTTTCGATTTTGAGCTTTCACCAGTCCTTAAGGTGTCCGCGCCTAAGTGACGTGATGACCTTAGGAATGCGACAAAGGCCGAGCCCTCCATGATGGCAATGAACCCGACTCTCAATCTCGGTAGTGATCCCGGCAAGGCCGCCGGAGTGGTCAGCCGTGTTTTGATTGTGGATGACAGCGCCTTGCAGCTGAAGATCATGCGCACGATGCTTTCCAAATGGGGGTTCGAGGTCCTTGAGGCTTCATCGGGTCGTGAAGCGCTGGAGATATGCCGCCTGACCCCGCCGGATTTGATTCTGTCGGATTGGATGATGCCCGAAATGAACGGGCTCGAATTGTGTCGTCAGATCCGGGCGTTGGATCACAAGGGTTACGGCTATTTCATTCTCCTGACCTCCAAGAGTGCGAAGGACGATGTTGCGCAAGGGCTTGATGCCGGGGCGGACGATTTCCTGACAAAGCCGGTCAATGCGCATGAGCTGCGCGCGCGCATCAATGCGGGTGCGCGCGTTGTGTCCATGGAGCGGGCCCTGAGCGAGAAAAACCGCGAGGTATCCGAAGCGCTGGCGGAATTGACGGAGATCCACGAGGCGATCGACAAGGATCTGCGACAGGCCCGCACAATTCAGCAATCACTCGTTCCTGAGCGGACCCGTGTCATCGCAAATTCGCGCGTCAGCCTGATGCTGCATCCTTGCGGGCATGTCGGCGGTGATCTTGTCGGGATGTTTGCACCGGGGGCAGACCGGCTCGGGCTCTATTCGATCGACGTTTCCGGGCATGGCATCACCTCCGCCATGGTGACCGCGCGGGTAGCTGGCTACCTGTCGAGCACGTTTCCGGACCAGAATATCGCGCTTGAACGGCGGTTCGACCGTTTCCATTCGATGCGTTCACCCACTGAGGTCGGCTGTTTGTTGAACCAGCGTCTTGCAGCGGATCCGGGCGTCGAAGAGTATCTCACGATGGCCTATGTCGCTGCGAACCTGCGCAGCGGTACGCTTCGTATGGTGCAGGCCGGGCACCCGCCTCCGCTGCTGATGTCTTCGGATGGCCACGTGGAGTTCATCGGCAATGGAGGCCTTCCGATCGGGCTGGTCGAGGAGGTCAGTTACGACGATATTCGGCTCACCTTGAAGCCGGGCGACAAGCTCCTGTTGTATTCGGACGGCTTTACGGAAGCGGTTCTCAAATCGGGTGAAATGCTTGGCAATGATGGTCTGGTCGAGATTTTTGCTCAAAGCGCGGCGGAGGCCGAAGGCCCTGAAGTCCTCGAAGACATGTATTGGCGATTGACCCAGCAGATGGCCGATCCTGAACAGATGGGTGACGACGTTTCTGCGGCTCTTCTGGAATTTGGCACGGTTGCGGACAGCGTCGACCCGTGAACTGTGAACCGGAAGGCAGCCCATCCCGCCTCTCCAAACCGGGATTGCAGGCGCAAACAAGATTCAACAGCTTCCATGCGTTCCAAGCCCTCTCGGCAAGGGACCTTGCCCTGGAGGGCGCCTTGCCCGGAGAGCTTGAATGAGGATGATCGATTTCTTGGGTTACCCGGCACGATCGCCCTTCGCATGGCCGTCTCATGATGGGGCAAGCGGGCCTGTCCCGACCTTAACCACCACAGACGCGGAGACGGCCTCAGTCCGGATATGCCCGCGAAAAGCATCGGATCGGTCGCAAGGCACAGAGCCTGTTCGATCTGATAACCAAGTCTCCAAACGCCGCGCCGACGGATCGGACGCCTTTGCTGTCCGACGTCAGCCCTGAAAACCTGAGGCAAAGCGCGCAACGAATGCCCGATCGCCCTGATTTCCGAGATCTTGCGCCGCGTTTTCGATGGGCATCCATGTTGCGATGTGATCCGCTTCTGTCGGGTCGCCCAATCGGCAAACGGGATGCGCCACGTAAATCGTGCAGAGCTTTTCGGCCCACAGGTTGTATTCCGGCATGTAGGTGAAGCGGCGAAACGCGCCGAGGCGGCGCGGCGCGGCGATGCGCCAGCCGGTTTCTTCCCAGACTTCGCGATGCAAGGCGGATAACGGGCTTTCGCCGTGGTCTATACCGCCGCCGGGCAATTGGAGTTCGGGGCCCGGGTTGGTTTGCAACGTCAGCAGCAAGGCTCCCTCTCGCGGCAGAATGGCGTAAACGCCGGGCCGCAACCGGTAACGTTGCGCGCGGTCGGGTTGTCGGCCATAGCGTCGGATCATGTTCCGCCCCTTTGCGCTCGCTGCAATTGATCCTATATGGCAGCGGTATGCCAGCGCCCGGCAGATAAGGAAACCCCATGAGCCTTGGTTCAAAACTCGCCTGGGACGACACAGTCCTGCCATTTCAGCTTGACCGCTCCGACATTCGCGGCCGCATCGCGCGGCTTGACGGTGTGCTGTCCGGCGTGCTCAAGCAACATGACTATCCTGCGCAAGTCGAAGCGCTTGTTGCCGAGATGGCCCTGCTTACGGCCCTGATCGGTCAGACGGTCAAGCTGCGCTGGAAGCTGTCGCTTCAGGTGCAGACCAATGGGCCGGTGCGCATGATCGCAACCGATTACTTCGCCCCGCAGAGCGAAGGGGAGACGGCCCGGATCCGCGCCTATGCAAGCTTCGACGCGGACCGTGTGACCGACGCGCCGGGGTTTGACCAGCTCGGCAAAGGGTATTTCGCAATCCTGATCGACCAAGGCGAAGGCATGACGCCCTACCAGGGCATCACCCCCATCGCCGGTGCGTCCCTGTCGGATTGTGCAGCCTCCTATTTTGCCCAGTCCGAACAGCTTCCGACCGTTTTCGCCCTGTCCTATGGCCGGTCAACCGAACGCGGCAGCGACGAGCATTGGCGCGCTGGCGGCATCATGTTGCAGCATATGCCCGAGGCGTCCCCCTTCGCGAAGGATGGCGGGTCGGGTGAAGGCGGTTTGCTTGAAGCCACGGATCTGGTCGAAGGCGAGGATGGTGAGAACTGGAACCGCGTCAATCACCATCTGGCGACGGTTGAAGAGCTTGAGCTGATCGGCCCGAGCGTGTCGCCAACCGAATTGCTGCGCCGGTTGTTCCACGAGGAAACGCCCCGTGTCTTTGACGCACAGGCAGTCCGGTTCGGCTGCACCTGTTCTGAGGATCGCGTGCGCCAGAGTCTGTCGATCTATTCCGCCCGCGACATCGAGAAGATGACCACGGAAGAGGGGCGCGTGACTGCGGATTGCCAATTCTGCGGCGCTCACTATGACCTTGATCCCAAAACCGTCGGCTTCGAGGCCGAAGATACACGATCATGAGCCTTGCCGCGGACCAGATCGACTCTCTTCGCAGGGCTTTGGATCGGGTCAGCGGCGCCTCGTCGGATTTCGACCTCAATGCCGATGGCGCTCGACCGGCTTCGCGGACCTTGCACCCGGCGGGTGTTCTTGCCGCCTTTTCAGAAACGCCGGAGGGGTTGAGCCTTGTGTTGACGAAACGCTCGTCGAGGCTCAAGCATCATCCCGGCCAGATTGCCTTTCCCGGCGGCAAGCAGGATGACACCGATCCTGACGTGACGGCGACGGCTCTGCGCGAGGCACAGGAAGAGGTGGGCCTGCCTCCCGAAAGCGTGGAAGTGCTGGGGGTCCTTCCGGACCATGAGACGGTTACGGGCTTTCTGATGACACCCGTGATCGGCATCCTGCGCGCGCCTTTCGAGCCCGTGCCGGAACCGGGCGAGGTAGAGGAAGTGTTTACCGCACCTTTTGCTCATGTGACGGACCCCGCGCGATACTCGGTGCAGTATCGCCGCTGGCGCGGCACACGGCGGCATTACTATGCCGTCCCGCTCGGCCCGTATTACATCTGGGGGGCCACCGCGCGGATCTTGCGCGGACTGGCGGAACGGGTTTCTGCGTGACAATCCTGCGGGGTGCCTGGCTGGAGGCCGACGGGACGCAAGCCGTGCTTGGTATGCTCGTGCGGGCCGGACACAGGGCTTATGCGGTTGGTGGCTGCGTGAGAAATGCCCTTTTGCAGCGCCCTGTGGAGGATGTGGATATCGCCACGGACGCAACGCCGGAAACGGTGATCCGTCTTGCCAAGGATGCGGGGCTGAAGCCCGTGCCGACCGGCATCGACCATGGCACGATCACGGTGGTGGCCGATGGCACGGGCTACGAGGTCACGACCTTCCGCGCCGATGTGCAAACCGACGGACGCCATGCAACCGTGCGCTTTTCCACCAGTGTCGACGAGGATGCGCGGCGGCGGGATTTCACGATGAACGCGCTCTACGCGGATTTCAAAGGCCGCCTGACCGATCCGCTTGGCGGTTTGGACGACCTGCGCGCACGGCGCGTGCGCTTCATCGAGGACCCGGTGCGCCGCATCGAGGAAGACTACCTGCGCATTCTGCGGTTCTTCCGGTTCTCGGCCTGGTATGGCGACCCCGGACTTGGCATGGATCCGGACGCTCTGGCGGCGATTGCGGGGCATGTCGAGGGGCTCGATAATCTGTCACGCGAAAGGGTCGGTGCGGAACTGATCAAACTCCTCGCCGCGCCGGACCCGGTCATGGCGGTAGCGGTCATGGAACGCACCGGGGTCCTGACACGGATCCTTCCGGGCAGCAGCGCGCGGGGTCTTGGCCCGCTTGTCCTTGCCGAAAAGAGCTTGGCCTGCCCGCCGGACGCGATCCGCAGGCTTGCCGCGCTTGGATCGGTCGAGCCGCCCGCGCTGCGCCTCAGCAAGCGGCAGGGCAGGGCGCTTGACCTCTTGCGGCGTCTCGTTGGCGCGGACATGGGTCTTCCCGAGATTGCCTGGCGGCACGGAGCGGAGGCCGCCACCGATGTCGCGCTCTTGCGCGCGGCAAGCTTCGAGTCGCTCCCAAGTGCAGATGCGCAATCCCTCATTGCGCAGGGGGCCGCCGCGCGCTTTCCGATAGAATCGCGTGACCTCATGCCGGCTTTTGAGGGCGCAGCGCTCGGCGCCATGCTCAGACGTCTGGAAGCGCAGTGGATTGCATCCGGGTTCACTCTGACACGTGAGGACTTGCTGGCGCGCGCGCGGCAGGGGTGACACAGGGGCGCAAATGTTGTAACGAATTCGAACCAATCGGAGGACCGTGATGATTTACGACAGGATTCGACCCAGCTTCGTCTGAGCCGCCCTGCGTCGTGCGGGCTGCCTTGGGCGCCCCGCCATTTTCATCATTTCGTTCAAGCCTATCTAGGTCCTTCAGATGTTCCGCTTCTTTGAAAATCTCGTAAATCCCTACGTGGATTATGCCGAAACCGACCGCCCGCCGCAGCGGCTCTGGCCGTTTTTGCTGGCGTATTCCCAGCCTTTCAAGGGGTTGTTTATCGGCGCAACGCTGCTCTCTATCGTGGTGGCGGGGGTCGAACTTGGCCTGATTTTCGCCATGGGCTGGGTCGTCGATATCCTGACGGGTGAGCCGGCGGCGGTGTGGGATGCCCATGGCACCACGCTCATCCTGCTCGCGCTCTTTGTCTTGCTTGTGAGACCCTTCTTTCAGGCGCTCGATGTGCTTGTGCTCAATAATGCCATCATGCCGAATTTTGCGACGCTGATCCGCTGGCGGGCGCATCGGCATGTCTTGCGGCAATCGGTCGGCTGGTTCGAGAACGACTTTGCCGGACGGATCGCCAACCGGATCGTGCAGACCCCGCCCGCCGCCGGCGAAGCTGTGTTTCAGGTTTTTGACGCCGTGGCCTATGCCCTCGCCTATGTGGTCGGTGCGATGCTTGTTCTGGGCGATGCCGATCCGCGGTTGATGATCCCGCTGGCGCTTTGGCTGTTGCTTTATTTCGGCCTGCTGCGGTGGACGATCACGCGGGTCGGCCCCGCGTCGCAGGCATCGTCCGATGCTCGGTCGGAAGTGACCGGGCGGATTGTCGATGCCTATACCAACATTCACTCGGTCAAGATGTTCGCGCATCACGACCGGGAGTTGGCCTATGCCAAGGATGCAATCGAGAATACCCGCACAACCTTCCGCACCGAGATGCGGCTCTATACGATCATGGATATCGCGCTGACCCTGCTGAATGGGCTGTTGATCGTCAGCGTGACCGGTTTTGCCATTGCGCTCTGGATGGCGGGCGAGGCGACCACGGGCGGTGTTGCGGCGGCGGCGGCGCTGACCTTGCGGCTCAACGCGATGACAGGGTGGATCATGTGGGCGCTGACCACGCTGTTTCGGCAGCTTGGGGTGGTGGCGGAGGGCATGGAGACCATCGCCCAGCCTCTTGCGCTCACGGACGCAGTGGATGCCAAGCCGCTTGCGCTCACCGAAGGGCGGATCGAGATCGAAGGGCTGTCACACCATTACGGGCGCGAAGCCGGCGGGCTCGACCGGATCAACCTGACCATCCAGCCCGGCGAAAAGATCGGTCTCATCGGGCGGTCGGGAGCGGGAAAGTCGACCCTGGTGAAGCTGCTGTTGCGGTTCTACGATGCCGAAACGGGTTCGATCCGGATTGATGGGCAGGATATCGGCAAGGTCACACAGGACAGCTTGCGGCTCGCCATCGGCATGGTTCAGCAGGACAGCTCGCTTCTGCATCGGTCGGTGCGGGACAACATCCTTTACGGCCGCCCGGACGCCACCGAAGAGGCGTTGTTCGAGGCGGCAAGACAGGCGCAGGCGCATGACTTCATCATGGACCTCGAAGACCCGCAGGGCCGCAAGGGTTATGACGCGCAAGTCGGGGAGCGCGGTGTCAAACTCTCTGGCGGACAACGCCAAAGGGTCACGCTGGCGCGGGTCATCCTCAAGGACGCACCCATCCTGTTGCTGGACGAGGCGACCTCGGCGCTGGACAGCGAGGTGGAAGCGGCCATCCAGGACACGCTTTATGGCATGATGGAAGGCAAGACCGTTATCGCCATCGCGCATCGGCTCAGCACCATTGCACAGATGGACCGGATTCTGGTCATGGATCAGGGCCGGATTGTCGAAGAGGGCTCACATGAGGCGCTTTTGGCCTCAGGCGGGCTATATGCCCAATTCTGGGCGCGCCAAAGTGGCGGGTTCCTCGATACGGAGGCTGCCGAATGATGAGCCGCATTTCCAACTGGATCGACCCGTTTGCCCATGCAGACGGGCCGCCACCCAGAACGCTGATCCCGTTTGTGCGCTGGGCGTTGCGCGGGGCGGGGCTGCCGTTGTTCGTGGCTGGGGTGATTTCCATTTTGTCGGGTATAGTCGAAGTGTCAGCGGCGCTGCTTCTGGGTCGCGTGGTCGATGCTGCGCTGAACGCACCCGCCGATCAGGTCTTTGGCGAGAATTCCGGCATCCTGATCTTTTCGCTGATCTTTTTCCTTGTGCTGCGGCCTGTGTTCTTTGGCGCCAACGCGCTGATGCAAAACCTCGTAGTCGCGCCCAATGTCTTCAATCTCGCGTTGCAGCGGCTGCACCGGCATGCGCTGGGTCATTCGGTGACCTTCTTTGACAACGACTTCGCCGGACGCATCAGCCAGAAGGAGATGCAAACCGCGCGGGCCTTGACCGATGCGGCGGTTGAGATCCTGCAAACGGTGCTCTTTGCGCTGGCGTCGATTGCGGGTGCCGTGCTGCTGTTGGGCACAGTGGACGGCCGCATCGCGTTTGGCCTTGTGGTGTGGATGATCGGGTATCTGGCGATGATCCGATATTTCATGCCGCGCATTCGCGTGCGGTCCAAGGCGCGGGCGGCTGCGCGGGCCAATGTCACCGGCCAGATTGTCGACACCGTGACCAATATCAAGACAGTCAAACTGTTTGCCCATGCCGATCACGAGGATCGCGCTGCGCTGGGCGCGATGGACACGTTGCGGGGCCGGGCGCTGGACTATGGGCGTGTTTCGGTAACCTTCCGCTTTTGCCTGATGGGTGTGGCCGGGCTTCTGCCGCTGATGCTTGTGGGCGGCGCGCTCTACTACTGGTCACTTGGCCTTGTGAGCGCCGGCGATATTGCGGCCACGGGTGCCGTGAGCCTGCGTCTTGCACAAATGACCGGCTGGGTCAGCTTCACGCTCATGGCGCTGTATTCGAATATCGGCGAGGTCGAGGACGGTATGCGGACGCTGACACCGCCTCATGCGCTTGTCGACAGCCCCGACGCGACAGAGCTCGCGGTGCCCAGCGGGCGCATCGTGTTTGACAATCTCAGCTTTGCCTATGGCCGCGAAAACGGGGGTGTCCGGGACATTGCGCTGGATATTGCCGGTGGCGAAAAGGTGGGCGTCGTTGGTGCCTCTGGTGCAGGCAAGTCGACATTGGTTGCGCTGCTCCTGCGCCTTTATGACACCGAAGAGGGCGCGGTAGAGATCGACGGGCAGGACATTCGGAGCGTGACACAGGAAAGCCTGCGCCGCCAGATTGGCATGGTCACGCAGGAAACGGCCATGTTCAATCGCTCTGCGATCGACAACATCCGGTATGGCAAGCCCGATGCGACCGATGCGGAGGTTTTTGCCGCGGCGCGCAAGGCGGAAGCGCATGATTTCATCATGGGTTTGCAAGACCATAATGGCCGGGAAGGCTATGACGCACATCTTGGCGAGCGGGGCGTCAAGCTGTCTGGTGGACAGCGGCAACGCATCGCTCTGGCGCGTGCGATCCTCAAGGATGCGCCGATCCTCGTGCTTGATGAGGCGACCTCCGCGCTCGACAGCGAGGTGGAAGCCTCCATTCAGGCCGCGCTTGACCGGGTGATGGAAGGCAAGACCGTTCTTGCGATTGCGCACCGGCTCTCGACGCTGGCATCCATGGACCGGATCATCGTGCTTGACGCGGGCGAGATCGTCGAAGAGGGCACCCATGAGGGCCTTTTGAACAAGCGCGGGCTCTACGCGCGCTATTGGGAGCGGCAGTCCGGCGGGTTCCTCGGATCAGACGAGGCACCGGAGGCCGCCGAGTGAAACGCGTGATGATCGTCGGTCAGCCGGGTTCAGGCAAATCGACGCTCGCACGCGAGATCGGCGCGCGCACCGGTTTGCCGGTTGTCCATGTCGATCACATTCACCATCTTCCGGGTTGGGGCGCGCGTCCGCGCGACGAGAAAATCGCCATGGCGCTTGACGTGCAGGCGCAACCGGAATGGGTTTTCGAAGGCGGGTTATCCGCCACCTGGGAAGATCGCTTTGCCCGTGCGGACACGATCATCTTTCTCGATTTTCCGTTGTGGTTGCGCGGTTGGCGCGTCATCAAACGGACGCTGCGCTACTACGGAAAAACGCGTCCGGATATGGCGGAAGACTGTCCCGAGCGGTTCAACTGGGAATTCACGCGCTGGATCTGGGACACGCGGCATAGCGGACGCGAGGGGCCGTTGCGGCTGATCGCGGATCCGGTTCCGGGCAAGCGCCGCTTTCATCTGACATCCCGCGCCGATGTGCGCCGGTTCCTTGCCGGGCTGGACGCGGGCGCGCAAAGCGGGCAAGAGCCAGCAAATGGAACGCTTTGAGATCACAAGACTGGGCCATCGCGGCGATGGCATTGCGCAGGATGCAGAGGGACAGACCGTGTTTGTCCCCCGAACCCTGCCCGGAGAGGTCGTCGAGGGACAGCGCAAGGGCGATACGGTGCCGGAGCCCCGCATCGTCACACCGTCGGCGGACCGGGTCTCACCGCCCTGTCGCCACGCGAAGTCTTGTGGCGGGTGCCAGCTCCAGCATGTCTCCGAGACATTCGCGGCGCGTTGGAAGGAATCGGTGATCCGCAATGCACTGGCCGCGCATGGCGTGGAGGCTGACATCCGCCCGATGCTGACGTCGCCGCCCCGGTCACGGCGTCGGGCGACCTTCTCCGCGCGCCGGACCAAGAAAGGCGCGCTTGCCGGATTTCACGCGCTGCGCTCCGATGTGGTGATCGCGGTGCCGGATTGCACATTGGTCACGCCGCGCCTTGCCGCCGCGCTGCCAATGGTCGAAGCGCTGGCCGTCCTTGGCGCAAGCCGCAAGGGAGAATTGTCTGTTCAGGTCACAGACAGCCTCTCCGGCCTCGATGTGGGCGTCACCGGCGGCAAGACGCCCGACGTGACGCTCAGACAGGCCCTCAGTGACATCGGGCGCGCATTCGATCTTGCGCGGATCGCGTGGGATGACGAGGTTCTTACGCGCCGCCCGCCAATCCAGCGGTTTGGCTCGGTCGATGTGGTGCCCCCGCCGGGCACGTTCCTTCAGGCGACGCAGGCGGGGGAGACTGCCTTGCGTGCGGCGGTTCTCGACATTCTGGCAGGCTCCACCTGTGTTGCGGATCTGTTTGCCGGGTGCGGAACCTTTGCCCTGCCTCTGGCGGGAAAACGCCCGGTGCACGCGGTGGAGGCCAATCGCGCCATGCTCGCGGCGCTTGATCATGGCTGGCGGCAGGGCACCGGCCTGCGCAAAGTCACGACGGAGGCGCGAGACCTGTTTCGCAATCCGCTTCTTCCGGACGAGCTCGCACGCTTTGACGGCATCGCCCTTGATCCGCCGCGGGCCGGTGCCGAAGCTCAGATCACCCAGATCATCGGGGCACGGGTGCCATGCGTGGCCTATGTTTCGTGCAATCCGGTGACCTTCGCGAAAGATGCCGCCCGTATGATTGCGGCGGGCTACGAGATTGGCGCCGTTCAGGGGATTGATCAATTTCGTTGGTCAACCCATGTGGAGCTGGTCGCCGGTTTCACCTTGAAAGGATAGTCATGGGATTTCAGGCTCGTCTCGCCGCGTATCTCGAACTTGCCGTTGTGCGCAACACCATCATTGCGGTGATTATCGTGAATGCCGTTGTGCTGGGGCTCGAAACCTCGCAAACGGTCATGGCCCGGGCGGGAGGCGTGATCCTTTTGATCGACAAGATCTGTCTTGCGATCTTTGTCGCGGAAATCGTCGCAAAGCTGATCGCCTATGGCGCGCGGTTCTTTCGCAATGGCTGGAATCTCTTCGATTTCGTAATCGTCGGCATTGCGCTTGTCCCGGCTGGACAAGGGCTGTCCGTCTTGCGCGCGCTGCGTATCCTGCGTGTCTTGCGCGTGGTTTCGGTGGCACCGAGCCTGCGCCGCGTGGTCGAAGGGTTCATCACCGCGCTGCCCGGCATGGGCAGCGTGTTTCTCCTGATGGCGCTGATTTTCTATATCGGTGCGGTCATGGCGACCAAGCTTTTCGCAAGTGCTTTCCCCGACTGGTTCGGCGATCTGGGCCGTTCGGCCTATTCGCTCTTCCAGATCATGACACTTGAGTCCTGGTCCATGGGTATCGTGCGCCCGGTGATGGAGGTTTATCCCTATGCATGGGCCTTCTTTGTGCCGTTCATTATGGTCACGACCTTCGCAGTGGTGAACCTGCTTGTCGGTCTGATCGTAAACTCGATGCAGGACGCCCACGAAAAGGACGATACGGAGAAAACCGACGCCTACCGCGATGAGGTGCTGGCCCGCCTCGAAGCCATTGAACTGCGGTTGACCGAGTCGGAAGAGTCGCGCTCCAGACAATAAAATTAGGCCCGCTTCACAGTATGCTTCTCGATTGACCAAAAATCGGATACATTTGGTCAAAAAAATACCTGAGCAGAAATGAGGCAGAACTCATGAGACCAATTCGACTTATCGCATTGCTGTTCGCCATGTTGACGGTGGCGGGTTGTGCGACGCAGGACCAGAGGTTCTTGCATTACGACGGGCCCGAAGTGACCCATGTGCTTGTCGAAAAGAGCAAGCGCAGGATGTATCTCCTCCATCACGGCACCGTTTTGCAATCGCACCGCATTGATCTTGGGTTTGCACCGGATGGTGACAAGAAAGTGCAGGGAGACGGGCGCACGCCGGAAGGCGATTACAGGATCGACAAACGCAATCCGAACTCGGCCTTTCACCTGTCGATCGGGATAAGCTATCCGAACCGGCAGGATATCGCGGAAGCCATCGCCTTGGGCCGGTCTCCGGGCGGAGACATCTTCATCCATGGCGAGCCGAACGACTGGAAAGCCAAGGGGCGCGACTGGACCGAAGGTTGCATTGCCGTCACAAATGCGGAGATGCGCCGAATCTATGCCATGGTGCAGAACGGCACTCCGATCCGCATCAAGCCATAATCCGTCAGAGCACCATCAAAGCACTGAGAGCGCATGGGCCATCCGGCCCTTGCGCGTTGCTTGCAGATATCTGTGCAGTGGGTCTCAAGATTGGCGGAGGCGCCATTTCTTGTGCTGATCCACCGAGACGGGCGGGTTTTTGGCCGCATCGAGGGGAGCTTTCCGCGCCTCCTTCCGGTCAGCCGCGCAGGCCGCGCGTGCACCCCTCCGCCACGTCACGGGCAAAAGAAACGCGAGGCGCATTGGGCGGCGAGGGCGGACCGTTGATCCGAGGGATCGCCGGCCCGCTCGCTCCCGATGACGGATCAGAGCAGGAAGTCGCCCGCCTCGGCACCCCCGACGATATAGATCTGGCCGTCCGCCGACGCGTCACCGTCCACGTCGAGGCTCGCAATCGTGACCGTCACGCCTGAGCGAACCACGTCGAGCAGGGTCATCTCCCCAGCATTGCCGCCGAAACTGTTGACCACGGAGAATGCCTGATTGCCCGGTGCCCCGATATTGGCATCAATCAGGTAAAGGTTGATCACGTCTCCTTCTGCTGCAGAGAAATCGCGCACTTCGTCGCGCCGGAACTGGCCCACGCCGATATCGTTGATGTCTCGGAACACAAAATTATCCGCCCCCGGTCCACCGGAGATCAGATCCCGTCCGGGACCGCCATCGAGGTAATCGGCCCCTGGCCCGCCAAAGATCCGGTCGCCATCAGCGCCACCAAGTAGGCGATCGGCACCATTTCCGCCCAGGATCGTGTCTGCGCCCGCGAGGCCATAGATCGTGTCGTTGCCGTTGCTCCCTTCAAGCCGGTTCCCATGCAGCGCGGTGCCGTAGATCGTGTCATGCGATCCGGAACCGAACACATGCTCGATCGTGGAGATCTGATCGTTGCCACCCCCTCCCGAGGCCTGCCCCGCTTGAAGGTTAACCTGAACGGGCGTGAATGTGCCGCTATACAGCACCGTGTCGAAATTGGACCCGCCCGCAAGGGTGTCGTCGCCGGACCCGCCGAGCAGCGTATCCGGACCGGAGCCGCCATCGAGCGAATCTGCCCCATCCTCGCCCTCCAGCCGATCCGCATGGGCACCGCCAAGAAGCGTGTCGCTGGCATCGCCGCCAAACAACCTGTCATCCTGTGCGCCACCATCGAGGAGGTCTTCATCCGAGCCGCCGTAGAGCGCGTCATCGCTGGCGCCTCCAAGCAATGTGTCATCGCCATCAAGCCCGTAGAGGCTGTCGCGCCCGGAGTCTCCTTCGATCCGGTTGCCATGAATCCGCGTCCCATAGATCACGTCATTCGAGGCCGATCCAACCGCATGCTCGACCTGCAAAACAGTATCCTGGCCGCCGCCGCCGGTTGCGCGCCCGGCTTCGAGGTTGAGACTGACGGGGGCAAAGATGTTGGTGTAGCGCACCGTATCGAAATTGGTGCCGCCAATGATCGTATCGTCTCCCGCGCCGCCATGCAGCATGTCAGGCCCCGTCCCGCCATCAAGCCAATCGTCCCCGCTTGCGCCGAGCAGAGTGTCATTTCCAGACTGACCAAGCAGCCGGTTGTCGTCCGCGTTGCCGGTGATGGTGTCGTTGCCAGCAAGAGCGAAGGCGGTTGTGCGCCCTGTCCAGAATTCGTCGTCGTCTCCGGTCGTAAACGGACTTGATGCGCCGCCGCCGCCGCCCGGAGCAAACAATTGCGTTGTGCTGGTGTAGCTCGACCCCTGTGCAAGCGACGATCCGGTGGTGGAATTTGCATGCTCGAATTGCACGAAATCCGCCGGGATCCGTCCGACGCTGGCATCTGCGACCAACCCCGCTCGGAATTGGATTGTCGCGTTGGAGTACTGGAAGTGCAAATGGTCCACGTTCTGATCTTCGGGCCCATAGCTTGTTCCCGTTCGGCCGATATATCCGATAACCTCGCCAGCTTGCACAGTTTGTGCGCCCGCGGCAGGCACGTTGGAGCCATCATTATCGGGACCCATCAGGTGAAAATAGCTGGTGTAGAAGAAGTTCCCGTTTGCGTCAGTATGACGAAGCGTGACCATATTCCCGATATTGCTCGTCCCAAGGCTGGCAATAACATCGGCGTCGGTGGAGTTTACCGGTCTGATATTGGGTCCATCCGGCACATGATCCACATAGTCGACGACCTCCCCGTCGGCGACGGCGAGAACAGGCGTTCCGAAAGGCAGCGAGAAATCATAGGCCTGCGCAACATAGCCTTTATGCGTTTGTCCACTCCCGGGAATCTGCATGACCAGTGAGTCAATCCCGGCTTCGAAAGGCAATGGAACGACATAGGGCGGACCAGAAAGACCGGGCGGTGTCACGGGCGCATCGTCATCATCGACAATGTCCATACTGGCCGTTGACGTGCCGATCGTCGCGCCCCCGGTCGGGTTGCTCAGGACAATCTGAAAGCTTTCCAGATCGGCATCCGTGTAGTCGGTGTCACCATTTACAAACACCGTGATTGTCTGTGCCGCGGTGCTGCCATTGACAAAGGATACTGTGCCGCTTTGGCTTCCAGCGAAGTCATTCGGGCTTGTTGACGCATGAACCAATTGCCAGCTGGCACTTACAAAACCGTCATCGCCGCCGCTTCGCGTCACCGTGAAGGTCACGGGCGTCGTGCCGCTGTCTCCCTCATTCACAGAAACCTGGTTGCGGTTGATCGACAGTTGCCCTGGGACTGTCGGTGCGGGATCTGCATCGAACACGGTTCCGATAAACTGTGTCGAACCACCCAATGTCGCATTGCCCGAAACCGAATTCAGCTCCAGCGTGTAACCCTCTGGTCCACCGTCATAGACGCCATCCAAGACGGCGAAAACCGTGACTTGACCGGTGGTTTGCCCCGCCGGAATGAAGAATGACGCGCTGCTGGTGGTCACATCATTTGCGTCGATACGATCGTCCACAAACGCACCGCGGCCGCGCAATTCGTATCCAACAGTGACATTCGTATTTGACGGCTCTGAAAGCTGGATGGTGTAGGTAATACTGCCACCCTCGGTCATGCTGCTGCTGGTGGCCTGAAAGACATTGACTTCGGGTGTCGGATTTGGCGCGACCGTCTGCACGGAGCCATATTCAGCGCCGATATTCCCATAGCCTTCAATGGCGCCGTTGATCACCAAGCTGTCGACCGCATTCGAGGTGCCGGCATGGAACCGCAGGCCGAGGATATCGCTCAACAGGTATTCGAAAGAATTTTGGATTGAGCTGGCGTCCCGGAAAAAGTCGACGGTTTGACCTGAGGGGATAATCGTCCCGTTGAAGGAGAAATAGCCGCCACCAGCGGTATCGTCACGCAGGTTGATCGCAAGAAGATCTGAACCCGAATACCCATTGGACGTGAAATTGAAAAAATCGATGTAATCGTAGACTCGAATAGACTGTCCCGGAGCAAGCGCGGGAATCGTATCATAGTCAATTCTTGGTGGGGGCATCGTGCGTGTCTTTCTACTGAGTTCGGTGCTGTGTCATATTGAATGAAGCGATTGATGAATGGCTTGCATCGTGCTCGGCGGCCCCGAATTCGACAGCCTCGCAGGGTTCAAGAAAATCATGGTGTTACCGTTGAGATGGCGTGGGCCGGAGTCCCGTCGAACAGGTGTCGCATCCATGATGATCCGTGCGCCGGTTTCCACCACCCGAGGCGCGTCTATGGCGAACAAGACCGGCTCCTTGACGGACATGGTGCCGAGGCGTGGTTCGACCGCCACATCGAAGCTTGTATGCGCCAAGAACCGGCAATCGAATGAAACGGTGCCCGGTGTGTTGCCGCCCAGATCAATGGATTGGCTGAAGGTTTCCGGATCTGTCTTGTCTCCGCGTTCGAAGGTGAGATCGGCAAAACAGGATTCCGACCCAGGATTCACGGGATTGGACGCGGAATGCACGGAGGTAACCAAAAAAATCGTTCCAATCTGCAATATCTTCACAGGAGATGCTTCATACCGGCCAATGTAACGCCGCAGACCCTCTTGCCCCGATGTGGCACCACCGAAAGGGCGCTGTAAACGATGAAGGGTTCAAATGTGCGGTTTTGTCCATATCGGAGGCTTCTGACGGGGAGTCTGATCGGATGAGAGCCAAGTGGCCGGTCCTGCAATACTGCTTGACCGTCCGATGAGCGGTGAAGCAGGTGACAGGCTGTTGATGCCTCGCCCGCGGGACGCGGCACTTTTCATGCGGGGGTGGCGCTGTCTGGCTGCAGCCATTGCGGCCTGCCGATTGTCTGACCCGGTCTGCCATCGGGTCATTGCCGCCGAAGGGGACAGTCGATTGTGGAGAGTCCCGCGCAAAAAACGCGCCTTGCCAATCGTTTGTCCGCGGTTGACCAACGCGATTGATGACGATCTGTGCACGCAACGCGCGCTGGCTCTGCGTTCGTGAGAAACGAGCCGCTTTTCAGAACACGCGATCGCGTCCAAAACACCTCATGAGGTCGGCTCGGAGGGCGCGGCGCTCAACGGCCGGTCCGGCGCTCGCGGGTAGCGTGATCGAAGAATACACGTCAGGCGGCGCTGATGCGGGCGAGCATAAGAGCCGCAGCCTAGCCGCGGCCAGCGCGGTCGGCAGCGTCGGCCAGTCGCGCGACGGCAGCCTCAAACGCTTGCAGGAAGGGAAGATCGCCGTCTGGCTGCGCGAGAGGGGGGAACACAACATCCTGCAAGCCAAGCTTCGCCACGTCTGCGCGCGCCTCGTCGGGCGGGGCAGCCTCCCAGATCAGCACGCGCGCCCCGCTCTGGTCGACAAGCGCTTGCAGATCCGCGAGCTGGGCGGCATCGGGGGCCGCGCCAGCATCCCATTCGAGCGAAAAGATCGTCAGGCCATAGGCGCGCGCAAGATATTGGTAGCGCGGGTGCGTGGTAATGAAGACCGTGTCCGAAAGTCCGCTGAGCGTATCCCGGGCCAAACCGTCAAGAGCCGCGAGGTCATCGGACAGAGCGGCAAGACGTGCGTCGATCTCGGACGCGTCACCCAAACCGCGCGCCTTCAACGCCGCAGCCACGGCCTGCGCTTGGGCTTGGGCCAGACGCGGATCCAGCCATGTGAAAGACGCGGTGCCGTCATGAGAATGTGTGCCGCCATCACCGTGGCTATGGGTGATCGTTTCCGTCGCGATCAACGTATCCTCGATCCCGCGCGTCGTGTTCACAAGTTTCGAGCGGGGCAGCGAGACCTGGGTTGTCCAGCTTGCGAAGCCGGCACCGTTCAACAGGATCAAATCCGCCGCCTGTATCGCGCTGATATCGGCAATGGAGGGGCGCCAGAATGACGGGTCCACGCCGTCGGGCACGGGAAAGTCAACATTTGCCCCATCGCCCAGAAGCCGTTCGGCCATGACCTGAAGCGGATGGTTGACGGCAATCACGCGGGGGGCCTCCTCGGCGCTGACCGCGCGCGCGGCGAGCAGCAAGGTCGCCAAGAGGGCAGCAACACAGATCTTGAGGCGCATAAGCATCAACTCCCGCAATTCCGGGCGATATCGTCCGGGGTCACGATCCAGTAGCCCTCGTGGCTGCCCGTGTTCACTTCGATCACCAGCCCGCCCGCGTGATCGACGCTGTCGAGTGGCACACGCTGCGTGCCATCGCTTTCAAGCGCAAGCGTTGCAAGCAGGGCATTCTCGGCATCGAGGACCCGCACTTCGCCGGTGACCGGTGCCTTACCGCTGGAAAATTTTGCCTCCACCGTAACCGCTTCGCAATCGACAGAGGCAAATACAGTGAGCTGATGCGCCACTGCGAGCGCCGGGACGACCAGCGCAAGCAGGGCGCCGCAAAGAACCCGCACGCGGATCATTGACCCGTCCATGCTTCGAAGTGGACCCAGATCACCGCACCCAGCTCCACGGCCTTTTCTGCGCCATCTTGCGGAAGGGTGTAGTCGGCGGTGTTGAGGGCTGCGAAGCCCCACCAGCCATCCGAAGGGGCCGCATAGGTAAACACGCCATTGGCGTCGGCCTTGACGGTCTGGGTGATCATCAGGTCGTCGGGCACCGTGGCGTCAACGCCGTCATTGAGAAATTCGACCTCCACCTCGGCATAGGGCACGGGTTCGCCATCCATCTTGACGATACCCTGAAAGACATTGCGTTCCCAAAGGCCAAACGGCTTTGAAAGCGGCACGATCTCTGTCTTGAGGCCAAGTTCCGTATCCCAGCCCTCGTCGTCGCCATAGGCGGTGACATACGTCTTGGTGTAGTGAATGATGAATGCGTCCTCGGCGGGCTCCCAGTAGGGCTGTGGCTCCATCGCAAAGATGTAGGTGCCGGGACGGTCGAGCGGGTAATCGAGCGTAAATCCCTGATCGTCCATGACGGTGGCGTCCTGCAATTGTCCGAGCAGGTCGCTGGTTTCGCCTTCATGGGTCACGGTGAAGGCGTTTGGCTTTTCGAGCATCATGCCGTCCATCTCGAACGGGTGTGAGAAAGACATCGTGAGCGAGACGCTCCGCCCATCCTCCTGGCTGATCATGGGGTCGTTGGGGATAATCATGCCGTAATGGGCCAGCGCGGGACCGGTCGCGATCAGGAAGGCGAGGGGAGCAAGCACTTGTCTGGTCATCATCGGGTTAATGTCTCCTTGAATGGTTTTGCCCGAAAGCCGATCCCGTGTGTGTCATGTGCCCAATGCGAGCAGCCAGCCGACCCAGCTTTCGGCATTCCGGGCCAAGAGGGCGGTGGCGGCCAAAGCGAGGCAGCTTGACAGAAAGAGTAATGTGATCGTCTCCGCAGCCAAGAGGCGCAGCACCATTCCTTTTCGCGCGCCGAGCTTGACTGCGGTGGCAATCTCGCCCGCGCGCAGGCGATACCCAAGAAAAACCGCCAATCCGATGGCCGCGAGCGCGGCAAACGCGATGATCGCGGTGACGAGGTCGAGCAGGGTCTTGATCCGGAAGATCCGATCTACCAGCCCCTGCACCACGGTTTCGGGCTCAAAAAGCTGGGTCAGACCGTCGGGGTCGAGATAGCGCCCGCGCAGGATTGTTCCGGCGCGTGTGTCGAAAGGCAAAACGATCACGGCAGTGGCAGGGTAGCCGTCCTGCGCCCCGTGGAAGTGGAAGCTGTCAATATTCTCGGGCGTGATGCGTTGATATTCGACGACCGCGGCATTGGCGGTCACGTCCAGCCCGGCCGCGACCTCGGACGCCATCACCACATCCTCATGGCCGTGGCCGATGCCCTGAATCACCCACGCTGTCTTGATATCCACAAGGATCGCGTCGTCATCCGCGGTATTGGTGGGTGCCAGAACGCCGACGATGGGCATTTCCAGCGGGTAGACCCCGTCAAGATCAAAGAGGTTTTGCGGCGAAGAAACCAGCGTATCCCCCGGACCCTTGCCAAGCGCGGCGGCCACGTTGGCCCCGATGACCGCCTCACCCAGAACCGCAAGCCCCCGACCGTCCGCGATTTCGAGCGCGCGGAAGTCGAAATAATCCAGCGTGGTCCCGACGATCCGGTATCCACCGGAGGTAAATGCCGTGTGCAGCGGCACAGGGATGGCCAGCCCACTATCCCAGATGGTTTCGACGTCACGCATGGTGACCGGCTCCGGCGCATCGTCGGAAAAGTAGAGCGCGGCCATTGTCAGATCGAGCTTCGAGCCCCGGCTGCCAAGGATCAGCGGTGTGGCTTCGGCGCGCGCGGTCAGGGTCCGTTCGCTTGTCGAAAGCAGGATCTGTGTTGCAATCGGCACAAACAGGATCAGCGCTGCCACCAGCACCATCACAAGACTGCGGGCCCAGTTGTAGCGAAGGTAGGCAAAAGCGAGGTAGAGCGCGTTCATGACGGCGCCCTTTCGCGGAACTCGGTGAAATCGAGCACCCTGTCAAAGCGCGGCAGCAATTCGTGGTCATGGGTTACGGCCAGCACCGCCGCGCCTGCCGCTTCGGCGCGGTCGAAAAGAAGGTCGAGGATGCGGGCTTTGCTTTCGGGATCGAGGTTGCCTGTCGCCTCATCGGACAGCACGAGCCGCGGCTGTGTCACCAGGGCGCGGCAGATCGCGACACGCTGCTGCTCGCCCTGGCTGAGTGCGGTGGGGTGGCGGTCCAGCTTGTCACCGATGCCGGACGCTGCGGCAAGCGCCTCGGCGCGCTCCCGTGCGGCGGCGTCGAGCCTCAGACCCGGCGCGATGCGGTAAGGATAGAGGATGTTTTGCCGTGCGGGCAGGTAGTCGAGCAGGGCGAAATCCTGAAACACGAACCCGATGTGACTGGCGCGGAAGCGGCGCCGCGCGGCATCGCTGAGCGCGGTCACGTCTGTGCCCGCCACGTCGATGCGACCGGAATCCGGACGCAGGATACCCGCGATCAGGTTCAGCAGCGTGGTCTTGCCACTGCCGCTCGGCCCGACGATGGCAAGCCGTTCGCCAGCTGCGAGCGACAGCGACGACACCCGCAGGCGAAAGCCGCCCGACGGATAGGCAAATGTGAGGTTCTCGATCTCGACCATCAGTTTGTCGGTGGTGCCGGAAAGACTTCGCCGGCGGTATCGCGGTTCACGTCGCGGAGCGTGAACCCGGTGATCTTCCAGGCATCCACCACTGGCGCGATCGTGAGATCCGCGCTGTAGGTATTGCCGCGCACATGCAAATGCTCGGCATGCCCCACCGTTCCGATGACCTGCCAAGAGGCATCGATCACCAGCGCGTCACTGGCTGCGCTGCTGGTCACGCGCGATGTAAGCAGCTTGATCTCGTGAATCGTCTGGTCTGCCTCCTCGAGACCACCGCCAGCCATGGCACCAACCCGCTCGAGATATAATGCTTCCAGCGCGTCTCCGCCGGCAACGCGGGCAAGGGTATCATAGATCTCGTCCTCGCCGGTGCGTCCGAACGCGTCATACACAACTAACAGGAGGGCAGGGGTCAGACGGAAGAATTCGCTGCGCGCCTCGGCGGGTGTCATCGGGTCCAGCTCCGGCACGGCGTACGCTTTGGTGCTGTCCGTTGCAGGCCCGCCGGTCAGCATGAAAAAACCGGCGACGGCGCAAAGCACAATGATGGCGGCGCTTGAGGTGATCAGGGTGCGGGGCGTCATCTTGCGGCTGTCTCGACCTTTTCGACCGGTTGGGCGCGTCGTGGTTTATCGTGCCGTCTGGCGCGTCGTGGTTTATCGTGCCGTCTGGCGCGTCGTGATACATCGTGCCGTCTGGCGCGTTGTGGTTTATCGTGCCGTCCGGCGCGTTGTGGTTTATCGTGCAGTGCAGAGTGACCGAAATCGCAGGCACGCTCAATGCGATATGCTGCGGCTGGACGCGGGATCAAGCGTCACGCATCCGAGACGTGACCGTTTGCCGTCATTCAGCCCGCCGCGGTTGATGCCATATGACGCGGTGCGGTGTCGGTTTCGGTCATGCGGTGGCAGGCACACGCGATCGGGGGGTCCAGAGGTGAAGGCGATCCGCTGTGCCGCTTCCGGAACGCATCAGGCGGACCGCAACATGTCTTTGCCGATCCAAATCCGGAAGGCGCAGGCGCGCCGGGCTGGCAGTCATCCGTCGGGGCTCTGAGGCCGCTCGAATCGCCCGGATGCTTGGCCCAGCGCAGATCTGTCCGGCTGATCCGAGATGCGCTCCCGAGGGGCAGGCCTGTCTATCAGACTGGCACGGTCGGCACAAAACCCACAAAGTGATGCGGGGATGTTTGTTTCCGTCTGTTCGATGGTCTAACGACGAAGGAGCTGCTGCAACGCGGCGTCGCGCCAATGATGCAGCCTAGGAGTACCCGCATGTCAATCACTGCCAGTATCTATCACCTGACGCATTACAGATATGACCGTCCGGTGAGCCTCGGTCCGCAACTGATCCGTCTGCGCCCCGCGCCGCATTCGCGGACACGGGTCATTTCGCACAGCCTGACCGTCTCGCCCGACAATCATTTCGTGAACCACCAACAAGACCCCTACGGCAACTGGCTGGCGCGCTTCGTGTTTCCGGAGCCGGTGCGCGAGTTCAAGATCGAGGTGGACCTTGTCGCGGACATGTCGGTGTACAACCCGTTCGATTTCTTTGTCGAAGACAGCGCCAAGGACTTCCCCTTTCAATATGATGACGACATCGCCCCGGACCTGAGCATCTATCTGCACCGTGATCCGGTCGGGCCGCTGCTCGAGGCGTTTCTTGCATCGATCTCCCGCGAACCGACAGTCACGATCGACTTCCTCGTCGGTTTGAACATGCGCCTGTCAAACGAGATCGCCTATGAAATCCGGATGGAGCCGGGCGTTCAGACCGCCGAAACCACACTTGGCCGTGCGGCAGGATCCTGTCGCGATTCCAGTTGGTTGCTGGTGCAGGTGTTGCGCAATCTCGGCATCGCGGCGCGGTTTGTTTCGGGCTATCTCATCCAGTTGAAACCGGACCTCATCGCGCTTGATGGTCCGGCCGGGACCGACAAGGATTTCACCGACCTGCACGCTTGGGTCGAAGTGTATCTGCCCGGGGCGGGCTGGATCGGTCTGGACCCGACTTCCGGTCTGCTGGCCGGGGAAAGCCATATCCCGCTGGCCGCAACCCCGCATTATCGCCACGCTGCGCCGATTTCGGGCGCCGCCAGCATGGCAGAGGTCGATTTCTCCTTTGATATGCAGGTGACGCGCACGGCGGAACATCCGCGCATCACCAAACCCTTTTCCGACGATGCATGGGACGCGTTGAACCGTCTCGGGCACGACGTCGACAAACGCCTTGAGGCGGGGGATGTGCGTCTGACCATGGGGGGCGAGCCGACATTCGTTTCGATCGATGATTTCGAAAGCGCAGAGTGGAATTCGGATGCGGTTGGCCCAACCAAGCGCGGGCTCGCGGACAAACTGATGCGCCGGTTGCAAGACAGGTTTTCGACCGGCGGATTGCTGCATTACGGTCAGGGCAAATGGTATCCGGGCGAGACGCTGCCGCGCTGGACCTTTTCCCTCTATTGGCGCAAGGACGGCCAGCCGATCTGGCACAACCCGGACCTTCTGGCGCAAGAGGACACGCAAGAAGATGTCGGCCCCGACGACGCTCAGGCGCTGCTGGCGGCCATCGCCGCCAATCTGGAGGTGCCGACACAAAACGTCCTCCCCGCCTTCGAAGACCCGGCGGAATGGATCATCAAGGAAGGCAATCTGCCGGCCAATGTGACACCGGAAAACTCGAAACTGGCCGACCCCGAGGAACGCGCCCGTATCGCCAGAGTGTTCGAGCGTGGCCTGACGACCCCGGCGGGATACGTCTTGCCGGTGCAGCGTTGGCAGTCGCGCGCGTCCAGTCGCTGGCTGTCGGAGGTCTGGCAATTGAGACGCGGGAAGGTGTTCCTCGTGGCCGGGGACAGCCCCGTTGGCTATCGTCTGCCGCTGGGGACATTGCCCCATATCCCGGAAAGCGATTATCCCTTTATCGTTCCGCAAGATCCGACAGTGCCCCGCGACCCGCTTCCGCCGGCTGTCGAGCCGGGTCAATCGGGCGATACCGATCAACCCGTGGCACACCGCACCCAGGCTGGCGCGACTCAGCAGCAGGTCGAGCAAACCCTTGGCGATCTGAGCGGGCGTGTGCGCACGGCGATCTCGGTCGAACCGCGCGACGGAAAGCTCTGTGTCTTCATGCCGCCGGTGGAAACGCTCGAAGACTATCTTGAGCTGATTGCTGCCGTCGAGGCCGCCGCGAAGTCAGAAGGGCGAAAGGTGTTGATCGAGGGCTATGCCCCGCCCCACGACCCGCGTGTCGAAGTGATGCGCATTGCGCCGGACCCGGGTGTGATCGAGGTCAACATCCATCCCGCCGCGAATTGGAAAGCCTGTGTCGACACCACGCAGGCCGTCTATGAAGAGGCGCGGCAATGCCGCCTTGGCACCGATAAATTCATGATTGACGGGCGTCACACGGGCACGGGCGGCGGCAATCACGTGGTTGTCGGTGGCGCGACGCCCGGCGACAGCCCGTTTCTGCGCCGCCCCGATTTGCTCAAGAGCCTGATCCTGTTCTGGCAACGCCACCCGAGCCTGTCCTATCTTTTTGCGGGCACGTTTGTCGGCCCCACGTCGCAGGCGCCGCGCATCGACGAGGCCCGCCACGACGGGCTTTACGAGCTCGAAATCGCGCTGGATCAGATCTGGCCGCCGACGGAAGGCACGCCGCCGCCGCCATGGCTCACCGACCGTCTGCTGCGCAACGCCTTGATCGACGTGACCGGGAACACCCACCGCACCGAGATCTGTATCGACAAGCTGTTCTCGCCCGATGGGCCGACCGGGCGGCTGGGCCTCGTGGAGTTTCGTGGCTTCGAGATGCCTCCCAATCCGCGCATGAGCCTTGCGCAGCAGTTGCTTTTGCGGGCGATCATTGCGCGATGCTGGGAAGACCCGATCAGTGGCACCCTGACGCGGTGGGGCACCACCTTGCATGACCGGTTCATGCTGCCGGCCTTCATCTGGGAGGATTTCCTCGAGGTGCTCGCAGATTTGCGGGCCCATGACATGCGCTTTGATCCCGACTGGTTCAAGGCGCAGGCCGAGTTCCGCTTCCCGTTCTGCGGAGAGGTGACGTATGAGGGAATCACGCTGGAACTGCGGCAGGCGCTGGAGCCCTGGCACGTCATGGGCGAAACCGGCGCAATAGGCGGAACCGTGCGCTACACCGACAGCTCCACCGAACGGCTCCAGGTGACCCTGACCGGAGCCAACCCGGACCGCTATACCGTGACCGCCAACCGGCGTTGCGTGCCGCTGACACCCACGGCGACCACCGGCATGCGGGTGGGGGGTGTACGTTACAAGGCGTGGAAACCGGCGATGTCGTTGCATCCCGTGCTTGAGGTGGACGCGCCGCTGACGTTTGATATCTTCGATACGTGGACGGGCAAGTCGCTTGGGGGCTGCCGTTATCATGTGGCCCATCCCGGCGGGCGCAATTTTGAAACCTTCCCCGTCAATGGAAACGAGGCAGAGGCGCGGCGTTTGAGCAGGTTTGAGAAAATGGGTCACAGCGCCGGCACACAGCCGCCGGCGCCGGAGCGACCCCATCCGGAATTTCCGCTCACGCTGGATCTGCGCCGCAGGGCAGGCCTCTAGGCGATGCCGACGCCCCCGTCTTTCGCGCGCGGACAGATCGGGCAATCCCTGCTTGCGTCCTACACCGCGCAGGGTGCAGCGCAGAATGACGAGATGCTGCACCCGGACGGGACGATCAAACCCGTCTGGGCGCCCTTTTTCGATCACCTGAGTCGCCTTTCCCAAGATGACCTTGCGACCCGGTTTTCACGCGGGGATCAGTATCTGCGCGACGCGGGGGTGTTGTTTCGTCAATACGACGAGACCCTGTCGACGGAACGCGAGTGGCCGCTGAGCCATATCCCGGTCATCATCGGAGAGGATGAATGGCGGCTCATTTCGGAGGGGCTGATCGAGCGTGCGAACCTGTTGGAATTCATCCTTCAGGACTTCTACGGCGACAACACGCTGGTCACGTCCGGACAGTTGCCTGCAAAACTGCTCAGCCAGAACCCCGCCTGGCTGCGTCCGATGGTCGGCGTCGGCAAGGGCGGTGCGCATCTGCTCAATACAGTGTCGTTCGAGATCGGACGCGGCCCTGATGGGCAATGGTGGGTGATCAGCGACCTGATCGAAGCGCCCTCGTCCGTCGGGTTTGCCGTTGAAAACCGGATTGCGATGGGGCGCACTTTTCCCAACTTTTTCGCACGCGCGAACATTCATCGGCTGGCGGGGTATTTCCAGGAGTTCCAGCAGATGCTGATGCGCCTGCGTGGGCGCGACCCCGGAGAGGTGGCGCTGCTCTCGCCCGGCCCCATGAACCAGAACTATGCCGAACATGCCTACCTGGCGCGGTATCTTGGCCTGTTGCTGGTCGAAGGCGAAGACCTGATCGTCCAGCAGGGCAAGGTCATGGTTCGCACCGTTGCCGGGTTGAAGCCCGTCGGTCTGTTGTGGAACCGCTTGCCCAGCGCGATGTCCGACCCGCTCGAACTGGACTCGAGTTCCATGCTGGGTGCGGCGGGGCTTGTGGAGGCGATCCGCACCGGAGCCTTGCGCACGGTGAACACGGTTGGCGCAGGTGTTCTTGAGACACGTGCGTTGATGGCGTTTTTCCCAAGGATTGCGCGGGAACGGCTGGGGCGCGCCCTGGCGCTGCCCAATATCGCGACATGGTGGTGCGGACAGGACGGCCAGCGCGACCACGTGATCTCCAACATGGCGCGGATGATGGTCGGCGATGCCTTTTCGACGGTGCCGTTGATGGCAGATCCGAGCACGATGGATTTCGGCGATCTCAGCGACGGACCGCGTGCGACACAGCTGGCGGACACGCTCAGGACCGCAGGGCATCGCTATGTCGGGCAGGAGGCAGTCACCCTGTCGAGGACACCGGTCTGGGAAAACGGCCAACTCGTCGCGCGCCCCATTTGTATCCGTATATCGATGGGGCGCACTAAGGATGGATGGGCGGTCATGCCCGGTGGTTACGCGCGTATCAGTGCCGGCAATGATGCCAAGGCCCTAGCCATGCAGCGCGGCGGCAAGGTGGCGGATGTGTGGGTGACAAGCCCGAAAAAGGTCGAGACACCGAGCCTGTTGTCGGTCTCGCAAAGCGCCGTGACCGGTAGCCTGACGCATGCGTTGTTGCCCAGCCGGGCGGCGGACAACCTGTTCTGGCTGGGCCGCTACGTGGAACGCGCAGAGCAAAACATGCGCCTGTTCCGGGCCTATTTTGCGCGTATCTGCGACGGTGCCAATCATGCTGATGCCTTGCCTGTCTTTATCCGCGATCAGCTGATGACCGGGGTCGCGCCGAATGCTTCGGCCTTTGCCGTGCGGTTCGGTGAGCCACTGGATCTCGCGTTGCAGGCCGCATCGCGGATCCGAGACCGGTTTTCGCCCGACGGGATGATGGCCCTGCGCGGACTCGTCAAACATGCCAAGGCGCTTGATGTGCAACATGTCCCGCTCGAGGATACGCCGGTACAGATCAGTGGCCTGTTGCGCCAGGTGACCGGATTTGCCGGGCTCGTGCATGAGAACATGTATCGGTCCGACGGCTGGCGGTTCCTGAGCATTGGCATCTCATTGGAGCGCGCAGCGAATATGTGCGATATTCTGGCTGCCTGCGTCTCGGCGGAGTCATCGACCGGTGCGCTCGATCTTGCCCTCGAACTCGGTGACAGCGTCGTGTCTCACCGCACCCGGTTCCAGATTGCCGCGACGGCCGAGTCCGTTGTCGATCTCATGGCGCTGGATCCCAGCAATCCGCGCGCGGTGCGCTATCACATCACGCGCAGCAAAAAGCACATTGCCAACCTGCCGACGCAGCACGAAGACCATCACATGAGCCATGTGGCGCGGCAGGTTCTGTTGCTTGAAACGCAGTTGGCGACAAGCGAACCCGAGGCTGTCTCGCCCGATGCGCTGCGCCAGATCAAGACGGATATCTGGTCTATCTCCGACACCCTGAACGCATACCATCTGGCGTGACGATGAAATACAGCATCCGCCTGACCATCGCCCATGTCTACGATCACCCGGCGGCCAACAGCCGCCACCTGATCCGTGTCCAACCCAGAACCCTTGTCGGGCGACAGAAACTCACCACCCACCTGCTGGAGATCCTCCCCGACCCGGAATCACGGGCCGAAGGGCGGGATTTCTTTGGCAATGCCACGCATTCCTGTGCGCATCGCGATCAACATCCCGAGATGACAATCCGCCTGTCCTGCCATGTCGATATGGACACACCGCAGCTCTGGCAGGATTTGTCGCCGGATGTTCGACGGCTGCGAATGGATTACGACGCACTGACCGATCTCGGGCCGGAGTCACCGTTGCATTTCATGGGTCCAAGCCCGCGTTTGCCGCCCAATACCGCAATCCGCGACTTTGCGCGGGATCTCTACCTGCCGGGATCAAGCGCGGTCGAAAACGTGATCCACATCGGCAAGGCCCTGCATGACGCCATGACCTTTGATGCCACAGCCACAACCGTGGACACGGATGCGGCGGATGCGTTTCGGTTGCGGCGCGGTGTTTGTCAGGATTTTACCCATATCATGATCCTTGCGCTGCAGGCGCTGGGCATTCCCTCGGGCTATGTGAGTGGCTACCTGCGCACCTTGCCGCCGCCCGGCGGCGTCAGGCTTGAAGGGGCGGACGCAATGCATGCCTGGGTGCGTGCATGGTGCGGACCCATGCAGGGTTGGATCGAATATGACCCGACCAATAAGACCTTGGTTGGCACGGATCACATCGTTGCCGGCTACGGGCGCGACTATTCCGATGTTGCGCCGGTGCGCGGATATCTGCGGTCTTCCGGCGGGCAACGGAATTCGCAGGCCGTGGATGTGACCATCGTCGGATAGGCAGCGGCGCTGCGCTATTTTCGCTCGTAACCGGGCAAACGCGTCAAAGCGGTGCGCAGCGCATCACCCCAACTCGCGCTGATGGCTTGATAATAGGGATCATCGATCGTCACGCGCGGTTGCGTATCGAGGGCAAAACTGCCCTTTTCATAGATCTGGATGTCGATCGGCAGACCCACCGAAAGGTTGGCCTTGATGGTTGAATCGAACGAGACCATCAAGAGCTTGATCGCGTCTTCGAAGGTCATGTCAGGATCATAAGCCCGCACGATGATGGGTTTGCCGTATTTGGTCTCGCCGATCTGGAAGAACGGTGCATCTTCGGTCACTTCGATGAAATTGCCTTCCGGATACACCAGAAAGAGGGTGGGAACTCCGCCCTTGATCTGGCCGCCGACAATCACGGATGCCTTGAAGGCGGATGTCGCGGAATGCCCGTTTTCGCCGCCCCCCTGAATCACCTGTTTGAGCGTCGCACCGACAAACCGGGCAACCTCGAACATGGTTGGCAATTCCAGGATCGTGGGATTGCGCTCGGTCGGGATCTTGGAGCGCTCCTCAAGAATGCTGATCAGCGCTTGCGTCGTGGCGAGATTGCCCGCGGTCATGATGGTGATCGCGCGATCGCCCGGAACATCCCACGAAAACATCTTCTTTGTTGTCGAGAAATTGTCGACCCCGGCATTGGTGCGGGTGTCTGACATGAAAACAAGGCCACGGTTCAGGTATAGGCCGACACAATAGGTCATTCTTGGTCCACGAAAACGCACAGCGACGTGCTGCGTTGCAAGCTGTAGTGCTGAATGATTGACTATTCAATATTGTCCGAACGGGTTCGACATGGGTTTTGCCATCTGTGGGGATAGACGGACATCACGGGCGTCAGGTGATCTGGTCAACCCGAACCGATTGCTCCTGAAGGGTCAGAACACCGTAAGAGGTGAGGAACGACGCATCGGCAGCATCGCGGCCGACGCAGATGCGCACGATATCTTGCGGTGTTGCCATGCCTGTTGGATCGACAAGGTGCCAATCGCCTTCGAGAAACACTTCAACCACCGCATGGAAATCCTGCGGTTGCACGCCCGGGGCGTAAGCGCTGACAAAGCGCGCGGGAAGACCCATGGCGCGCAACAGGGCAATCAGGACATGCGCATAATCCCGGCAGACCCCGCGCTGGGCGGAAAAACTGTCGGTCGCGGTGGTGCCGGGGTTGCTGACATAGATGTCGTAGGTGAAATTGGAGGCCACCCAGTCATTCATGGCCTGAACAAGCGCGCCACCTGTCAGCCCTGAGAAATTGGCTGCGGTGAAGTCGAGGAAGAGATCGGACTGGCAGTAGCGCGACGGCATCAGGTATCGGATCACGGAGGCGGGAAGCTGGTGCCGGGGCGTTTCCTGAAGCCCGTCAAGGGTCGCTGCCGCGCGGCGGACCTCCACCTGAGCTTCGTAGATGCAATCGAGCCTGCTGCCGATGGAAATCCACCGGCGCACGCCGATGGCCTCCTCGCCTTCGACCTGTCGCAAGGTGGACCCGGACAGCAGAAGGAAGCGCGGGTTATCGCAGCGTTGTCCGCCGTCGGTTGTCGGTTCCATCTGAACCAAGGCATCGCATGCCTGGGCCGCAGTGTAGACAAGGCAGGTTTTCACATTGAGCAACACGGCAGACCCTCCGGGTGAGACACTTGGAAGAAAGCGCCAGCTATTGCAGGCTCGTGGGGGCGTGTCGACAGCTTAGTCCGGTCGGCGCCGCCAATTGTCGCGCTGCCGCAGGGTCCGTTCCATCCGGCGCGCGTTGTCTGGCGCGGCCGTGACCACAAGCCGGACCTTATCCCGACCTTCGGGCTTGCTCCCCCAATATTTTGTGCAGTCTGGCGTGGATGGACTTTCGGGGATCTGGTGATCTCCGATTGCGAGGCCGCGTCCCACGCGCAGGTGATCGGAGGGATGCTCAACCGCCGGGGAGTCCGGAAGCGGTCCCGAAAAAGGCCGGTTAGGCCACAGCACATGGCGCACGCAACGCGTCAAGGGTCATACCGTCGCCTCACAAGACTTTGGGACGCTGCGACCCTTTGCGGGTCACGACACTGGCATAGGGGTCGCGCGCCAGCTGCAGCCGGATCGGACAGACAGACGGGCTCGCCGGCTCGCATGGGTGGCGAGGCCCGCCGTCGTGACAGCCAACGCATCTTTAGGCGGCAATCTGTCGTCCTCCAGAGGCGAGACCGCCGCATCCAAACCGTGTGATTGAAGATGATCGGCCATTCCTCATGGCGCGCCCGGATGCTTGCGCGCTGGCGCATTGAAAGCGCCGACCATGGCCCTTTGCCGGGCCAACGGTACCGCAAAGCACAGGCTTTTGTCGCCCGCTTGGTCTGCGCCAAACGGCCGTGCTGCAAGGCACCGACCCTGGCTTTCCGATCTACTACAAGGCACAACCTCTAGCAACTGTATTTCTCAGACAGTCTGAGAAGTCCATTTTTGTCCTGACTTGACGAGGGCATTTGCGATTGTGGTGAGTTTTCGAGCGACGGCTG
>NZ_JAFMPQ010000110.1 GCF_020667845.1 Cognatishimia sp. F0-27
CGTCAGCGTCCGCCCCCCACACCGCGAGCGCCCGCACCGCGCCAATCTTCGATCACCTATAAGACGGCAGCGTCCGACCACAGACACCGCGCCCGCGTGGCGCAGCAGCCGGCTGCACCAAGACAGGAAAGCCCCTCGCCGCGGTGCGGGGGGCCTTTGTCATGCCGGGCCACAAGGGGCAGCGCGCCCGCCATCTGTGCCGCGTCAGCGTCACCCCCCCACACCGCGAGCGCCCGCACCACGCCGCGCCAATCTCCGATCACCCACGAGACGGCAACATCCGACCACAGATCCCGCGCCCGACCCCATCCCGCCCGATCCGCAAAGCCCTGACAAAAACGACCGGCGGCCAACGACCGCGCTTCAGCGACCGCGGGCGGGTGGTCGGGTTATCGGGATATCGGGATATCGGGATATCGGGATATCGGGATATCGGGATATCGGG
>NZ_JAFMPQ010000111.1 GCF_020667845.1 Cognatishimia sp. F0-27
CGCGGACACGTCGCTCTCCGGACTGCGCGTCACCCGCGAACTGACGTCGATCATGGCGCGACGTGGAAGGCCCAAGACCATCGTCAGCGACAACGGAACGGAACTGACCAGTATGGCGGTGCTCAGATGGTGTCAGGAGACGCGGATCGACTGGCACTACATCGCGCCCGGAAAGCCGATGCAGAACGGTTTCATCGAGTCATTCAACGGCAGCTTCCGCGATGAGCTGCTGAACGAAACCCTATTCTCATCGCTGACGGAAGCCCGCGACAAGATCGAAGCATGGAAGGACGACTATAATCGACAAAGACCACACTCATCCCTCGGCAATCTCACGCCGCTGGAATTCGCAATGAAATGGAGACTGGAAACCAAGGCCGCATGAGGTCAGAAATCAACCGACGGATTCTCTGCAAAGCTGGAGGGAAGTCGGGTCTCAGGTCA
>NZ_JAFMPQ010000112.1 GCF_020667845.1 Cognatishimia sp. F0-27
CTCAATGACGGCCTGCAATTTGATGGCATCGAAGAGCTTATCTATTACGGCGGGACGGGCGCTGACCGCGTCGAGGTCGTCCTCTATGACGAGGACGTCTTCAATGGCGAGATCCGCGGGGGCGCCGGTTCGGCCATCGATGTGCTGCGTCTCGACCTGAGCGCCTTCACGGAAGACATTCAACGGGTCAACGGGCAGATCGTTGGCGAGAACAACGCCACGGCCGCGCTGAGCTATTCCGGGTTCGAGCGCGCCGAGGTGATTGGCGGATCCGGCAACGACATTCTGGCGCTCACCTCACCTGTGGCCATCTCGGAGAACGATGCCTTCGTCGATGGCGGTTCGGGCAATGACAGCATCACCACCGGGTTCGGCAACGACACCCTCATCGGCGGAGACGGGGACGACACCCTGGCTGCGGGCGAGGGCGTGGACAGC
>NZ_JAFMPQ010000113.1 GCF_020667845.1 Cognatishimia sp. F0-27
CACGCTGGCCGGGCGCAGCGGGGATGACACGCTGTCTGGTGGCGCGGGCGACGATCTTCTGCTCGCCGACAGCGGCACAGACAGCATCAACGGGGAAGGCGACACCGACACGCTGTCGTTCCAGTTCGTGAACGCGGCGGCGGCGGTCAATCTCGAGAATGGCGTGGCATCGAGCAGCCTGAGCGGCTCGGACACGGTGACGCAGGTCGAGAACGTGATCGGCAGCAGCCAGGGCGATCTGATCTTTGGCGCCAACCTCGTCGACAACCATCTTGACGGCGGCAGCGGCGCGGACCGGCTTTATGGCCTGAACGGCGAAGACACGCTGGAAGGCGGGCTCGGGGATGACGAGCTCTATGGCGGCGCGGCGAATGACACGCTCGATGGGGGCGAAGGCGCGGACACGCTTGAGGGCAATGACGGCGATGACAGCCT
>NZ_JAFMPQ010000114.1 GCF_020667845.1 Cognatishimia sp. F0-27
CACGCTGGCCGGGCGCAGCGGGGATGACACGCTGTCTGGTGGCGCGGGCGACGATCTTCTGCTCGCCGACAGCGGCACAGACAGCATCAACGGGGGTGGCGACACCGACACGCTGTCGTTCCAGTTCGTGAACGCGGCGGCGGCGGTCAATCTCGAGAACGGCGTGGCATCGAGCAGCCTGAGCGGCCCGGACACGGTGACGCAGGTCGAGAACGTGATCGGCAGCAGCCAGGGCGACCTGATCTTTGGCGCCAATCTCGTCGACAACCACCTTGACGGTGGCAGCGGCGCGGACCGGCTTTATGGCCTGAACGGCGAAGACACGCTGGAAGGCGGCGCGGGGGATGACGAGCTCTATGGCGGCGCGGCGAATGACACGCTCGATGGGGGCGAAGGCGCGGACACGCTTGAGGGCAATGACGGCGATGACAGCCT
>NZ_JAFMPQ010000115.1 GCF_020667845.1 Cognatishimia sp. F0-27
GGCATGTGCACACCCACAATTGCAAGACCAAGCGCTGGTAGGCGCCGGTGCGCGCATGGCTTGTCGGGCCTGAGGCGTCCGTCCCCGGTCCGGTCCTTGGGCCGTTGTCCGGCGACCATATGAGCGCGTGGCCCTGCGCCCGCGTGGCAAGGGCGGGCGCGGGCGGCGCGTCTTTCGGCACCACGGGTGCGTCGACAGCACGCGCGGCCCCGGGACGGCGCACCGTGGCGAACACGGCCCATCGAGCGCGTCTGCGCGCGGCTCGGTGTCACTGCGCCGGCGAGGATCGTGCGCAGGGCACCAAGGGTGGTCATGGCAGCGATCGACACCGGGCCCGCATCAATCACTGCGCGTCTGGTGTAATGCCAAGGTCTGAAGAAAGGCCTAACCCGCGCGTGAAAAAAATCTGGCGAGATTCATAG
>NZ_JAFMPQ010000116.1 GCF_020667845.1 Cognatishimia sp. F0-27
CTATGAATCTCGCCAGATTTTTTTCACGCGCGGGTTAGGCCTTTCTTCAGACCTTGGCATTACACCAGACGCGCAGTGATTGATGCGGGCCCGGTATCGATCGCTGCCATGACCACCCTTGGTGCCCTGCGCACGATCCTCGCCGGCGCAGTGACACCGAGCCGCGCGCAGACGCGCTTGATGGGCCGTGTTCGCCACGGTGCGCCGTCCCCGGGCCGCGCGTGCTGTCGACGCACCCGTGGTGCCGAAAGACGCGCCGCCCACCCTTGCCGCGCGACCGCACTGTCGCGGGCTCATTCGGTCGCCGGACAACGGCCCAGCGACCGGACCGGGGACGGACGCCTCAGGCCCGACAAGCCATGCGCGCACCGGCGCCTACCAGCGCTTGGTCTTGCAATTGTGGGTGTGCACATGCC
>NZ_JAFMPQ010000117.1 GCF_020667845.1 Cognatishimia sp. F0-27
TTTGCGCAAGGCGATGAAGGCCGTAGCAGTGGAGCGTCGCCGGTTCGGATATCGCCGCGTGCACGTCATGCTGGAGCGGCAGGGTTGGCAAGTGAACCAGAAGAAGCTGAGGCGGCTCTATCGCGAAGAGAAGCTGCAGGTAAGAAAGCGCGGCGGCCGGAAACGGGCCCTCGGAACGCGCAGGCCGATGCTGGTGCCCGAGCGACCGAATGCGCGCTGGAGCCTGGATTTCGTCTCAGATGCCTTCACTGACGGACGGCGGTTTCGGGTGCTGGCCATCGTGGACGACTTCAGCCGGGAATGCCTGGCGCTGGTCGCGGACACGTCGCTCTCCGGACTGCGCGTCACCCGCGAACTGACGTCGATCATGGCGCGACGTGGAAGGCCCAAGACCATCGTCAGCGACAACG
>NZ_JAFMPQ010000118.1 GCF_020667845.1 Cognatishimia sp. F0-27
TCACTTGCCAACCCTGCCGCTCCAGCATGACGTGCACGCGGCGATATCCGAACCGGCGACGCTCCACTGCTACGGCCTTCATCGCCTTGCGCAAATCCGTATCGTCCGGGCGCACGCTGCGATACCGCACGCTCGACCGGTCAACGCCCAGAACAGAACACGCCCGCCGCTGGCTCACCTGATGCGCTTCGCACAGATGAGCCACAGCTTCCCGCTTCGCGCCGGGCGTCACCACTTTCGCGACGCGACATCCTTCAACATGGCGTTGTCGAGCATCTGTTCGGCCAACAGCTTCTTCAGCTTGGCGTTCTCGTCCTCCAGCGCCTTCAGCCTCCTGGCATCCGACACTTCGAGCCCGCCGAACTTAGCCTTCCATTTGTAGAACGTCGCCGA
>NZ_JAFMPQ010000119.1 GCF_020667845.1 Cognatishimia sp. F0-27
ATCAAAAAGCGCAGCAGGTGATCATAGCCGGGTCTCGGGTCCCTACAGTGGTTTTGCACAAACCACACCGCAAGGGAGACCGACTATGACCGATACCACTATTGCACAGGCCGAGCCTGTTTTGGTCGCGATTGATATCGCAAAAGCCCGCCATGAAGTTTTGATCGCTGTTCCCGGCCGAAAGCGCCGTCGCCGTCTGACAGTTCTGAACCAGCTCGAAGAGTTTGATCGATTGGTCGCAACGCTCTCGGACTATGGCCGTCCTGTCCGGGCGGCCTTTGAGGCAACAGGCAATTATCATCGCGCTCTGGCTTATCGGCTCGGCGTCGCCGGTTTCGAGGTAAAGCTGGTATCTTCAGTCGCCTTGGCACGCACCCGCGAAGCCTTGAACA
>NZ_JAFMPQ010000011.1 GCF_020667845.1 Cognatishimia sp. F0-27
GTGCAGGGTGCAGGGTGCAGGGTGCAGGGTGCAGGGTGCAGGGTGCAGGGTGCAGGGTGCAGGGTGCAGGGTGCAGGGTGCAGGGTGCAGGGTGCGCCTTCCGCATCGACCTTTTTGCGCCTTCGGCAAATTCGGGAGTGACGTCACACGCCCACCGCCGGGCGCGCAAGATCGAACGGCGTGGCCGCGTTCGAAAACGCCAAGGACGCGCCAAGGCTGGAAGCCTCCCTGCCACGTCACCCTCCCTGCCACGTCACAATGACGCCTATGGGAACACGCTGACGCCGATGCGTGCGCCGTGGCGGTGTTTGCGGCGCAGGATCGACGGAAACTGTCGTTTTTACTCTGCCGCGACGGGTGCCGGGCCGCTAGGCTCTGCCTCAACGCTAGGGAGAGACACATGGCACTGGATGAGCGCAAGGGCGTCTGGAAATCGGCACCGGGCAAGGGGCGCAAGACCCCGAAGGGCCGGCAGCTTGACGAACAGGCACATGCGGAGGTCTGCGCTTTGCTGGAGGATCGCTCCCGGCAGCGCGATTTACTGATCGAGCATCTGCACCTGATTCAAGACCATTTCGGACATCTCTCCGCCCGGCACCTGCGCGCGCTGGCCGAGGAAATGCGCCTGAGCATGGCCGAAATCTACGAGGTGGCGACGTTCTATGCGCATTTCGACGTGGTGCGCGAGACTGAAGCCCCGCCACCTGCGCTGACCATTCGGGTGTGCGATTCGCTCAGCTGTGCGCTCGCGGGGGCTGAAAGCCTGCGTGCCGCGCTCGAAGAGGGGATGGATCCGACGGAGGTCCGCGTGCTCCGCGCGCCCTGCATGGGACGCTGCGACACCGCACCGGTGCTGGAACTGGGCCACAACCATATCGACCACGCAACCCCCGAGAAAGTCGCCGCGGCCATCGCAGCGGGCGATACCCACGCACGTATTCCCGATTACCAGACCTTGGCGCAATATCGCGCCGAAGGCGGGTACGAGACGCTCACGAGCCTGCGAGAGAGCGGCGAGTGGGAGGCGGTGCAGGAACAGGTGCTCTCCTCCGGTCTGCGCGGTCTTGGCGGCGCGGGTTTCCCGTCGGGCCGCAAATGGGGGTTCGTGCGGGCAAATCCCGGCCCGCGCTACCTTGCCGTGAATGGCGACGAGGGGGAGCCCGGCACGTTCAAGGACCGTTACTATCTCGAACGGGTGCCGCATCTGTTTCTCGAAGGGATGCTGATCGCGGCCTGGGCCGTGGAGGCGGCACAGTGCTACATCTACATGCGCGACGAATACCCGGCGGTGCTCGAGATCCTGCGCCGGGAGATCGCGGCATTGGAGGCGGCAGGTCTGGTGGCGCCGGGTCATATCGCACTGCGTCGGGGCGCGGGCGCCTATATCTGCGGCGAAGAAAGCGCGATGATCGAATCGATCGAAGGCAAACGCGGCCTGCCACGGCATCGCCCGCCTTATGTCGCGCAGGTTGGGCTGTTCGGCCAGCCGACACTTGTCCACAATATCGAGACGCTACACTGGATTGCCCGGATCTGTCGCGAGGGGCCGGAAGTCCTGTCGGCGCATGAACGCAATGGCCGTGTCGGTTTGCGCAGTTACTCGGTCTCCGGGCGCGTCGCGCGTCCGGGCATGTATCTGCTCGAAGCCGGTTCCACCATCGCCGACATTATCGCAGCAGCAGGCGGAATGGCCAAAGGCCATGTCTTCAAGGCATATCAGCCGGGCGGTCCATCGTCGGGCCTGCTGCCGGCGAGCATGGACGACATCCCGCTCGATTTCGACACGTTGCAGCCGCACGGCTCCTTCATTGGCTCGGCAGCGGTGGTGGTTTTGTCCGATCAAGACAGGGCGCGCGATGCGGCGCTCAACATGTTGCGCTTTTTCGAGGATGAAAGTTGCGGTCAGTGTACCCCGTGTCGTGTGGGCTGCGAAAAGGCGGTCAAGCTGATGAGCGCGGAGACATGGAACCAGCCCCTGCTGGAAGAGCTGTGTCAGGCAATGGCGGATGCGTCGATCTGCGGTCTGGGTCAGGCCGCGCCGAACCCCATCCGTCTCACGATGAAGCATTTCGGTGAGGAATTGTAGCGCCGCACGACCTTGGACCCGTGCCCGCGCGCGGCGATAGACGCGCCTCTCTGGGCATGTCACGCGGGGCCGACTGCCATGGTGGCGCGATGCGCGATGCGATCAGTCTCCGAAACACTCCCGGACGCCTGCCCGCGGTCTCGGCCCGGACCAGAAGCGGTGGACCCCCGCGCTCAAGGCCACGGATCGGCTCGAGGCAGGGCGCCCGTGGTCCATAGGGGACTCGAGAGCCGTCCGGCCTGGGTCTCAAACCGGTCCGTGCCACCCCGCTCAGAGACTGTCACGGGGCGTTGCGGTAGACGGCGCAAAGGCACCCCTTCGCCTTGAGGTCGCGACACAGGCGCCAGGCTGTGTCTTGCGTGTCGCGTCCGAGGCGCGCCATGAAGTACCCACCGCGCGGGCTGGCGCGACTGCGCTGCCAGATCAGTTCAGGCTCTTCATCGTCGATGACCGCGGTGCAGGCGCGCATGCGTTCCGAGAATTGCCGCCGGGCCCTGTCGCGGGTCGTGCCAAAGGCCACCTGCACGCCCCAACGCGAGAACTGTTCTTTCGGTTCGGGATACGGCGTAAGCACGCGCTGCCGAGCGAGGGCGTAACAGGCCGGCTGGAAGCCGATATCCTTCTGCAGACGGTAATCATGGTCTTGCGGCGGCGCGTCGCGCCAGATCTGTGCCGGCAGGCCGGTGATGATCTGCACGTAATCAACCGTTTCCTGCGCAAGCCAACCGCTGCCGGCGACCAATCCGTTTGCCCGCCCCTCGCCGCCATTATACGCGATGGCCGCCATCCCGAAGCTGCCATAACGGCGTGTCAGGTCGCCGAGATATTCGGCTGAATACTCAAGCGCTTCCGCTGGGTTATACGGGTCGCGCAAACCGCGCCGTGCGGCGGTTGCCGGGATGAATTGCGCGATACCCTGCGCGTTTGCGGGGCTGCGTGCATGTGGATCAAAGCGGCTTTCCTGCCAGAGCAGCCGGGCAAAAAAACCGGGATCGAGCCCGTGGTGATGCGCGAGCGTTTCGATCGCTTGGCACAGATCGTAGACCCTGTGCGCGGGGCGGATGCACTGCACCGGTCCGAACGCGCCGGGCGAGCATTGGGTCGCCGGATCGCGGGATGCATGAGCCCGAAGCTCGCCGGAAGAGAGCACGAGGGCCGCAAGAACAACGGCCGCAAGAACAAGGGCAAGAAGTGGTCTCATGGGTCCGAGCCTGCGCCCTGACCGGGGAACGGTCAACCGGCCTTTCATTCCGGCGGCTTGCGTATTACATCCCCTTCTGACGCGCCGCGCTCCGGCAGGCACGGACACCGTGTACCGTCGCAGGCATGGCAGGCGAGGGTCCGGACTTCGAATGACGACGGTGTGCTCCGGACCCCGGTGGGACGGAAAGCCAGCCTCTGGAGGAAGAATGTCCTTTTTCGGCAAGCTGAAGAACAAGCTTTTCAAATCCTCGTCGAAACTGGACGAAGGCCTCGACGCGATCATCCAGGATGGCGGAACGGAAGATGCCCCCGCGGCGCAGGCGCCTGCAAAGACGGAACACCCCGCAGCGCCCGCACCGGTGGCGGAACCACGGGACCCGGGCGCTCCGGGCGCTGACGCCGATGCTGTGGAGCCGCAACCTGCCGACGACGCGCTCAAAGATCCAAGCGCAAGCGACCTGACACCCCCGCGCGAACCGGAACCGGATGACAACCGGCCCTTCCCCTCGGAGGCGCTGGAACCGGAGACGCGGCGTGCCGAGGATGCGGAGCCCAAGGAAACGGACGCGGATGCCGAAGTCGCCGCTGATCTGGCGCCTCCGGCGTCTGCGGCACCCGCATCGCGCCCGGTTCAGGAGCCCCCGGCGGTGGCGCCGCCCCCCCGATCCGCGCCCGAACCGTCCAGGCCCCTTGCGGATGATCCCGCTCGGCCACCATCGCCCGCGCCGGCGCGCAAACACGACCGCGACAGACAGCCGGAACAGGCGCCCGCCCGCATCGACACGCGCGCCACGATCGACGCGATGGAAGCGATGGATCTCGCGCAGGCAACGGAAACGGCCGACACGGGTGCGCCCAGACCGGGCCTTCTGGGGCGACTGTTCGGGCGGGGCGAAAACAAGGGCGCCCCCGTCATCCGGCGTGAATTGAACGATGAGATGCTGGAGCAGCTCGAAGAGCTTCTGATCGCGTCGGACATGGGGGTCGAAACGGCCCTGCGCGTGACCGCCAACATTGCAGAGGGGCGATTTGGCAAACGTCTCTCGACGCAGGAAATCAAACAGCTGCTTGCAACGGAAATCGCCCGGATCATGGAGCCTGTGGCGCGTCCCTTGCCGCTCTACCCGTCAAAACCGCAGGTTGTTCTCGTGGTTGGGGTCAATGGGTCCGGCAAGACCACGACCATCGGCAAGCTGGCATCGCAATTCCGGGCTGCCGGGAAATCCGTGGTGATCGCGGCGGGAGACACCTTTCGTGCCGCCGCGGTGGAGCAGTTGCAGGTCTGGGGCGACCGTGCCGGCGTCCCGGTGCTGACCGCGCCCGAGGGTTCTGATCCCGCAAGCCTTGCCTTTGATGCCATGGGCCGGGCACAGGCCGATGGCGCCGATCTGCTGATGATCGACACGGCAGGGCGGCTGCAAAACCGCGCCGATTTGATGGAGGAACTGGCCAAGATCGTGCGCGTGATCCGCAAGAAGGATCCCGATGCGCCGCACAACACGCTGCTTGTCCTGGATGCCACCACCGGGCAGAACGCGCTGCGCCAGGTCGAGACCTTCCAGAAACTTTCGGATGTCTCCGGCCTGGTGATGACGAAGCTTGATGGCACCGCGAAGGGCGGCGTGCTGGTGGCGCTTGCGGACCGGTTCGGTTTGCCCATTCACGCCATCGGCGTCGGCGAACAGATCGACGATCTTTCGCCGTTTGACCCCGAGGAATTCGCGGCCGCCCTGACTGGCCTCGATCCTTCGTGAGCCGGCGCGGGGTTTCTTTGAGCTCGAAATATCCCGGGGGGCTCGCCTCTGGCGAGCGGGGGCAGCGCCCCCACAGATCCAAAATGAAAGGCCTGCGCGTTGAGTGAGGCATTGATCGCGCTCGAGGGCACGGAGGCGGGCCATCGGGTCGCCTTGATGCTGGCGCTGCTTGCGGCGTTTCTGCATGCCGCCTTCGGCGCGCTGCAAAAGGGCCGGCACGACCCGTGGCAGAGCCGCGCGGCCATCGATCTCAGCTACGGGCTGATGGCGGCGCCCATTGCCCTGTTTCTGGTGCCTTGGCCGGAGCCGCATATGTGGCCGATCTTTGCCGTGGCCTGGCTCATCCACACCGTTTACAAGCTTCTGCAGGGCTACGCGTATACCCAGGGCGCCTACACGGTGGTTTACCCGGTGGTGCGCGGCACGGGCCCCTTGTTCACGGTGATCGGGGCCGGGTTCCTTTTCGGCGAGCGGTTTACAGGCGTGCAATGGCTGGGTGTCGGGGTTCTGCTTGCCGGCATCTACGGTCTGGCGCTCTACAATCTGCGCAATCTCACCGATGGGCGTGACCGGTTGCCGCGTGCGTTGGTCTTTGCGGTGGCCACGGGTCTCTTCGTGGCGCTCTATACCACGTATGACGCTTATGGCATCCGGGCGACCGCAGACCCGTTCACATTCCTTGCGTGGTTCTTCCTGATCGACGGCTGGGTCATGCCGCTGCTTATGGCGGGAAAACTGCGCCGGGCGGTGGTCGAGGGGGAGGGTGCTGCGCTGTTCCTGCGCGGCATGGTGGGCGGTGTTGTCGCGTTTTTCAGTTTCGGGTCCGTGATGCTGGCCACGCGTCTCGACAAGGTGGGCGAAGCGGCGGTTCTGCGCGAGACCTCGACGGTCTTTGCAGCGCTGATCGGTTGGCTCGTTCTGCGCGAGACGGTCGGTCCGCGGCGCATCGCGCTGATGGCGCTGATTGCGGCCGGCGCCGTGATCGTGGAGCTTGGCGGATGAACGATCCGAGCGCGCGCGCCGCATATCGTCAAAAACAACAGCTTTTGTCGATCTGCGTTGAGCCTGACGCATGATCACCCTAGATCCCAAGTGACCGTCCGGTCCGCAGCCAAGGAGCGCCCATGAGCCAGAACAAGATCAATCCCGTTCTCAAATCGACCCTCGAACTGGGCCCGGTTCTGGGGTTTTTTGTGGCCTATCTCTGGTTGAAGGACGAACGCTACACCCTTTCGGGCGTGGCCTATGACGGATTCATCATCGTCACGGCGGCGTTCATTCCGATTTTCCTGCTCGCCATGGGGGCGCTGTGGTGGCTCACCGGCAAATTGTCAAAGATGCAGGCGGTCACGGCGGTGATGATCGTGATTTTTGGCGGGCTGACATTCTGGCTGAACGACGAGCGGTTCATCAAGGTCAAGCCGACGCTGGTCTACCTTGTTTTCGGCGGGCTGCTCGGGCTTGGACTGCTGCGTGGGCAATCCTGGTTGCAGATGGTGATGGAGGAACTCATGCCGCTCAAGGACGAAGGCTGGATGATCCTGACCCGGCGGTTCATGTGGTTCTTCTTTGCCATGGCGGCGGCCAATGAAGCGATCTGGCGGACGCAATCCACGGAAACCTGGGTCTATCTCGAAACCTTCGGCTTTCCGGTCGCGGTGTTCGTTTTCTTCATGGTGCAGTCGAAATTGTTTTCAGATTATGCGCTTGAGGAGGAGAGCCCGCAGAACGATCCGTGAGCGCGATACGCTGTCGGGTCGCCGCGCTTTCGCCATCAGATTGCAGAGGTTTCATGCGGATCGGCGCGAGGATCAGGAGGGGGGGCGGTCGCTCCGTTGGAGCGGCTTTGTTTGTGGGGTGAGGGGCCAGCCCCTCACACTCCCCGGAGTATTTCAAGACAGAAGAAACTCGCAGAGGATCCCTCGCGGGCAAATGGTGCCTTGGCGGCTGTCAGCGTGCGATTTTGGTGCTGAGGTGGATCAGGCTTTCCGAGCTTCTCACCCCTTCGGCTTCGCCGATCTTGTCCAGGGTGGCGTCGAGCGCCTCGGTATCCTGTGCGCTGAGCGTGATGAGCAGGTCGACGCGGCCCGAGGTTGTATGCACCGTTTCGACGGCGGGCATCGATTTCAGCCTGCTGAGCACGGCGGGGGCGGCGCGCGGCTCCAGTGCCACCAGCACCGTGGCGCGTAAGGGCGGCCGCAGCGCCGCGCCGCGCTTGAGCGTGTAGCCCGCGATGACGCCTTGCGTCTCCAGCCGGTCAAGCCGTGCTTGCACCGTTGTGCGCGCAAGGCCGAGACGGCGCGCCAGATCAGACACGGGCAGGCGGGCATTTTCCGCAAGCAACGCCACAAGTGCGCGGTCTGTTTCGTCGATATTTACGATCATGTCGTCAATCCGTCAGTTATATGCTTCATTTTGTGCTGAGTGACAGGTGATTGTGAAGGGGGTTTGATGTGATCCTCTCTCCAGAACACAGATGAGTTGGAGAGGCAGTCATGCATCACGATCGGTCCGGCGTCATTGCCGCGCGGGATTGGCTCTTGCGGCACCAGCCCGACGAGCCGGTATTTTTCTTTGCCCCTGCGCGTTTGCGTGCGCGGGCATGGCATTTTCTGCGCCGTTTTCCGGGGCAGGTCACCTACGCTGTGAAGGCCAATCCGGACCCGGCGTGCCTGCGCGTGTTGGTGGAGGCCGGTGTCGGCGCATTTGATGTCGCCTCGGTGGCGGAAATGCAGGCGGTGCGTGCCGTCGCCCCCGATGCGGCATTGCATTACCACAACCCGATCCGTTCGGCAGGCGAGATCGCTCAGGCGCGCGGTTTCGGCGTCCGCTCATGGTCGGTCGATCGGGCGAGTGCGCTCGACGCGCTGGGCGATATTGCCGGCGCGCAGATCGCTGTCCGTCTGCGGCTGCCGGTTTCTGGTGCGGCTTATGATTTCGGGGCAAAATTCGGCGCCGACCCGGATGCCGCCGAGGCGCTTTTGCGGCTTGTGGCGGCGCGGGGCGGCGTGCCATGCATGACGTTCCATCCCGGAACACAATGCGAGAGCGCGGCACCCTGGGCGGCGTATATCGCTGCCTGTGCGCAGATTGCCCAGCGTGCCGGGGTGCGCCTCGCCCGGTTGAATGTCGGTGGTGGGTTCGCCGCGCATCGCAGCGGGCGCGCACCCGACCTCGATGCCGTTTTCAACCGCATCGCGTCGGCCCGCGAGGCGGTCTTTGCGGACTCCGGAGGGCAGCCGGAGCTAGTCTGCGAACCCGGACGCGCCATGGTGGCCGATGCCTGGCAGATTGCGCTGCGCGTGAAGGCCAGCGACGAGACCGGCGTGTATCTCAACGACGGGGTGTATGGCGCGCTGTCCGAGTGGCGCGACCTGCCACCGGGGGATCGGATCGCCGTCTTTGCCGCTGACGGCGCAGACCGGCGCGGCGCCGCCGTGCCGCGGGTGGTGTTTGGCCCCACCTGTGACAGTCTGGACCGGCTGCCAGCTCCGCTGCCGCTGCCCGATGATCTGCAGGTCGGGGATTATCTGCTGATCGAGGGGATGGGCGCCTATTCCGGTGCGCTGGTGACTGGATTCAACGGGTATGGCGCAAGACAGGTCGTCACGACCGTCGCGACCGGCGCAATTCCCGTATTGCATGGCACGAAACCGACCGGGCGGGGTCGAAAGGCCGCTGGACACCGCGTGTAATCCTCCTAGTGTCCGCCTCAACAGAAGGTATGACACGGGACGAGCGCGATGGATAAATTTGGGAAGAGCCAGCCAGTCAAGCGGCGCGAAGATGTGCGGTTTCTCACGGGAGAAGGCCGTTACGTGGACGACATCACGCCCGATGGGGCGCTCCGGGCTTTTGTGTTTCGCTCTCCTGTCGCGCATGGGCGGATCACCGAGCTCGATGTGCGCGATGCGGAAGCGGCCGAGGGTGTGCATCTTGTGGTGACCGGTCAATCGATGCTCGATGCCGGGGTCAACACGCGCATGAAGGCGGCATTGGTGGACAACCGCGATGGGAGCAAGGGCGCAGATCCCAAGCGCCCGATGCTTGCGGAAGGGCGGGTGCGCTTCGTGGGGGAGCCGGTGGCGGTGGTGATCGCCGAGACCCTCGAACAGGCGCGCGATGCGGCGGAATTGATCGTATTCGACGTCGAGGATTTGCCTGTACATATGGAGGTCGCACCGGGTGGTCCGACGATCCATGACGAGGCGCCCGACAATATCGCCTTTGATTTCGGACTGGGCGACGAGGCCGGAACCGAGGCCGCTTTTGCCAAGGCCGCGCGTGTTGTGAGCCTCGACATTTCCGATAACCGCGTGATCGTGAACGCGATGGAGCCGCGCGGTGCCTACGCTGAATGGGACGGTGAGCGCTTGCATGTGGCGTTCAACGGGCAGGGCGTCTGGGGCATGAAGGGCGACCTGGCGGTGGCGTTCGGGCTCGATGCCGCGCAGGTCCGGGTGACCAACCCCGATGTCGGCGGCGGGTTTGGCATGAAAGCCTTCGCCTACCCGGAGTATTTTGTCGTGGCGCATGCCGCGCGCGTGCTGGGCCGCCCCGTGCGTTGGATGTCGGAACGCACCGAAGCGATGCTCTCGGATAATGGCGGGCGCGATCTGACGACGCTGGCGGAACTGGCCTTTGACGAGAACAACCGCATTCTGGGCTACCGGTTGCACTCGCGGTGCAATCTCGGAGCCTATAATTCCGCCTTTGCCCAGGCGATCCAAACCAATCTTTTCTCGAAGATCCTGACCGGCGTTTACGACATGGGCGCAGCCTACATGCGCTGCGAGGGTATTTACACCAATACCACGCAGGTCGATGCCTATCGCGGGGCCGGGCGGCCCGAGGCGATCTATGTGATCGAACGGGTGATCGACCGCGCGGCGCGGGAGCTGGGTGTCGACCCCTGGGAATTGCGCCGGATCAATTTCATTCGCGCGGATCAGTTTCCCTATGACACGATCGCGGGTGAAACCTATGACGTGGGCGACTTCCATCGGGTGCTGGCGCATGCCGAGCGGCTCAGCGACCGCGCCGGGTTTGCGGCGCGAAAGGCGGCCTCCGAGGCGGCTGGAAAGATCCGGGGGCAGGGGCTGTGCTACTATATCGAGAGTATTCTCGGCCAACCGCACGAGGACGTGGCGGTCGAGTTCACCGATACGGGGGGCGCCGTGATTTACGTGGGCACCCAATCCAACGGGCAGGGGCATGAGACGGTTTTTGCGCAGTTCCTGTCGGATCAGACCGGTATTCCGACACAGGCGATCGAGGTCGTGCAGGGCGACAGCGACCGGATCGCCCGCGGCGGAGGGACCGGCGGGTCGCGTTCCGTGACAGTGCAGGCCAATGTCACGCTGAAAGCTGTGGCAGAGATGGTCGAACAAATCTCTGCCTTCCTGGCTGGTGAAATGGGAGTTGCCCCGGAGGATGTGAGCTTTGACGATGAACGCTTCCGGGCTGACGGTTCGAACCTGACCCCGACCATGCTCGAAGCGGCACAGATGGCGCGCGAGGCTGGCCGGACGGACTTGCTGCGGTTTGATGCCCATGCCCAGCTTCCGGCGCGGTCCTTTCCCAACGGCGCGCATGTCGCCGAGCTGGAGATCGACCCGGAGACCGGCAAGGTCACGATTGACGGCTACTGGATCGTGGATGATTTCGGCAATCTGATCAATCCGATGCTGGCCGAAGGTCAGGTGCACGGCGGTGTGGTGCAGGGCATTGGGCAGGCGCTGACGGAGCGCGTCGTCTATGATGAAGACGGGCAACTCTTGACCGCGACATTCATGGACTATGCAATGCCCAGAGCGGATGACGTGCCCATGATCGGGTTCGCCTTCGAACCGGTCCCCTCCACTGCCAACCCGATGGGCATGAAGGGCTGCGGAGAAGCCGGGACGGTGGGTGCCCTTGCGGCAATTGCAAATGCGATGCAGGACGCCCTGTGGGATCGCGGTGCGCGACAGGTGGATATGCCCTTCACGCCGCAGCGTGTCTGGGCCTTGTTGCAGGAAAACCAAGGCAAGATCGCAGCGGAGTAAGTTTTGAAGCCCCCTGTCAGACGGCGTGTCGGGCAGGGGTGCCGGCCTCGCCATGACGGTCCGGCAACAGGGCTATCCTGACGCATCAAGCGGGCCTGCATTCCGGCTGGGGGCTCAAGGGACCGGTTGGCCGCCATGTCGATGTTCATTGGGGCCTTGCGCCAAAGGGATGTTTGCGGCATCGGCGGCTTTTCGCGCATTTCGTGACAGAATTCGTCAAGATATGTCCTGGATATGCCTTTGGAACCCTTTTCATCGAAATTTTGTCTCCTATGTATTTCGGTGTACCGCGGAGCCGGAACCTTCGCGGAGCATTACTGTCCCTCGTTCCGTGACTTGCGCCCGTGGCTTTTGCCCGGGCGCTTTTTCTTTTTGACATAAGGCGCTAGGGTGCGGCATGACTTTGCCAGATCCCCCCAGTGACGAAGACCTCAAGGCAGTTTTGACCCGCACACGCGAGATTGCCGTGGTCGGTGTCTCCCCCAATCCCGTCCGCCCCAGCTATTTTGTGGCGCGCTATCTGAGCCTGAAGGGATTCACCGTCTATCCGGTCAATCCGGGCCATGCGGGCAAACCGCTTTTCGGCCAGACCATCCGTGGCAGCCTGACGGACTGCCCTGACAGTGTTGACATGATCGACGTCTTTCGTCGGTCGGAATTTGTTCCGGAAATCATCGATGAAGCGCTTGAGGGGTTGCCCAATCTGCGGACCATCTGGCTTCAGATCGGGGTGCGCCACGACGAAGCGGCAGCACAGGCCCGCGGGCGCGGCATCGACGTGATTCAGGATCGCTGCCCGAAGATCGAATATCAACGCTTGTTCAACGAATTGCGGATGGGCGGCTTCAACACCGGTGTGATCTCCTCCAAGCTCTGACCCAAGACCGGCGTGCCCGTGATGCTGCATGACGCCGCGCAAAACGAAAAACCACCCGTCATGGCGACGGGTGGCATTGCTCACATTCGGGAGCCGGGCGGGGGAGACAGCGGCCCCGCCCGAGCAGCTTCAGCCTTCGGAATACGGCTCTGCGGCTTCAAGCTCGGAGCGTGGCATGTCGAGCGAGACACGGGCGATCTCACCGCTCGCCGTTTCTTCGATCATCAGCGCGTCGAGATCGACAGCCACGGGCTTTTCGCCGAGGCCAAGGAAGCCGCCCACATCGATCACGGCCTTCTCAATGGAGGTGCCGTCGTCGGCGAGGATCAGTTCACCCACTTCGCCAACCCACTCATCGCCAGCGGTGTAGACCCGTGCGCCGGTGAGATCTTCGGTTGTGATGTCGGCCTCGGACGCGCGAACGGCGTTCATACCTGCGGTCGTCATATCGGTGTCGACCGTGCGCAGATCACTTTCAGCGGTCTCAGTCTCCATCGCGCGCGCATCCGTTTCGGCGCTTGCCGTGTCTTCGCTGGCCGTCATCGCATCATCGCCCGTTGCGCTGATATTCGCGGCTTGGGTCACGGTGGCGTCACCGTCTGCCATATTCGGCTGCGCGGCATAGGCGGACCCTTCAGTCTCGTCTTCATTCGCCATCGGATCGGCGGCACTGGCAGACTCCACTTCGGTGCCTGTCGCCATCTGACCGTCCTTCCAGGCCTGCTCCGCTTCCTGGTAATCCGGTGCATCCTTGAGCATGTCGGTCGGGCCGTTGAAGACGATGAAATACTCGTCGGCCTCTGCGCCATCGCTGATGAAGGTCAAGGCATCCATGGAGATGGAAATCTCCTTCTGACCGAGCCCGAGGAACCCGCCGACGGCTGCGATGATGTGATCGACCTCGCCGTCCTTGCCGATGATCACATCATTGATTTCACCGGCCATGTCCCACTCGAGTTCTTCGGGGTCGGTTGTCGTGGCCGCGACATCAATCGACTTTTCGGTCTGCCACAGCGTCGCGCCGATCAGATCCGTGCCGCGATACTGCTGTGCCTCGAATTCGGGTTGAAAGCTCTCTTCGTTGATATTGGCGGTCTGTGCATAGGCCGGCAGGCTGATTGCAAGTGCCAAGGCTGTCGACGCGAGAAGCGGTTTCATGATAGTCCTCCAGTTGATGTTGTTTGACCCTTTCCAGCAGGTCACTTGGACAACATCGAGAGCGGCGCCGGGTTCCCGGTGCCGCTCACTTTTTTGTGCAAAAGGCGAAATAAATGATCCGCCCCCGCGTCACATTGAGTGCGTCTGAGCGGTCCTGCCGTGCGGGATCTGCGTCTCATGGGATTGGTCTTGTGACGCCGCTTTGCGCTTGGCGCATGTCTGGGTGCGTTGGCGAGAGACGGGTCTCAAAGCGGGTGGGATGACCCGCCTGATGGCGCCTTGCGTATCGGCGCTAGGACCGGCGCGCGGCTTTCTCGGCAAGGCCCGATTGACCCTGACGCGCATCGAGCACCGCCATGACCTCGGAGACGCTCACATCCCGCGCCTTGAGCATCACCAACAAATGAAACAGCACATCCGCCGCCTCGCTGGTGAGCCTGTCCCGGTCGCCCTTGACCGCTTCGATCACCGCTTCAATGGCTTCCTCGCCGAATTTCTCCGCAACCTTGTCCGGCCCTTTTGCAAGCAGCTTGGCGGTCCAGCTCTCCTCGGGCGTGGCCTGCGCGCGGGACGCGATGATGGTCTCGAGCTCTTCGAGTGTCATGACGCGGCCCTTTCTCAGATCCTGACCGGGATGCCTGCGGCGGCCATATGCGCCTTGGCCTCGGCGATGGTGAAGGTGCCAAAATGAAAGATCGACGCGGCAAGCACGGCCGAAGCATGACCCTCTGTCACCCCTTCTACGAGGTGGTCCAGCGTGCCGACCCCGCCGGATGCGATAACGGGAATGTCCACCGCATCCGCGATGGCGCGGGTCAGCGGCAGGTTGAAGCCCGACTTGGTCCCGTCCCGGTCCATGGAGGTGAGGAGAATCTCACCCGCCCCCTTGGCCGCTACGGTTTTGGCAAAGGCCACGGCATCGATGCCGGTGGGACGGCGCCCGCCATGGGTGAAAATTTCCCAGCGGCCCGGCTCCACGGTCTTGGCGTCAATGGCGCAGACGATGCACTGGCTGCCGAACTGGTCCGCGGCGCGCGCGATGACGTCGGGATCAGCCACGGCGGCCGAGTTGAAGCTGACCTTGTCCGCCCCGGCCAGCAGCAGCGCACGCACATCGTCGACCGTGCGCACCCCGCCGCCCACCGTCAGGGGAATGAAGCATTGCTCGGCGGTGCGTGTCACGACATCGAACATCGTGCCGCGATTCTCATGCGTGGCATGGATGTCGAGAAAGCATATTTCGTCGGCCCCTGCCGCATCATAGGCGCGCGCGGCATCCACGGGGTCGCCGGCATCGACGAGATCGACGAAGTTGACCCCTTTGACGACGCGCCCATCGGCCACGTCGAGGCAGGGAATGATGCGGGTTTTCAACATGGCATCGGCCTAGCGCGAAACGGTCGGTCTTGTGAAGAGGGCAGTTGGTGCAGAGGCCATTTCGGGGCGCATCCCTGCGCGTGCCGCGTGGCGGGACGTGACAGGAAAAAGCGGTGCGGCCATCCCTCAGTTGCGCAGCAGCGCAATCGCCTCGCGCAGATCCAGGGCCCCGTCGTAAAGAGCCCGGCCGGAGATCGCGCCGTTCAACGCGGCGCCACAATCGCGCAAGGCCCTGAGATCCTTCAACGAGGAAACGCCACCCGACGCGATCACGGGAATCGAAACCGCTCTTGCGAGCGCGGCGGTCGCAGCCACGTTCGGCCCCTGCATCGCGCCGTCGCGATTGATGTCGGTATAGATGATGGCGGCAACACCGGCGTCTTCGAAGCGCCGCGCCAGATCGGTGGCGTCAACATCCGTCACCTCGGCCCATCCGCGCGTGGCCACACGCCCATCCTTGGCGTCAATGCCCACGGCGATCTGACCGGGGAAGGCGCGCGCGGCATCGCGAACCAGATCGGGATCTTCGACGGCAACCGTGCCAAGGATGACGCGCGCGAGCCCACGCTCCAGCCACCCTTCGATGGTCGCCATGTCGCGGATGCCCCCGCCAAGCTGTGCCGGTGTGCGGGTCTGTTCGAGGATCGCCTCAACCGCTGCCGCGTTCACCGGTTCGCCGGCAAAGGCGCCGTTGAGATCCACAAGGTGCAGCCATTCGCAGCCGGCGGCGACAAATTCCAGCGCCTGCGCTGCGGGGTCGTCGTTGAACACGGTGGCTTTGTTCATGTCACCGCGCAGCAGTCTCACGGCTTTACCGTCTTTCAGGTCAATGGCGGGGTAAAGGATCATAACTCAGGCACTTTCCACTCATGCTGCGCTGCCGCACAATTGTTCCTGTCGTTAATCTGACGCCACGACAGATGCAAGCGGACCTCGCGTCACGCTTGATCACGATGCGCGCCCCGCGAAAGGATTGTGCTCGAAAAACGGGAGGACAGACAATGAAACCCTTGATGATTGCCGCCGCGCTCATATTTGGCGCGGGCGGTGCGATGGCCGATCCGGTGCTTGGCACCTGGAAAACGCAGACCGATGACGGGCGCTATGCGCATGTGACGATGCAGCCCTGCCAGGGCAAGATCTGTGGCGTGATTGTGCGCACCTTCAACGCCAGCGGTGAATATGCCTCGCCGAACAAGGGCAAGACGCTGGTGATCGGCATGACGCCGAACGGTGGCGGGAAATACACCGGCAAGGTTTGGCGACCGTCCAATGACAAGGTTTATAACGGCAAGATGACGCTTTCGGGCAATGCGCTCAAGATGTCGGGCTGTGTTGCCGGTGGCCTGCTGTGTTCGAGCCAGACGTGGAGCCGCGTGAACTGAGCGCCGCACCGGAGACAATGCGCAAGAGGGCGGGCCGAAGCGGCGCCGCCCTTTTTTCAATGGGCGTGTGGGATCAACCCCTGCCGGGTCGAGGCTCGCCAGCGGAATTTGGCCCGCTCCTCAAGGCCGCCAGCGCAGAAAGTTTGCGATCATCTGCATGCCGACGGAGGCGCTTTTCTCCGGGTGGAATTGAAACCCGATCCTGGTGCCATGGCCGACCACGGCCGTCACCGCGCCACCATAGTCACAGGATGCGATCCGCTGTGCGGGGTCATCCATCACCATCTGGTAGGAATGCACGAAATAGACGTGCTCTCCGCTGCTGATCCCGTCGAGCACCGGATGGCTCTGTTCGATTTGCAGATCGTTCCAGCCCATATGCGGCACTTTGAGCGCGGCATCCCGTGGTTCGATGCGGCGCACCTCTCCATCGACCCAGCCAAGCCCGTCCGTGGGTTCGTATTCGTGACCGCGGCGCGCCATGAGCTGCATCCCGACGCAGATTCCCAGGAAGGGCCGGCCGCGGGATTCCACCGCTTCGATCATGGCGTCGAAACAGCCCGATGCGCGCAGGGCGGAAGCACAGGCCGGGAACGCGCCGTCGCCGGGCAGCACGATGCGGTCGGCACGGGCGACGATTTCGGCTTTGTCGGTGACAACGACCGTGCCGGATCCGGTTTCCTGAGCCATTTTCTGAAAGGCTTTTTCCGCGGAATGCAGGTTGCCGCTTTCGTAGTCGATGATGGCGGTCAGCATGGCACGCTCACAAACTGCCCTTGGTCGACGGGATGGTGTCGGCCTTGCGCGGGTCGGGCTCCAATGCGTCGCGCAGGGCGCGGGCGACCGCTTTGAAGGCGGCTTCGGCGATGTGATGACTGTTGATCCCGTCAAGCGCCTCCACATGCAGGGTGATCCCGCCATGTGTCGAGAAAGCCTGAAAGAATTCGCGCACGAGCTCGGTATCGAACGTGCCGATCTTCTGCGTCGGCATGGTGACTTTCCATGTCAGGAAAGGCCGGCCCGAGAGGTCGAGCGCCGCGCGCACCAGCGCGTCATCCATCGGCAAAAGGCACGCGCCATAGCGGCGGATGCCGCGCTTGTCGCCAAGTGCCTGCGACAACGCCTGACCCAGGGCAATGCCCACATCCTCGACGCTGTGATGGTCATCGATATGCAGATCGCCCGCGCAGCGGATCGTCATGTCGATCAGCGCATGCCGCGACAGCTGGTCGAGCATGTGATCGAAGAACCCGACGCCCGTCTGGTTGTCATATTGGCCGGTGCCGTCGAGCGCGATGTCGACGGAGATCTCGGTTTCCGCGGTCTTGCGGCTGACCTGCGCGTGGCGCATGGGCTCTCTCCCGTGGCTGGTTGCGGCCCTTATAGGCCCCGGGGTTTGCGGGGCCAAGCCTGTGACGCGGAACGGGATTTCGCCGTTGTGCGACCGTGTCGCCTGTGCCAGCCTTGCATGTGCGCAGGAGGACCGCGATGGATGTCATCACAAGACCACTCGCGGCGGCGGTGCGGCGCGCCGGCTGCGTGCTCGCCTTGCTGCTTCTGGCGCCCGGCGCACTTGGCGCGGAACCCAAGGTCTATGAAGGCCGGGAAGCGCAGGCGCTGAAATGTGCATGGATCATTGCCGCAGCGGCGCGCGTGCTTGAAGAAGCGGGGATGATCTCGACCGAAGACCACGGCGTCTCCATCGCGATCAGCGCGCGTATCCTGCAGCTCTATGTGACCGGTAGCGACCGACAAAAACTTGGCGCTTTTCAAGAGATTGCCCTGCGCAATGACCGCAGCGGCGCGGTGCAGGCGTTTCAGGATCAGGCCCTGCTGTGCATCCGGCAATTCCCGGTAGAGTGAGGGAGTCGCGCGGAGACGCGTTACCCATCGAAGCAGCGGCTTCGGATGTCTCGCCTCTGCGCGCTGAGAGTTGAATCCGATGGAGCGGGCGAGGCGATTCGAACGCCCGACCCTAACCTTGGCAAGGTTATGCTCTACCCCTGAGCTACGCCCGCATGACCATCGGTGGCCAGTCCATTTGGAGCGGGCGAGGCGATTCGAACGCCCGACCCTAACCTTGGCAAGGTTATGCTCTACCCCTGAGCTACGCCCGCGCTGCCAAATGGTTCCCGCGATTTAGCTTTGCCGCGCGCGGGGTGCAAGAGGAAATTTCGGGAAATTTTGCCAATGGCCCGGAAACCGGACACGCCCCGATTGCGAAAGGGGCGGTGCCGGTTGATGCGCAAGGGTCGGATCGCTGCGTTGGTGCGGATTTCGCTGCGCGCCCATGGCGCAGGCTGACCCCGGAAAGGCGCAATTAGTGAACGTAATGAGAGTGTTACGCGGAGTCTGGGTCATGTGAGCCGGCCATGGCCACGGCGAAATCCTCGCTATGGATCACCGCGCCGGTTGGGCCGGTGAGTGCAATGCCATAGGCGCCGGGCTCATCGACGCTCAGCGCGGTGGTTTTCGCCGAGAGGGCCATGGGCATCTGGTGGCACGGGCTTTTGAGTGTCGTGAAGGCGATGCCTTCGACCGCGCCAGAGATGGTGCGATGCACATGCCCGCAGAGCAGCTGGACCGGACCGCGATAAGCCTGCAGACGGTCGAGAAGCGCGCGCGGATTGGCAAGACCGATCCCATCCATACCGGCAAAACCGGTGGCAAAGGGCGGGTGGTGGCAAGCGATCAGAAGCGGTGCGCCATCGGCGGCGGCCATTTCTCCATCGAGCCAGTCAAGCCTTTGATTGCAAAGCCATCCGCCGTGCCGGGGCGCTGATCCATCGCGGTCGAGCGTGTCGAGCAAGAGCACCCGCATGCCGCCGTTTTGCAGGGCGTGACAGGCAAAGCCGTCGGTCATCTGGTCTGGAAATTCTGCGCCGAATGCCGTGGCATCATCGTGATTGCCGAGCGTGGCAAAAACCGGGCAGGGGATGTCGGACAACAGGGCCGCGAGCCCTGAGTATTGGCCGGGCCGCCCGTGATGCGTGAGATCGCCGAGCAGCAGGAGCGCGTCGGCATCGGGATGTGTCCGGATCGCGTGGGAGAGGGCGGCGCGGCTGCGCGCGGCGGGGTCGAGCCCGATGATTGTCTGGCCGGGATCGGTCAGGTGCAGATCGGTCAGAACGAGGAGTTTTCCGGTCATGGCGGGGAGAGTCTTTGGCTGAAAATCGAGGATGCACAACGCATGCACATCCCATGCACAACCCATGCGCATGCTCTGTGTCAATCAATTTACCGCCCCGGGGGCCTTGGTGTGGGGTGGGAGCCGGGTTGGGGGCGCTGCCCCCGTCTTCGCAAGCGAAGACTCCCCCGGAGTATTTTTCGACAGAAGAAGCCGGGGGCGCGGCGCGACGGGGCGGCGGCGGGTTTGGGGCCGGGCAGGGCGCGGGGCGGGGGACGTTGCGGGGCCGCGTTTGGCCGGCTTGCCGCGTCACGGTGGATGGCTCAGGCCATCGGGACCTGTTCGCAATGCAGGACCGGGCCAGCGTCGGTGTCGAGCAGCACATGGTAGAGCGGCGGCACGTCAAAGATTGGCGTGATAGCGTCGCTGTTGGTGGCGAGCGCTACGTCGAAGGCGGTGCTGCCGAGGATGGCGGTGCTCTGGCCTTTCAGGGTTGCCAAGATCGGGCGGTGCAGGTGCCCGCAGATCAGCAGATCCACGCCATGCGCCCGCAGCAGGTCGAGCAACGCATCGCCATTGCGCAGGCGCAGCCTGTCGGGACCGGCCATGCCGACAGCGGCGGGCGGGTGGTGGGCGACGACCACCCTGTGGCTTGCCGCACAGGCCGCGAGCTGTGCGTCCAGCCAGCCGAGCCGGTCGGCGCAGAGGACGCCGCTGTGTTTCGGGTCCGGTTCGCGGTCGAGCGAGTCGAGGCAGAACAGCGCCGTGCCCCCCAGCGTGACGACCGATTGCACAAAGCCATGCGCATCCTGCGCGGCGTCGGGAAAGACCGAGGCAAAAGCCGCGCGGTTGTCGCAATTGCCCATCAGGAGCGTCGCGGGCAGCGCTCAGCGCAGCTTGCGCGCGTGCCAGCGGGTCGTAGCCGGGTGGCCCCCCCGGTTCAGCCGCAAGGTGCAGATCGCTGAACAGGAGGGCCTTGTGCATCGGGCGCTATTCCAGCTCGACCAGCAGATCCTTGGCGTCAATCTGGCCGCCGGGCGTGACATGCACCGCTTTGACGGTAGCGTCGCGCTCGGCGTGTAGGCCGGTTTCCATCTTCATCGCCTCGATGGTCAGCAGCAGGTCCCCGGTTTTCACCGCATCACCCGCCTTGACCGCAACCGTTGCCACCACGCCGGGCATCGGCGCGCCGATATGATCGGCATTGCCGGGCTCTGCCTTGGGCCGGGCGGCGGTGGCCGCTTTCACCACGCGGTCCGGGACACGGATCGTGCGGGGCTGGCCGTTGAGTTCGAAGAACACCCGGACCTCGCCGTCATCCTGCGTCTCACCCACGGCCTGAAGCCGGATTTCGAGCGTCTTGCCGGGGTCGATTTCGGCCGAGATCTCCTCGCCCGCTTCCATGCCGTAGAAGAACGTCCGTGTCGGCAGCGCGCGCACCGGGCCATAGGTTTCGTGCCGGGTCGCGTAATCGGTGAAGACCTTTGGATACATCAGGTAGCCATTGAGGTCCTCGTCATCGATCTCGATGCCCAGCTTGTCGGACAGGCTCTTGCGGGTCTGCTCGATATCGACCGGCTCGGCCAGAAGGCCGGGGCGCTTGGTGAAGGGTTTCTCGTCCTTGAGGATGCGCTTCTGGATCTTGGTGGGCCAGCCGCCGGGAGGCTGGCCGAGATTGCCGCGCATCATGTCGACCACGGAATCGGGGAAGCTGACTTCGGTGGTGCCGTTTTCCACATCGGCGCGGGTGAGCCCCTGAGACACCATCAGCAGCGCCATGTCACCCACCACCTTGGAGGAGGGCGTCACCTTGACGATATCGCCAAACATCTGGTTCACGTCGGCATAGGTCTGGGCGACCTCGTGCCAGCGCTCCTCCAGCCCCATGGAGCGGGCCTGTGCCTTGAGGTTGGTGAATTGCCCGCCGGGCATTTCGTGCAGGTAGACCTCCGAGGCGGGAGCCTGCATGCCGGACTCAAAGGCCGCGTATTGGCCGCGCACCGCTTCGAAATAGTTGGAGATCGTGCGGATCGCGCCGATGTCGAGCCCGGTGTCGCGCTCGGTATGGCGGAACGCCTCCACGACGGAGCCGAGCGTCGGTTGCGAGGTGTTGCCCGACAGCGCGTCCATCGCCGCATCGACCGCGTCGACACCGGCTTCGGCCGCGGCGATGATCGTTGCGATGGCGGCCCCGGAGGTGTCATGCGTGTGGAAATGGATCGGCAGGCCGACCTCTTCCTTGAGCGCGCGCACCAGCGGACCGGCGGCGGGGGCTTTCAAAAGGCCCGCCATGTCCTTCAGACCAAGCACATGGGCGCCGGCATCACGCAGCTCCTTGCCCATGTCGACATAGTACTTGAGATTGTATTTGGCGCGATCGGGGTCGTGGATGTCGCCGGTGTAGCAGATCGTGCCTTCGAGCACGCGGCCGGTGTCGAGCACGGCGTCCATGGCGACGCGCATGTTCTCGACCCAGTTGAGGCTGTCGAAGACACGGAACACGTCGACGCCGGTCTCGGCTGCCTGTTTGACAAAGAACTGCACCACGTTGTCGGGGTAGTTGGTGTAGCCCACGCCATTGGCGCCGCGCAGCAGCATCTGGGTCATCAGGTTGGGCATCGCCGCGCGCAGGTCGCGCAGGCGTTGCCACGGGCATTCTTGCAAGAAGCGATAGGCGACGTCGAAGGTGGCCCCGCCCCAGCATTCCACAGAAAAGAGCTGCGGCAGATGATGGGCATAGGCCGGGGCCGCGCCGATCATGTCGATGGAGCGCATGCGGGTCGCCAGCAGCGACTGATGCCCGTCGCGCATGGTTGTGTCGGTGATCAGGAGTTGTTTTTGCGCCGCCATCCAGTCGGCCACGGCCTGGGGCCCGTGCTCTTCGAGCATGGTCTTGGTGCCGGGCGACGGGGTCTGGCCCACGGGCACCTGTGGCGGGCGCGCGGGCTTGAGGTCGGGATGCGGGCGCGGACGGCCCTGCACCTCGGGATGGCCGTTCACGGTGATGTCGGCAATATAGGTGAGCACCTTGGTGCCGCGGTCGCGCCGCAGCTTGAAGTCGAACAGATCCGGCGTCGTGTCGATGAACTTGGTGGTATACTGGTTCGTCAGGAAGGTCTGGTGTTTGAGCAGGTTGATGACAAAGTCGATATTGGTGGTCACGCCGCGGATGCGGAATTCGCGCAGTGCCCGGTCCATCCGCTTGATCGCCTTTTCGGGGGTCTGCGCCCAGGCGGTGACCTTGACCAGCAGCGAATCGTAGTAGCGCGTGATGACCCCGCCGGCGTAGGCCGTGCCGCCGTCGAGCCGGATGCCCATGCCGGTGGCCGCGCGATAGGCGGTGATGCGGCCGTAATCGGGGATGAAGTTGTTCGACGGATCCTCGGTTGTGATCCGGGTTTGCAGTGCGTGGCCGTTGAGGCGGATGTCGTATTGGCTGGCGCGGCCGGTGGCTTCGGCCAGTGATTTGCCCTCGGCGATCATGATCTGGGCCTGCACGATGTCGATGCCGGTGACCTCTTCGGTCACGGTGTGCTCGACCTGCACGCGCGGGTTGACCTCGATGAAATAAAACGCGCCGCTGTCCATATCCATCAGGAATTCGACCGTGCCAGCGCATTCGTAATTCACATGCGCACAGATCTTGCGGCCAAGCTCGCAGATTTCCTCGCGCTGGGCTTCGGAGAGATACGGTGCGGGGGCGCGTTCCACGACTTTCTGGTTGCGGCGCTGCACCGAACAGTCGCGCTCATACAGATGATAGATCTGGCCCTGTTTGTCGCCGAGGATCTGCACCTCGACGTGGCGGGCGCGGAGGATCATCTTTTCGAGATAGCCCTCGCCATTGCCGAAGGCGGCCTCGGCTTCGCGGCGGCCTTCGAGCACCTTTTCCTGCAGCTCGTCGGCATTCTCGATGGGGCGCATGCCGCGCCCGCCGCCGCCCCAGCTGGCCTTGAGCATAAGCGGAAAGCCGATCTCGGCGGCCTCCTTGGTGATGGCGTCGAAATCGTCGCCCAGAACCTCGGTGGCGGGGATCACGGGAACGCCCGCCTCGATCGCCACGCGGCGGGCCGACGCCTTGTCTCCCAGCGCGCGCATGGTTTCGGCGCGCGGTCCGATGAAGGTGATGCCATTGGCGACGCAGGCATCGACGAAGTCTGGGTTTTCCGACAACAGGCCGTAGCCGGGGTGGATTGCATCCGCGCCCGACAGCTTGGCCACGCGGATGATTTCCTCGATGCTCAGATAGGCCTGAACCGGGCCAAGACCCTCGCCGATGCGGTAGGCTTCGTCCGCCTTGAACCGGTGGAGCCCCAGCTTGTCCTCTTCGGCATAGATCGCGACGGTCTTCTTCCCCATCTCATTGGCGGCGCGCATGATGCGGATGGCGATTTCGCCGCGATTGGCGATGAGGATCTTCTGGAATTCGGCCATGACGGTCCTTTCCGTGAGAGGCTGGCTTTCCGCGTGGCATAGGCCATGGAACGGCAATCGACAACTCGTAGAACTGGGTAGTGGGACGAAATTACCCGGTTGGGCGCGGCGTTGCGACGGACGCTTTGCGATGTCCGGCTTTGCGCAGGGAGCCGGGCGGGCAATGGGGCGCGGGTGGCATCCGGTCGCTGCGCGGCATCCGTCGGTCCGGTTTGCGAATCCCTGCCGCGCCTCCGGCGCGAACGGGGGCGCGGCGCGTGGGTTTTCCGGTCCGTCTTGCGACGCCCGCGCCGCGGAAGGCGGCCCGCTGCGTCCGTTATCCGGTCGGTCTTGCGGCGCCCGTGCCGCGGAAGGCGGCCGGTGCCTGCCCGGCATGCCGGCTGCGGCGATCGATCTGACGCCCGACGATGGATCTGGCGATCCGGTTTGTGGAGCGCGCCTACGGCACCTGGCCGCGTTAACCTTTTCACGACCGCGTTTACGATTTGTTAACCTTTTGGTATGAGTCGGAAATGGCCGGTGAAGTCGAACTTGCGGGAATCCTGTGCGCCTTGCTGTTGCAAGGCGAGGCGGAGGTGCGCCATCCCTATGTCGCGGCCGGAGAGCGTCGCCATGTGATTGTGGATTGTGAGACGAACACTCATGTGGTCGAGGTCGGGTTCGACAACAAGCGCAGCAGCTTTGACAGTCTTCACCAGGCGCTGTTTGCGGCGGAACTCACCGGCAAGCTGCCGATGGTTGTGGTGATCGACACGGATGGCATTGAAGAGGCGCAGCAATTCCAGATCGAATCCGTGTCGCGCCGGGTGGGCGTCTCTTACCTGACGGTGACCGAGAATTTCCTGCTGCGGTGGCGGATGACCGCGCCGTTTCGTGCAGATCACGCGGTGCCACTTTTCGGATTCTGACCGGGATCCGGGTGCTTTGCTCCCGTCCCGGTCCTTCGGGCGCGCAGCGCGACGAGCCCACGCTTTCGCGTTTGAAATCGGGAAAGAGTGCATTTCCCGCGTTGGCCGGTCGGTTTTTCGCCGCAGCGCCAGGCAGAATTTTTTATATCGGTCGGTGGTCGCGGTTGTGCGCACGGTCTCTGCGCCCGTGCGGACGGGCTTGAGGGCACCGCTCGATCATGGGCCGCCACGCCCGCGGATGTGAGGCCACGGCGCCTGGGGGGGCTTGGACCGACCGCCCGCGGCGCGGAAGGGATCCCGCGGATTGACGGGGTCCTGAAGCGGCGGCGGTTGCTGCTCGATGGCGAAAGGGGCAGCCCGCGCAGCGGTCGCCGCAGCTGTGCCGCGAAAGGGCATGTGCAACCGAATGGGGACAGCCGCATCTGGGCGGCGCGCGGCCGGGACGGGGCGGTTGCCCTAGGGACCGGAAGCGCGCGCGAGGATCTCGGTGCCGCGCAGATCCACCGGTCTGTTGGCGCCAAGCTGTGCGAGATTGGCGCAGAGATCGGCGCGCAGGATCTTGGCCAGATGCGCCGCGCCGGGGGCTCCGAGCGCTGCGAGCGCGTCGTGCCAGCCGCGCCCGAGCATCACCAGATCGGCCCCCAATGCGATGGCGCGCAGAATGTCCAGCCCGCCCTCGATGCCGCTGTCATAGATCAGGGGCAGGGTGCAGGCGGCGCGGATCCTGCGCAACGAGTCCAGCGGAGCGGGCGCGCCATCGAATTGCCGACCGGCATGGCCCGAGACCCAGAGCGCGTCGATTCCGGCCGCTTCGAGTCGTGGCGCATCCTCGGCGCGCAGCACACCCTTGACGATGAGAGGGCCGTCCCAGAGGGCGCGGGTTTCCTCCAGGTAGGTCCAGTCCGGCGAGACGCGCAGCCGGTAGCCGATATGGGCCGTGGCGCCGCCGGTGGCATTGTCGGCATAGGCTTCGAGCGTTTTCATCGAGGGCATGCCATGGCGCAGCCGGGCCAGCGACCATGCCGGACGCAACGCGCATTGCAGCGCCAGCCGGGGGGTGAGCCGTGGCGGCTGTGTCAGGCCCGACGCGAGCAGACGTTCGCGCCGTGACGCGGCGGGCAGGTCGGCGGTGAGCACCAGCGTGGAAAACCCCGAATCACGTGCGCGTGCGAGCATGTCGGCGCGGATCGCGGGATCACGCGGGCAGTAAAGCTGGAACCAGCCCTTGCCCTGCGTCGCCGGTCCCACCTGTTCCGGCGTGGCCGCCGCGACGGTGGAGAGCGTGTACGGGATCCCGGCATCGGCGGCGGCGGATGCAAGAAGGCGTTCGGCATCGGGCCAGATCAGCCCTGACATGCCCACCGGCGCCACGCCGAAGGGGGCGCTCCAGCGGGTTCCCAGGACCTCGGTGCTGAGGTCCGGCGCGGGCTCGCCGGTCAGGATGGCCGGTTGGAACAGCACCGCGTCGAGTGCGGCGCGGATGCGGTGCCGGGCTGTTTCCGCGCCGGTGCCGCTGTCGAGATAGTCCCAGACAAAGCGTGGCAGGCGTTGACGCGCGCGGGCGCGCAGGTGCGGCAGGGACGGGAAGCGGGCATCGAGATCCATGCGGCTCATTTGGATGCGGATGCGCGGGATTGTCCAGATCGGGGATGCGATTGGGGATCTGTTGGGGGCGCTGCCCCCAAACCCCCGGGATATTTCTGGCCCAAAGAAGCCGGGGCGCGGTTCCCTGGATGGCACGTGCGCAGCGCGCGTGGTCAGGTGGATGGGCGCCGGGCGGGCAGCGATGCATTTCGGCGGAACATTGCGCGAACGTGTGCTTTTCCTCGCCGTGGCTTTGCGCTACTGTGTCGGCCATGAGCAGTTTCGATGACATGGATGCCTTCGAGGGCGCGTCACTGGCCGCCCGAGCGATGGCCGCGCGGCCCAAGCCTTACCTGGACGGGTTGAACCCCGCGCAGCGCGAGGCGGTGGAGATTGCCGACGGGCCGGTTTTGATGCTGGCCGGGGCGGGCACCGGAAAGACCAAGGCGTTGACCACGCGGATCGTACATCTGTTGCAGACCGGCCGGGCGCGGCCGAACGAGATCCTTGCGGTGACCTTCACCAACAAGGCGGCGCGCGAGATGAAGGTTCGGGTAAGCGGGATGCTCGGCCAGTCAGTGGAGGGGATGCCTTGGCTCGGCACGTTCCATTCGATCTGCGTCAAGCTGTTGCGTCGCCATGCGGAGCTGGTCGATCTGAAGTCGAATTTCACCATTCTGGACAGCGACGACCAGCTGCGGCTGCTCAAGCAGTTGGTGCAGGCGGCGGGCATCGATGACAAGCGCTGGCCCGCGCGGCAGCTGGCCTCGATCATCGATGGCTGGAAGAACCGCGCGATCACGCCCGAGAGCATTCCGGCGGCGGATGCAGGGGCGTATAACCACGCAGGTCCGAGGCTTTACGCGGAATACCAGGCGCGGCTCAGGGAGCTGAACGCGGTCGATTTCGGCGACCTGCTGTTGCATATGGTGCAGATCTTCCAGACCCATGATGATGTGCTCCAGCAATACCAGCGGTGGTTCCGATACATCCTCGTGGATGAGTATCAGGACACGAACGTGGCGCAGTACCTGTGGCTGAGGCTGCTGGCATCGGGGCACAAGAACATCTGTTGCGTCGGCGATGACGACCAGTCGATCTATGGCTGGCGGGGCGCCGAAGTGGGCAATATCCTGCGGTTCGAGAAGGACTTTCCGGGCGCGCATGTGGTGCGGCTGGAGCAGAATTACCGCTCGACGGAGCATATTCTTGCGGCCGCCTCGGGGGTGATTGCGGGCAACAGCGATCGGCTCGGCAAGACGCTCTGGACGGCGGCGGAAGGCGGCGAGAAAGTGCGGCTCATCGGCCATTGGGATGGTGACGAGGAGGCGCGCTGGGTCGGCGAGGAGATCGAGGCCATGCAGGGCGGCACGCGCGGCATGCGGGCCTATTCGCTCGACGAGATGGCGATCCTCGTGCGCGCGAGCCACCAGATGCGCGCGTTCGAGGACCGGTTCCTGACCATCGGCCTGCCATACCGGGTGATCGGGGGGCCGCGATTCTACGAGCGGATGGAGATCCGTGACGCGATGGCCTATTTCCGGCTGGTGGTCTCGCCCGATGACGATCTGGCCTTCGAACGGGTGGTGAACACGCCCAAGCGGGGGCTGGGCGACAAGGCGCAGCAGACGATCCAGCGTATCGCACGGGAAAACGGCGTATCCTTGGTCGAGGGCGCGGCGCTGGCCGTCGAAGCGGGCGCGATCAAGGGCAAGGGCGGCAAGGCGCTGGGTGAGCTTGTGGTGGCGCTGGCGCGCTGGGCAAAGATGGCGCGCGGGCCGCTGCGCGTGGTCGAGGATCCCGATGCGGTGGTCGATGATGGCGCGCCGGAGCGGATCGAGGAGGGCAAGCCGGAGATCAGCCACATGGAGCTCGCCGAGATCGTCCTCGACGAGAGCGGCTACACCGCCATGTGGCAAAACGACAAGACGCCCGAAGCGCCCGGGCGGCTGGAAAACCTCAAGGAACTGGTCAAGGCGTTGGAAGGCTTCGAGAACCTGCAAGGCTTTCTGGAACATGTCAGCCTCGTGATGGACAATGACAGCGATGACGGCGGCGCAAAGGTCTCGATCATGACGCTTCACGCGGCAAAGGGGCTGGAGTTTCCCGCCGTGTTCCTGCCCGGCTGGGAAGACGGGCTGTTTCCGTCGCAGCGCTCGATGGACGAGCAGGGGCTGAAGGGGCTCGAAGAGGAACGGCGGCTGGCCTATGTGGGCATCACCCGCGCCGAGGAACTCTGCACGATCAGTTTTGCGGGCAACCGGCGGATATTCGGGCAATGGCAGAGCGCGATGCCCAGTCGCTTCATCGACGAACTCCCCGAGGCCCATGTGGATGTGCTCACGCCGCCGGGTCTCTACGGAGGGGCCTATGGCGCGGCCGGAATGGCGGCATCGGCCTCGCCCGCGGCCATGGCGGAGGCCGCCAGCGACCTTCACGACCGCGCAGCGGAGGCCAATGTCTACAACTCGCCGGGATGGCGGCGGCTTCAGGCGCGCGGCGGCGCGCGCAGCCTCAGCCAACCGAAGGAAACGCGCAACCAGATCATCGATCTCGACGCGGTCAGCGCTTACACGGTGGGCGAACGGGTGTTTCACCAGAAATTCGGCTACGGCGCGATCACGGGCATCGAAGGCGACAAGCTGGAGATCGATTTCGAAAAGGCCGGCAGCAAGAAAGTGGTGGCGCGGTTCATCATGGCGGCGGATGATGTGCCGTTCTGACTCAAGCCCGCCAGACAGGGTCCCGGGCGGCGCGAGGCCCGATCAATGAGCGGATCGCTGATCGCAGGGGCTCTGTGGGTTCTGGCATCGACAGGGGTGGCGCTCCTGCCCATCGCCGCGCAATACAAGCCGGGGGTAATCCTGCTTGGGCTGGGACCCGTGCTGATCCTCTGGATCGGCTGGGAGCATGGTTGGATCTGGGCGGCGGTGGCCGCCACCGCCTTCTTGTCGCTTTACCGCAATCCGTTGCGTTTTCTCTGGCGGCGCCTGCGTGGAAAGCGCCCCGCCACATCTGACCGGCCAGGAGGACAGGGGCCATGGCATTATCGGTGATTGCCGGATTCCTGTGGCTTTTGATTGCCAATGTGCTGGCGATGATCCCGTCGAAGGACAATCACTGGAGCCGCGCCTATGTGTTGATCGCAGTGGGAGTGCCGATCTTTCTCTGGATCGGGATCGAGTCCGGTTGGCTGATCGCCTGTTTCTTTCTCGCCGCTGGAATGAGCGTGCTGCGCTGGCCCGTGCGATACCTCTTTGCCTGGATCAAACGCATGCTGTCCCGCGGGTAAGCGCGCCGATACCCCCGCAAACGCGCCCTCGGGGAGACGCCTTTGGTTTCTTCTGTCCGGCAATACTCCGGGGGTTTGGGGGCAGCGCCCCCATAGGCAAGCATGATGGGCATGGGCGCGCGCCGCGGTCGGCCTGAAATCGCTGCCTGGGTTCGGCGCCCATGCTCCGCCGGATCGCCGGACCCGCCGGACCTGAACCGGCGCGGCTGCGGCAGGCTTGCACCGCTGGCGGCATCGCGCTAACCCCGCGCCATGACCACCATGCCTGACCCCCGGGGCCGACTGACGCCCGACCGCCCCTTGAACGATCTGACATGGCTGCGCGTGGGCGGGCCGGCGGAATGGTTGTTCCAGCCTGCGGACCGCGCGGATCTTGCCGAATTCCTGCGGGCGCTGGACCGGGACGTGCCCGTATTCCCGATGGGTGTCGGCTCCAACCTCATCGTGCGGGACGGCGGCTTGCCCGGCGTCGTGATCCGCCTCGGGCGCGGCTTCAATCATATCGAGGTCGAGGGCAACCGGGTGCGGGCCGGGGCCGCGGCGCTGGATGCGCATGTGGCGCGCCGCGCGGCGGAAGCCGGCGTGGACCTGACGTTCCTGCGCACCATCCCGGGCGCCATCGGCGGTGCCCTGCGCATGAACGCGGGCTGCTATGGATCCTACGTGGCCGATCACTTTGTCGAGGCCACGGCGATCACCCGGGCGGGAGAGACCGTTGTGCTGGGCGCGCGCGACCTCAATTTCCGCTACCGTCAGACCGATCTGGAGCCCGGCAGCGTGCTGGTCGAGGCGGTGTTCGAGGGAGGATCGGGCGACCCTGCCGCTCTCGAGGCGCGGATGGCCGCGCAGCTGGCCAAGCGCGACGAGACCCAGCCCACCAAGGACCGCACCGCCGGCTCGACCTTCCGCAACCCTGTGGGCCATTCCTCGACCGGGGCGGACGATGACACCCACGAGCTCAAGGCGTGGTCGGTCATCGACGCGGCCGGCCTGCGCGGGGCGACCCTCGGTGGCGCGCAGATGTCCCCCAAACATCCGAACTTTCTGGTCAATACCGGGGCAGCCACGGCCAAGGATCTCGAATCATTGGGCGAGCTGGTGCGAAAAAGGGTTTTCGAACACTCCGGAATAGAGTTACAGTGGGAAATCATGCGCGTCGGCAAACCGGCGCCAGAATAAGGGCGGCAAACGCCCATTCCGGGATGGCGCAACAGGGCCGGACCGGCGTGACCGAGGCAGGTTGCACAAGAAACAGGGGCAAACCCCTGACAAAACCGGGAAAACCGGAGTGACGCACCGCGATTGGCGAGCCGATTGGCTCCGTGCGATGCAGGCAGATTGAGGCGGATTGGGCATGTCGAGCAGGGCATCCCGAACGGTGGTGGTGATCAAGGGTGGTCCTTCGTCAGAGCGCGAAGTGTCCCTGAGTTCCGGTGCGGAATGCGCCGCCGCGTTGCGGGAAGATGGCTTTCAGGTGATCGAACTGGACGCGGGCGCGGATCTCGCGCAGCGACTGGTCGAGATCGGCGCGGATGTCGTGTTCAACGGGTTGCATGGCCGTTGGGGCGAAGATGGCTGCGTGCAGGGCCTGTTGGAATGGCTGCGGCTGCCTTACACGCATTCCGGCGTGATGGCCTCGGCGCTGGCCATGGACAAGGAGCGCACCAAGGACATCTACCGCGCCGAAGGGTTGCCGGTGGCGGCGAGCCGCCTTGCGACCCGTGCAGAAGTTGCCGCAGGGCACGTGATGGCCCCGCCCTACGTGGTCAAGCCCTATAACGAAGGCTCCTCCGTCGGCGTCTATCTCGTGCATGCGGGCGACGCGCCGCCGATCCTGTCGGACGCGATGCCGGAAACGGTGATGGTCGAAGCCTTTGCGCCCGGTCGCGAACTGACCACCTCGGTGCTGGGCGCAGGCCCGCTTGGGCCGGCCCGCACGCTGGGGGTGACCGACATCCTCACCGACGGCTGGTATGATTACGATGCGAAATACAAGCCGGGCGGCTCGCGCCATGTCTGCCCGGCGCAGATCCCCGAAGAGATTGCCGCGCTGTGCGAGGATTACGCGCTGCGTGCCCATGAGGCGCTTGGTTGCCGGGGCGTGACGCGGACGGATTTCCGCTGGGACGAGGCACGCGGGTCCGACGGGCTGATCCTTCTGGAGACCAACACCCAGCCGGGCATGACGCCCACATCGCTTGTTCCGGAGCAGGCGCAGGCCAAGGGCATCAGCTTTCCTGAGCTGTGCCGCTGGATGGTGGAGGATGCGTCATGCGACAGGTGAGACGGGATCCGGAAATGGCGCGGCTCGATCCGTCCGTGAGCCGTGCGAAATACCGCATCGAGCGGCTGATGCTCACACCGCTCTTTCGCTTTGCAATGCGCGTCGGGGTGCCGTGCGCGCTTGGATTTGGCGCGGTGACATGGTGGGCCTCGGTCGAGGAAAACCGCACCGCGTTCAACCTCATGGTGGCCGATGTCCGGGCGCAGTTCGAAAGCCGGCCCGAGTTTCAGGTCAAGCTGATGGCCATTGACGGGGCGTCGCCCCAGGTCGCCGAAGCGATCCGCGCGACGCTGCCAGTGGGCTTTCCGGTGTCGAGCTTCGATCTGGATCTCGAGACCATGCAACAGGCCGTGATCGAACTCGACCCGGTCCGCAGCGCGGATCTGCGCATCAAGCAGGGCGGTGTGTTGCAGGTCGACGTGACCGAGCGGGTGCCCGCGGTGCTCTGGCGCAGCGACGCGGGCCTGTCTGTGCTCGATGCCGATGGCGTGCGCGCGGCCTGGGCCGGGTCGCGGGCCGAATATGCAACCCTGCCGGTGATTGCCGGGGAGGGGGCGGAGAAGGTTGTCGATGAGGCGCTTGCCTTATACGCAGCGGCGCAGCCGATCATGGACCGGTTGCGCGGCTTTGAGCGTATGGGCGCGCGGCGCTGGGACGTGGTTCTGGACCGCGATCAGCGCATCATGCTGCCCGAAGAGGAGCCGGTGCTGGCGTTTGAGCGGGCCATTGCCATGCAGCAGATCCCGACCATGACCCTGCTGGATCGCGATATCGTTGCGGTGGACCTGCGTTTGCCGCATCGCACCACGTTCCGGATGACCGCAGAAGCGGCGGCGGAATTCAGAAAATTCAAAAAAATTGAGGCTGGCGGAGACCCAAACCCATGATCGAGCTCTATGAGTCGCAGCGGGCGATGCGCAACATGCGCAAGGCAGCAATGCAGCGCGGTGTGATTGCAATTCTGGATGTCGGCAGTTCCAAGATTGCCTGTCTGGTGTTGCGGTTTGACGGGACCGATCCGGCTGAGGATGGGGTGGGCAGCCTTGCGGGGCAGTCCGGGTTCCGGGTCATCGGCGCGGCCACCACACGCTCGCGCGGGGTGCAGTTTGGCGAAATCACCGCGATGGGCGAGACCGAACGCGCGGTGCGCACCGCCGTGCAGGCGGCGCAAAAGATGGCCGGGATCCGGGTCGACCACGTGATTGCCTGTTTCTCCGGCGCGCAGCCCGCGTCCTACGGGCTGGCCGGGCAGGTGGAGATCGCGGGCGTCACGGTGGACGAACAGGATGTGGCGCGCGTGCTGTCGGCCTGCGACGTGCCGGATTTCGGGGCCGGGCGCGAAGTGCTGCACGCGCAGCCGGTGAATTTTGCGCTCGATCACCGCTCCGGGTTGATTGATCCGCGCGGCCAGATCGGCCACGAGCTGAGCTGTGACATGCATATGCTGACGGTGGACGGGCAGGCGATCCAGAACCTCGCCTATGCGGTGCGGCGTTGTGACCTTGAACTCGCGGGGATCGCGTCGTCGTCCTACGTGTCGGGCATCTCCGCGCTGGTGGAGGACGAACAGGAGCTGGGCGCGGCCTGCATCGACATGGGCGGCGGGGCCACGGGGCTTTCGATCTTCATCAAGAAACACATGATCTATGCCGACAGCGTGCGCATGGGCGGCGATCATGTCACGCAGGATATCTCCATGGGGCTTCAGGTTCCGATGGCGACAGCGGAGCGGATCAAGACCTTTTACGGCGGCGTTGTCGCCACAGGCATGGACGACCGCGAGATGATCGAGATCGGCGGCGAGACCGGCGATTGGGAACACGACCGCCGCACGGTGTCGCGCGCGGAACTGATCGGGATCATGCGCCCGCGCGTCGAGGAGATCCTCGAAGAGGTGCGCGCGCGGCTCGACGTGGCGGGGTTCGATCACCTGCCGTCGCGCCAGATCGTGCTGACCGGCGGCGCAAGCCAGATTCCCGGCCTTGACGGGCTGGCCACCAAGATCCTCGGCCAGCAGGTGCGCCTTGGCCGCCCGCTGCGCGTGCATGGCTTGCCGCAGGCCGCGACGGGGCCGGGATTTGCCAGCGCTGTGGGCCTGTGCCTCTTCGCCGCCCACCCGCAGGACGAATGGTGGGATTTCGATCTTCCGGTGGACCGCTACCCCGCGCGCAGCTTCAAGCGCGCGGTGCAGTGGTTCCGCGACAACTGGTGAGCCCGCGCTTCGGCCTTGACGGGCCGGGGCGATGCGGCCTGCGCGAAGGCGTGTGATTCTTCCGGAATGGTGGCGGCCCGCGGGTCGCCCTATGGGTCGTGGCCCAAAAACCCGCGATATGTGCGCCATACCCTGAAATACAGCGTCTATTGGCAAGGTTTCGCCCATATTTTGCGGTAAATTTGTGTTTTTTGGGTGACGATCCACCCATGAGTCTGTAAGAATTGAGACCAATGGGACGAAAAAAGGCCGGATACGCGGCTTGCAACAACACAGGCGGACACACGCGATGACACTCAACCTATCGATGCCCGGACAGGACGACCTCAAGCCTCGTATCACCGTCTTTGGTGTTGGCGGCGCGGGCGGTAACGCGGTCAACAACATGATCGAGAAACAGCTCGACGGCGTGGATTTCGTCGTTGCCAACACCGATGCCCAAGCGCTCCAGCAAAGCCATGCGGAAAGCCGCGTGCAGCTTGGTGTGAAGGTGACCGAAGGGCTTGGCGCCGGGGCGCGGGCCTCTGTCGGCGCCGCCGCTGCCGAAGAGAGCATCGAGCAGATCGTCGACTACCTTGCCGGCGCGCATATGTGCTTCATCACCGCCGGTATGGGCGGCGGCACCGGCACCGGCGCGGCGCCGATCATCGCGCAGGCCGCGCGGGAGCTTGGCGTGCTGACGGTGGGCGTTGTGACCAAGCCGTTCCAGTTTGAAGGCATCAAGCGGATGCGTCAGGCCGAAGACGGCGTGGAAAGCCTGCAAAAGGTGGTCGACACGCTGATCATCATCCCGAACCAGAACCTGTTCCGTCTCGCCAATGAGAAGACGACCTTCACCGAGGCGTTCTCCATGGCGGATGACGTGCTTTACCAGGGCGTCAAAGGCGTGACCGACCTGATGGTGCGCCCCGGCCTGATCAACCTCGATTTTGCCGATGTGCGCGCCGTGATGGACGAGATGGGCAAGGCCATGATGGGCACAGGCGAGGGCGAGGGCGAAGATCGCGCGACCCAAGCCGCCGAGAAGGCGATTGCCAACCCGCTGCTCGATGAAATCAGCCTCAAGGGTGCCAAGGGGGTGCTCATCAATATCACCGGCGGTCACGACCTGACGCTGTTCGAACTCGACGAGGCGGCCAACCGGATCCGCGAAGAGGTGGATCAGGACGCCAACATCATCGTCGGCTCCACGCTGGACGATGGCATGGCGGGCACGATGCGGGTCTCCGTCGTCGCAACCGGCATTGACGCCGCGGTGTCCAACGCCGAAACGCCGCTGCCGCGCCGGTCGCTGCGTGAGCCGCTCCAGCCGACGGTTGCCGCGGCCGAGCCGGAGCCGCAGCCGGAGGCCGTTGTCGCACGGGTCGCCGAGCCGCAGGAGCCGCAATACGAGGAAGAGTACGAAACACGGGCCGCGCCCGTGGCCGCCGCCGCGGAAGAGCCGACGCTTTTCGAGGGAATGAACGCCGCCGAACGCGATGTGCCCGCCGACAGCTTCTATGACCGCGCGCAGCAGGCTCAGGACACGGAGGATCGTCTTCCGGAACCGGCCTATCAGGCGCGCGCCGCCGAATATCAGTCCCGCGGCGACAGCATCGACGCGGATGCGGATCCGGAAGCCTATGTGGCACCGCGCGCCCCGGCGCCGGCGGCAGCCGCGCCTGCCCGCACCAATGCCGAGGCGATTGCACGGATGCGCGCGGCGTCGGCCAAGGCTCGCGAAGCCGAGGCCACCGCAGCCTCCGAACCGCGCCGCCCCGCTGCGCCCGCAGCCCCGGCGAGCCCCGAAAAGGGCCGGTTCACCGTGAACACCCTGCTGGGCAAGATGACGGGGAGCGGCAAAGCCGAAGCCACCGCCGCACGGCGTCAACCACCGGTTCAGGCGCATCAGCCGGCCCCGGTTGAAGACACGGATCCGGAGCAGGACAAGATCGAAATTCCCGCGTTCCTGCGCCGTCAGGCCAACTGAGCGACGCGGAATTCCGCTTCAAATAGCGAGGAAACGGGCCTGTGGATGGTTTCGTTTTATCGAATTAAAGCAGGGGCTTGCCCCTGCTTTTTTATGTTTGGGCGAAGTTCCGCCTGCGGCATCGGCGAGGATGTTTCATCCGGTTACAATCTTTGATTTGAGCCATCGTGCCCGGTCCCTTAGATCCTTTGGCAAGAAGAAAAAGACCCGCATTGCGTTCGCGGGCCCGCCAAGGGGACAGGCCAGTGCAAACGACCATCCGATCCGCGATCACCTTTCTGGGCGAAGGCCTGCATTCCGGCGCGCCAGCGCGGTTGACGATCCGTCCGGCATCCGCCGAGCACGGCATCTGGTTCAAGCGCACCGACATCCACGTGGGCGACACACTTGTCCCGGCCCGCTGGGACGCGGTCGAAAGCTCCCCGCTGTGCACCCGTATCGTGAACCGGGCGGGGGTCTCCGTCTCCACCATCGAACATGTGATGGCCGCTTTGGCCGGGTGCGGCGTGCACAACGCGCTGATCGAAATCGACGGGCCGGAATGCCCGATCCTCGATGGGTCCTCCGCGCCCTTCGTGCGCGGTATCCTGACCCGTGGCACGCGTCGCCTCGTGGCGCCGGTTCGCGCGATCGAGATCCTCAAGCCCGTCACCGTGAAGACCGAGGCGGGCTGGGCGCGGCTGAGCCCGTGGCGTGGCACGGCGATGACCTTCCATATCGAGTTTGATGACGCCGCAATCGGGGTGCAGCACAAGCGGCTGAACCTCGCCAATGGCGCGTTTGTCCGTGAACTCTGCGACAGCCGCACTTTCTGCCGCTCGGCGGATATCGACGCGATGCGCGCGGCGGGAAAGGCTCTTGGCGGCACCTACGAGAACGCGGTTGTGGTCGATGGCGACCGGGTTCTGAGCCCGGGCGGTCTGCGCCATCGGGACGAGGCCGTGCGCCACAAGATGCTGGACGCGTTGGGCGATCTGGCGCTCGCAGGTGCGCCGATCCTCGGTCATTATGAAGGCCACAAGGCCGGCCACGCGATGACAAATGCGCTGTTGCGCGCGCTCTTCGCCCAGCCCGATGCGTTCCGCGTCGTGCTGTGTGACGAGGCCATGGCGGGGCGTTTGCCGGGTGCAGGCGTCGAGAGCCATGAAATTCCGGCTGTCGCCTGAAATCACGGCTCCGGGATCGTCTGCACGCAGGGCGCGCTTTGACGTTTTGCACCGGAATTATCTATGCTAGGACCGTCTGTGACACCGCCGCAGCACTGTGGCGGGAGAGAATGATTGCCAGAGGATTGTCACGCATGGCTGGGGGCTTTTTGCGCACACCCATGATACTCGCAGCAACCGCGGCGTTCGTGCTGGCGGGGTGCAGCGAGTTGCAGCGCCGGGACACCGGCCCGGGCGGCGCTCCGTTGGAGACGTTCACCGCGGAACAGATCTTCGAGCGTGGCGAGTTCGAGCTCAACCGCTCCAACGAAGAGGCCGCGGCGTTTTATTTCGGTGAGGTGGAGCGGCTCTATCCCTACTCGGAACTGGCCAAGCGCGCGCTGATCATGCAGGCCTTTGCCTATCATCAGGACAAGGATTACGAGAACGCGCGCGCCGCCTCGCAGCGTTTTATCGATTTCTATCCCGCCGATGACGACGCGGCCTATGCGCAATATCTCCTGGCGCTGAGCTATTACGACCAGATCGAGCTGGTCGGGCGCGATCAGGGGCTGACCTTCCAGGCGCTGCAATCGCTGCGCACGGTGATCGAGCGCTACCCCGACAGCGAGTATGCCCGGTCCGCGATTCTCAAGTTCGATCTCGCCTTCGACCATCTGGCCGGCAAGGAAATGGAGATCGGCCGCTACTACCTCAAGCGCGATCACTACGGTGCGGCCATCAACCGGTTCCGCGTGGTGGTGGAAGATTTCCAGACCACGACGCACACCGCAGAGGCCCTGCATCGTCTGGTCGAGGGCTATCTGTCGCTGGGCCTGATCGAAGAGGCCCAGACCGCGGGCGCGGTTCTGGGGTATAACTATCAGTCGACCGATTGGTACGAAGACAGCTATGCCCTGCTGACCGGACAGGGGCTGGAGCCGAAAGTCTTCGAAGGCAACTGGCTGGGCGCGGTCTATCGTCAGATGGTTCGCGGCGAGTGGCTCTAGGAAACGACGGGGCTGCTCCCCGTCCTGCGGACACTGTCCATGCTGCGTGCGCTTGAAATTCGCGATATCCTGATCATTGATCACCTCGACCTGGCCTTTCAGCCGGGTCTCAACGTGTTGACCGGCGAAACCGGGGCCGGGAAGTCGATCCTGCTCGACAGCCTGGGGTTTGTGCTGGGGTGGCGCGGGCGCGCCGAGCTGGTGCGTGCGGGGGCGCCTCAGGGAGAGGTCACGGCGGTCTTCGATCTGGGACCGGACCATCCGGCGCGCGCGATCCTCGCGCAGGCGGGGTTGCCCGATGAGGGCCCGGAGCTGATCTTGCGCCGGGTCAACACCTCCGAGGGGCGCAAGACCGGGTGGGTGAATGACCGGCGGGTCTCTGGCGAGGTGTTGCGGCAGCTCTCTGCGACGTTGGTTGAGCTGCATGGGCAACATGACGATCGCGGCTTGCTGGACCCGCGTGGCCACCGCGCGATCCTCGATGCCTATGGCGCGCTGGATGCGGAGCGCGCCGCCTGCCGACAGGCGTGGCGCGCGCGCGTCGAGGCACAGAAGGTGCTGGATCAGGCGCGGCAAGCGCTGGCGGCAATCCGCGAAGAAGAGGATTTCCTGCGCCACGCGGTTGCCGAGCTGACCAAGCTTGCACCGGAACCGGGCGAGGAGGCCGCGCTCGATACCGCGCGCCGCACCATGCAGGCCGCCGAGAAGATCCGCGAGGATATCGCGCAGGCATCCAGCGCCCTGGGGTATGACGGGGCCGAAGGCGCCATGGCCAATGCGCTGCGCTGGCTCGAAGGTGCGGCAGGCCCGGCGGAGGGCCGGTTGGATGCGCCGATTGCCGCGCTGACCCGCGCCTTGGCCGAGCTCGACGACGCGGCGCGCGGGGTGGCGGATTGTCTTGACGACATGCGCTTCAACCCGGCCGATCTCGAAGATGCGGAAGAGCGGCTTTTTGCGATCCGCGGTCTGGCGCGCAAGCATCAGGTCGCCCCTGACGAGTTGCCGGAACTGGCGGAATCGCTGTCGGCGCGGCTTGCGGCGCTCGATGCGGGGGCAGGGCAGATCGACGGCCTCGAACGCGCATTGTCCGAGGCTTCGAGAGCCTATGACACCGCCGCTGCGGCGTTGCGCGCGGCGCGACAGGCGGCGGCGGCCCGGCTCGATGCGGCGGTGGCGGCCGAGCTTGAGCCGCTGAAAATGGGCCGCGCGGTTTTTGCGACACAGGTTGAGCCCGCACCGCCCGGCCCGGAGGGCGGGGATGCGGTGCAATTCACCGTAGCGACGAATCCCGGTGCGCCCTCAGGGCCACTTGACAAGATCGCCTCCGGGGGGGAGCTGAGCCGGTTCCTGCTGGCGCTCAAGGTCTGTCTGACCGGCGAGAAACAAAGCGGCGCCACGCTCATTTTCGACGAGATCGACCGTGGTGTTGGCGGCGCGACCGCTGATGCCGTGGGCCGGCGTTTGCAGGCGCTGGCCAGCGGTGGGCAGGTTCTGGTTGTCACCCATTCGCCGCAGGTCGCCGCGCGCGGCGGCCATCACTGGCGGGTGGAGAAGCGCGTCAGCGATGACGTGACCACATCGACCGTGGTTCCGCTGGACGCGCGCGACCGCGAAGGCGAAATCGCGCGGATGCTGTCTGGCGATACCATCACGCAGGAAGCCCGCGCGGCAGCCCGGGCGTTGCTCACCGGATAGGGCGTTTGCGGCGCGCCGAAGCGCCGAAGTTTCGCGCCGGAGCGGCCCGCGCAGGCCAGGCGCCGGTCCGTGCGAGGGGCGTGGCGCGGGGAGAGTTTCGCGGTTTCGTGCGCGTCCCACGGCCCGCCGATCGACGCCCACCCAAACGCGGCGCGCCCCATCGACATCCGCCTGACCACGACGCGCCTGACACAACCCGCCTGTCCCACCGACGCCCACGCAAACGCGGCGCGCCCGTCCTGCCCACCGCCCTAAGTGTCAGTTTGACGCCACCAGCTTGCCCGGATTGAGCAGATTCTGCGGATCGAGCGCGCGCTTGATCGTGCTCATGACCGCCCATCCATCGCCATGTTCGGCCTGCATGAAGGTCAGCTTGCCCATGCCGACGCCATGCTCACCGGTGCAGGTTCCACCAAGCGCCAAGGCCCGTTCGGTCATCCTGTGGGAGAGCCGCTTCGCTTCTTCCAACTCCCCCGGATCGTTGGGATCGACAAGCAGGATGGCGTGGAAATTGCCGTCGCCCACATGGCCCGCGATCGGGCCGGGAATCGACGATGCCGAAATGTCGCGCTGTGTGGCCTCCACCGCCTCGGGCAGGGCCGAGATCGGCACGCAAATGTCGGTGACCAATGCGCGGGCGCCCGGCCGGGCATTCAGAATGGCGTAATAGGCATTGTGCCGCATGGCCCAGAGCGCGCGGCGGTCTTCCGCGCGACTGGCCATCTCGAGCCCGAGGGCGCCGTGATCCTCTGCGATCTCGGCAAAGCGCTCGGCATCTTCCGCCGCCCCGGCGGTTGATCCATGAAACTCCACCAACAGGTGCGGTGCATCCCGCATCCGAGCGCCGGCATACGCGTTGAAGGCCCGCGCCGTGGCCGCATCGACAAATTCCAGCCGCGCGGCGGGAAGCCCCATCTGGATCGTTTCGGTGACCGCGGCCACGGCCGATCCCATATCCGGGAAGGCGCAGATCCCGGCATGCACCGCCTCCGGCAAGCCGTGCAGCCGCAAGGTCAGCCGCGTCACCAGGCCGAGCGTGCCTTCGGAGCCAACCATGAGACCGGTCAGATCGTAGCCCGCGGCTGATTTGCGCGCGCGGCTTCCGGTTTCGATGATCCGCCCGTCGGCCAGAACGACTTCGAGCCCGATGACATTGTCGCGCATGGTGCCGTAACGCACGGTGGTCGTGCCGGAAGCCCGCGTCATCGCCATGCCCCCGATGCTGGCATTGGCGCCAGGATCGACGGGAAAGAACAGCCCCGTGGCGCGGAGTGTCTCGTTCAGCGCCTCGCGGGTGACGCCCGGCTGCACCGTCACATCCATATCCGCTTGCCGGATATCGAGCACCGCGTTCATACGCGAAAAGTCCACCACCACGCCGCCGCGCACGGCCAGCCCCTGGCCTTCGAGCGAGGTGCCCGCACCCCAGCCGATCACCGGACAGTCATGGGCGGCACAGATCCGCATGATGTGCGCGACCTCCTGCGTATTGTCCGGCCAGACGACCGCGTCGGGCGGTGTGAGCGGAAAATGTGTCTCCGAGCGACCATGCGCCTCAAGAACAGGCTTGGAACGGCTGACCCGTTCGCCTAACAGGGAAGACAGATCCCCGATCGCATCCGCTATGGCCATGATGGTATTCCTTGAATCACCCGGGCCAGCTTATCCAAGCGCGGCTGGACGCGATAGCCCGCGGTATCGGAGGACCCGCCTTTGCTGAGCCTTCTGACCAAGGAAATCCGCAGCGCGGCGTCGCATTGCGCCCGCGGGTGGGACCTGTTGCGCCACAAGGGGCCGGGGCAGATCCAGTTCTGGTTTATCGCGCTCGGGATCGGGATCGCCGCGGGCTTTGCAGCCATCGGCTTCCGCGCGGCGGTCGAAGCGCTGCAGGGCTTCGTCTACGGCTCGCCCAATGCCGCCTCGCTGCACAGCTTCGCGGCCACCTTGCCGTGGTATTGGCTGCTGCTGATCCCCGCCTTCGGCGGCATGGCCGTGGGGATCGTGCTGCACTGGCTGACCGATGACGGACGGGTGCGGTCGGTGGCGGATGTGATCGAGGGGGCTGCGCTCAATGACGGACGGGTGGAAACCAAGGCCGGTCTGGCCTCCGCGCTGAGTTCCTGGATCACCCTGTCCACGGGGGGATCGACGGGCCGGGAAGGCCCGGTGGTGCATATCGCGGCGCTGATTTCCACCTGGGTTGCCAACGCGCTCCGCGTCGATGGGATCACCGGGCGCGATCTTCTGGGCTGCGCCGTGGCGGCGGCGGTCTCGGCGAGTTTCAACGCGCCCATTGCCGGTGCGCTCTTTGCGCTCGAGGTGGTGCTGCGCCACTTCGCACTGCACGCCTTTGCGCCGATCGTGGTGGCAAGTGCTGCGGGGACGGTGATCAACCGGTTGTTCTATGGCGATGTGACGGAATTCCTGCTGCCGGGAACCACGGTGGTCGAATTCTATATCGAGCTCCCTGCCTTCTTCCTGATGGGGCTGGTTTGCGGTCTCGTGGCGGTGATCATGATGCGCACGGTGTTCTGGGCGGATGATCTGGAAACCGATCTGCAAAACAGGCTGGGCTTGCCGCGTTGGCTGCGGCCCTCGGTGGCGGGGTTGCTGCTTGGTGGCATCGCGGTGTTCTACCCGCATATCATGGGGGTGGGCTACGAGACGACCTCGCGGGCGCTGACCGGAGATCTGTTGCTGCACGAAGCGATTGTCTTCACCGTGATCAAGGTGGCGGCTGTCGCCATTACCATGGCGGGCCGGATGGGGGGCGGGATCTTTTCGCCCTCGCTCATGGTCGGCGCCATGACCGGGCTGGCCTTCGGACTGATCGCGACCGGGTTCTTCCCGGACCACTCTGGCGCCTTCACGCTCTATGCCCTGGCGGGTATGGGGGCGGTGGCCGCCGCCGTGCTGGGCGCGCCGATCTCAACCACGCTCATCGTGTTCGAACTGACCGGCGACTGGCAAACCGGCCTAGCGGTGATGATCTCCGTCTCGATGTCGACCGCCGTCGCGTCGCGGCTGGTGGACCGCTCGTTCTTTCTCACCCAGCTGGAACGCCGCAACGTGCATCTGGCCGCCGGCCCGCAAGCCTATCTTCTTGCCATGTTCCGCGTTCAGGGCGTGATGCGCAAACCGCAGGACCCCGGTGCCGCCGATGAGGCCGCGTGCCATGAAATGATCGAACAGGGGCTTTTCCTGCTGGCGACGGCGACCCTCGAAACGGCGCTGCCACGTTTCGAAAGATCCGGCGTTGCCTTCCTGCCGGTGGTCACCATGGAGGAACAGGACGGTGCCCAAGTGCCGATCCTGCAGGGCGCGCTGTTCCACGTGGATGCGCTCAAGGCCTATAACCGCGCGCTCGCCGCCACCGCGGCTGAAGAGCATTCCTGATCCGCTGATCCGCTGCGCCGTTCCGCCGCTCTGCCGTCCCGCCGTTCCGCCGCTCTGCCGTCCCGCTGTTTCTTTGGGCTGCAAATATCCCGGGGTCCGGGGCAGCGCCCCGGTCCGTCATCTGCCCCGCGCCGGCGCGCTACTCGAGCGCGTAGGGCAGGGTCTCCCGCAGCATCGGGTCAATCGCCAGCCGCTTTTCCAGCGGGGGGACGGAGCGCTGATGGCACTGCGTCCGCTCGCAGATCCGGCAGGAGATCCCGATCGGTTCGAAGGCGGCGGGCCGGGTAAAGTCCATGTCATCGGCATAGACCAGCCCCGCCGCGTGGCGGACCTCGCAGCCCAGGGCAATGGCGTAGCGCCGCCGCGGCGCGCCGAAATGGCCGCCGGTCTTGGAGACGTCGCGCGCAAGGCTGATATAGCGCACCCCGTCGGGGGTTTCGGCCAGCTGCCGCAGGAACTGCCCCGGCAATTCAAACGCGGCATGCACGTTCCACAGCGGGCACGCCCCGCCGAACCGGGCAAATTGCAACCGCGTGGCGGAATGCCGCTTGGTGATCGTTCCGGCCTGGTCCACGCGCACAAAGAAGAACGGCACACCCTTGGCGCCGGGCCGTTGCAGGGTGGACAAGCGATGCGCCACCTGCTCGATCGAGGCCCCGAACCGGGTGGCGAGCAACTCGAGGTCGTGCCGCGTGTCCTGCGCCGCCTCAAGAAACGCGCGGTAGGGCATCTTGGTGGCACCCGCAAAATAGTTGGCAAGGCCGAGTTTCGCAATGCTGCGGGCCTGATCGGATTGGAACCGCGCCAGATCCAGCGTGGCATCGAGAAGCTGCGCCTGCCGCAGCAGCGCGGTCTGCACCAGCAACTGGAAGGTCTGGGTTTCGGGGCGCGCAAGCGATGACAGCGTCAGCTCCTTGCGGTCAGGATCAAAGCGCCGCAACGGTGCTTCGCGGGAGCGGCGCACGGTGATGCCCAGCCGCGCCAGACGCTCGGTCAGGGCCTGTGCCAGCGGGCCTTCCTTGGCGAGCCCTTCGGCGAAATGCTCTGCCGCGCGGTCCACCGCGTCGATGTAATTGTCGCAATAATGGAAGAAGTCGCGCACTTCTTCCCAGGGAGAGGGTTGAAGCTGCGCGCCCTCGCGCCCCAGCGCCTCGTCCAGCGAGGCAAGCCGTTCGTGGGTTTGCCGATAGGCGCGGTGCAGTTCCAGAAAGGCCCGCGCCAGCGCCGGGGCGTTGGAGGCGGTCAGACGCAGATCGGCCAGCGGCGGTGCGCCATCGGCAAAGACGGGGTCGGCCATGGCCTCGCGCATATCCGTGACAAGCCGTTCCGCATCGCCCTGTCCAAGCTCGGTCACGTCAAAGCCGAACTCCTGCGCCAGCGCCAGCACCACCGTCGTCGAGACCGGACGGTTGTTGTTTTCCATCTGGTTGAGATAGGGCAGGGAAATGCCGAGCTTGGCGGCAAAATCCTTTTGCGTCAGCCCGAGCCGCGTCCGCAATTCGCGCAGTTTCGCCCCGGCATAGAGTTTCTGGCCCGCCATTTTGCACCTTTGCATGTTCCCATGCGCAGGTTTGCAGTGTGATCAGGCTAGGTCCAGCTTTTTCAACTGCGCCTCACGCCAGATGACGAAGCGGATGGCGCAGACAGCACAGACCGATGTGGCAAACATCAGCACGATCAGCGGCTCCGCCCCGGTGCCCGGACCAAGCAGCGCCCCGGCCAATGCCGAGAGCGCGGCCCCGCCGCCGATCATGATCGCGCCGCCCAGCCCGGAGGCCGTTCCCGCAAGGTGCGGGCGCACGGAGAGCATCCCGGCCGTGGCGTTGGGAATGGTCAGCCCGTTGCCCACACCCACCGTGGTCATCATGCCGAAGAACCACAAGACGGACCCGTGACCGCTCAGGAACACCGCAAGCAAGGCGCTCATGCCCAACGCCACGATGCTCGATCCCCAGAGCACCATGCGGTTCACGCCAAACCGGGCAGAGAACTTGCCCGAAAACCAGTTGCCGCAGAAATAGCCGATCGCAGGCGCCCCGAAATAGATGCCAAGCTCGGAGGCATCGAGGCCAAAGACTTCCGAGCCCACAAAGGGCGCGCCTCCGAGATAGGAGAAGAACGCGCCGGAGGCGAATCCCGAGGCCAGCGCATAGCCCCAGAACCGCGGTGCGGTCAGCAGCTCGGGATATTCGCGGAACTGCTGGGTCAGCGACAGGCCCGAGGGCGTCGCGGTTTCGCCCAGATCGCGCCAGCACAACGCAAAGAGCGCCACGCCCAGACCCATCAGCAGCCAGAAATTCGCGTGCCAGCTATAGGCCTCTTCGAGCAGCCCCCCGATTGCCGGCCCGATCATCGGCACAACGGCCATGCCCATGGTGACATAACCGATCATCGAGGCGGCCTGGTCCTGTGGAACCATGTCGCGCACGATGGCGCGGCTCAGGACCATGGCCACCACGATCACCGCCTGCGCCATGCGAAAGGCCAGAAATACCCAGATGTTGTCGGTCATCAGGCACCCGAGGGTCGCCAGGATGAACAACGCGATTCCCCAAAGGACGACGGGGCGGCGCCCAAGTTTGTCGGAAAGGGGCCCGACCACCAGTTGCAGCACGGCGTTCACCGCCAGGAACACTGCGACAGAAAGCTGCACGATACGGTATTCGGTGTCGAAATAGGCCGTCATCGACGGCAGGCTGGGCAGGAAGATGTTCATCACCAGCGCAGACAGCCCCGCCATGACGACAAGCGTGAACAGGTGCGGGGCTGTGGATCGGTCGAGAAAACGGACGTTTGGCATGTCGGACATATGTTCGGATTACGCCGCAAGCCAAGGCATGTCCAATGCGCTGACACAGAATCGTATCAACTTTGCTATTTTTCATTTTTCACCGGAGTATATATTCAGAGTTTGCAAATTTGCCAATCTTTCCTTGTTCGCACCTGCAGCGACAGTATTGTGCGCTACAAACGGAGGACGGCATGAAAGATATTCTCGAAGAGCTGCAGAACCGTCGCGACAACGCGCGGCTGGGTGGTGGGCAAAAGCGGATCGACGCGCAGCACGCCAAGGGCAAGCTGACCGCGCGGGAGCGGATCGACCTGCTTCTCGATGAAGGCAGCTTCGAGGAATACGACACGTTCGTTGCGCATCGCTGCACCGATTTCGGCATGGAAGACAACCGCCCCTATGGCGACGGCGTGGTGACCGGCTGGGGCACCATCAACGGTCGGATGGTCTATGTCTTCAGCCAGGATTTCACCGTGCTCGGCGGATCGGTCTCGGCCACCCATGCCGCCAAGATCTGCAAGATCATGGACATGGCCGTGCAGAACGGCGCACCGGTGATTGGCATCAACGATTCCGGCGGCGCGCGGATCCAGGAAGGCGTCGACAGTCTCGCGGGCTATGGCGACGTGTTCATGCGCAACATTCAGGCATCCGGCGTGGTCCCGCAGATCAGCCTGATCATGGGGCCCTGCGCCGGTGGGGCGGTCTATTCGCCAGCCATGACCGACTTCATCTTCATGGTGAAGGACAGCTCCTACATGTTCGTGACCGGCCCGGACGTGGTCAAGACCGTCACCAACGAGCATGTCACCGCCGAAGAGCTTGGCGGTGCCACGACCCACACGCGGAAATCCTCCGTGGCCGATGGGGCTTTCGAAAATGACGTCGAGGCGCTGGCCGAAGTGCGCCGGCTGGTGGACTTCCTGCCGCTGAACAACCGGGAAAAGCCGCCTGTGCGGCCGTTCTTCGATGACGTGGACCGGATCGAAGCCTCGCTCGACACGCTAGTGCCGGAAAACCCGAACACGCCCTATGACATGAAAGAGCTGATCACCAAGCTCGCGGATGAGGGCGACTTCTACGAGATCCAGGAAGAATTCGCCAAGAACATCCTGACCGGCTTCGTGCGGCTCGAAGGCCAGACCGTCGGCGTGGTGGCAAACCAGCCGCTGGTGCTGGCCGGGTGCCTCGACATCGACGCGTCGCGCAAGGCGGCCCGTTTCGTCCGCTTCTGCGATGCGTTCGAGATCCCGCTTCTGACCCTTGTGGACGTGCCCGGCTTCATGCCCGGCACCACGCAGGAATATGGGGGCGTGATCAAGCACGGCGCAAAGCTTCTGTATGCCTATGGCGAGGCGACCGTTCCCAAGGTCACGGTGATCACGCGCAAGGCCTATGGTGGCGCCTATGACGTGATGGCGTCGAAGCATTTGCAGGCGGATGTCAATTATGCCTGGCCCACATCGGAGATTGCCGTGATGGGCGCGAAAGGCGCGGTCGAGATCCTTTACCGCTCCGAGCTTGGTGACACGGACAAGATCGCCGCGCGCACAGCGGAATATGAAGACCGCTTTGCCAACCCGTTCGTGGCCGCAGAGCGCGGTTTCATCGACGAGGTGATCCAGCCCCGCTCGACCCGCAAACGCGTCGCGCGGGCCTTTGCGGCGCTGCGCAACAAGACGGTGCAAACACCGTGGAAGAAGCACAACAACATCCCATTGTGAGGGCCGGGCCATGAGCGAGGTTCACGAGGGGGGGTGTTTGTGCGGCGCGCTGCGCTACGCGGTCTCGACCGCGCCAAAACGCACATCCTTCTGCACCTGCCGCTTCTGTCAGAAGCTGACAGGCACGCCGATGAACGCGCTTGTGGCCTTTGACGAGGCCGGTTTTACGCTCACGAGCGGTGAGACGCACAGCTATACGCATGTCTCCGAAGGCAGCGGCAAGGCGCTGCACATGCAGTCCTGCCCGGTTTGCGCCACGACTGTCTATGTCACGCTTGAGCGCTTTCCCGGCATGGTGGGCGTTATGCTCGGCACGTTCGACGATCCCGACTGGTTCGAGCGCACGCCAGAAACCGCCCGCTACATCTTCACCGGCTCCGCCATGGCGGGAACGGTCGCGCAGGCGCATTTCCCGGTCTACGCCGAGCATGTGGCCGATGCGGATGGCACGCCGCAGGTGCCAGAGATCCACGATGCGCCCTGGAGAGTGAAGTAGATGACCCAGCTTTGGAAAAACCAGGCCTTCACCATCGCCCATGCGGATGATGGCAAGTTCGAAGGACAGGGGCTGCGCCCGTTCTTTGAATACCGCCAGCTTGGCATCGCGGAGGCAACGCAAGGCCGATACGGCGCACATGTGATCCGGGCCGTGCCGGGAATGGAAAGCCCGGGCGCTTGGCACAGCCACGCGCTCGATTTCCAGATGGTCTATGTGACAAAGGGCTGGGTGGTCTTCGAGTATGAAGGGCAGGGGGAGCACCTCTTGCGCGAAGGCTCCTGCGTGCTCCAGCCGCCGGGCATCAAGCACCGCGAATGCCGCCATTCCGACGATATGGAGCTGATCGAGATCATCAGCCCGGCGGAATTTGCGACACAGGACGAGGATGCGCCGCTTTGACTGTTATGCGCTGTCTTGGACTGGGGGCCGCGTTTGCGGTCTTGGCGGGCGCTGCCGGCGCGGACGACCGCTTTGCCGTGCCGTCGGGGGTGATGTTGGCGTTCCACGACATCGTGTCCGCGCCCGATGACGGGCTTGCGACGGTGCGGTTTCGCTTTCTCGCGCCCGACATTGCAGGCATCGATCCTGACCCGGAGGTGATCGTGGCCGATATGGAATACCTCTGCGCCAAATTCGCCAAGAGCTTTGTCACCGATGCGGGCGGCCCGCCGCAGGAGGTGGTGATCACCCTGATGTCGGAGCCAACGGAATTTGGCGTCGCAAACCCCGGCGTGACGCAGTTTTTCGAGCGTTTTCGCCTTGAGGATAACGTCTGCATCTGGGAGGCGTTTTGATGGACATACAATATCTTGCGAAGCACAGTGCATGTGGACAACTTTCTGAGGCTTTCGAGTCACAGACACGCGTTGCGGGTGACGCGGCGTATCTTTTCCACAGCCCAAGCGGTATCTTGTCGGTGGATTGCACCCAAGCAGTCTGTACCTCGAAGTCGGGAGCGGCGGCGCCTAGCGGCGTTGACGGACCCGGCGTCACTGACAGGAGTAAGAGATGTCCAAGAGCATCAAGCTTCTTGCCGTCCTCGGCCTTGCTGCAGGCGTTGCCGCCTGTGCCAAGCCTGCGGAAGAAGAGTTCGTCGTGGTCGACCCTGAGCCGATCACGTATGAGCCCGTCTACACCGGCAAGTACAAGTAATCGACTACCGGGGCGGGCCGTTGCGCCCGTCCCCTTTTCTCCTGTTTCGATTGCCGCAGCCGTGTCCTTCTGTGACGGGGGACTGGTGGCATGATCAAGCATCGCGGTTTTCCGGGGCGTTTGCCCGGCACTGATTTTCAATTCACCATCCGTCGCGCCAATCCCAAGGGCGCCACCCCGCTGACGCGGCGCGAGCGGTTTCGCGACCGGCGCGCGCCCGACAAACGTGCCGATGCGGCGTTCATGGCTGCGCTGTGGGCGCAGTTCGGCACCGAGCCTTTCGAGCGCGGCAATCTGGATGCAGGGCGGCTGTCCTGGCTTTTTGGCCGCGAGGTGCTGCCCTATGACGATCCGTTTGACCCCGAGGATTACGCGGCGCGTCTGATCATTGACGAGGCTGCCGCCCGTGCCGCGTTTCCCGAGGCGTTCGAGGGGGAGGGATGGGCATGAAATCGCCGAGCGGCACCCGGAATGCGCAACCCATCGCCGAAACAAGATGCAACGGCACGTTGTGCTTGGCGCGGGGATCACTTTGCGCGACGGTTGTTTCGGAAGCAGCACGGACCCATTGCGGGCAGACCGGATTGCTCCGTGACCCTAAGTCCCTCAGGTGGCCCGGCGCGTCCCCAAGCCGGCCACCTGTTTTTTCCGTTTGTCGTGATTTATCTGTTGATTGGCAAGGGTTTGCCGATATGCTTGCCACAGCGTCGAAAGGCTGGACCGACGCTGCAAAACCCGTCACATACTGGCCTGCATCCTGCAGCGAAATCGAGGACCGCGTCTCATGTCTGATCTTCGTCCCGGGCTTGTGCTTTTCTGTCTATGCGTGTGCGCATCCTGCACCGCTATGCCAGAAGCAGCGAGCCGTGCCGCACAGGTCTCCCCGACCGAAACGGCGGACGGCATGGGGGAATGCGCGCGCTTCCCGTCGCGCTGCTGACAGGGATGCCGCGTCGCGTGCGGGGGCTCCCCGCCACACGACGCTGACATCGGCAGGAACCCGCAGGCAAGCGCGGGCGTTCCTGCCCTATCGGTCATGGCACGAGGCTATGGCCTGTGATTGGGAGAGTTCATCATGCGTATCAAACCGGTTTTGCTCAGCTGCGTTGCGGCCCTTGGCCTTGCGGCCTGTTCGGGCACGGATCTCGAACGGGGTATCATCGGCGCCGCGGGCGGGGCGTTCATCGCGGACCGCACCGGCGGCGACCCGGTTGTGGGCGCGGCCATTGGCGGCACCGCTGGCGTCGTGTGCGACGACGTCACGCCGCAGGTCTGTAACTGAGCCGACCGCTGACCAGATAGCGCGCCAATCCGCGTCTTTCATGCGGATTGCGACATTTGCCCGGACGCACATGACCCATGTGCGGCGGGACGAGAATTGCGAAAGCCGGTCCGACAGCCTGTCGGGTCGGCTTTTTTCGTGCCTGCCGTCCGCCGTGCTGGCGGACCAAAGAACGCCCGCCAAACGGGCCACCGTCAATTGAAGGGACAGACATGTTCGACAAGATCCTGATCGCCAACCGTGGCGAGATCGCCTGCCGCGTCATCAAGACCGCCCGCCGGATGGGTATCAAGACCGTGGCGATCTATTCCGATGCCGACCGCAACGCGCTGCATGTCGAAATGGCGGACGAGGCCGTGCATATCGGTCCGCCGCCGGCGAACCAGTCCTATATCGTGATCGACAAGGTGATGGACGCAATCCGCCAGACCGGTGCGCAAGCGGTGCATCCGGGCTATGGATTCTTGTCGGAAAACCCGAAATTCGCCGAGGCCCTTGAAGCCGAAGGCGTGGCCTTCGTGGGCCCGCCGGTCAAGGCCATCGAGGCGATGGGCGACAAGATCACCTCGAAGAAGATTGCGCAGGAGGCCAATGTCTCGACCGTGCCCGGATATATGGGGCTGATCGAGGATGCCGATGAGGCTGTGAAGATCTCCAACGAGATTGGCTATCCGGTGATGATCAAGGCCTCTGCCGGGGGCGGCGGCAAGGGGATGCGCATCGCGTGGACCGATGAGGAGGCGCGCGAAGGCTTCCAGTCGTCCAAGAACGAGGCGGCGTCCAGCTTTGGCGATGACCGGATCTTCATCGAGAAATTCGTCACGCAACCGCGCCATATCGAGATTCAGGTGCTTGCCGACACCCATGGCAACGCGGTCTATCTGCACGAGCGCGAGTGCTCCATCCAACGCCGCAACCAGAAGGTTGTCGAAGAGGCGCCATCGCCGTTCCTCGACCCGGAGACCCGCAAGAAGATGGGCGAAGAGGCTGTGGCTCTGGCGAAAGCCGTGGGATATGCCAGCGCGGGCACGGTGGAATTCATCGTCGACGGGGACAAGAACTTCTACTTCCTCGAGATGAACACCCGCCTCCAGGTGGAGCACCCGGTGACCGAACTGATCACCGGTGTCGATCTGGTTGAACAGATGATCAATGTCGCCGCCGGCGGCACGCTGCCGATGAAGCAGGAAGATCTGAAGATCAACGGGTGGGCGATCGAAAACCGGCTTTATGCCGAAGATCCCTATCGCGGGTTCCTGCCGTCCATCGGGCGGCTCACGCGGTATCGTCCACCGGCGGAAGGCCCCTTGGGGGATGGGATCGTGCGCAATGACACCGGCGTGTTCGAGGGCGGCGAGATCTCAATGTATTACGACCCGATGATCGCCAAGCTCTGCACCTGGGGGCCTGATCGTCCGACCGCCATCGAGACCATGCGCAACGCGCTGGACAGTTTCGAGGTCGAGGGAATCGGCCACAACCTGCCCTTCGTGGCGGCGGTGATGGACCATCCGAAATTTGTCTCGGGCGACATGACGACGGCCTTTATTGCCGAGGAATATCCGGATGGCTTTGACGGGGTCACGCTTGGCGAGACCGACCTGCGGCGCGTTGCGGCGGCTGCGGCGGCGATGAACCGGGTGGCGGAGATCCGGCGCGCGCGGATCTCTGGCACGCTGGACAATCACGAGCGCCACGTGGGCGAGGATTGGGTCGTGACCGCGCAAGGCGCGCGCATGGCGGTGAGCATTGCCGCCGATCACGACGGCTCCACCGTGACCTTCGAGGATGGCGGCGCGCTCAGGGTCGAGGGCGCCTGGACGCCGGGCGACAGCCTGGCGTGGATGACCGTCGACGGCAAACCGCTTGTGCTGAAGGTTGAAAAGATCACGCATGGCTATCGGTTGCGCACCCGCGGGGCGGATATGAAGGTGCATGTGCGCACGCCGCGTCAGGCGGAGCTGGCCGCGCTCATGCCCGAGAAGCTGCCGCCGGATACATCCAAGATGCTGCTTTGTCCGATGCCCGGCCTCGTCGTGAAAATCGACGTGGAAGAAGGGCAGGAAGTGCAGGAGGGGCAAGCGCTCTGCACCGTTGAGGCGATGAAGATGGAGAACATCCTTCGCGCCGAGCGCAAGGGGGTGGTCTCTGCGATCAAGGCGACCGCCGGAGACAGCCTCGCGGTGGACGACGTGATCATGGAGTTCGAATAACCGTCATGGGTGGCGCGATCCCGTCCGATCCCGGCGCAAGCGGCGCGGTTCCCCAAGGGACCGTGTCCTGTGCTGTGGCGTCGCACGGGACGTGCGCCACTGTGTTGCACGGGACGTGCGCCACTGTGTTGGACGGGACGTGCGCCACTGTGTTGGACGGGACGTGCGCCACTGTGTTGGACGGGACGTGCGCGCCTGCGCTGCACGGGAAGTGCTCTGTCATCACCGACACCCCTTATGCGCGGCCGATAACCAAGGTCTCCACTGTGCCGTATCGAGGCATCGTTATCGTGGCAGATGCCCGGCGCGCCGGGCCGCCCCCCTGCGGACCACGCCCCGCGCGTGCCAAGCGGCGCGGGGCGGCACCGGTTCCCCGGCCCTTGCGTGCCGGTGGCCCCTCAGCCCCGCGTCACGGCCGGGCGGTATCGCGTCTGTCGCGGATCTCCTGGATCCGCAGCGGCAGCTTGTCGATGGAGCGCGAGATTTCCCGCACATCCCATGGGGCGGGTTTACGCGTCACGATTGTGCCGTCCTTGGCGATGACCACCAACATGAACCCGCGCGCGCGCAGCTTCGTGCGCACCGATGACCGCGCAGCCGGGTCGGTGTCTGTGATGACCACCACGTCGCGAAGGTCGAGCGCATCGAGCCGGTCCAGGATCAGTTGCATCTGCTCGACATATCGTGGATCGGCCGGGCTATCGGCAAAGACGACCACCGGACGCTTGATCCAGAGCCAGTCATCGAGCGAGGTTTCGGTGGCAACAAGAATGCGCGGCGCGGTCTCTGCGGCCGCCTCGGCCTCTGTTTGTGCAGTCTGCTCAGGATTTTCCGGCGCGGTGTCCGCAATGGCAGCGGTCTCCGCAACGCGAGCGGTGTCATCGGCGCCTTGCGCGGTGCCGGTTGTCGCTACGCCGACCAGCAGCGCGCAATATGTGAGTTGTTTCAAACCTGTCATACTTTTGGATATAAGTCCGCGCAGGCGCTCTGCACAGGCTTTGCACCCTCAAGGCGGTGAAATTTTTGACTTTAACGTCATGCTCACGATCCTGCGTCACAACCTTGGGTGCGGCGCAGGGCCGCGACGCAACAGGGGGCTGACGGCTGCGATGGATGTGATTTTGCATGGCGGGGCGCACCGCACGGCGTGTGGGTCGTTTCAGACCTTTCTCGATGCGCATGAAACCACGCTTCGCGAACAGGGTATCGGGTATTGGGGACCTGCGCGGACCCGTCCGGCCTTGCTGCGTGACCTGTGCGGCACGCCACGCAACCGGGCCGCGTGGGACCGGGCCGTCGGGCGTTTGAGGATGAACCTCGCGGCGGCGGAACGCCGGGGGGTCAGACAGCTCCTGGTATCCGATCCCCGGATGATCGGCACAGCCCGCGGAGCGTTGCGGGCGCGATCGCTCTATCCCGATATTGGCGAGCGCATGGCCCGGATCCATGCCGCTTTTGGCGAGGTTCGGCGGGTTGTCCTGCAAATCCGTGCGCCGGACACCTGGTGGTCCTCGGCCATGGCCATGCTGGTGGCGCGCGGGCTGCGGTTGCCGTCGGTCGAGACCTGTGACGCGATTGCGTGCAGCAACCGAAGCTGGCGCGACGTGATCACCGATCTGTCCTGTGCCTGCCCCGGAAGTGAGATTGTCGTGACCTTGTTCGAAGAGCGCAGCGATGCGCCCGCGGATCTGCTGGGCGCCATCACCGGGGCGACGGGCGTGCCGAAGACCGAGCCACGGGCCTTCCGCGTCAACCGCAGCCCGCAGAAACCCGCGTTGCGCCGCATCCTTGCGGAGCGCGGCGTCGACACCGCGCGGGTGGCGCATGGCGAGGGGCGCTGGCTTCCGTTCAGCGCCGCCCAGGGCGCGCGCCTCAGGGAGCTTTACGCCGACGATCTGTTCTGGCTTCGCGCCGGGGCGGATGGGCTGGCGATATTCACACCGATACCGGAACCAAACAGACCGGTGATCACACCGGCACCGGTTCTGCAAGAGAGAGGAAGAACCCACCATGACGGATCTGCCCGACGATTGGCGTAAGCTGGCCGAAAAGGAATTGCGGGGTCGCCCGCTCGAGGATCTCACCTGGGACACGCTTGAAGGCATCCCGGTGAAGCCGCTCTACACGGCTGCCGATATCGAAGGCCTGCCGCATATGGGGGGCACACCCGGCGCGGAGCCCTTCACCCGAGGCGTGAAGGCGACCATGTATGCCGGCCGGCCCTGGACGATCCGGCAATATGCCGGGTTCTCCACCGCCGAGGAATCGAATGCGTTTTACCGCAAGGCGCTGGCCGCCGGGCAACAAGGGGTGTCCGTGGCGTTCGATCTTGCGACCCATCGCGGGTATGACAGCGATCATCCGCGCGTTGTGGGCGATGTCGGCAAGGCCGGTGTGGCGATCGACAGCGTGGAGGACATGAAGATCCTGTTCGACCAGATCCCGCTCGATCAGGTGTCCGTCTCGATGACGATGAACGGCGCGGTGATCCCGATCCTTGCCAGTTTCATCGTCACCGGCGAAGAACAGGGCCATGATCGCGCGCTGCTGTCCGGCACGATCCAGAACGACATTCTCAAGGAGTTCATGGTCCGCAACACCTATGTCTATCCGCCCGAGCCCAGCATGCGGATCATCGCGGATATCATCGAATACACCTCCGCCGAGATGCCGAAATTCAATTCCATTTCGATTTCCGGCTATCACATGCAGGAGGCGGGCGCGAACCTTGTGCAGGAACTGGCCTACACGCTCGCGGACGGCAAGGAATACGTCAAGACCGCCATGGCGCGCGGCATGGACGTGGACAAGTTTGCAGGCCGCCTGTCGTTCTTCTTTGCGATTGGCAAGAATTTCTTCATGGAAGTGGCGAAGCTGCGCGCGGCGCGGATGCTGTGGCACCGGATCATGACCGAGCTTGGCGCACAGAACCCGCGCTCCAAGATGCTGCGGACCCATTGCCAGACCTCGGGCGTGAGCCTTGCGGAACAGGATCCCTACAACAACGTGGTGCGCACCGCCTATGAGGCGATGTCGGCGGTGCTTGGTGGCACGCAGAGCCTGCACACGAATGCGCTCGACGAGGCCATCGCGTTGCCGACGGAGTTCTCCGCGCGCATTGCCCGCAACACCCAGTTGATCTTGCAGGAAGAGACCGGCGTGACCAAGGTCGTCGATCCGTTGGCCGGGTCTTACTATGTCGAGAAGCTGACCCATGACCTCGCCGAGGCGGCCTGGGCGCTGATCGAGGAGGTCGACGAGATGGGCGGCATGACCAAGGCCGTCGCGTCGGGCATGCCGAAGCTGCGCATCGAGGAGACCGCGGCGCGCCGTCAGGCGGAGATCGACCGGGGCGATGACGTGATCGTCGGGGTCAACAAGTATCGGCTCGCGAAGGAAGACGCGCTGGACATCCTCGATATCGACAACGCCAAGGTCCGCGACGGGCAGATCGCGCGGCTTGAAAAGATCCGCGCGGAGCGGGACGCGGCAGCCTGTGACGCAGCCTTGGCCGAACTCAGCCGCCGCGCGGAAGAGGGGGGCAACTTGCTCGAGGCGGCAGTGGAGGCGGCCCGACATCGTGCCAGCGTGGGAGAGATCAGCATGGCGATGGAAAAGGTGTTTGGGCGGCATCGTGCCGAGGTGAAGACGCTCGCAGGGGTGTATGGCGCAGCCTACGAGGGCGACGAAGGCTTTGCCGCGATCCAGAAATCGGTTGAGGCCTTTGCCGAGGACGAAGGGCGCCGCCCGCGGATGCTGGTGGTCAAGATGGGGCAGGACGGGCATGACCGTGGCGCCAAGGTCATCGCGACCGCGTTTGCCGATATCGGGTTTGACGTGGATGTGGGACCGCTGTTCCAGACCCCGGATGAGGCCGCGCAGGACGCCATCGACAATGACGTGCATGTGATCGGGATCTCGTCGCAGGCGGCGGGTCACAAGACGTTGGCGCCGCAGCTTGTCGACGCGCTCAAGGCGCAGGGCGCGGGGGATATCCTCGTGATCTGCGGCGGGGTTATTCCCCAGCAGGATTACGACTTTCTCTACAAGGCGGGTGTGAAAGCGATCTTCGGGCCGGGAACAAACATCCCCGAGGCGGCACAGGATATTCTGCGCCTGATCCGCGAAGCACGCAGCGACCACGCCGCCTGAGCGAGGTTTTGTCGGGGTCCGGGGCGGAAAGCCGCGTCGGACCCTGATGGCGCGCAACACCGGATTTGCCCGCAATCGGCGTGGCGGTGTGCGTGCCGCCCGGCGCGACCGTTGAGGACGCGCGGTGGTCCGAGCAACCATGGCGTCGATGGGGGCGCGAAGATCGGGGGCGCGCGTTCCGTAGGTGCGGCTGGTTCACCGAACCGGCAGGCTTGAGGCTCTGGCCCAGAGCGAGAACGGCTTTCTCGTCGCTTCGGTATCCGGAACAGTGCCGTGCAGCAGCGCTCCACACAGCGGCGGCAACACCTCGGACCCCAAAAGGAACGCGGCGGGCCAGACACCAGCCGCGCGTTTGGGGAGCCTCCCGGACCGGCGCGGATTTCAAGCCTGGGCTACGCGCGGAGGTGGTCCGGGGCGGGGCGCCATCGAAAGCGACGGAGGATCGGTTTTTGGGGAAGAGCGCGGGGGCGCTCGGACCGGATCGCGCCTGCGGACGGCTCACCCGCCAGATGCGATACCTTGTTGGTTGAAGGCCCGGACGTCAGAGCGGCAAGTAAGACATTGTCTCTCCCGCCGCGCGCGGCGGGTCGCCCACCGGACGCACCACAAGCGCATTGGCCGCGCCGAGGACGGATAACAGGCTCGAGTCCTGGCGGTCGAACACCGTCAGCCCGCTGTCATCGAGCCGCGCGCGCATGTAGTGTTCTCGCGTTCCATTCGCCGTGATCGGAGCGGCGAGCGGCGCTTCCTGTCGTGGCGCAGGTTCCGCGGGAAGGCCAAGAAGCGCGCGGATCACGGGGGCCACAAAGACGTGGCCACAGACCATGGCCGAAACCGGATTGCCGGGCAGGCCGATCATCATGGCGGATCCGATCCGGCCCGACATCAATGGTTTGCCCGGCCGCATGGCGACCTTGTGGAAGGCCTGTTCCATGCCGAGCTCGGCGGCGACCGGCGCAACCAGATCGTGATCCCCAACCGAGGCGCCACCGACCGTGATGACAAGATCCGCACCGCTGGCAAGGTCGAAACAGGTCTTGAGAGACGCGGCGTTGTCGCGCGCAATCGGCAGCAGCCTTGGCCTTGCGCCCAAGGCGGTGAGCAACGCATGCAGACCAAAGGTATTCGAAGCGATGATCTGGTCGGGGCCAAGCGCATCACCGGGCATGACCAATTCGTCACCCGTGGATATCAGCGCGACATTCGGGCGGCGCGCCACGGTGATTTCGGGCAAGTTCATGGATGCGATCAGGGCGATGTCACTGGCGGTGAGAATGCGCCCGGCTTCGACCCGCGCTCCCTTGCAGAAATCGTTACCCGCCGGGCGGATATAGCCCGCGGTGTCCAGCGCCGCGCCGATCACGATGGTGTCCCCGTCGCGGGTGACGTCTTCCTGAATGACGATCCGGGTCGCACCCGGCGGCACCGGCGCTCCTGTGAAAATGCGCACCGCCTGTCCCGCGCCAACGGCGCCGTCAAACCGCGCGCCCGCGGCGCTTTCCCCGATGACGGTCAGCCGGTCGCCGGGCCGTGCTTCGGCCACGGCGTAGCCATCCATCGCGGATGCAGGAAAAGGCGGCTGGTCGCGCTCCGCCACGACCGGTTCCGCGAGCACGCGACCGGCACCGTCCAGAAGGCTCACCCGTTCCGTGCCAAGCGGCTTGGCGAGGGCGAAAAGCAGGGCAAGGGCGTCGTCGACGGTGATCATTTGGCCTCGAAGCGCCCCGATTTGCCGCCATCCTTGAGAATCACGCGTGTGCCGCCGATTTCCATGGTCTTATCGACCGCCTTGACCATGTCATAGACCGTCAGCGCGGCGACGGAGACCGCGGTGAGCGCTTCCATCTCGACACCGGTCTGGCCGGTTGTCTTGACCGTCGCCTCGATGCGCAGTCCGGGAAGGTCGGGGTCCTGCGTCAGATCGACGGTCACCTTGGTCACCGGCAAGGGGTGACAGAGCGGGATCAGCTCCGGCGTCTTCTTGGCGCCCATGATCCCGGCGAGCCGCGCCACCCCGACGACGTCACCCTTCCTGGCGCGCCCTTCGGTGATCAGCGCGAAGGTTTCGGGCGCCATGCGCACCCAGCCTTCTGCGGTGGCAATGCGCGCCGTGACGGCCTTTTCGGAGACATCGACCATATGCGCATGGCCGGCCTCGTCGAAATGGGTCAGACCGCCGCTCATGCCGGCACCGGGTCTGCAAGCAGCGCGCGGGTCGCGCTTTCCACGTCCGTCTGGCGCATGAGGCTTTCCCCGATCAGGAAGGCGCGCGCGCCATGCCCGGCCATATCCGCCAGATCGGCGGGGGTGTTGAGCCCGGATTCGGAAATCAGGAACCGATCCTCGGGAACCGCCCGCGACAGAACCCGCGTGGTGTCCAGCGTGGTCTCGAAAGTCTTGAGGTTGCGGTTGTTGACGCCGATCAACGGCGATTTAAGAGCCAGGGCCCGGTCGAGTTCGGGCCGGTCATGCACTTCGATCAACGCGTCCATGCCCCAGCTTGCCGCGGCATCCTCCAATTCGGCAGCCTGCGCATCGGAAACGCTGGCCATGATGATCAGGATGCAGTCGGCCCCAAGCGCGCGTGCCTCGGCCACCTGGTAGGGGTCATACATGAAGTCCTTGCGCAACGCCGGCAGGCCGGTTGCCTCGCGGGCCTCCACGAGGAACGCCTTGGCGCCCTGGAACGACGGTGTGTCGGTCAACACGGAGAGGCAGGTCGCGCCGCCAGCCTCATAGGCGCGGGCAAGCGTCGCCGGGTCGAAATCCGCGCGGATCAGCCCTTTGGAGGGGGACGCTTTCTTGACCTCGGCAATCAACCCGTAGCCCTGGGTGGCAGCGGTCCTGAGCGCTTTGGCGAAGGGGCGCAAGGCAGGCGCTGCGCGCGCGGCTTCCTCTACCTCGGAAAGGGGGCGGGCGGCCTTGTCGGCGGCCACCTCTTCAAGCTTGTAAGCCTTGATCTTGTCGAGAATTGTCTGGGTCATAAGGTCGTCGTCTCGGTCTTTTCGGGGGCGGGGCCAGCCCAATCAATCGCGGTGTGTCCCTTGGCAATAAGCCACTCGTTGACCCGCGAAAAGGGGCGCGAGCCGAAAAAGCCGCGTCGCGCCGAAAGAGGAGAGGGGTGAGGGCTTTCGATCCGCAACGCCTCCTTGTGCCGGATGACCGCAGCCAGCTGCTGTGCATGTTTGCCCCACAGGATATAGGCGCGCGGCCGGTCGTCCAGACGGTGCAGCACATCGCGCACCAGATGCAGCCAGCCAAGCCGCGCATGGGCGCCTGCCTCTCCGGCAGGCACGGACAGCGCGGAGTTCAGCAGCAACACGCCTTGATCGGCCCAGAACCGCAGATCGCCGGTCACCGGGCAGGCACCGAGATCCGCCTGCATCTCCTTGAAGATATTGGCGAGACTGCGGGGCAGGGGAGTGACCTCCGGCGCCACCGAAAAGGCGAAACCATGCGCATGGCCGGGCGTCGGATAGGGGTCCTGACCGAGGATCACAACCCGCACCGTTTCGGGTGGGCAGGCGTCGAGCGCGGCAAACCGGTGCGGTTCGGGTGGCAGAACGGGACGCGTTTCCGCGGCAAGGGCCGCCCGCACTCTGGGCCACTGCGTTGTCCAGAAGGGCAGATCGGCCCAAGCGGAAGGGATGCGTGACACGGTCTGTGGCGCGTCTCAGGCGGCGGCTTGCGTCGCGGCGGCAAGCGCTTCGAGCTTGGCCCTGGCCGCGCCGCTGTCGATGCTCTCGCGCGCCATGGTCACCCCGTCGCGCAGATCCGCCGCACGCCCTGCGACCACCAGAGCGGCGGCAGCGTTCAGCAGAACGGCATCCCGATACGCGCCTGCGGCCCCATCGAGCAAGGCCCGGAACGCAGCTGCGTTTTCGGCGGGCGCACCGCCGAGGATCTCTTCGAACGGATGCACGGGCAGGCCGGCATCTTCCGGGTGGATCTCCGCTTCGCGGACCGAGCCGTCCTCTTCAAGCGCGGCGAGCCAGCTGACGCCGGTGATGGTCAGCTCGTCGGTGCCGTCGGAGCCGTGGACCAGCCAGGCGCGTTCGGAGCCGAGCTGGCCGAGCGTTTCGGCCATTGGGCGGATCAGGTCGCGGGCGAAGGCCCCGGTGAGCTGGCGTTTGACCCCGGCGGGGTTGGTCAATGGCCCCAGAATGTTGAAGATCGTGCGCGTGCCGAGTTCCGCCCGGACCGGGCCCACATGGGCCATGGCCGGGTGGTGCATGGGCGCCATCATGAAGCCGATCCCGCATTGTGCGATGGCCTTCTCGACCGCCGCGGCATTGATCATCACGGCGATACCCATCTCTCCGAGCGCATCGGCCGCGCCGGATTTGGAGCTGAGATTGCGGTTTCCGTGTTTGGCCACAGGCACCCCTGCGCCGGCGACCACAAAGGCGGTGGCAGTGGAGATGTTCAGTGTGCCCTTGCCATCGCCGCCGGTGCCGACGATGTCCATCGCGCCTGCGGGCGCTTGAACCTTGTGGCATTTGGCGCGCATGACCGCGGCGGCGGCTGCGTATTCTTCGACGGTTTCGCCGCGCGTGCGCAGGGCCATCAGGAGGCCACCGATCTGGGCCGGGGTTGCCGCCCCTTCAAACAGAGTGGTGAAGGCCCGCTCTGCTTCAGCGCGGGTCAGGGGGCGATCGGCGGCGGCACCGATCAAGGGGCGGATATCGTCACTCACGCGGGCACCTTCACGCTGTCGAGGAAAGTCTTGAGCATCGCGTGGCCATGCTCGGACCGGATGGACTCAGGGTGGAACTGAACGCCGTGAACAGGCAGCGTGCGATGGGCGAGACCCATGATCGTGCCGTCTTCGAGCGTGGCGGTCACTTCAAGGCAATCGGGTAACCCCTCGCGGGAGACCACGAGCGAGTGATAGCGCGTTGCCGAGAGCGGCGACGGCAGCCCGGCAAAGACGCTCTTGCCCTCGTGATGCATGAGGCCGGCCTTGCCGTGCACGATCTCGTCATGGCGCACCACCGTGCCGCCAAAAGCTTGCCCGATGGTCTGGTGGCCGAGGCACACGCCCAGAAGCGGGATCTCCGCCTCGGCAGCGGCGCGGGTCAGCGCAAGGCAGATGCCCGCACGGTCCGGATCGCAGGGGCCGGGGCTGAGCACGATGGCGTCCGGGCGCAGGGCGATAGCCTCTTCGGCGCTGAGCGCATCGTTGCGGCGCACATCGACCGCCGCACCAAGCTCGCCAATGTAATGCACGAGGTTCCAGGTGAAGCTGTCATAATTGTCGATCAGCAAAATCATGGGCTCACGGGTCTCCGGGGCTGGCGGCGAGGCGGCGTTCAGCGGTATACATGCACAGGCAGTCAGAGCGAGGTCAAGGGCAACGGCCCGGCGCGCGCTGGCGACGAGCGGGGCAGGAGGCAAGAGCGCCATGGCACGTGGATTTCTGATGGGGTTGGTCTGGGGCACGGTTGTGTCCGGGGTTGGTGTGGGCGCGCTGTCGGTGCTGACCGGGCCCGGGCCGGACGCGGCCAATGACGCTGAACCGCCACAGGCGGTTGTGGAAGACCCCGCGCCTGCGGCTGAGGCGCTGGGAGCAGACCCTGATGTGCCCGCACGGGTGGACGCGGCAGCGGACACTGTCGTGGCGGAGGACGCGCCGGATCAGCCACCAGCTGCGCCGCAACCCGACCCGAACAGGGCCGAAGACGAAGCGGCCTTGGCCCGTGCAGCAGAGGCGGATCCGGATGCACCGGGCCGACGCCCGCCGCCGGAGGCCGCCGTGGACCTACCCGTGCTCCAGACCGATCCGCTTGCTGCGCCGGAAACGCCGGTCGTGATCGGCGCAGACACGACTCCGCTTGCGCCGCCCGATGTGGGGGCACCGCCGGACACGGTCCTGACCGCGCCGCCGGTCCGCGACGAGGCCGCTGCCGGTCGGGGGATCGACGTGACCACCGATGGGCCGGTGCTGCCTGCGGGCCAGGCTGCAGCACCGGGTCTGGTGGATCCCGAGGCCGGGCGCGATACCGCGCTTGCGCCGCTGCAACCGCCAGCGCCGCCCTTGCCGCAGGGCGATTCGGCGCTGATCGTCGAGGAGGTCGCGGAAGACCCGTCCGCGGAGGCGGCGCCGGTCGAAGAGCCCGCGCCGGATGAAAGCGACGCGGTTGCCGAGGACGACGCCGCCCCGCCCGAGGAGCAAGACGCGGCGCCGGAAGAGGAGACCGGCCCACAGATCGGTCGCCCGGCGGTTTCTCTGGTCGAGCGCGAAGGCGCGGTCACCACGAGCCGCCTGCCACGGATTGGAGGGGGCGGTGGCGATGTCGCCGATGCCGATTCCTCTACGAATGCGGACGCGGATACGGATGCGGAAGATGAGGCGCGGCCATTGGCGCGATATGCTGCGTCGGCGGAGGCGGACCCTGCCAAGCCCCGCGTCTCCATCATATTGATCGACGACCCGACCGGCCCGCTCGGACCCGAAGCGCTCGCGCCGCTTCCCTTTCCCGTCACATTTGCCGTCGATCCCCAAACTGAAGGAGCCTCGAACCGTGCCGAAGCCTATCGCGTCGCCGGATTCGAGGTGCTTGCGATTGGCGCGATGCCCGAGGGCGCGCAGGCCTCCGATGTGGAAGTGTCCCTGTCTGCGGTGCTCGACAGCGTGCCCACCGCGATCGGTGTGATGGAAGCGCCTGAGGGTGGGCTTCAAGACAGCCGCACCGTCACGGTCCAGACCGCTCAGGCCCTGGCCGCATCGGGACACGGCCTTGTTCTGATGCCAAAGGGGTTGAATACCGGCGAGCAGCTTGCCGCGCGCGAAGGCGTGCCGTCCGTATCGGTCTTCCGGGATTTTGATGGAGAAGGGCAGGATGAGCGCGTCATTCGCCGCTTTCTGGATCAGGCAGCATTCCGGGCGCGACAGGACGGGGCAGTTGTGATGATGGGACGGCTGAGCGCGGATACGGTTTCGGCGCTGGTTCTCTGGGGCTTGCAGGACCGCGCGGCCACCGTGTCTATCGTGCCGGTGTCGCACATCCTGTTGAACCCGTCGGAAAACTGAACGGGTCGTTCGGGTTTCGGAGACGGGTGCCGCGTTTCTTGACCTTTGGTGCGGAGGGGCGGTTTGCCGCCATGGTTTGACTCTGCGCCGCGTGGCGTGCGCGAGTTGTAGGCACGAGGGCTGAGACCTCCCTTGATGTCCTGATGCCCTTCGCGCCCATGGGATGCAGGCCCTGTCCGGCGCGTGCCACGCAAGGCTGCGGGGTCGCTTGCGGCGGGCGCGGATCCACCCGGTGGCCCTGTGGTCGCTCCCGCTTGCAGTGTCAGGGCCAAGGCCAAGCGTGCCGGTTTTGGTTCGGGCGGCGGGTCGGTCTCCGGGTCTGGATCGGGCGGAAGGTCCGTCTGAAGCCGGATGACTATGCGGCGGCGTTAATCCAACCGGTAAAGGACCGTTCCGCAAAGCGGCGCGCCTTATCAGCCGTATCGATTTCTGAGGCACCGCGTCTGACGGTGCGGACAACAGGCCCCGCCAACCGCCAATGCGCAAATCCGGCGCGGACCGCGTGTCTAACCCTGCGTCACCAGAGGGGTGTCCGCCCATCTCGAAATCGTGCTTTGCAGTTCCCCGTAGCCGGTCAGTCGTCGCTCAAACCGCAAGCCGAGTCGTGCGGCGGCATCCTCTGCCTTGGTGGTCAGCGCGGGATCTTCGGTTTGCGCCAGATAGACCAATACCTCGTAATGCGCGAAATAACTGTCACGCAGGTCCGGGTGCTGATCCAGCCCGAGCGGTTTCCAGACAAAGGCATCAAACTGGCGCACAAGAAAGTCGGTCAGATAAAAGGCGGTCATTTCATCCCGCGCCGCGAAGCGCTCCAGCCCGTCAAAGAAGGCATAGCAATGCGGGCCACGGATCATCTCGACATCCAGCCGCGCACAGGTCGCTTCAAGGACGCCGCCTGTGCCGCAATCCGCGTAGGCCACGAAGATCGTCTTGTAGTGCTGGCGATGGCGCAAAACCGCATCTTCAACCGCGCTTGCAATCCGCTCGGGATGGTTGTGCAGGATTGCAGGCAGGCACGTCAGGTCCAGATGCGACCAGCCGCCAATGCGTTTGATTTCGAGGATCTCCCGGGCGAGGGCGCCGCAGGCAATCATGAGGATCGAGCCGGTGCCGACCGGTTTCAGGCCAGCCTCTGCCAAAATCGCGTCGCTGAGCGAGGCTGCATTCGATGCGCCGCTCTCATTTTGTTGCGCCGGGGAGTCGCTGTCGGAAAATAGCGGCTTGGCACGGCGACCGCGTCGCCGCTGTCCACTCCTGTTCCGCTCAGGCTTGGCCGTCGTCATAAGGGGTATCGGCCAATGCCCAGCGCAGGATCAGCGCGAGACAGAGCAGCATTGGCACCACGGTCACAAGGCCCCATGCGTTCAGTGCCCAGATCGTGAGGCCCCCGGCCGCAAGAACCGAAAAGATCAAAAGTGCCAATGACGTCACAGGCATGCTCATCTCCTTTGCCCAAATAATATGGGGCAGATTCGGTTAAAGAAAAAGGCAGGATGCAAGAATTTCCCAAAGATTGCGCGGAGCCGCGCAGGGTCTTGGCCGGCAACGCCGATTTTGACACATGCGAGACAGGCAGGCCGCTGCGGCAAGGGGCGTGACAATCGCTGTTTTGCGTTGTTTTCAAAGAGCTTTTGACGATGCCATTTTTTGCATCGATTTGCGTCTCGCCATTGCTCAAGGACTGGGCGTCGCCGGTCGCGCGCTGAAACACACCGTTTCTGTTCCGTGTTTTGCGGGCCACTAACGCCGTATTTCACGGGGCAGCCCGTTGGCCAGCGCGCGCTCCGGGTCGGGCTGCTGTTGCCTGAATGCGCCCAGGGGCAGGCGTTCTGCGGTTCGCCGAACCGTGAGGGACGGCGCGGCAAACCGGAAGGGTCTGGTCCGCTCAGCCAGCGGCCATCTGGTTGTGTTTGCGCGCGATGAACGACTTTGCCGTTTCCACCGCCACGGCCGCATCGCGGCAATACGCGTCCGCGCCAATGGCCTTGCCGAATTCCTCGTTCAGCGGTGCGCCACCGACGAGAACGATGTAGTCATCACGGATGCCCTGTTCGACCATCGTGTCGATCACGACTTTCATATAGGGCATCGTCGTCGTCAGCAGGGCAGACATCCCGAGGATATCCGGTTCCTCGGTGGCGATGGCTTCCATATAGGCGTCGACGGCGTTGTTGATGCCCAGATCGACCACCTCGAACCCGGCACCTTCCATCATCATGGATACAAGGTTCTTGCCGATGTCGTGAATGTCGCCCTTCACGGTGCCAATGACCATCTTGCCCATGCGGGGTGCGCCGGTTTCGACCAGAAGCGGCTTGAGAATTGCCATGCCGCCCTTCATGGCATTGGCGGCCAAAAGCACTTCCGGCACGAAAAGGATCCCGTCACGGAAATCCTTGCCCACGATGGTCATGCCAGCCACCAGCGCCTTGGTCAGAATGTCGTATGGCTGCCAGCCACGTTCGAGCAGGATGTTGACGCCTTCTTCGATCTCTTCCTTGAGACCGTCGTAAAGGTCGTCCCACATCTGTTCCACAAGCTCGTCGTCGCTCAGCTCGGACAGGATGATGTCGTCTTCTTCGTCGGACATGATGTCCTCCTCGGCGGGGCTCTGCGCTGGGCAGAGGGGCTTCGTCTCACTCAGGCTGTCCTGAGCATTCGTCTTTTCGGGCCCGTCACACTTTCCCTAATGCGACATGGGGCGCGATATCTCCGACTTTGCGCGGGGCAGGATTGCGAATGTTCTCTTTGTGTTCTAGTTTTGCACTCTGGAGGCATCCGCGATGGACAGACCAATTGAAGCGGCGCGACCGGTTCCGGCAGAGCGGCGCAAGGGGCGCGGCGCGCTGAGTTGTGACACCGGGCGCTACGAGTGCCATGTGCGGGTCGATGAGCATGACGGCTGGGATCTGAGCGAAGAGCAAACCGTGCTGCGCACCGAGGTGAGCGAGGAGCGGCCGCGCTCCGTGATCAGCTATGTGCGCTCGCCGGATCTGCCCTTTGACCGGACGCTCAACCCGTATCGCGGCTGCGAGCACGGGTGCATCTATTGCTTCGCACGGCCAAGCCATGCCTGGCTTGGACTGTCTCCGGGACTTGACTTCGAAACACGGTTGATTGCCCGGCCGGAAGCGCCGCAGGTGCTTGATGCGGAGCTGCGCAAAGCCCGGTATCGCGTGGCGCCCATTGCCATCGGAACAAATACCGATCCATACCAGCCGATCGAGAAAGACCACGGCGTGATGCGTGACTGTCTCGAAGTGCTCGCGGCGTTCCGGCATCCGGTGGCGATTGTGACCAAGGGCGCCTTGATCGAGCGGGATATCGATGTGCTCGCTCCGATGGCGGCGCAGGGGCTGGTGCGCGTCGGGATCTCCGTGACGACGCTTGATCCGGTGCTGTCGCGCAAGATGGAGCCGCGCGCCCCGGCGCCCGCGCGCAGGCTCGCCACAATCCGCCGCCTCGTCGACGCTGGCATCCCGGTGCGGGTGATGGCCTCTCCCATGATCCCGGCGCTCACCGACCCCGAACTGGAGGCCATTCTCGATGCCGCGCAGGGAGCCGGAGCCGACGCGGCCAGCTGGATCATGCTGCGCCTTCCGCTGGAAGTTGCGCCGTTGTGGCGCGACTGGTTGGCCACGCATTACCCCGACAGGGCGCGCCGCATCATGGGGCATTTGCAGGCCATGCATGGCGGGAAGGATTATGACAGCCGGTGGCATGTCCGGATGCGTGGTGAAGGACCCTATGCGGCGCTGATTGCACAACGATTTCGCCGCGCGGTGCGGCAGTTGGGACTGGCCGAGCGTGCCGCGCCCCTGCGCTGCGATCTGTTCCGGGCGCCGCCACGTGCCGGCGATCAATTGTCGCTGTTCTGAAACCGGCCATGACGGCGTGTCACGGCACTGCGGGTGCGCCGTGGCGCGCGCGATGCGGGAACACGCGGAAGACGCGGGCAGATTTGGGAGGACCGCAGGCAAGGCAGCGCTCTCACGCGCGTTTGCGGGGTCGGCGGCGCGTGCGTGTTGGCGCAACGTCGTCCCCGGTGCCGTCACCGGCGGAGGAAAACCCGCCCAGCGCCTCGGTGATCTGCTCCAGTGTTGGCGTCGTGCCACGTGGCCGGCTCTCCAGCGCGGCGCGCATGGCCGCGAGATGCGGAGGGGTCGTGCCGCAGCAACCGCCGATGATCCGCGCACCGCTGTCGCGGGCAAGCACGGCATAATCCGCCATCAGGTCGGGCGTGCCGTCATAGTGAATATGGCCGTCTTCGAATTTCGGGATGCCCGCGTTTCCCTTGGCAATGATCGGACGGTCTGTGCCTTGCGCGGCAAATCCAAGGACCGTGCGTAACAGGTCCGACGCCCCGACCCCGCAATTGGCCCCGAAGGCGATGGGCGGGTTCGGCAGGGCCTCGACCATGGTCACCATGTCAGCGGAAGTCATGCCCATCATGGTCCGTCCCGCGGTGTCAAAGCTCATGGTGCCGCACCACGGCATGTCCACCTTGGCAAAGGCTTCGGCAGCGGCCTTGAACTCCTCGGGTGCCGAGATCGTCTCGACCCAGAGCACATCCGCGCCGCCATCGCGCAGCCCGGCGGCGGTTTCCTCGAACATGGCAACCGCATCTTCGTGGGAGAGCGTGCCCGCTGCGCCCATGATCTCGCCGGTGGGGCCGACGGATCCTGCCACGATGATGTCGCGCGCGCAGGCATCCGCGATCTCGCGCCCCAGTTCCGCGCTGAGTTTCGACAGGGCGTAGGCGCGGTCTGCTGCATCGTGCAGTTTCAGGCGCGAGGCGTTTGCGCCGAAGCTGTTGGTCAGGAACAGATCCGAACCGGCGTCGACAGCGCCACGGTAGAGCGCGCGGATCTTGTCGGTTTCGGTTTCGTTCCAGAACTCAGGCGCGTCTCCCGACATGAGCCCCATGTTGAAGAGGTTGGTCCCGGTCGCGCCATCGGCAAGAAGCCAATCGCGGGAGGCAAGCGCGCGGGTGAGGGCATCAGACATGAAACGGGACCTTTGCATTTGGATGTCCAGCATGTCGCATGGCCCTGATCGTGACGCAAATTCATAATCTGCATGTTTTACATGAGGTGCATTGAGATGTCGGGGCGACGCGCGTCGCTGAAGCGACGACGCCCCGCCCGCCATCCCGCAGGCTTTCCCGCAGCCGGTGTGACGCATCGCTCGTGCGCAGGCGAGGGCGCTGCGCGGGGGGGTATTGGGGGCGCTGCCCCCGGCACAGCGAGGCTGTGCCTCCCCCGGAGGTATTTGTGAGACAGAAGAAACCCCAGCGGGCGGCGGTCTTGCCCGGCCCGGTGCCGCAGGCCGGTGCCGCAGGTGTCGATCGTCTTTTGCGCGTCTCAGGCGCGGGCGCATTCCGGGCCGGAGGTCACTCCCATTCGATCGTGCCCGGAGGCTTGGAGGTGATGTCGTAGGTCACCCGGTTGATACCGCGCACTTCGTTGATGATCCGCGTGGCGGTTTCGCCAAGGAACTCATGGCTGAACGGGTAGTAATCCGCCGTCATCCCGTCGACCGACGTGACTGCGCGCAATGCGCAGGCGAAGTCATAGGTGCGACCGTCGCCCATCACGCCCACGGTCCGGACGGGCAGGATGGCGCAGAACGCCTGCCAGATCTCGTCGTAGAGCCCGTGTTTGCGGATCTGGTCAATGTAGACCGCATCGGCCTTGCGCAGGATCTCGAGCTTTTCGCGGGTGATTTCACCCGGGCAGCGGATCGCGAGCCCGGGTCCCGGGAAGGGGTGGCGGCCGATGAAGTGTTCCGGCAGGCCCAGTTCACGGCCCAGCGCGCGGACCTCGTCCTTGAACAACTCGCGCAGCGGCTCGACCAGCTTGAGCCCCATCTTCTCGGGCAGACCGCCGACATTGTGGTGTGATTTGATCGTCACCGATGGGCCGCCGGAAAAGCTGACGCTCTCGATCACGTCCGGGTAGAGCGTGCCCTGGGCCAGAAACTCGGCGCCGTCGATCTCGTTGGCGTATTTCTGGAACACGTCGATGAAGAGCCCGCCGATGATCTTGCGCTTGGTTTCGGGGTCGGAGACGCCTTCGAGCTTGCCGAGAAACAGGTCCTGTTCCTGAGCATGAATCACCGAGAGGTTCATGTGATCGCGGAACATGCCCACGACCTCGTCAGCCTCGTTAAGACGCAACAGCCCGTGATCCACGAAGACGCAGGTGAGCTGATCGCCGATCGCTTCGTGAATCAGCGCCGCCGCAACCGAGCTGTCGACCCCGCCGGAGAGCGCGCAGATGACCTTCTTGTCGCCGACCTGGTCGCGAATGCGGGCCACGGCCTCTTCGCGATAGGCGCCCATCGTCCAGTCGCCGGTAAAGCCTGCGAGCCGCACAAAATTTTCATACAGCCGCGCGCCGTTGGGGGTGTGATGAACCTCGGGGTGAAACTGCACCGCGTAGAAATGACGCGCCACATCCGCGGTGATGGCGAAGGGCGCACCGGGCGAGGTGCCGTAGACCTCGAAGCCGGGGGCGAGCGTGTCAACGTGGTCGCCGTGGCTCATCCAGACCTGCTCGCGCCCTTCTGCAAACCAGCCCTCGAGCAGTGGCAGATCCTGTTTGGGCTCGACATAGGCGCGCCCGAACTCCGCCGTGCCCTCGCCCGAGACCACGCGTCCGCCCAACTGCGTCATCATCACCTGCTGGCCGTAGCAGATGCCGAGGATCGGCAAGCCCATCTCGAAGAGCGCATCCGGCGCGCGCGGACTGCCTTCACGGGTCACGCTATCTGGTCCCCCGGACAGGATCACCGCTTTCGGTGCGATCTCGGTCAGTGTCTCGGCGGTCAGGGTCTGGTAGGGGTGGATCTCGCAATAGACGTCCAACTCGCGCAAGCGGCGGGCGATGAGCTGCGTGACCTGGCTGCCGAAATCGACGATCAGCAACGTTTCATGCGCGATGGCGGGGCGGGGGGAGACGGCGGACTGGGTCATGTCGCAGTCTCTAGGTCCGTGCGCGGGATTCGGCAACGCCTCCGTGCAGGCAAGGTCGACCCGGTGGCCCTTGTTGGTTTCCCGGACGGGTGGGGCAAGGCGTTTCCGGGCACAGGGCGATGCTTTTCTCCGCATGGGGCGCCGCCTCTTCGCGTCACGGCCGGACGGCGTAAAACGGCGTTGCCGCGCCTGTGTGTCGCTTTCGTCTGCGTAAGGGCGTTATCGCAGCAGGGGGCGTGCGCGCAGCGGGGTAAACCCCGCCCTACGGGCCGTGGCCCGACAGAACCGGAATGGCGCGACACGAGGGTTTGAGCATGGCAGAAGCGGGCACACGCAGACGGGCACGGGGTGGCGGTGGCGCGGCACGACGGGCCGAGCGCAGCGCAATCAGCGTCGAGACGGCGCGGTATATCGAACGCAATATTCCCAATCTGGATATCCTCAACGAAGAGGCGCTCGAAATCATCGAAGCCAACGCCGAAATCCTGCTCGAAGAGATCGGCGTGAATTTTGTGAACAACCCGGCAGCGCTGGACCGCTGGCGCGCGGCCGGTGCGACGGTCGAAGGAGAGCGGGTGCGTTTGCCGAAGGGGCTTGCGCGTAGCCTTTGCGCCACGGCCCCTGCCGCGTTCACGCAGCACGCGCGCAATCCCGAACGCTCCGTGGAAATTGGTGGGCGCTCCCTCGTTCTGGCACCGGTTTATGGCCCGCCCTTCGTGCATTGCATGGAAAAGGGCCGCCGGTATGCCACGATGGAAGACTTCGAGAATTTCGTGAAGCTGGGCTACATGTCCAAATGGCTCCACCATTCGGGCGGCACGGTTTGCGAACCGACGGATATCGCGGTCAACAAGCGCCATCTGGACATGCTGCTGGCGCACATGACCTTGTCGGACAAGCCGTTCATGGGGTCGGTCACCGAACCGAGCCGCGCGCAGGATAGTGTCGATATGGCCGAGATCCTGTTCGGCAAGGAGTTTGTCCAGCAAAACACGGTGATGACCTCGCTTATCAACATCAACTCGCCGCTGACCTTCGATGACGTGATGATGGGGGCGCTCGAAGTTTATGCGAAAAACAACCAGGCGGCGATCATCTCACCCTTTATCGTGGGCGGAGCCATGGCGCCGGTATCGGTTGCGGGGACGTTGACGCAGGTTTTGGCCGAGGTTCTGGCAGGCATTGCCTATGCGCAAATCATCCGGCCGGGCGCTCCGGTGATCATGGGCACGTTTGTGACCTCGATCGACATGAATTCCGGCGCGCCGACCTTCGGGACACCCGAAGCGGCTCATATCACCTATGGCGCTGGGCAATTGGCCCGGCGGCTGGGCTTGCCTTACCGCTCGGCGGGCTCGTTCAATGGCTCGAAGCTGCCCGATGCACAGGCGGCTTACGAGACCGCGAACTCCCTGAATGTCGGGTTGCTTGCGGGGGTCAACTTCATGTTGCACGCCTGTGGCTGGATGGAAGGCGGGCTGGTGTCTTCCTACGAGAAATTCGTGATGGATGCGGATCAGCTCGGCACGTTGCATCACCTTGCGAAAGGCGTGCAGATCGATGAGAACGCCCAGGCGATGGACGCGATCCGCGAGGTCGGTCCGGGGGGGCATTACCTTGGTTGTGCGCATACCCAGGCGAATTTCAAATCCGCCTTCTGGCGGTCTGACCTGCTGGATTACAAGCCCTACGAGACCTGGGTCGAAGAGGGCGGACGCGACAGCGCGAGCTTCGCGACGCAGCGGTGGAAAAAGCAGCTTGAGAGCTACCGCAAACCCGAAATGGACCCGGCGACGGAAGCGGCCTTGCGCGACTATGTGGCAGAAAAGAAGGCGTCGATGCCAGACAGCTTCACCTGACCATCGCAAAGACCGCCTGTCTTGCTGTCCGTTGCGCGGAAGGGTCCGCGCAACCGGGCGGTTTCGGGTTTTACTCGGTCTTGGAGCGCAGCAGGCGTGCTTCGCCCATCATGGCGACCAGGATTTCCACGTGTTTGGAAATGGAATAGCTCGCGGCCTGTGCGCGGCGCTGGTCGTTCAATTCGCCTTCGATTTCCATCAGGGTCATCAATGCCTTTCCCGGTCTGGGCAGGCGTCCATACCCGATCAGGCGATGCAGATGCGGATCGCGCCGGTATTCCTCTGATCCGATTCGTGCGGCGCGAATGAGGAGCCGCGGACGGCGCAATGTCGAAAGTATCCCCAGGATATCCTGCATGGTTCTTGTCCCTCGTGACAGTGAGTCGTTTGCAACATCTCCACTGATACACAACCTTAGCGAGTGTTGCGCCCTTGCGCGCCTCTCCGAACGGTCGTTTCAGATTTGTTTATCATTCCTCTCAAATAGTTGGAAAATCCCAGATGCGTTAAGCATCCGGTAATAAATGCACGTATAGGTTGTCAATCCAAGGTTGAATCTGCTGCTTGAACCGTTGTTTGAACGCCTGGGGCTGGGCTTTGACGCGGGGATCACGAGGGGAAAGTCGATATGGCAGAGCGAGAATTTATCCACAGCCCCGGGCCGGATTTGCCCGGTTGGGTGCCAGACGCCGCGCGCGCCTATTTGGCGCATACGGAGTACGGCCAGCCGATCCGCCAACTTGCACGGGATGCGGGCATTCATGCTTCCACGGTGCTGCGCCAGGTGCGCAGGATCGAGACCCGGCGGGACGATCCGCTGGTTGATGCGGCCTTGCGCGTCCTTGGCGGCGCGCAGAAGGATGAGGCGTCAACCGGATTTGGTCTTGGCGCTTGCGACGAGGGCGCGATGCCCGGCTTGCCCGATGAGGCAACGCTGGCCCGCGAAGCGCGGCGCGTCTTGCGGCGCCTGTGCGAGAGCGGGGCGGTGCTTGCCGTGGCTGCCGAAATGGATAAGGCGGTTGTGGTGCGCGACACTGGGGATGGCGGGAGCGCCCGTACCGCGGTGGTCGACGCGCCGATTGCGCAGGCCATGGCGCTCAAGGACTGGATCGCTTGCGAGGCACCCGGTCGGATTTCGCGCTACAGGATTACCGCAACCGGCCGAACAGCGCTGAGCGCGCTCATGGCGCAACAGGAAAACCGGGTGCGAGGTTTTGCTGAAGCGCAGGCCGGTTTTGACAGCGGCGTGGCCGCAGAAGCGGCGCTCGAAGAAATCGACCGCGACCCGCGCAGCCGCAAGGGCAAGTATCTGCTTGCAGAAAGTCCGTTGACGGTTCTGTCGCGACGACGCGACAAGGACGGCACGCCTTTCCTGCCCGATGCGCTGGTGCTCGCGGGCGAACGGCTGCGCGAGGATTTCGAACTGGCGCAAACCGCGCAGGCACCGGGTCAAAGCTGGGATGCCTTCGTCGCAATGGGGCTGGAGACCGAACAGACCCCTGCGGCGGTGCGCGGCAGCATTCCCGCGCGCGTTCGGCTCAGCCGCGCGTTGCGCGATCTGGGCCCGGGGCTGGGCGATGTCGCTTTGCGATGCTGCTGCTATCTCGAGGGTCTGGAGGCGGCGGAAAAAGCGTTGGGCTGGTCGGCACGGTCTGGAAAGATCGTGTTGCGCATCGCGTTGCAACGGCTCAAGCGCCACTACGAGGAACAAGCCGCCGAGGGTGGCGACATGATCGGCTGAGCGCCGCCGCGGGATCCCCCATGCACCGGCCCCAACGCGATCATGCCGGGACCGATGGCGCGGCCTGTCCTGCTGTGCAGGCTGAGGGTGCCGCGATTGTGCCATCGGGGAGAGGCGCAGAGGGGCGCGGGCGCTGATCGTTCATAGCATGTCTCGACCAACGCGCCCCATGGGCCGCCCCGAATGTGGCGCCATCCGAGCCTTGCATTGCTTGCATGTCCGTCACCCCGTCGCGCGCGAGGTTTCGAGGGAGGCAGTGCAAGCTATTGAAATAAAATGGCGATCGCACAGGGAGCACTCGTTAGAACGGGGCTGTTCCGCGCGGGTGTGACAGCGCGGATACTGGTAACTCTCCCTGCTTGCTCTTAATAGAGGGGGAACCGGAACCACTTCGCGGGGAAAATACCGTGCGCGACCTCAAGCTGCCCGACCAGCGCCATCCTGAAAAGGCGCATCGCAAGGACAATGCCCAACCGAAAAAGCCCAGTTGGATTCGCGTCAAGGCGCCCGGCGGCGAAGGCTATAACGAGACGCGCCGGATCATGCGCGAGCACAAGCTTGTCACGGTTTGCGAAGAGGCTGGTTGCCCCAATGCCGGTGAATGCTGGAACCAGGGCCACGCCACCATGATGATCATGGGCGAGATCTGCACCCGTGGCTGCACCTTCTGCAACGTGGCGACCGGACGGCCCGATGCGCTGGACCTCTTTGAACCCGGACGCGTCGCCGATGCGGTGCAGAAACTGGGGTTGAACCACGTGGTCATCACCTCGGTGGATCGCGACGACCTCGAAGACGGTGGGGCAGAGCATTTTGCCCAGACGATCCGCGCCGTGCGGCATCGGTCCCCGGAGACAACGATCGAGATCCTGACGCCTGACTTCCTGCGCTGTGGTCCTGACGCGCTGGAAACTGTCGTGGCAGCACAGCCGGACGTGTTCAACCACAATCTTGAAACCGTGCCGGGCCTTTACCCGGAGGTGCGCCCCGGTGCGCGGTATTTCCACTCGCTGCGTCTGTTGCAGCGCGTGAAGGAAATCGACCCGTCGATCTTTACCAAGTCGGGTATCATGGTCGGGCTGGGCGAGGACCGCCAGTCAGTCTTGCAGGTCATGGATGACATGCGCGCCGCTGATGTCGATTTCCTCACCATCGGCCAATATCTGCAACCGACGCCGAAACATCACGCGGTGGACCGCTTCGTGCATCCGGATGAGTTTGTCGCCTACGAAAAGGCGGCCTATGGCAAGGGGTTCGAAATGGTCTCCGCAACGCCATTGACCCGGTCATCCTATCACGCGGGAGACGATTTCGCACGGCTCCGCGCCGCAAGGATGCGCAAGCTGGCGACCCAATAGCGCGGATCAAGGCGCACAGCAGCCTCTAGGACAGAGAGCTCGAAGCGAGATGCAGGCGCTCGTCTTGCGCATCGCTTGCCTTGCAGGCCGCGGCCGCGACCCTGCACGTCTCACGCCTTGCACGCGGGGCCGGGCGTGATCCGAAGGAGCGCTTCCGCGCGCTTTTTTTCAGGCAGTGTTGCCGGGACACGTCCAAACCTAGGCTGGTTCTGCCCGGGTGCCCGTTGCGGTTTCCGCCAAGACTCAGGTCAGCCGCAGATTGAGGCGGATCATGTTCCGCGCGGAGGCCTGTTTGTCGTCGCGGCACGCACAGGGAGGCGGGCCGCGCCGGTGCCGTCGAGGCACGATCCTCGCGCCGCCATGAGATTGGCGCGCGTCGTGCCAACGAGCGGATCAGGGGGCAGGCAGCGCTTTCACATAGGCGGCGACCGCCGCGCGGTCCTCGGGACCAAGCTTCGAGAAATTGTCTATCACCGCAGCCATATGACCGCCGGCGCTGTCATATTCCGGGGTAAAGCCGGTCTCGAGGTAATACGCGATATCATCGGCGGACCAGTCCAGCTTGTCCGGCGTGAGCGGCGGGATCGTGCCTTGACCCGACGGGTTCGGCGCGCCCGCCATCCAGCGCGCGGTGTCCAGGGCGCCAAGCGCGTTGCGCGGCGTGTGGCATTCGGCACAATGCGCGAGCGCTTCCACAAGATACCGGCCCCGCTCCAGCTCTGAATCGGCTTCGGTGACAAACCCGTCATCCATGAACAGGAATTTCCACCCGCCCACGGAGCGGCGGATGTTGAACGGGAACCCAACGTCATGCGGCTTGGACGGTGTCGCATCCGCCGGGAGCGTCTGCATATAGGCCCACAGATCGACCAGATCCGCGTCCGTCATGCGGACGTAAGACGTGTAGGGAAAGGCAGGGTAATAGTGCTGACCCTCCGGGGAGACGCCGCGCAAAACGGCGTTGGCAAACGCGATTTGGCTCCAGCCGCCGATCCCTTCCTCTGGATGGGACGAGATGTTGGGCGCATAAAAAGTGCCGAAATCAGAGGCGAAGGCCTGGCCGCCGGCCAGAACCAGCTTGTCTTCCGAGCCCTTGACGGTATGGCAGGACGCGCAGCCCGATGCCGTGAAGACGGTTTCGCCGCGCGCAGCATCGCCGGACAGGGCTTCGAAACGCGCTGCCTCAACGGTGCTTGGGGCCGTCACCCACAGGCCAATGCCGGCTGCGATGACCGCAGCCGGGATGGCAAGCATCAAGAGCTTGCGCAGCATCGCGTTTACTCAGGCGTCCGGTAGTTGTCGTGGCACGCCTTGCAGGTGCCGCCGAGCTTGCCGAGCGCGGGGCCGATCGCCTCTTGGCCGGTGCCGGCCACTGCCTGCAATTCCTGCGCCGCCATGGTCAGGTCGCCAAATTTGGACAGGACGTCCGGCAGGTTCTCCCAGATTGCCGGTTCTGCGCGCGTGCCGTCGATGGACATGCTGTCGGACCCCTCCGGCCAGAGCGGGCCTTGGTTGATCATGGTCACGGCAACGATGCTGTCTGCTGCGGCCTGTGCGGCTTCCGCGTCGTACTCGGTCGCGCCACGCGCCATGCCACCAAGGATCCCGAGGTTGATGGCCAAAACTGCAAACTGACCTTGGCGGGCCTGAACCGGCATTTTGAAATCCTGCGCGTAAGCGGCGGTTCCAAGAACGGTTGCCGTAGCGGCTGCGAGGGCGATGAACGTTTTCATGGGGTGCTCCCTGTGTGAGAAAAGCGCTGCGATTAATTGACACAGCGTAAGGACAACGACCTATGCGTGTAAAGTGTAATGTCCAGTTGACAGCTGTGTGAAATCGCTCAGGGCTGCTGCGATTTGCGCACCAAGAAAACGCTTGGTGCCCTGCGGGAAGACGCATCTCAGGCAAATCGTGACATGCTGAGCCGGAGCGCTCAGAGGGTCAGGCAGGCTCTGGATCGGTGAAACGCACCTTGCCGATATAGGGCAGGTTGCGGTTGCGCTGGGCAAAGTCGATCCCGTAGCCCACCACAAACTCGTCGGGGATCTCGAAACCGGTCCAGTCGGCGCGCACATCGACTTCGCGACGCGTCGGCTTGTCGAGCAGCGCGATAGACCGCAGCCGCCGGGGCTCGCGCGATGCAAGCAGTCGCAACACGTGGTTCATCGTGTGGCCGGTGTCGATGATATCCTCGACCACCAGCACGTCGCGCCCTTCAATCGCGCCGCGGAGATCCTTGAGTATCCGCACTTCGCGTGAGCTTTCCATCGCGTCGCCGTAAGAAGACGCCTCCAGAAAATCGACTTCGACCGGAAGATCAAGCTCGCGCACCAGATCGGCGATGAATACGAAAGACCCCCGCAACAGACCCACGACGACGAGTTTGTTGGTATCCGAAAACTCCTGCGTGATATCGCGGCACAGCGCCTCGATCCGGGCCGCAATGGACTTTGCGGAGATCAACTCTTCTACGACATATGGACGCTGGGTCATGGGACATCCCTTGAAATTCCGCGCCGAGCATACGAAATCAGCCAGCAATGTCACGGACGTAACGGTAAAAAAGGGGCGACATGCCGACCCACTCGGAGACCCGCACGCTGCCCTACACGGCGCAGCAGATGTATGACCTGGTTGCCGATGTCGGCTCCTATCCGCAATTTCTGCCGTGGACGGCCGCGGCGCGGATCCGGTCCCGCGAAGAGCGCGGCGACAGCGAGGTGATGCTTGCCGACCTCGTGATCAGCTTCAAGGTGTTCCGCGAACGGTTTGGCTCGCGGGTGGTTCTGTGGCCGCAGGACAAACGCATCGACACCGAATATCTCGATGGTCCGTTCAAGCACATGGTATCAAAGTGGAAATTCACTGATGTCGATGGCGGAGTGGAGGTCGATTTCTTTGTTGATTTCGAGTTTCGCAACCGCATCCTGCAAGGGGCGGCGGGCATGTTCTTTTACGAGGCGATGCAACGCATCGTGCGTGCGTTCGAGCGGCGTGCCGCTGTGCTGTATGGATGATCCGGGCCCGGTCTGCCTGCCGTGAAACGCTGTGGGGTGGCGTGCCTTTCGGCGGGCGATCCGGGGCGGGCAGGTCGCGCCCCTGCCATGTCGATGTCATGGCTCTCGCGCGGCATCCAGCAAAAGCGCCAGCGCATGGGCGACAGCGGCGGCGCGAACGGCGGCGCGGCCGAGGGCGCCATGCTCGACGGTCTGCGTGCGCAGGCCGGCCTGCGTCGCGAGCGCGTAACACACACGCCCTTCGGGCTTGAACTCCGATCCACCGGGGCCGGCAATGCCGCTGATGGCAACGGCGATCTGGGCACCTGCGCGGCTGCGCGCCCCTTCGGCCATCTCTGCGACCACGGGTTCGGATACCGCGCCATGCACATCGAGCGTGGCGGGGGCAACGCCCAGCATCTCGGTCTTTGCACGGTTGGAATAGGTGACAAACCCCCGCTCGAATACGGCTGATGAGCCTGCGATATCCGTAATCGCCGCGGCGACGCCGCCGCCTGTGCAGCTTTCGGCTGTGGTTGTGGTCCAGCCGCGCGCAGAGAGCGTCTCGACCAGCGTTTTCGCGGCGGGCAGGCTCACATCAGCACCCCGTGCGCGATCCCGGCCAGCACGATGACGCCAATGGCCGCAAAGACACCGGCCCAGATGTCATCGAGCATCACGCCCATCGCGGTTCCCATCCGGTCGGCGCGGCCCACAAGCCACGGCTTGGTGATGTCGAACAGACGGAAAAGCACGAAGGCTGCGACCCAACCCGGCCAGAGTCGCCACAGGTCCGCACCCATCATGCCCGCGCCATATCCGACGGGCAGGAGCGCGATCCACTGTCCGACCAGCTCGTCGATCACCACCCAGGACGGATCGTGATCGTCACCGTCACGGATCACCCGGTCGGTGGCGATCCAGCCGGTGACAAAGGCAAAGACCGTCAGGTTCACAAAAAACCAGAACCCGCCAAAAGACAGGATGCCGTAGGCCAGCGGCAGCGCCGCGAGCGACCCCCAGGTGCCGGGGGCAGGGCGCAGGAAGCCGATCCCGCCGAGAGACGCCACCCACTTCATCGCGGGGCTCCCGCGAAGCCGCCCGGCCGGGCGGAAGAGCACGCCCGCCCGATCACGGTGCCACCAGCGTCGCGGTGGCCAGCGCGGCGATGCCTTCTTCGCGCCCGGTAAAGCCGAGTTTCTCGGAGGTCGTGGCCTTGACCGATACCCGCCCGGTCTCGATCCCGAGGATCTGTGCCAGAGCGGCGCGCATCGCCTCCGCATGCGGGCCGATCTTGGGGCGTTCACACACCAGCGTCACGTCGACATGGCTCAGGACGAAGCCCCGCGAGGCCGCAAGCTCGGCGGCATGGCGCAGGAAAATATGGCTTTCGGCGCCTTTCCATTGCGGATCGCTCGGCGGAAAGTGCCGCCCGATATCGCCTTCGGCCATGGCGCCATAAATGGCGTCGGTCAGCGCGTGCATCCCGACATCGGCATCCGAATGCCCCATCAGCGTCGCCGCGTGAGGCACCGCAACACCGCAAAGCATGACGTGATCGCCGGGCCCGAACCGGTGCACATCGTAGCCATTGCCAACGCGAATATCCATTTTGCCGTCCTTCTCGCTCAGGATCCTGTCCGCGCGCCGGAAATCTTCCGGTCCGGTGATCTTGAGGTTCCTTTCATCGCCCGGAACGATGGCCACGTCCAGACCCGCCGCGCGCGCCACCGCCACATCGTCCGCCGCTTCCGGTCCGTCCGTGGGCCACGCGCGATGGGCGGCGAGGATTGCGTCGAAGCGGAACCCCTGCGGCGTTTGCGCGCGATAGAGCCCCGTGCGGTCTCGCGTTCCCGACACGCGGCCCTCCGCGCCGGTCCACAAAGCGTCCGTGACCGCAAGGGCCGGTGCCGCGCCGGGCGTTTCGGCCAATGCCGCGCAGACCCCGTCGATCACTGTTTGCGACAAACAGGGGCGCGCAACATCATGGATCAGCACAATCCCGGGGGGATCGGCGGCGAGCGCCTCGAGCCCGGCCAGGACGGATCCCGCGCGCGTCGATGCCCCCTGCACCAGCGTCACCGGCAAGCCCGCGGCGGCGGCCTTGGCCTCGACGCGGTCATCGGGGTGAATCACCATGACAATTCTGTCGACGCGCTCGAATGCCTCCAGCGTCCAGCGTGCCACGGGCCGACCGGCAACGTGGCGCCATTGCTTCGGGATACCCCCACCAGCGCGACGTCCGCGCCCGGCGGCGACGATGAGGGCGGCAACTGTCATCGGGCGGTCTCCGGACAGGTCGGCCGGGGTCAGGGACGCCCGCACCGAGGGGTGGGTTCAAGGCGGTGAAGCTGCGCATTGCGCCGCGCCGCGCCGCGCGACTGGCAGAGGCACGCGTGCCAGCCATAGGCGCTGCTTTGCGCAAGCGCAACAATCCGGGCAAATCGCCTATTTTTTGGGCGGTGACCCTGTGACACATCGTGCTTTCGTCGTCATTTTATTGAATGACGCCGGGTGCAGGGTTACCTCGAAAGCAGTTGCACAAGGATTGAGCATTTGCCCCTTTCTCTCGGTGACAGGCCCATCACACCGCCTGTCCTGCTGGCTCCGCTGGCGGGAATCACCGATTTGCCGTTTCGCGACCTTGTCAGCCGGTTTGGCGCGGGCCTTGTTGTGTCGGAGATGATTGCGAGCGGGGAATTCCTCACAAGCCGCCCCGGAACCCGCGAAAAGGCAGAGCTTGGTGCCGCGGTGGAAAACACCTCGGTGCAGATTGCCGGGCGTGAGCCTGAACCCATGGCGGAGGCCGCGCGGCGCGTTGCGGACATGGGCGCACGCGTGATCGACATCAATATGGGCTGCCCGGCCAAAAAGGTGACAGGGGGCTGGAGCGGCTCCGCGCTGATGCAGGTGCCCGACCATGCCTTGCGCCTGATCGAGGCGGTCGTGGCAGCGGTGGATCTGCCGGTGACGCTCAAGACACGGCTCGGCTGGGACGACACCGCGCTCAATGCGCCCGACCTGGCGCGCCGGGCCGAAGGGGCCGGGGTGCGTATGGTCGTGATCCATGGGCGCACCCGGTGCCAGTTCTACAAGGGCCGTGCCGACTGGGCGGCAATCCGGGCGGTCAAGGAGGCCGTTTCGATCCCGGTGGTTGCCAATGGCGATATCGTGGACGCCCAGACGGCCCGCGAGGCCCTCGACAAATCCGGCGCCGACGGGGTGATGATCGGTCGCGGCGCGCAAGGTGCGCCGTGGAGACTGGCGGAAGTGTCTGCCGCGCTCTACGGCACCGTTGCGCCACAAATCCCCCGCGATGCCGATCGCGTGGCGCTTGTGATCGAGCATTACGAAGCGATGCTGGCCTTTTACGGTGCCGCATTGGGCAACCGCGTCGCGCGCAAACATCTCGGATGGTATATGGACGCGGCCCGCACCCCGGCGGCGCTGCGCAAACGGGTTCTGACCGCAAAGGATCCGGCGGCGGTGATCGCGCTCCTGTCCGATGCCCTCATGGCGGGGGAGGACGCGGCGGCATGACCGAAGATACCGAGGCCATGATCTGGTCCTCCCTGCCTGTTCCGGCGATTCTCATCGATCCCGACGACCGGATCGGCGACCTCAACCCGGCGGGCGAAGGGTTTCTCAACAATTCCGCGAAATGGCTTCAGGGGCAGCCCGTCTGGGACAGGCTTGCCGTGGACGCGCCCTTGGAAGAGAGCCTGGCGCGTGCGCGCAACCAGGGCACCCCGCTCTTTGTGAACGATGTGGATGTGGGCACCGGCAACCGCGCGCCTCTGGTGTGCAACCTGCAGATCGCGCCGCTCATGGGACGGCCGGGCTGGATGGTGATGCTGATCAGCCCGCGCGAGCTGGCCGGGCGCATGACCCAGAGCCATTCGGTGAAATCGGCCGCCAAATCGGCGATCGGCATGGCCGAGATGCTGGCGCACGAGATCAAGAACCCGCTGGCAGGGATTGCCGGCGCGGCGCAGCTGCTGAGCATGAACCTCGCCTCGGAAGACCTTGAATTCACGGATCTGATCGTTGCCGAGACCCGCCGTATCGTGAAGCTGCTCGAACAGGTCGAGCAGTTCGGCAACCTGTCCGAGCCGGAGCGGCGGGAGGTCAACCTGCATGATGTGCTGGACCGCGCGCGCCGCTCCACGCTTCTGGGTGTGGGCGCGCATATGCGGATCATCGAGGATTATGACCCGTCGCTGCCAATGGCGTATGGCGATCCGGATCAGCTTTTGCAGGTCGTGTTGAACCTGCTGCGCAACGCGTCCGAAGCGGCGGACCCTGTCAAGGGCGGGACGATCCGGCTGCACAGTTTCTATGAGCACAGTTTCCGGTTGCGCCGCGCCGATGGCGAGGGCCAATCCTTGCCCTTGCAGATCGAGATCATTGATGACGGCCCGGGTCTACCCGCCGATATCCGCAGCGATATCTTCGATCCCTTTGTCTCGAGCAAGGAGAATGGCACCGGGCTTGGCCTCGCGCTGGTTTCCAAGATCGTGTCGGACCACAACGGCTGGATTTCGGTCGACAGCGCACCGGGCAAGACCGTGTTTCGAATTTCCCTGCCGCGCGCACCGAAACCGGTGTCGGCGAGCAAAACTGAGGAGTAGAGCAAAATGGACGGGACCGTTCTTGTTGCCGATGACGACCGCACCATCCGAACGGTGTTGACACAGGCGCTGACGCGAGCGGGGTGCAAGGTTCACGCAACGTCTTCGCTGACCACGCTGATGCGCTGGGTGGGTGAGGGCAAGGGCGATGTGGTGATTTCCGATGTCGTCATGCCCGACGGAAACGGGCTGGAAATGCTGCCCAAGATTGCCGAGGACCGCCCCGGGCTCCCGGTGATCGTGATATCGGCGCAGAACACGATCATGACGGCAATTCAGGCGGCCGAGGCGGAAGCCTATGATTACCTTCCCAAGCCCTTTGACCTGCCCGATCTCATGAAGCGCACCGCGCGCGCGCTCGAAACCCGTGGCCGCACGGCGGTGGACGTCGAGCAGGTCACGGTCGGCGCCGACGAGCCCGATGAGCTGCCCCTTGTTGGACGCACGCCGGCAATGCAGGCGCTTTACCGTTTGGTGGCGCGGGTGATGAATACCGATCTTCCGGCGCTCATCACGGGCGAAAGTGGCACGGGCAAGTCCTTGATTGCGCGCGCGATCCACGATTTCTCCGACCGGCGGACCTTGCCCTTCGTGACGGTGACCGGCGCGGATCTGTCGGATCTGGAAGGGCCGGCGCGCGTGCTGGCGCGGGTCAAGGGCGGCACGCTTCTGATCGACGAGATCGCCGATATCGACGACGAGATCCAGGCGCGGATCGTCCGCATGATGGACAGTCCCGGCGATCACGCGCCGCGGTTCATGGCGACTTCGCAAATGGATCCGGCACGGCTCATGGAGGAAGGTCGCGTGCGACAGGACCTGTTCTATCGGATGGACGGTGCCGCGATTGCTGTGCCTGCGCTGCGCGAACGGGTCGAGGATATCGCGCTGCTCACCGAGCATTTTCTGAACCGCGCCGAACGCGAGGGCGCGCCGCGGCGCAAGCTGTCCGAGGAGGCCGAGGAACTGCTTCGGCTCTACAGCTGGCCGGGCAATGTGCGCCAGCTTGAAAACGCGGTGCGGCGGCTGGTCCTGACCTCGCGAAACGAAATGATCCCACGATCCGAAGTGGAGGCCGTGCTCGGCAACCAGCCCGAGACAGGACCGGTGCTTTCGGGTGGCGCGAGCGACAATGAGAAGCTTGGCGCGTCGGTTGCGCGGCATCTGCGGCGGTATTTCGATCTGCATGGCGCGATGCTGCCACCGCCGGGCCTGCACAGCAGGATCATCCGCGAAGTGGAGGCGCCGCTTATCGAAATCGCGCTTGAGGCAACCGGGGGGAATCAGGCGAAATGCGCCGATCTGCTCGGGATCAACCGCAATACTTTGCGCAAGAAGATCACTGACCTTGATATTCGCGTGACACGCCGCCGCAAATTGATGTAAAACGGTCACATCACTGTGGCCCCGCCGCTTCGGTCAACCGATCAGCGGTGAGAAGGTCGCTAGATATGGCGGTTGTGACGTTTGTGCCTCCGAAGGGAGGGATGGGGTCACGGATCAATGCGAGGTTGGCTGTGGCCACACGGGCACGGAATTCGGCTCCGGGCTTGTCCGGTATGCTCTCTTCGAGCGTGAACTGGACGGCGTTGGTGCGTTTGCGGCGCAAGCGCGCGGTGCAGAACGCGGCGACTCTGGCACTTGTGCTGCTGGGGCCGATCCTGGCGTTCCTGACATTCCTTGTGCTGGGGCCGCTGGACACCGGGGACCGGCTGACGACCCTCCGTCTCGTGCTGCTTGCGGATCTGGTCTATGTGCTCTTGCTGGCGGCACTCGTGCTGGCGCGGGTGGCGCGGATGGTGGCGGCGCGGCGCGCCCAATCGGCCGGATCACGGTTGCACCTGCGCCTCACGGGCGCTTTCGCGGTCATGGCGCTGCTGCCAACCATCACCGTTGCTGTCTTTGCCGTGCTGACGATCAATATCGGGCTCGAGACCTGGTTTTCCAGCCGCGTCCAGAACGTGGTCGGCGCCTCGCTCGCCGCGGCGGAAGCCTATGAGGAAGAACAGCGCGACGGCCTCGTGCAGGATGTCGCGGCACTGGCGCGCTTTCTCGACGCCACGGGACGTGCGACCTTTGCCATGGATGGCGGCGATCTGCGACTGGCCCTCGGGCAGGGGCAGGCGCAGATCCAGCGCGGGCTCCGAGAGGCCTATGTCATCGACGGTGACGGAGAGATCCGCGCCCGAGGGGAAGGATCCTATCTGTTTGATTACGAACGTCCCTCGGCGGACGTTTTCGCCGCGTCCAATCGCGACGGGGTGGCGGTTGTTGCAGACTGGGACAACAACGAATTCCGCGCGCTTGTGCCCCTGCGCGCCTTTGTCGACCGTTACCTTTACGTCAGCCGGGAGGTGGACGGGCGCATCCTGAACCTGCTCGATGAGACTGCCGAAACCGCGCGGTTTTATCAGCAACAGGAAACAGAGCGCGGCCGGCGGCTTTTCGATTTTGCGCTGCTCTATCTCGGGTTCGCCATGTTGCTGATCCTTGCCGCCACTTGGGCAGGGCTGTGGTTTGCCGAGCGGCTGTCGCGGCCCGTGGGGCGTCTGACCGGGGCCGCACAACAGGTCGGTGCCGGCGATCTCGACGTGCAAGTCCCCGAGGAAGAGGGCGATGACGAGATCTCGATGCTCGGGCGCTACTTCAACCAGATGACCCGGCAGCTCAAGGGGCAGCGCGAAACGCTGCTGGAGAACACGCGCCAGATCGAACGCCGCCAGCGCCTGTTTGACAGCGTTCTCACCTCGGTGACCTCCGGGGTGGTCGGGCTGGACGCGGATGGCAAGGTGACGTTTGTGAACCGCTCCGCCGAACGGCTTCTTGGCTGGCATGAGACGCGCTCTGCGGTCCCGCTGCCGGTCGCGGTCCCGGAATTCGGTCCCTTGTTCGATCTTCTGCGCGAGTCCGGCCGCGAGACGGTGCAAGACGAGATCAAGGTCAGCCGCGAAGGGCGCCTGGAGAACCTGCTTGTCCGCATTTCGGTGCGGCGGCGCGATGACGGGTCGCTCGAAGGCTACGTGCTGGCCTTTGATGACGTGACCGACCTTGTCAGCGCGCAGCGCATGGCGGCATGGGGCGACGTGGCGCGCCGAATCGCGCATGAAATCAAGAATCCGCTCACGCCGATCCAGCTTTCGGCAGAGCGCATCCAGCGCAAGTTTGCCCGTCAACTCGACGAAGAAGACGCGGGCAAGTTGCAGGATATGACCGGCGTGATCGTGCGCCAGACCGGTGATCTGCGCCGGATCGTCGACGAGTTCTCCAAATTCGCGCGCATGCCGGAGCCGGAGCGCAAATCCCTCGACCTGACCGAGCTGCTTCGCGGAGCGGTCCTGTTGCAGGAAACCGGTCAGCCGGATGTGCGCTTCGACACCGATTTGCCGAGCACGGCCATGCCCGCGGAACTGGACGCAACCATGATCGGACAGGCGTTGACAAACCTGATCAAGAACGCCGGCGAAGCCATTGAGAGCCTCAAGGAGAAAGGGGCTCCGGAAGGTCATGTGCCGCAGATCCGCGTGACCGCGGAACGGGTCGAGGACATGGCGCTTATTCGGATTTCGGACAACGGGATCGGGTTGCCGGAGGACCGCGCGCGCCTGTTCGAACCCTATGTCACCACGCGCGATAGCGGCACCGGCCTTGGCTTGCCGATCGTCAAGAAGATCATCGAAGAGCATGGCGGAACGCTCGTTCTCGAGGATGCGGATCCGTTCGAGCCGGGCGCCCATCGCGGCGCGCGTGCCGTGATCCGCCTGCCATTGGTTCCCGCGGCGCTGGTGGGCGCCGCCGCACAACAGACAGAAGAGACGACATGAGAGGGCAAGAGCAATGAGCGACATTCTGATCGTCGATGACGAACGCGACATTCGTGAGCTGATCGGGGACATTCTCGAAGACGAGGGGTTCACCACCCGGCTGGCGGGCAACTCGAACGATGCGATGGCCGAAATCAACGCCGAGCCACCGGCGTTGCTGATCCTCGATATCTGGCTGAAAGACAGCAAGATGGACGGGATCGACATCCTCAAGGCCGTCAAGCGCGACAACCCGGATGTGCCCGTGGTCATCATCTCGGGCCATGGCAATATCGAGATCGCCGTCGCCGCGATCAAGCAGGGCGCCTATGACTTCATCGAAAAGCCGTTCAACATCGACCAGCTTCTGGTGGTGATCCGGCGGGCCATGGAGACGTCGCGCCTGCGCCGCGAGAACCAGCAACTCAAGCGAGGCGAGGTCAAGCAGGCCTCGATGATCGGCGAAAGCTCCGCCTATCGCGCGTTGGTGAGCCAGCTCGACAAGGTCACGCGCTCGAACGGGCGGGTGATGCTGACAGGCCCCGCGGGTGCCGGCAAGGAAGTCGCCGCGCGTTATATCCATGCAAAGTCCAACCGCGCCAACGCGCCGTTCGTCACGGTGAATTCCGCCGGTGTCGAGCCGGAAATGATGGAAGCGATGCTGTTCGGGCGCGAAAGCTCGAAGCGCGGGGTGGAGCCGGGCCTGCTCGAGCAGGCGCATGGCGGCGTGATCTATTTTGACGAGGTGGCGGATATGCCGACCGGCACCCAGTCCAAGATCCTCAGGGTGCTGGTCGATCAGCAATTCACCCGGGTGGGCGGGGCCGACAAGGTGCGTGTGGACCTGCGGGTGATCTCCTCGACCAATCGCGATCTGAAGGAAGAAATCGCCGCGGGCCGTTTCCGCGAAGAACTGTTTCACCGGCTCAACGTGGTTCCGATCGCCGTGCCGTCTCTGGCCGAACGGCGCGAGGATATCCCCGTTCTGGCCCAGCACTTCATCGAAGCCTGCAATGCGAGCCAGGGCCTGCCGTTGCGTGAACTGAGCGATGACGCCATCGCGCTGATGCAGACCATGACCTGGCCCGGCAATGTCCGCCAGCTCAAGAACCTGGTGGAACGGGTTCTCATCCTCGGGGATGGCACAGGGCCCATCGAGGCGCGCGAGCTGCCACAGGAATCCGCCCCGAGCGAGCAGGAACAAGATCGCGTGATTCTGTCCGGCACGCTCGCGACCATGCCACTGCGCGAAGCGCGCGAGGCCTTTGAACGGGAATATCTGCTCACGCAGATCAACCGCTTCGGCGGCAACATCTCTCGCACCGCGAATTTTGTCGGCATGGAGCGGTCTGCTCTGCACCGAAAGCTGAAATCGCTCGGCGTGGTGACCTCCCAGAAGGCCGGGGCGCGCGTTGCCCGGCTCGAAGACGACGAGCCGATCGAGCGTGCCTCCTGACGCCCAGGCCGTCCTGATGCTGCGGTATACCGGTCACCGCGCGCTTTTGGCGCGTGTCTCCCGCGCGCCCTTGGGGTAGGTCTGGGGCATGGATTTGACGGTCAGGAACCTCGCGGTTGCACGCGGCGGCATACCCGTTCTCGCGGGGGTGCAGTTCACCGTGTCGCCGGGCCGGGCGCTCGTGCTGCGCGGCCCGAACGGGTCGGGCAAGACGACGCTCTTGCGCACGGTTGCCGGGCTGCAACCGCCCTTCGAAGGGTCGGTTACGGGGGCCGAGGACAGGATCGCCTATGCCGCCCACGCGGACGGGATCAAGTCGATGCTGTCAGTGACGGAGAACCTGTCTTTCTGGGCGCGTGTCTTTGGCACGGGCGAGATCGCACCCGCCCTCGCGGCTTTCGATCTCGACGCCTTGCGCGACCGGTTGGCAGGAAACCTGTCTGCGGGCCAGAAGCGCCGCCTCGGCCTGGCCCGGCTCATGGTCACCGGACGCCCGGTCTGGGTGCTGGACGAGCCGACCGTGTCGCTCGATGCCGCCTCCGTCGCGCTTTTTGCAGAGGCCGTGCGCGCCCATCTGGCGCAGGGCGGCTCCGCGCTGATGGCAACGCATATTGATCTTGGCCTGACCGAGGCAGAGCCGTTTGACGTCACACCCTTTCGCGCGCGGCCGCAACTCTCGCATGCCGACGAGGCCTTCCTGTGATCGCGCTGCTCACGCGGGACATGCGGCTCGCGGTGCGTGCAGGCGGGGGCTTCGGTCTGGGTCTGGCCTTTTTCCTGATCGTGGTGGTGATGGTGCCCTTTGGTGTTGGCCCCGAAACGGCGCTGTTGTCGCGGATTGCCCCTGGTGTGCTCTGGATCGGCGCCCTGCTGGCCTGCCTTCTGTCGCTCGACCGCATCTTCGCGCTGGACTGGGAAGACGGCTCGCTGGATCTTCTGGCGACCGCGCCGCTGCCCATGGAAGCCATCGCCGTGGTCAAGGCGCTGGCGCATTGGCTGACATCCGCGCTGCCACTGGTCCTGGCGGCGCCGGCGCTGGGTGTTTTGCTCAACCTGCCACCCGCCGGCTACCTGTGGCTGATCCTGTCACTTGCGGTGGGCACACCGGCGCTCTCGGTCATCGGTACATTCGGCGCCGCGCTGACCGTCGGTCTGAAGCGCGGCGGCCTGTTGTTGAGCCTGCTGGTTCTGCCGCTCTACGTGCCGACCTTGATCTTTGGCGCCGAAGTGGCCCGGCGCGGCGCTGAAGGGCTTGCCGTTGCCACGCCGCTTGCCATGCTCGCCGGGATCAGCGCCGGGGCCGTGGCGCTTCTTCCCTTCGCCTCGGCCGCCGTCTTGCGCATCAATCTGCGCTAAGCGTCCGGCTTCCCGGTTTCTTTGGGCGTAAAATATCCTCCGGGGGGCAAGGGGGAGGAAAACCCCCATCGGCGCGGCGGCACGCCGTGCCGATTCCGGGTCGCAAATGCGGCCGCGTCATCTTGCCTCTGACGGGGATTTGAGGTGTAACCGACGTGGATCAGGGATAGATTTTCGCCATGTCGTTCTGGGAATATGCAAACCCCGTCAAGTTCATCCGCACCACCGACCGGCTTTTGCCCTGGTTGTCGGTGACCGCGGTCCTGTGCCTTGCGGTCGGCCTCATCTGGGGCTTTTTCTTCACGCCGGATGATTTCCGGCAAGGCTCCACGGTCAAGATCATCTATTTGCACGTGCCCTCCGCGCTGATGGCGATCAACGCCTGGCTGATGATGCTGGTCGCCTCGATCATCTGGATCGTACGCCGTCACCATGTCAGCGCCCTTGCGGCGCGCGCCGCAGCGCCGGTCGGGGCGATGATGACGGTGATCGCCCTTGCCACCGGTGCCATCTGGGGCCAGCCGATGTGGGGCACCTGGTGGGTCTGGGATCCGCGTCTGACGTCGTTTCTCATCCTGTTTCTGTTCTATCTCGGCTACATCGCGCTCTGGAGCGCCATCGAGGATGACGATACCGCCGCGGATCTGACATCGATCCTCTGTCTGGTCGGATCGGTGTTTGCGCTGTTGAGCCGGTACGCGGTGCTGTTCTGGAATCAGGGCCTGCACCAGGGTGCATCGCTTTCCCTCGACAAGGAAGAAAACGTGCATGATGTGTTCTACTTCCCGCTGCTGGTGTCGATAGCGGGCTTCGTCCTGCTGTTCATTGCCCTTGTCTTCCTGCGCACCCAGACCGAGATCCGGGCGCGCCGGGCGCGGGCATTGCAGGCACGGGAGCGCTTGGCATGATGCCTGATCTCGGCTCTTACGCCCAATATGTGCTGAGCTCCTATGCCGTGTCGCTGGTGTTGATCGTGGTCCTTGTGGCGATGAGCATGCACCGCGCACGCAAGGTCAAAGCCGAGCTCGAAGCCATCGAGGCCCGGGTGAAACGCCAGTCAGGTGAGCGGGCGACCCGCAATGGCTAAAGTCTCTCCGCTCATGATTCTGCCGCCGGCGATTTTTGGCGCCTTCGCGCTGATTGCCTTCTTCGGTCTAGGGCGCGATGGCGCAGGTGATCTGGAAAGCCGTTTCGAGGGGCGCCAGGCCCCGGCCTTGCCGACCGAAACGCTGGACGGTTATGCGCCAGCGAGCGACGACATGCTGCGGAATGGCGAGGTCACGCTGGTCAATTTCTGGGCGAGCTGGTGTCCGCCGTGCCGGGCCGAACATCCCGTGCTGCTTGAAATGCAGGACGCGGGTCTGCGCATCATCGGCGTGAATTACAAGGATCGCCCGGAGCAGGCCATCAGCTATCTCACAGAGGATGATAACCCTTTCATGGCTGTCCCGGTCGATCCGGTCGGGCGCACCGCGATTGAATGGGGCGTGACCGGCCCGCCGGAAACCTTCATCGTCGCGGGCGATGGCACGATCCTCTACAAGCATGTCGGCCCCTTGGTGGGCAGCTACTACGAGCAAAGCTTCGTTCCCAAGCTCAACGCCGCGCTGGGCCGCTGATCGATTGCACGCGGTGCGGGGACCGGGCTTGTGCTCGGCCTGCGGGTTTTGGGCGGTTGCCCCCGGCCATCCTGTGTCTCAAAGGGCTGCAAACGCGGCGACCATACTACGTATGCGATTGGCCGGGCCCATGGAGCTTGCGACCTGACGCGCGGGATTGGGACATCGGCCCGGCTCAAAGGCCCCGTCAGCGGTCGCGCTCGGGGCTCAAAGATCGACCAGGTCGCAGCTGGCGGTGGGGGCCTCGTCGGGCAAAGGGCATGCGCCCGCTGCCGGATCCTCGGCCTGCACACCGATCACCGCGAGGATCAATAACGCGATGGCCTGAACGATGGTAATGGGTTTCATGTCGAGCGCCTCAAGGATCGTTGTTTTCTGCTGTCTTCAGAAAAGCGATCTTGAGGCAGATTTACAGGGGGAAAACGGGGCGCCCCGAGTCACGGGGCCTCTGTGGGCGCAGATTCGCGCAGTCATGCTGCGTTGCGGCGAAAACTTGCGCAACATATGAACGGACATCCCCGGCCAAGCGGCGCGGCCTGTTGAAGATCAATGCCAGCCACCATGCAGACCAATGGTTTCTCCGGTCAAAAAACCGGCCTGCTCTGACACCACGAACCGTGCAAGATGCGCGACATCGGTCACCGAGCCAAAGCGGGGCAGGGCGGTCTTTGACCGGATCTTGTCCCGCAGAGCGTCCGGTCGCGGCGCATCCGCGCGCTCGATCGGACCAGGCGCGATGCCGACAACGCGAATGCCGCGGGGACCAAGTTCCAGCGCCAGCGCGCGCGTCGCCGCATCCAGCCCCGCCTTCATGGCGGCAAAGGCCGACACCGTTGCGGGCGGTTCGCGCCCGTTCAGCGACGAGATGTTCAGGATCACATCACCCGCGCCCATTCCGGGCGTCACATGGGCGGAAAGTTCGAGCGCAGAGGCGAGCCCCACTTGCGTGATCTCGCGCATGGCGGCCCCGATCCCGGGCTCAAGCGGTGTCGCGCGCCCGGGGCCTGCGTTGTTCACGAGGATCGAGACCTGTCCCATGGCGCGTGTCACGGTCTCTGCCAGCGCTTCGGCGGCATGGGGATCTGCAAGATCGCAGGGAAAGGCCTGCGCGTCGACACCGACAGAGGCCATGCGCGCCACAAGCGCCTCCGCTCCGTCGCGATCCTCCCGATAGGAAAAGGCGAGCCGATGGCCCGCCTTTCCAAACTCTTCCACGATGGCGGCCCCGATTCCGGACGATCCGCCCGTCACCAGAGCCAGCCGGCTCATTCCGCGGCCATCGGCGCCTGAGAAGCGAGGTTGCGCAGCACGTAGTGCAGGACGCCGCCATGCTCGATATACTCGATTTCGATCGCTGTATCGATCCGACACTTGATGTCGATCTCTTTGCGCGTGCCATCGGCATAGGTGATGGTGCATTTCACCACTTCCAGCGGCTTGATCGTATCGAGACCGGCGATATCGACGGTTTCCTCACCCGTGAGCCCGAGGCTCTTGCGCGTGTCGCCTCCGGTGAACTCGAACGGGATCACGCCCATGCCGACCAGGTTGGAGCGGTGGATACGCTCGAAGCTCTCCGCGATCACGGCCTTGACCCCGAGCAGCGCCGTGCCCTTGGCGGCCCAGTCGCGAGACGAGCCCGCGCCATATTGTTCGCCGCCGAAGATCACCAGCGGTGTGCCTTGCTCCTGGTAGGCCATGGCCGCATCGAAGATCGAGGTCTGCTCGCCATCGGGGCCCTTGGTGTAGCCGCCTTCGACCCCATCGAGCATCTCGTTCTTGATGCGGATATTGGCGAAGGTGCCGCGCATCATGATCTCGTGATTGCCGCGCCGCGAACCGTAGGAGTTGAACTCCCGCACCGGCACCTGCCGCTCGATGAGATACTGACCGGCCGGTGTGGTTTCCTTGAAGGACCCGGCGGGCGAGATGTGGTCGGTTGTGATCATGTCGCCAAGGAGCGCCAGAACGCGCGCGCCCGCGATGTTGGAGATCGTGCCCGGCTCCTTGCTCATGCCCTGGAAATAGGGCGGGTTCTGGACGTAGGTTGAGGTCGACGGCCAGTCATAGGTCTCGGCGTCGGTTGTTTCCACGCTTTGCCATTTCTCGTCACCCTTGAAGACGTCGGCGTATTTCTCCTGGAAGGCTGCGCGCGTCACGGTCTGTTCGACCAGGTCGGCGACCTCCTTGGCTGTTGGCCAGATGTCCTTGAGGTAAACGTCGTTGCCGTCCTGATCCTTGCCGAGGCTGTCTTTCGTGATGTCCACGTTCATGTCGCCCACGAGCGCGTAGGCCACGACAAGCGGCGGGGAGGCGAGGTAGTTGGCGCGGACGTCGGGCGAGATCCGGCCCTCGAAGTTGCGGTTGCCCGACAGGACCGAGGTGGCGATCAGGTCGTTGTCATTGATGCATTTCGAGATTTCCGGCGCGAGCGGGCCCGAGTTGCCGATGCAGGTCGTGCAGCCATAGCCCACGAGGTTGAAGCCGATTGCGTCCAGATCGTCCTGAAGCTCAGCTGCCTCGAGATAGGCGGAGACCACCTGGCTGCCGGGGGCAAGCGAGGTCTTGACCCACGGCTTGCGCGTCAGGCCTTTCTCGCGTGCCTTGCGGGCCACGAGACCGGCGCCGATCATCACATAGGGGTTCGACGTGTTGGTGCAGGATGTGATGGACGCGATCACGATCGAGCCGTCATGCATCTGGTAATTGCCATCGGCGGAGGAGACGTAGCCGCGCTTATGGTGGCCTTCGTCACCGGGAATGTCTACGGGCTCGGGCGCGCCGCCTTCACCTTCCCATCGGACTTCTTCTTTCGGGGTGGCGTCTTTGCCTTCCCGCTGGCCCTTGACGTATTCAGCGAACGCCTTCGAAGCCACGTCGAGCGCGATGTAGTCCTGCGGACGCTTCGGGCCGGAGATGGCCGGCACGATGGTGCCCATGTCGAGCGTGAGCGTGTCGGTATAGACCGGCGCATAATCGTCACCACGCCAGAAGCCGTTTTCCTTGGCATAGGCTTCGACCAGCGCGATGCGGTCTTCGTCGCGGCCCGTGGTGCGCAGATAGCGCAGCGTCTCGTCGTCGATGGGGAAGAAGCCGCAGGTCGCGCCGTATTCGGGCGCCATGTTGGCAATGGTGGCGCGGTCGGCGAGCGGCAGCGTATCGAGACCGGAGCCGTAGAATTCCACGAACTTGCCGACAACACCCTTTTCACGCAGCATCTCGACGACCTTGAGCACGAGATCGGTGCCGGTGGTGCCTTCGACCATCGCGCCGGTCAGCTCGAAGCCAACCACCTCGGGGATCAGCATGGAGATCGGCTGGCCGAGCATCGCCGCCTCGGCCTCGATGCCGCCCACGCCCCAGCCGAGAACCGCGGCGCCGTTGACCATCGTGGTGTGGCTGTCGGTGCCGACAAGCGTATCGGGGTAGGCGACGGTCTCGCCGTTCTGGTCCGTATCGGTCCAGACGGTCTGGGCGAGGTATTCGAGGTTGACCTGGTGGCAGATGCCGGTGCCCGGGGGAACGACGCGGAAATTGTTGAACGCGGTCTGGCCCCACTTGAGGAAGGTGTAGCGCTCCATGTTGCGCTCGTATTCGCGGTCCACGTTCATCTGGAACGCGCGCGGATTGCCGAACTCGTCGATCATGACCGAGTGGTCGATGACCAGATCGACCGGGTTCAGCGGGTTGATCAACTGCGGGTCGCCGCCAAGCGCCTTGATCCCGTCACGCATCGCGGCGAGGTCGACGACGGCGGGCACGCCGGTGAAATCCTGCATCAACACGCGGGCCGGGCGGTAGGCCAGCTCGCGATCGCCCTTGCCGCCGTTCACGGCCCAATCGGAAAATGCCTTGATGTCGTCGGTGGTGACCGTCTTGCCGTCCTCGAAGCGCAGCATGTTTTCCAGCACGACCTTGAGCGCCGCCGGCAATTTGGAGAAATCGCCGAGCCCGGCCGCTTCGGCCGCGGGAATGGAATAATAGGCGATGGACTGACCGTTGACCTCAAGGGTTTTGCGGGTGTTCGATGTATCGTGACCGACGGTGATGGGCATGGGCACTCTCCCTTGGGTGTGATAGGCATGCGTGGCTCGTTCTTAGGGGCTATCTGCCCGAACCGGCGACACCGATCAAGGGGGGTGCGGCGATTTTGTATACCATTGCACACACTTTGCGGCTCGCGACACCCGCCCACGGGTGCGGGTCTGTGTAACAGCCTCTCTCGAAACCTTGATTGGTCATTTCAGCCCGCATTCACTAGACCGGTCGCCACGCTGCTGGAGTATAGTGCTGCTTATGTCCCGTTTTCTTGTTGTTGTTCTTGGCCTTCTGACCTTTGCTGCGAGCGCTTTGCCGGGCGCCCGTGCGCAGGCGGAACCCATGCCGGTGGTCGTCGAGTTGTTTACCTCGCAGGGCTGTTCTTCCTGTCCGCCGGCAGATGCGCTGCTCAAGGAACTGGGCGCGCGGGACGACATCATCGCTCTGGCGCTGCATGTGGACTACTGGGACTATATCGGCTGGAAAGATCGCTTTGCCCAACCGGAATTCACCCAACGCCAGAGAGGGTATGCACGCGCTGGCGGATGGGGAGTGATCTACACCCCCCAGATCGTGGTCAACGGGTCCGAAGACGTGGTTGGCTCGCGCCCGGAGCGTGTGCGGGACCTGCTGACACACCATGCCAAGCGGGACGCGCAGGTTACCATCGCGTTGACACGCGGCACCGATGGCGCGCTGCGCATCGAGGCACGCCCCTTGGGTGACGGCGGACCGTGGGACATTCACATCGTGCGCTACACACCTGGAAAGACGGTGAAAATCACCAAAGGTGAGAATCGCGGCCGGACATTCGACTATGGGTTCATCGCGACCGATTGGGATATGGCGGCGCGCTGGTCCGGCAAGGCGCCGTTCATTGGTGATGTGCCCATGGTGTATGACCAGCCGGTTGTCGTGCTGGTCCAAGAGCCCGATTACGGCGAGATCGTGGGCGCGGCGCGCTTGCGCTGACGCCGTTCCTGACGCCCGGGTTTCCACCGCCGGTGGATCCAGAACCACTGACCGGGATCTTCATTGATCCGTGCTTCAAGGCGCCGGGTTGCTTCCGTCATCATGGCGACGGGATCGCCATGTGGGATTGGCCGCTCGAACACGGCGTCAAAGCTGACGCCATCGGCCCTGCGAATGCCGAAAAACGGCACCATCACCGCATTTGTGCGCAGGGCGATGTCGGCCGCCGAAGTCAGGGTTGGCGCGGGCTTGCCCATGAAGTCGATCGGCGTCCCTGCGCTGTCATAGACGTCAAACAGCAAGACGCCCATACCGCCCTCCTTGATATGCCGGATCAACCCCATCGTCCCGCGGCGGCCCTGCTCGAACACCGGATCGCCGAGCGCGTGCATGTTCGCGGCGTAATGGGCGTTGAAATAGGGATTGGACATCGGGCGATACAAGCCACCGATCCGCCAGCCGCGGGCAACAAGCGCCGCGCGCGGGGCTTCGAAATTCCCGTAGTGACCGGTGACAAAAAGCACCGGCCTCCCGGCGGCCCGGGCCTCTTCGATCGCGGCCAGCCCGTCGCCTGTCGGGGTGACATCCTTCATCCGTGCGAGCAGGCCGTTGACGTCGTAATTCTCGATCATCGTGCGCCCGGCATTGTCGGCCACCGCGTCCGCGATCCGGCGGCGCTCCTTGGGGTCGAGATCCGGCGAGACATAAGCGAGATTGGCCATCGCGCGGTCCCGCCAACCCACCAGCGGTGCCACCACGCGGCGCATCAGGCCGCCCATCAAACGGACCCGTGTCCTGTGTGGCAAGGCAAGCGCGCTTGCGATGACAGCCCGGATCACGAGGTCCGCCACTCGATCCCGGAAGGTGCCGACAGGGACGGCGGCTGCGGGTGGTTTGTCTGGGGGCACGGGAGCTGGGGGCACGGGAGGGCGAAGGCTCGTCTTGGGCGGGTCTCGCCCAGACTTAGGCCGCGCTTCGCGATGCCACAAGTCCCGATCGGCCTTTGCGTCGGGCGGCTGGCCGGTGCGTGCGCGCCGGTGCCGGCGCGATCAAGCGGTCAGCCGTCCTCTTCGTCATCGGGTTGGCGCAGTTCGATCTCACCGTTATCGACAAGCGCCCGGATCGCGCTCACCACCTGTGCCATGGCGCGGTCGGCCTTGCGGCCGGACACTTCTCCGAGCTGATCGGCTTCTTCCTTGATCGCGGTGGCGAGACGCTTGGAACTGTTGGACAGGATGAAATCCACGGCGGCGACTTCTTCGTCCGAGGCGGCAGCGGCGACACAGAGCGCTATCACGTCCTGCGGAACGTCCCGCATGATCTTGGGAACATCGACCTCCTTCATGCGCGTAGGAATGTTTGCAAAGGTGAAGATCGCTTTGCGCACGGAGTCCGCGAAATGTGCATCCTGCTCCTCGAGCGAGCCCAGCAATTCGTCGCGCTTGTCGGAGGCAGAGTAGTTCAGGATCGCGCCAAGCCGCTCATTCGGCTTGCTTTTGAAGGCTTTGAGCGGTTCGGCGTCAAGCTGTGCCGCGAGGCTGATCCCGATACGATCCACGGCATCGGGCGTGACCGAGGCGGTCATGGAGACCGCGAAGCTGATCCGGCGCGCGCGGTCTCCGGGCAGGGCCCCGAGCACTTTGGCAGCCTTGGCCACGTCGATCTTGGACATCATCACGGCCGCCACCTCCGTGCTTTCGGACTGCACAAGGTCAACCAGTTTCTCGACCTCGAGCCCGTTGATGCGGACCCATGGATCACCCGTCTGACGCACACCCGCTTCCTTGCGCAGGCGCTGCGCCGTGCGGGTCGAAATCTTGCCATCCAGAGCGGTCAGCGCGTTGGCCATGTTGCCCGGGAAACTCAGCCCCACCCCGTCAAGTTCGTCGGCAAATTCCCGCACCACGGCGTTAAGCGTGTTGCGATCCACGTAGCGCATGTTGCCCAGCAGCAGCGTCAGCTCGGCCTGAAGCTCCTCCTCCAGTGACGCAAGCGGCACGTCCGCGCCTTCGTTGAGCAAAAACTGCACGATGATTGCGGCCTTGGCTTTACGCGACAGACCATCGGGGCCGGAGATCCGGGCCGGGGGCGGAAGCGGCGTCGGGGCAGGCAACATTGTCTGGGTGTCCTCGTTATTGCTCCGTCCGGGCCGCGAGAAGAGGCCCGGATGAATATCTCAACGAGTATCCCGACAAGGTTTCTGCGTGGTTAAGCCCCGCTCAATAAGACGAAGTTTTTCCCGACTGCAGGGCAAGCCGCAGCGAGGCTTCCGCCCAGGTCCCACGGCCGCCGCGCGCGCGGATTTCGGAAAGCTGTGCGCGGGCGGCATCGGTATCGCCGTCCGTGACAAACCCCTGGCCCATGTAGCTGCGCGCAAGAATGTTGTCGGGATTGATCTCCAGAGCCGCGCGATACCATGTCATCGCCGCTTCCATGTCACCACTTTTACGTGCAATAAAACCGTTGTAGGTCAGTGCGTTATCGGCTTCCGGATTGTCGAGCGCCGCGATCACCATCCGAGCCGCGTCAAAGGCATCGGCATAGGCGTATTCGCGCACCGCCTGCATGCGTTCGGCGTCGTCGAGCCGGGCATCCTTGGGAGCCACGCATTGACCCGATTGCGCGTCCTTGACCTTGCCGTTGGTGCAGGCCGGGGAGGCGGGCGGTGTGGTGGTGTCGGAGCCAGCGGCAAGGACACCGGTGGGCAGGGCGATCATGAGAGCGGCGAGAAGGCGCATGGGAAACTCCTGTTTGCGATTGCTGCAAAGGTAGTGCGCATGAAAAAGGCGACCACATCGGGCCGCCTTCACAAAGTCGTATCGGTGCAGGTTTAGCTGCTGACAACCTTGCAGCTGTTGCTCTCTGCGTCATAGACAGAGCCTTCTGCGCAGCTCATCGCCTGCTGGTGCTTGCCCCAGGAACACTCTGCCGTTGCGGCGAGCGAAGAGGCCACGATCAGCGCGGCGCTTGTCAGGATTACTTTCATAACGGATCTTTCCTCCTCACGATTGCACGCATGACGATAGCACGCGATGACCCTGCGTCAAAACGCGATCATTAAAATGATCGATTTTTCGCGCATCTTTTCGGAGCGGCGATGAGAATTGCGCCGTCTGGCGGCGGTCGATCCGGCGGACGCCCTCGTTGGTCGGGTGCGTCATGCGGGCATCGCGGCCCATGCACAACGCATGCACAATCCATGCACATTTCATGCGCATGATCCGTGCGCCCGTGGCGCGACGGGGCCAATCCCAAATCCTGACCGTATTAGGGGTTTGTCATCTTTTGCGGTCAGGGTGAGGCACCGAAGGCGCATGTCAGGGCACCTGCGCGAGTCCGCGCCGCGCGACGACTCCCAAGCGGGCATGCTCCGGATATGGTCATGGATATGAAGGAGGGAGCGCATGCCGTGAGGTTTAAGTTCGATCACCGCAGCGGAGGAGCGGATCACGGCAAGCGGGGAAGACCCGGGGCCGGACCTGGCCCCGGATGGGTTGTCTGCACGCGGATCAGTCTCCGAAGACCCGGGCAAAGATCGTGTCCACATGCTTGGTGTGGTAGCTGATGTCGAACTTCTCGTTGATCTCCTGCTCCGAGAGTGCGGCGCGGACCTCTTCGTCGGCCAGAAGCTCTTCGCGGAAGTCGGTGCGCTGGTCCCAGACCTTGAGCGCGTTGCGCTGCACCAGGCGATAGGCGTCCTCGCGGCTCACGCCGGCTTGGGTCAGTGCGAGAAGAACCCGCTGGGACATCACGAGCCCGGGGAACTTGTTCATGTTGTCGAGCATGTTCTGCGGGTAGACGAGCAGCTTGTCGATCACCCCGGTCAGGCGCGCCAGCGCGAAGTCGAGCGTGATGGTGGCATCCGGTCCGATGTTGCGCTCCACCGAGCTGTGGGAGATGTCGCGCTCGTGCCACAGGGTGACGTTCTCCATGGCGGGCACGACGGTCATGCGCACAAGCCGCGCCAATCCGGTGAGGTTCTCGGTGAGGACCGGGTTCTTCTTGTGCGGCATGGCCGAGGAGCCTTTCTGGCCCATGGAGAAGAATTCCGCGGCCTCAAGCACCTCCGTGCGCTGCATGTGGCGGATTTCGGTGGCGATGTTTTCGACGGAGGAGGCGATCACCCCGAGCGTGGCAAAGAACGCGGCGTGGCGGTCGCGCGGGATGACCTGGGTGCTGATCGGTTCGGGCACAAGCCCGAGCTTGTCGCAGACATGCTCTTCGACCGCGGGGTCGATATTGGCGAATGTGCCGACCGCGCCGGAGATCGCGCCGGTTGCGATCTCGGCCCGCGCATCGCGCATGCGCGACAGGTTGCGATCCATCTCCGCGTAGAAGCGCGCAAAGGTCAGGCCCATGGTGGTGGGTTCGGCGTGAATGCCGTGGCTGCGCCCGATGCGCACCGTGTCCTTGTGCTCGTAGGCGCGGCGCTTGAGCGCGGCGAGCAGCGCTTCGAGATCGGCAATCAGAATGTCGGCCGCGCGGGTCAGTTGCACGTTGAAGCAGGTGTCGAGCACGTCTGAAGAGGTCATGCCTTGATGCACGAACCGGGCTTCCTCGCTGCCGACATGTTCCGCCAGATGGGTCAGAAAGGCGATGACGTCATGCTTGGTCACGGCCTCGATCTCGTCGATGCGGGCCACGTCGAATTCCACGTCCTTGGCTTTCCAGACGGCTTGCGCGTTTTCGCGCGGGATCACGCCCAGATCGGCCATGGCGTCACAGGCATGGGCCTCGATCTCGTACCAGATTCGGAACTTGGTCTTTGGCGACCAGATGGCGACCATGTCAGGGCGGGAATAGCGGGGAATCATCAAGCGAGCCTTTCTGGTATGGGTTGCGGATCGGGGCGCGTCGCGCGCGGTGTAGACCGGGCGCGGTGCACTCACAAGGGCTGCGCCATGAGACCGATTGCCCCCGTTGGGGGACGCGGCGCGCGCCTTCGCCGGGGTGACGCGCTGCGCATGACGGCGCAGGGCAGGGCGATGGTGGCCGGGACCTTGGCGCGAACGCCTGTGCCCCGAACGGGTTTTGATCGCGTTGCGGTCTATGGCTGGGGTCCGGGCCTCCGATTGGTGCCTGCGATTTCGGCGTCGCGGTTCGGCTGCCCGGCTTTGGCTGTCTTGGCGTGCGCGCCGCGGCGTTGGCGGTTCCGGGGGCAGGCGCTTCGGTTTGGCCGCCCCGGATTCGGTGTTCGGGCGCGTGCCGAGGATCGGTCACGCGCCGCCGGCTGCGGGCGGCGCGGCTGTCCCGGCGCTCAGCGCCTGCCTCGGAACCAGCGCACAAGCAGCATCAAGGTCAGCGACAGCCACCCGAACAACGCCGCGCCCAGCACGAACAGCGCCCGCTCCGTCACGGTGTTGGCGACCATGTCCGGCGCGATGCTGCACGCGCTGTGCCCAACAAGGAGGCTGCCGCCGGTGCAATTGACATCCATGGCCACAATCGCGGCCAGGGCGCCGAGCCAGAGCACCGCAAAGACCATCACTCCGGTGCGGTAAAATGGCCAGGAGGTGCGCCGCGCCGCCAATGCGGCCAAGAGCGGCAACGCCACCAGCACCGCAAGGGTAAAGATCGTCTCATACATCCCGCCGCTCCGGCTTTGCCTGCGCCCGGCACCCATGCTAGGCGGGCAGCGGCGCGAATGGCAAGGCGGGCGATGCATGACACGGGTTCTGGAGGATTTTCGTGGGCTCTGGCGCCTTGAGCGCATGATTTCCCACGGCGATGGCACAACCGCGCGCTTTGAAGGCCGCGCGGCATGGGCAGCCGCGGCAGAAGGCGCGCCGACCGATCTCGACTGCGTGGAGACCGGGACGCTCATTCTCAACGGACAGTCTTTTGAGGCCGAGCGGCGCTTTCGCTGGGACGATACGCTGCGTGTCTGGTTCGACGATGGGCGGTTCTTCCACCAGGTGCCGCCCGAGGGCGGCACGGCCGCACATTGGTGCGACCCCGACCAATATGACGCCGCCTATGATTTCAGCGGCTGGCCCGGCTGGTGCTGCACATGGCGGGTCAGGGGGCCGCGCAAGGATTACCGCATGGTATCGCGCTACGAACGGATAAGTGCCTGATTGCGCCCGAGAAATTGCAAAAACGGCGCTCTGTATACAGTTGCATTCGGTTAAGATATTGAAACTGCTGGATTTTTCCGCTTTACTTGCGGCGTGTCAGACGTAGTTTGCACTGTAAGCCAACCCGTGGAAGAAAGATCGCCATGCCGCCCATTCAGGACCACCCGCTGCGCTACCGCCTGGCCAATGAGTTGCACGCCCGTCCGTTTCCTTCGGTCAACGTGCCGTGCCGCGCGATTTACCTTGCGATCAAGCGGGCCAGCGAGGCCGCGTCGCGGGACCGGACGGATGATCTCAGGCACCTGATCGACCTTCTGGACCGCTACGGCACGCAGCACCCGCAGCCGGGTGCGACGCATTTTTCCGGCCAGATCGGGCAGTTTGTGCTCAAATGGGAGCAGCACACCGAATTCGTGACCTATACGGTGTTTTTGCCGGGCTTGGGCGAGCGGCCATTTGATCCGGCGGATTTCGATATCTTTCCTTCCGACTGGCTCAGCGAGGCCCCCGGGGTGCGGATGACATCGGCGCTGATCCGGGTGTGCGAGCGAGAAAGCGACGAGGCGGTGGAGCACCTGATCGACGATTGGTTCGTGTCGGAATCGATCGCTGTGAGCCGCGTTCTGGACGATGATGCGGTGGTGGCGGGTGACTTCCGCATCGATCCGGCCGGGCATCAACGGTTTGGCGTGTTCACCAAGCCGGGGATCGGCAAGCGCCGTGTCGGGCGGATCGTGCAGCGCCTGTGCGAGATCGAGACCTACAAGACCATGTCGATGCTCGGCTTCAGCCGGGTGCGCGAGATCGGGCCGCGGATGTCGGAGATCGACGCGGAGCTGTCGCGCCTCATGGAGGCGATGACCAGCGGTGCCGGACCGGAAGAGGAAACGCTGAAGTCGCTTCTGACGACATCAGCGGAACTGGAGAGCCTGTCGGCCCAGACCTCGTTCCGCCTTGGCGCAACCGGGGCCTATGAGGCGATCGTGGCGCAGAGGATTCAGGTGCTGCGGGAGGAGCGCTTTCAGGGTCGGCAGAATTTCGCGGAATTCATGATGCGCCGGTATGATCCGGCGATGCGCACGGTGAAGGCGACGGAGCGGCGCTTGGGCACGATGGCGGACAGGGCGATGCGGGCGGGCGATCTCTTGCGCACGCGGGTCGAGGTGCAACGGTCGGCACAGAACCAGCAATTGCTTGAAAGCATGAACCAGCGTGCGGATATGCAGCTGCGCCTGCAACGCACGGTCGAGGGGTTGTCGGTTGTGGCGATCAGCTACTACGCCGTGTCGCTCGCGGGCTACGTGCTTTACCCGATTGCCGATGCGATCGGGCTTTCGAAGGAAATGATGACGGCGCTTGTGGCGTTGCCGGTGGTGGGCGTGGTCTGGTTGATGATCCGCCGGATCCGCCACGCGGTGGAGCGCAGCGGCCCGGATATGTAGCTGCGTTGGTCCTGTGCGGGGTGCCGACCGGCAGCACAGGGAGTCTGCGCGACCGGCTGCTGAGCCTATCCTATGGCCGGGACGGTGCCCGAGATCGTGCCCAATACGGGGAAGGTCTTCCCAAAGCCGAGGCTGTGGCGGAGAGCGTGAGGCGTCTCCCCCGGAGCTGGGCTGCGCCGGAGCGGTCCCGAAAAGCCCGGCGGGTCCCCCGGACCGTGTCAGAGCGAGAGACCACACACCAATCGTCTTGAGGAGAGCAGTCAAGGGGACCCCGGGACGGGATGTTCCGCTTGGTTCGAGGCGGTTGGCGTGGGTCTTTCTCGTCGTCCCGTCCCGTCCCGTCCAGTCCCGTCTCGTCTCGTCCCGTGCCGAACCCGCGGGTGCGGTCTCTTGGCCATCGCTGGCGCCCGCTGCGATCCGTGTCTCCAACCGGTGGGCTATCCCGCCGGTCGCGGGCCAGCCTCTGTGGCGGGCAGAGCGCAGCCCAAGTGTCTGGCAGTGACCGGCCGAGATCGGGGAAACAGACCATGCCGCCTCCGGATTGGCGGAAGCGGCATGACGGGGTTTCGCGGCAATACGCTCAGAGCGGCATCGGCGTTATTCGGCGGGGTGCGCAACGACGCGTCCGGGGGCGCGGGTCAGGAGCGCCTGTGTTGTGAGCGCCCCGGCTGCGATGGCGCCGATCGCCAGAAGCGCCGCGAAGGACAGGGTCGGCACCCCGGCCAGACCGGCCCCCACGGTGCAGCCGCCGGCCAGCACGCCGCCGACGCCCATGAGCGCCGCCCCGGCCAGATACCGCACGGTTTCGCGCGGGCCGGAAAAGCTCACCGGCGCAAAGCGGCGCGCCGCCAAAGAGGAGAGCAGCGCGCCCCCGATCACACCGCCAACAAGGCCAACACCAAAATTCGCCGGGATTGCCGAGGACGCGATGGTCCAGAACAGGGTGTCGGCATAGGGGGCGGTGAAGCTGAGGCTTTCCAGCGCGATGGGGTCGAAGTCGTCATAGAGAACGAACCCCGTGCCCGCCCAGCCCAGCGGCACAAGCGCACCGAGCAGCGCCGCAAGCACCAATGTGCCGATCCGGTTGCCGGAGCGCAGGGCAAAGGCCAAGGCGCCGAGCGCGATCAGCCCGGTCCACACAAGGGCGCCACCGGGCAGTGCGGCGAGCGAGGTCAGCCCGCCGAGATCGACGGTCACGGCGCCCACGGCCGTGCGCAGCGGCGCCAGAACACCCTTGAGCGTGGCATGCGCCACGACGGCAAACACCACGAGGACCGTGAGGGCGCGCAGGTTGCCGGAGCCGAGCAGCACCGTAAGACGCGACACGCAGCCGCGCGTGAGCACCATGCCCGCGCCGAACATCAGGCCACCGGCGAGGATGGCGAGCACAGGCAGATCGTTGACCATGAAGCGGTGATCGGCGAAGTCGATCCAGCCGAGCCAGACCACGGCCTGCGTGCCAAGCAGCGCCACCGCCAATGCGGTGAGCCAGACGCCCATGGCGCGCCGCCTGTCGTCGCCCACAAGCCCGCGGCGGAAGCAGAATTTCGTTTGTTCGGCAAGCACGCCAAAGGCGACACCAAGCACGGCGCCGAAACCGACGGCAGCCTGTGGCGCGGTCAGGGTTTCAAATCCCAGGGTCTCGAACATTGCTGGATCTCCTGCCAGAAGGGAACAGCGTTCCAGATGAGGCGCGGTAACCGGTTCGTCAACGCCCGTGAGGCGCGTTGAGGCCGGTCATGCAGGAACGATGTTCTGTCATGGGCCGCGTGCGGGGATCATGGTCCCGCTCTGTCGGGCAGGGGCGAACGGCCGTGCCGTTGCGGAAAGCGGCGCATGCCACGCGTTCTTTTTTGGCCGCGTCAGGCGGGACCCGGCCACGCGACCCAAGGGTTTTGCCGGGGCGTTTTGAGCACGGGCCGCATTGCGATAGGCGTGGGCCGGACTGCGTTAGGCATGGGTCGGACTGCGATGAGCCTAGGCCGGGCTGCGATAGGCACGCGGCGAATTGCGATAGGCGCGGGCCTGATCCCGGCCTGCGGCAAACGCGCAGGCCGGGGAAGGATGCGGTCTCAGCGGCCGCGAATGCGCGGGTCGAGCGCGTCGCGCAGACCGTCGCCGAGATAGTTGACCGACAACACGGTGAGCGAGATGGCGATCCCGGGCAGCAGCACGCGTTCAGGGAATTGCTCCATCCGCTGCACCGCGTCGGCGAGCATCTTGCCCCATGTGGGGAAGTCCGAGGGGAAACCGACCCCGAGGAAGGACAGGGCCGATTCGGTGATGATGGCCGTGGCAAGGCCAAGCGCGGCGGAAACCATGATGGGCGACAGCACGTTGGGTAGAAGATGCCGCCCGATGATGCGGAACGGGGTTGTCCCGATGGAGCGCGCGGCGAGCACGAATTCCCGTTCCTTGATCGCCAGTATATCGCCCCGCACGATCCGCGCCGTGGGCATCCAGGAGGTGATGGCGATCACCGTGACGATCAGGATGAACATGCCGCCTTCCGGTCCGAAACTCGCACGCAACGGTTGGCGGAAGAGGGTCACCGCCACCAGCAGGAGCGGCAGGATCGGCAGCGACAGGAACAGGTCCGTCAGCCGCATCAGAGGCCCGTCCAGCTTGCGGAAATAGCCCGCAAGCACACCGATCAGCGTGCCGATCACGAGGCTCAGGATCATCGCGGCCCAGCCAACGGCCATGGAGGCGCGGCCCCCGGCGATCATCTGGGCGAGGTTGTCGCGCCCGAGTTGGTCGGACCCAAGCGGCTTGTTCCAGCCGACCTTGGCGTCGCTGTCCCACAGGGCGGTATAGATCGGACGCATGTCCTTGTTGCGGATGTCCAGCGCCTGCGGATCGACGGTGTAGATATAGGGGCCGATCAGCACGGCGAGCGTGATGAACAGCAGGAAGCCGCCGCCGAACATGGCGCCCTTGTGCTTGCGGAACTGGTCCCAGACGTCGCGCCATTGGCTGCGCGGCGGCTTGGTGGGCTCCTTGTCCTTGAGCGCTTCGATGGCGGCGATCGGCGTGGCGGGAACGGGCTCAGTCATGGCGCAGGCTCCGGAGCGGCGTGGCGGCGAGGGCCGAGAGGCCCGAGGGCAGGGCGGCGGCGCCGGTCAGGCCGGGCGCGGCCTGGACAGGGCCGGGCGCCGCGATGGGCATCAGGGCCGGGGCGGCGGGCAGGGAGCGGCGCTCAGTCATAACGGATCCTCGGGTCCAGCACGCCGTAGAGGATGTCGGCGATCAGGTTGAACATCACGATCAGCACCGCGAAGATGAAGGTCAGGGTCATCACCATCGGCAGGTCGTTGGCAAACAGCGCCGTGATCAGGAGCTGTCCGATGCCGTTCACCTTGAAGACGTTCTCGGTGATGATCGCGCCACCGAAGATCGACGGGATGCCAAGCGCGATCACGGTCACGACCGGGATCATCGAGTTGCGCAGCACGTGGACCCAGACCACGACATTCTCCGACAGCCCCTTGGCGCGCGCGGTGCGCACGTAATCCTGATTGAGATTGTCGAGCATGGAGGCGCGCATGTACCGGCTGAGCTGGGCGGTGATCTGGAAGGCAAGGACCATGACGGGCATGATCATCTGTTGCAGTTGCAGTTTGAAATTGGCCCAGCTGTCGACAACGAGCGTGGTGTCGTAGATCGACGGAAACCATCCGAGCGAGACCGAGAAGATCACGATCAGCAGCGGGCCGGTGAAGAAGGGCGGCACGGAAAAGCCGATCATCGTCACGAAGGTTCCGGCCTGATCGAAGGTCGAATACTGCTTGTAGGCGGAGTAGATGCCGATCGGCAGGGCGACGATGATGGCCACGATATAGGCGATTCCCACGACCCAGAGTGTTTGGGGGATGCGCTGGATGATGATGTCCATCACCGGCGAGCGGGTCTGCCAGGAGATCACGCGCAGCTCGCCATTATAGAGCTTGGTGTCGGGCAGCCAGCCGAACAGGAATGTGTCGCGGGTCAGCCAGTCGATGAAGACCTTGGGTTCGATCCAGCCGACCTGCACCAGCCATTTCCAATATTGCACCAGCGCCGGTTCCCCCACGCCGAGCGCCTCGCGCATCTTTTCCTTCACCTCGGGGGGCACGGTCAGGGGCACCTGCGCCATGGGATCGCCGGGGGCGAGCTGGAGCAGCATGAAGACGATGAAACTGATGAACAGAAGCGTCGGGATCGAGAGGATCAACCGTCTGATGGCATAGGTAAGCATGGCGCCTCGGGTCAGAAGTTTCGGGGGCACGGTGTTGGGCCGTGCGGGGCAGTGCAGACGCAGGATCTGCGCGGCGTTCAGGGGCGGCTTCCACGGGTCCGGGGCGGTGGCACGCTGGCCTGCGTCCCGTCTGTGCACTTGCACGGAATGACCGCGTTACGTCGAACGTGGTGGCGGGCTCGTGGCATGGCCCGGGCCGGGCCGTGACCGCCCATTGCGGTGACGGGGAGGGGCGCGACGCCGGCCGCGCCCCCGTTTGGTCCTGTCACGCGGGACGGATCACATGTCGATGCGATACCAGTCCGCCACGTTCCAGAGCTCGCTGTCCCAGACGTTCAGGACAACGCCGCCGAGGCTGTTGGCGTGGGCGGAGAGACGACCCCGGTGCACCAGCGGGATCATGCCGCCATTGTCGGTGATCATGGCGCTGAGCTCACGGCCGATGCGCTGGCGCTCTGCCATGTCGGCGGTCTGCGACAGCTCGGCGTGCAGCGCGTCGAACTCTTCCATGCAGAAGCGCGAGATGTTCTCACCCTGCCACTGCGTCTCCGGGCGCGGGGCCTTGTCGCACAGACCGTTGCCGAGATAGGCCTGCGGGTCGGTGCCGTTGAAGGTGTTGGCATACATCTCCACGTCCGCATAGAACTTCTGGAACGTGTCGGGCGACCCTGCATCGCCGCCGAAGAACACCGACGCGTCGATGTTGCGCAGCTCGACTTCCATGCCGATCTGTTCCCACCAGTCCTTGATCAGCGCCTGGAAATCCTGACGCACGGCGTTGGTGGACGTCTGGTAGACGATGCTCAGCGGCACGCCGTTGTGCTCGCGCACGCCGTCGCCGTCGCTGTCCACGATGCCCGCTTCGTCGAGCATGGCTTTCGCGCCTTCGAGATCCTGCACTTCACAGCCTTCGAAGGTCGAGGCGAAGGCCTCGGGTGCCGGAACCCAGGAACAGCCGACCTTGCCGGCCTGACCGTAGCCGATCTCGACCAGCAGCGGGCGGTCGATCGCCATGGACATCGCCTTGTAGACCGCAGGCTCGCCGAGGAACGGGTGCGGACGGATCACGGAGCGCTCGTCCGGGCCGAGATTCGGATCGGGGTTGGTGTTGTTGAGCATGATGCGCTCAAGCAGCGGGCCGAAGCCGGCGATCGGCTTGCCCTTGCCGCCTTCTTCCATCTTGGCGATCACGTCGGGCGCGAGCTGCAGGTTCCACGCGTAGTCGAACTCGCCGGTTTCCATCACGGCGGTGCCGGATGCCTGCGCGGAGCCGCCGCCCTTGAAGGTCACGGTGGCGAAGGCGGGCTTGGCCGGATCGCGGTAATTCTCGTTGGCGGCCATCGTGATCACGTCGTTCGGCTTGAACTCGGTGACAACGAAGGGGCCGGTGCCGATCGGGTTGAAGTTCTGCTCGGTGCAGGTGGAGGCTGCCGCGCCAAGGCAATCGGCAAACTGCGCCGCCTGGAGGATCGGGCTCTCACCGCCCACGAACGGGCCATAGGGGTTCGGGGTCGGGCCTTCGAAGGTCACAACCACGGTCAGGTCGTCCGGGGTCTCGACGGAGGAGACGCCCTCGAACTTGGTCAGCTGCGCGCAGCCGCCTTCGGGGTGGGTGCAATATTCGTAGGTGAATTTCACGTCGGCAGAGGTAAAGGGCGTGCCGTCGGACCATGTCAGGCCTTCGGTGATCTTCCACGTGATCTGGGTCAGGTCCTCGCTGACACCGCCATTGGCCACGGTCGGCACTTCGTCAACCAGCCACGGAACCAGCTCGCCCATCTCGTTGTAGCGCGCCAGCGGCTCGATGATCATCGAGGCGCTCTCGACGTCCTTGGTGCCACCCGACAGGAACGGGTTCAGGATCGACGGCGCCTGCCAGTAGATGATCTTCACTTCGCCATCCGAACCGCGCTCGGCAAAGGCCGCCGGTGCGATGGCAAAGGCGGCCGCTGCCCCCAGCATCAGGGTTTTGAGTTTCATGTCTCTCTCCATGTTGGACGGGGTTCGGTTGCTCCGGTCCCGTTCTTGGCTATTGGCGAACCCGGCCCACGGATCTGTTCCGTTTTCGAGAGGGGCCTTCCGCACTAAGGGTATCGAACCCCATAAGCTGCCCAAAATGCAAGCGTTCCCGCGGATAAATCGTCCACGTTGTTTGACTTTGCACAATTGCTGTCGTTAGCGTTCGCATGTCACCCCCATTCGAGGAGCCTTTGCCCATGCTCGACGACGCCAACCCCGCCGCCGCACCGGCCAAGGGCCTTCCCGTTGCCCAGATCGACAACCTGCGTGTGGAGTTTCAGACCAAGGACGGCACCGTCGTCGGGGTCGAGGATGTCAGCTTTGACATCAAATCGGGCGAAACCGTCTGTATCGTTGGCGAATCCGGGTCCGGAAAATCGGTCTCCTCGCTCTCGCTGATGCGGCTGATCGAATATGGCGGAGGTGAAATCGCCAAGGGTCAGCTGATGTTCTCGCGCAAGGACAGCGATGCCATGGACCTTGCCAAGGTGGGTCAGGGCATGATGCGCCAGATCCGCGGCAACGAGATCGGCATGATCTTTCAGGAGCCGATGACGGCGCTCAACCCGGTCTTTACCGTGGGGCGCCAGCTCACCGAGGGGCTGCGCGTGCATCGCGGCATGAGTAAAAAACAGGCAGAGGCCCGGGCGCTTGAACTGTTGCGCGAGGTGCGAATCCCGGAGCCGGAGCGGCGGCTGGTGCAATATCCGCACGAGCTGTCGGGCGGGATGCGTCAGCGGGTGGTGATCGCCATGGCGATGGCGTGCAAGCCGCGGCTGTTGATCGCGGATGAGCCGACCACGGCGCTTGACGTGACCATCCAGGCCGAGATCCTCGCGTTGATGGACCGGCTCAAGCGCGATACCGGCACCGCTGTCATGTTCATCACCCATGACATGGCCGTTGTCGCGCAGATGGCGGACCGAGTGGTGGTCATGTTCCGCGGCAACAAGGTCGAGGAAGGCCCGGTGGAGCAGATCTTCGAGGCGCCGCAGCACCCCTATACCAAGGCGCTTCTGGCCGCGGTGCCGAAGCTTGGCGAGATGACCGGCAAGGATTACCCGGAGCCGATGAAGCTTCTGGGGCAGGAAGATCAGCCCATCGTGCCGATCAAGGGCTCTGACGAGGTGTTGCTGACGGTGGAGGGGCTGACGACGCGGTTTCCGGTCAAGGGCGGGTTCTTTCGGCGCACCGTGGCCAATGTGCACGCGGTCGAGGATGTGTCCTTCAAGATCAACAAGGGCCAGACGCTGAGCCTCGTGGGCGAATCGGGATGCGGCAAATCCTCTGCGGGGCGGTCGATCTTGCGGCTGGTGGAGCCGACCTCGGGCAAGATCGACATCGGTGGCATGGATATCATGGCGCTGGACCAGAAGGGGCTGCGCGAGGCGCGGCGCGAGATGCAGATGATCTTTCAGGATCCCTTTGCCTCGCTCAACCCGCAGATCCAGCTGGCCGACCAGGTCGCGGAACCGATCCACAATTACGGCACGCACAAGGGCTCGGCGGTGATGGACGTGGTCGGCAACCTGTTTGACCGGGTGGAACTGCCGCGCAGCTTCATGCGGCGCTTTCCGCACGAGCTGTCCGGCGGGCAGCGGCAACGGATCGCCATTGCACGCGCGCTGGCCCTGAATCCCAAGCTGATCGTGGCCGACGAGGCAGTGTCGGCACTCGACGTGTCGGTGCAGGCGCAGGTGCTGAACCTGATGATGGAGCTGCAGAGCGAGCTGGAGCTGAGCTATCTCTTCATCAGCCATGACATGGCCGTGGTGGAGCGCGTCAGCCATCGGGTCGGCGTGATGTATCTTGGCCGAATCGTGGAGATCGGGCCGCGCCGTGCCGTGTTCGAAAACCCGCAGCACCCCTATACGCGCGCGCTCATGAAGGCGGTGCCGATTGCCGATCCGCGCAAGCGCAAGGCGGAAAAGGATCTCAATTTCAAGCCGATCCCGTCGCCGATCCACGGGCTGGACTACGATCCCGGCCCCTCGGTCTACCAGGAGGTGGAGCCGGAGCATTTCGTGCTGACCTCGGAGAGCGGATACTGAGCGATGGCGCGGTCGTGGAACGATTGTGTCCGTGGAGCAGGCGCGCCGGGATCGGCGGGGCGCGGTCCCGCGGGGGTGCGATTGCCGGGTCCCGTGTCGCGGGCTTCCATGTCGGTGGTCTCCATGTCGGTGGTCTCCAAATCGGCGGTGTTCGTGTCGGCGGCGTCCGTGTCGCCCGCGTCCATGCCGCCTGTATCCGCGCCGCCTTTCTCCGTGTCGGCGGGCGGTGGCAGCGGTGATGCGCAATGGTCCGGCGCTGCGTGCTGGGGGCGGTTTGAGCGCACCAACGGAGGGGCGCGCGAAGCGGCGCCGGGGGAGGGGGGCTGTCTGCCCCCCGCTTGCCGGTGGCAAGCCCCCCCGAGGATATTTCCGGCCCAAAGAAAACCGGGGGTGCGGCGCGATGTCTGATGCGCCGCGCCTGACGCAGATCACGCCCTTTGTGCCGTGCAGCGATCTGGCGCGGCAGATCGGGTTTTACCGCGATGTGCTGGGGTTCACGGTCGGGTTCGAGGCGGAGGGCTACGCGTTCCTGCGCCGCGATGCGGTTGCGGTGCGGTTGGTGCAGGTGGATGACAGCGTCGATCTGGGCCATCCCGAGCGGCAGGGCGCCTTCTATATCGACGTGGTGGAGATCGACAGGCTCTATGCCGGGATGGAGTCCCGGCTCGCAGGGCTTGCGCCGGGCCGTGTCAGGGCGCCGTTCGACCAACCCTATGGGCAGCGGGAGTTTCATGTGAAGGACGAGGATGCGACGCTGATTTTCTTTGGAGAGGCGCTGCGCGATGGGTGACGCGGTCGCGGCGGCCGAGCGGTTGTCGCCACGTGCGATTCTGGATCGGCTGGTGGGCTTTCCGACCGTGAGCCGGGACAGCAACCTGCCGTTGATCGACTGGGTGGAGGGCTATCTGGGTCGTCACGGGATCGCCTGTCATCGGCAGTGGAACGCAACCGGAGACAAGGCCGGGCTTTTTGCGCATGTCGGCCCCGCCGTGGCAGGCGGCGTTGTCCTGTCGGGTCACACGGATGTGGTGCCGGTGGAGGGCCAGCCCTGGAGCACGGATCCCTTTGTGGTGACCGAGCGCGACGGGCGGCTTTACGGTCGTGGCACATCGGACATGAAGGGGTTCGATGCGCTGGCGATCTGGGCCATGGTCGAGGCACGGCATCGCGGGGTGCGGCGGCCGCTGCAGATTGCGCTCAGCTATGACGAGGAGATCGGCTGCACCGGGGCGCCACCGCTGATCGAGGCGATGGCGGTGTTGCCGAAGGCGGCGGATGTGATCGTGGGTGAGCCCACATGGCTCAAGGTGGTGTGCGGTCACAAGGGCAGTTTGAACTATGACGTGCATGTGCATGGGTTCGAGGTGCACAGCGCGATCCTGCATCGGGGGGTCAGCGCGATCATGTGGGGCGCGAAGCTCATTGAATGGGCCAACGAGGTCAACGCGGCGCAGGCGGTGGCCGAGCCGCAGGGCATGGGCGCGTTGTTCGATCCGCCTTACAGCAATGTGCATGTCGGCCAGATCTCCGGTGGCACGGCGCATAACATCACCGCGAAGGCTTGCCGCTTCGGCCTCGGGTTTCGGGTGGTGCCGGGCGAGACGCTGGATCACTGGCGGGACCGCGCGGAGACGGAGGCGGCGCGGCTCACGACGGCAATGCGGGCGATTCGCCCCGAGGCGTGGATCGAGCTGCGCGAGGCCTTTTCCTTGCCGCCTCTTGCGCCGACGCCCGACAACCGCGCCGAGGCGCTGGCGCGGCAGATCACCGGCGACAATTCGGACAATCATGTCAGCTATGGCACCGAGGCGAGCCATTTCCAGAGCGCCGGTTACGATGTGGTGGTTTGCGGGCCGGGCTCGATAGAGGTCGCGCATCAGCCCGACGAATACATCACCGTGGCGCAGTTCGAGGCCGGGCGCGGCTTCATGGAGGACCTGCTCGCGCGGCTTGCAGCCTGAGGCGGTGGCGAGGGCAGGGCCCATGGCGCGGTCGGGGCGGCTGCGAGACGCGCGAGCGCCTTTGCTGCCGGAATGGCGGCGGCTGGAGGGCGACGCAGGACGCCCGGTGCGGGGGGATGATGCTCAGACAGGCGGATGCGCCGCGTGGATGCGGGGCGTTGTGGGGCGCGGCGGTGCCGAGATCCGGTTCGGCGGGGGCCGTCGGCTGAATCCCGCCGAAGCACGCGGCGCGTCTGTGGCCTATCGACAACCCGAGACCGCGGGGCATCAGCACAAAGATTGTGCAGTCGCAGCATTCCCGCTATGGTGTTTGCGCTAACGTAACCCATTCCGAGACGCATCCATGACATCGAACACCAACGCCCCCATCGAGATCGACGACGCACAGATTGCCGAAGCGGCCTTTTATCTCTGGCTTGAAGAGGGTCAGCCGGAGGGTCGTGCGGACGATCACTGGCATCGCGCGACCGCGCTTCTGAGCAAGCCTGCGACGCCCAAGAAGCGCGCGGCACGCAAGGCGCCGGCCAAGAGCGCGGCGGCGCAGGCCGCCACCACCGCCGCCCCCAAGGAGAAAGCGGCCAAGCCCGCCGCCAAGAAAGCCGCGACCAAGACCGCGGCGGCCAAAGCGACCCCATCCAAGGCCGCAGCCGCAAAGAAGCCGGCAGCGAAGCCGCGCACCCGCAAAGCGGCGGCCAAGACGGCCGAATAAGTGCAGACAGAGGCAGCGCGCAGGGCATCGACCCCCTGCCTGACAGGCAAAAGGCGGCCCCCGTGGCCGCCTTTTTCGGTTTTGGCCGTGCTTGGCTTTTCCCCTGCGCGCCGCCGCATTGGGGCGGAGCCCGCCCGCTCCGGCCATGGCCGGAGCGGCGTTAGGTTGGGCGCGCCCGCCAGCGCAAAACGGTCGTCTCGATCTGCGTCGCCTCGACCCGCGTCGCCCCGACCCGCTTGGCGAAGGATCAGAGGGACGCGGGCATCCGCCGTTCGACCACCTCGGCCCACCAGGAACAGCCCGCAGGGATCGCTTCGTCGTCGAAATTGTATTTCGGGTGGTGCACCTTCGCAGTGTCGCCATTGCCGACGAGAATATACGCGCCGGGACGCTCCTCCAGGAGGTAGGCGAAATCCTCGCCGCCCATGGTGATCGGCTCTTCGGCGCAATCGCCGGAGACCGCGCGGGCCACCTCTCGGGCGAATTCGGTCTGTTCGGGATGGTTGACCATGACCGGGTAGCCCTTGTGCCAGATCACCTCCGCCGTGCCGCCGAAGCCGGCGCAGATCTGTTCGGACAGCGCGCGCAGGCGCTCTTCTGCCATGATGCGCGACTCGGTGCTCATGCTGCGCACGGTGCCCTTGATGTGGACAGAGGCGGGGATCACGTTGAAGGCCTTGGAGGAGGTTTCGAACGAGGTGACGGAGACCACGAGCGGATCGCCGGGGGTGGCGTTGCGCGCGGCAATCGTTTGCAGCGATGTCACCAGCGTGGCGGCCATCACCGTGGTGTCGACGGTCTCGTTGGGTTTGGCCGCGTGGCCGCCCCGCCCGTGCAGGATGATCTCGAACTGGTCTGTCGCGGCAAAGAAGGCACCTTCCTTGATGGCGAACTGGCCGGTGGGCAGGCCGGGCCAGTTGTGCATGCCGTAGACTTCCTGAATGCCGAAGTGCTCCATCAGACCGTCTTCGCACATCTCGCGCCCGCCGCCGCCGCCTTCTTCGGCGGGTTGGAAGATCACCACGACGGTGCCGTCGAAATTGCGGGTCTCGGACAGGTATTTGGCCGCGCCCAGAAGCATGGCGGTGTGGCCGTCATGGCCGCAGGCATGCATCGCGCCGGGGGTCTTGGAGGCATAGGCGACGCCGGTTTCCTCGTGGATCGGCAGGGCGTCCATGTCGGCGCGCAGGCCGATCACCTTGCCGGACCCGGTGCTGCGCCCCTTGATCACGCCCACGACGCCGGTGCGCCCGATCCCTTCGACGATCTCGTCGCAGCCGAAGGCGCGGAGCTTTTCGGCCACAAGAGCGGACGTCCTGTGGGTGTCGAACAGGATTTCCGGATGGGCATGGATGTCGCGGCGCCATGCGGCGATCTCGGGCTGCAGCTCGGCGAAGCGGTTCTTGACGGGCATTTGGGTCTCCTTTCGGGCGCGCTGTCAGGAGGCGGCAAGCCGGGATTCCGCCAGATCGGCGAACCAGCTGCTGCCCACGGGCAGGATCGCGTCGTTGAAATCATAGGCCGGGTGGTGGAGCCCGGCGCTGTCTCCATTGCCGATCAAGATAAACGCTCCGGGCCGGACAGCAAGCATGTCGGCGAAATCCTCGCCGCCCATTGTGGGGTCTGCCTGTGTATCGACCGCATCCGCGCCGGCGACACGGGCCGCGGCCTCGGCGGCGATGCGGGTCTGATCGGGCTGATTCACGGTGGGCGGCACGACATAGCTGTAGTCGAGCGTCGCGCTGCAGCCATAGGCCTGTGCCGTGCCGGTGGCGATGGTTTCCATGCGGTCCTTGATCCAGCCTTTCAGCGCGGGGTCGAGATAGCGGGTGGTGCCCTTGAGCGTCACCCGGTCGGGGATGACATTATGCGCGTCGCTGTCCGAGCGCAGCCCGCCCACGGTCACGACGACGGCGGTCTTGGGGTCGGTGTTGCGCGACGCGATGGTCTGAAGCGCGGTCAGCAGCGCGGCGGCGGCGACGGTGGGGTCGGCGGTCTGTTCGGGCAACGCGCCATGTCCGCCGCGCCCCGCGACGGTGATGTCGAAGAAATCCGCCGCCGCAAGCAGCGGGCCCGGACGCAGGGCAAAGGCGCCGGTGGGGATGCCGGGCATGTTGTGCATGCCGTAGACCTCGTCAATGCCGAACCGCTCCATCACACCGGCCTCAACCATGGCCAGCGCGCCGCCGCCGCCCTCTTCGGCCGGTTGGAACAGAAGCACCACCGTGCCGTCGAAATTGCGCGTCTCCGCGAGATACCGCGCGGCTCCGAGCAGCATCGTCGTATGCCCGTCATGGCCGCAGGCATGCATGATGCCGGGGGTCTGGGAGGCATGCTCTGCGCTGGATTGCTCATGGATCGGAAGCGCGTCCATATCGGCGCGAAAGCCCAGCGTGCGGCCCGAGGCGGTGCTTTTTCCGTGGATCACGCCCACAACGCCGGTCTGTGCGATGCCGGTTTCCACCACGTCGCAGCCAAAGCTGCGCAGCTTGTCGGCCACCAGCGCGGCGGTGCGGGTTTCGGCGAAGCGCAGTTCCGGATGTGCATGGATGTCGCGCCGCCATGCGGTCATGTCGGGGTGAAACTCCGCGATGCGGTTCTTGATGGGCATGGGCGGTTTCCTCGTTGCAGATGCGCATGGTGCCAGCGCGCGCGCGCCGCGGCAAGCGGGTGAGCCCAGGGCCGGGGCGGCGGCAGGGCCGGGACGTTGGCCGGGTCGCCTGTGCCGGGCTTGGGGGCAGATAGTATGTCTGTGTAGGCCCGGCCCGGTACGTTTTGCGGCCGGTGGTGGTTTTGCGAGGCGCGGTGATCGTGGCGCAGCGATCGTGGCGCGGTGATGGTGTGTGGTGCGGCGCGCGGCTTGCATATGTGCTGCGGTGAGGATGGGCGGTGGGCAGGTGGCTTGCATGCAGAGGGCTGGACGGGGGTGTTGGGTCAGGCGGCCCGCGCGTTCGGGCGTTGCTGCGAAAGCGGGTGTGGCGACGGGGCGCCATCCTGCGCGCTGCGGTTGCTGGCGGGGGGTGCGGCCTGCTTGTCGCCGCGGCGGTGGGGAGGATCGGGCCGCCCGCGGGGTCTGGTGAAAGGCCGGGCCAGCCGGTATCACACCGCGCAGGGCCACGCCGGGACGCGTCGGCCAAGCGAAGGAGAGCCGACCCATGAACGCGGTCAACATCATGTGCATCAAATGGGGCACGCTCTTTGGGCCGGACTATGTCAACCGGCTCTATTCCGGCGTGCGGCGCAACATGCGCCGACCGGTTCGGTTTTTCTGCATGACCGAGCACGCAGAGGGGCTGCATCCGGATATCGAGATCCTGGACTTGCCGGTCGAACCTTTCGCCGAGCCGATGGCCCGGGCGCTGGCCGTGGCCAACCGGCAGGGGGCGATGCGCAAGGTGTCGCTTTTTCGGCCCGGACTGGTGCCGGATCTGGACGGGCCGGTTCTGGGCTTTGATCTGGACGTGGTCATCACCGGGGGGCTGGATGACATCCACGATCTTGCCCCCGGCACAGTGGCGATGCGCCATGACTGGACCGAGAAGCGCAAGGGACGTCCGACCGGCCACGGCTCGGTTTTCCGCTTCGACCCGGCGCTTCATGGGTTTCTGTATGAGGGCATTGCCGCTGACCCCTATGCGGAGGTGGAGGCGGCGCGGGGATCAGAGCAGCGCTATACCTCGCACAAGGCCATGGATCGGGGTGTTTTTACTTATATTCCAGAACCTTGGGTTGTTTCCTTCAAGTATGACTGCAACCCGTTTCCCGGCAATTACCTGCGTGCGCCGCGGCTTCCGGCGGACGCGCGCGTGGTGTGCTTTCACGGGCGGCCAAAGATGAGCGAGGCGGTTGCGGGCTATAGCGGCTCCTTGATCCGCCGCTCGAAGCCCTGTGACTGGCTGGAAGAGCATTGGATCACCCGCGCCCGGGACGACCTTGGCGGCGATTGGGCCTGACACAGTGCGTCTGGGGCGGAGCCTGTCCCGGCCTGAACGTGAGCGGCCGCATAAGGGAAACGGCGGGGTGCGTGGTCTGGCGGAGCCTCGCGCGGCGCGGTCGGAATGCGGGGG
>NZ_JAFMPQ010000120.1 GCF_020667845.1 Cognatishimia sp. F0-27
TGTTCAAGGCTTCGCGGGTGCGTGCCAAGGCGACTGAAGATACCAGCTTTACCTCGAAACCGGCGACGCCGAGCCGATAAGCCAGAGCGCGATGACAATTGCCTGTTGCCTCAAAGGCCGCCCGGACAGGGCGGCCATAGTCCGAGAGCGTTGCGACCAATCGATCAAACTCTTCGAGCTGGTTCAGAACTGTCAGACGGCGACGGCGCTCTCGGCCGGGAACAGCGATCAAAACTTCATGGCGGGCTTTTGCGATATCAATCGCGACCAAAACAGGCTCGGCCTGTGCAATAGTGATATCGGTCATAGTCGGTCTCCCTTGCGGTGTGGTTTGTGCAAAACCACTGTAGGGACCCGAGACCCGGCTATGATCACCTGCTGCGCTTTTTGAT
>NZ_JAFMPQ010000121.1 GCF_020667845.1 Cognatishimia sp. F0-27
GGCACCCCCGGAAAACATTGGAAAATATCGTTTCCAGACAGAGCGTTGAACCAGCCTCACACCGCTGTGAAGCCCGCGAGAGAAACAAAATCCCGACGCGCCTGTTGTCCATCCAGATGATGAAAATCGAGCAGCAACGCTCGGTTTCGAAAGGAAAGGAAAACGATTATGACCCGTATCTTCACAACCGCCCTCGTCGCCCTGTCCACCACCGCTGGCGTGGCCCTCGCGCAGGACGCCGATATGATCACCGACGCAGAGCGCACCCAGATCGAAGCCTATGCGCCCAACGCCGATGTCACGATGCTCTCCGACCAGCAGATCGACAGCCTCATCGCCGTGCTCAACTCCGGCCGCAGCGAAAGCGAAAAGCGCGCCTATGCACAGAGCT
>NZ_JAFMPQ010000122.1 GCF_020667845.1 Cognatishimia sp. F0-27
GGATCCCTTCCGGGCCGGGCGGCTCCTCCCGGGCCGTTTCCTCCGAGGCTGGTCGCCCTCCGAGCCCGCACCTCCGAGGCTGCGCGCCCTCCGAGCCCGTTCCTCCAAGGTAAATCGGCCTCTGAGCCCCTTCGCGGATGCAGGACACAGACCGCCCCGTCCAAATCCCTCCCGGGCCGAGCCCGTCATCTCCCGCAGCATCCCCCGCCCGTCAAACCACGCAGGCCAAACCACGCAGGTCATAGCTCGCAGGTCAAAACACAGGTTGGGCAGAGACGTCCCAACCTGCGCCTTCGCGCAACGCCCGCAACGTCCACCGGTTTTCGAGACGGCGATTGCCACCCCGCAGGCAGGCCAGAGGGCTGATCCGGGACGCATGGTTTTCTGCC
>NZ_JAFMPQ010000123.1 GCF_020667845.1 Cognatishimia sp. F0-27
AATGGAGCTTCCCCTGATGTCTGAGATACCGCATCTTCTTGTTCACGAGCACGCTGACAACGTTGGTGTTGTTGTTGTTGAGGGCCTTGAGTCCGGGACGGACATGCTTGTTTGCGTGACGCATGACAATTCGACCTTTCGCCTGACGGCCGGGGCGGACATTCCGATTGGCCACAAGGTTGCGCTCAAGGATCTGTCGGCTGGTGACACCGCGATCAAGTATGGCGAGGATATCGGCAAGATTGTCGCCGATATTCCAAAGGGTGGGCATGTGCACACCCACAATTGCAAGACCAAGCGCTGGTAGGCGCCGGTGCGCGCATGGCTTGTCGGGCCTGAGGCGTCCGTCCCCGGTCCGGTC
>NZ_JAFMPQ010000124.1 GCF_020667845.1 Cognatishimia sp. F0-27
TCCTCGTCATAGAGGACGACCTCGACGCGGTCAGCGCCCGTCCCGCCGTAATAGATAAGCTCTTCGATGCCATCAAATTGCAGGCCGTCATTGAGCGTGACGGTCTCGGTCGACCGCGGATCGAATGTGAAGTCTTCGTCGGCCGTATTGGGTGTGTTGATGTCGAGACGCACGATCAGGCGATCCCGACCGGTGCCGCCGTGAACGGTATCGCCGCCGCCGTCGCTGATGTTGATGCGGTCATCACCGGCACCGGCATCGATGCTGTCCACGCCCTCGCCCGCAGCCAGGGTGTCGTCCCCGTCTCCGCCGATGAGGGTGTCGTTGCCGAACCCGGTGGTGATGCTGTCATTGCCCG
>NZ_JAFMPQ010000125.1 GCF_020667845.1 Cognatishimia sp. F0-27
CCGTTGGGCGAGACCGAAACGGCCATGCACAATCCATGCACAACGCATGCACATTCCATGCGCATGCGCGATGCGGGAGCCGTTGGCACCGCGTTAGCGCCTCGCCCTGCGCGTCGGGTTGCCCCAATGAGCCGCCGGACCCGCTGCTGACCGGCACCGGGCAGAAAACCATGCGCATTTCGGATGCCGCAGCCGTTTGCGCCCGGCCCTGCGCGTCGGGTTGCCACAATGAGCCGCTGCCCTCCGCTGCTGACCGGCACCGGGCAGAAAACCATGCGTCCCGGATCAGCCCTCTGGCCTGCCTGCGGGGTGGCAATCGCCGTCTCGAAAACCGGTGGACGTTGCGGGCGTTGCGC
>NZ_JAFMPQ010000126.1 GCF_020667845.1 Cognatishimia sp. F0-27
TGACGATGCAGACCCGTCGCCACGATAGGAGAAGACATAGCCGTAACCGCCTTCGAGCTCCATCTGGATCCAATCGCGGTCCCGGTTGTAATCGATGGTGCTTTGCAGCACCTCCCCGACCTCCAGCGTTTCCACCGTGCTGATGTTGCCGGCGATCTCCTGTTCGACGGAAAACCGGTAGCCGCCGGACGCGTCGTTGAAGCGCGAACCAAGATCAAAGAAATACATCGCATCCTCGGACACGGTAAAGCCCGACAGGGTGCTGCCGCTGCTGTCCAGCCCGAACTCAACCTCGCCAAGCGCGTTGCGCACATCGAGATCGGTGCTCGGCAATGACGATGC
>NZ_JAFMPQ010000127.1 GCF_020667845.1 Cognatishimia sp. F0-27
CCGGCACGCAGCAGGACGACACGCTGATCGGCCTTGGCGGCGACGACCTTCTGCAAGGCGGGGCAGGGGCCGACACCTACCGTTTTGCGCCCGGCTTCGGCAATGACACGATTGACGATCAGGACCAGGGCTTCAACGGGATCCTGCTTGAGGGCCTGAGCGCCGCCGATCTGCGCTTTGAACGGGCCGCCAACGACTCCAGCGACCTCGTGATCGTCGCGGGCACGGACAGGCTGCGGCTGAACGAGTTCTTCGACAGCAGCGGCGCGATCAACAGCCATTTCGAGGCGATCCGCTTCGACGGCGCGCCGGACGCGGAGATCGATCTGCT
>NZ_JAFMPQ010000128.1 GCF_020667845.1 Cognatishimia sp. F0-27
GTCAAGAGCGGCGTGAACGTGACGATCGCAAGCATGGATGTGGATGGCGACGCGCTGATCGACGGACAGGTCTATATCGTCGGCACCGCGGCGGCGGGGGATTTCATTCTCTGAGGCTGTTCCTCTGAGACTGGGCGTCCTCTGAATCCGTTCGTCTGAGGCCAGGCGACCTCTCTTCGCCCGTCCCTCAGAGGCCAGTCGGCCTTTGGCCCTGTTCCTCTGAGGCCAGGTGGCCTTTGACCGCGTTCGTCTGAGGCCAGGTGGCCTTCGAGTCCCTTCCTTCGAGACCACGCGACCTCCGAGCCCCTTCGTGGGTGCAGGACACA
>NZ_JAFMPQ010000129.1 GCF_020667845.1 Cognatishimia sp. F0-27
TATCTGTCAGGTGGCCAAGTCGGCGTATTTTTTGGCGGGTTTTACATAGCTTGTTCGCGATGTTTACCAGCTTTCTGGCGACCGCAGTGATGATGACTTTATGCGGTTTTCCGACCTTTCGGAGCCAATCTGCGAAGGCCTTCAGGCTCGGGTTGTGATGCGTGGCTACTAGAGCTGCTTGGAACATCACGTGCCTCAGCGCCCGGAAGCCACCAGCGATTGCACGCTTTCCAGGAAGTGTTCCGCTGTCTTGAGCTATGGGAGCCAACCCGGTGATGGCGGCGGCCGCTTCGCCTGTGATAGTGCCGATCTCTGGCATTTCT
>NZ_JAFMPQ010000012.1 GCF_020667845.1 Cognatishimia sp. F0-27
CGACATGATCCGGCGCACCGCAAACGGCAGAAACACCGCCGCTGAAGCCCTCGGACACAGAGAGTTCTCAATGACAAAACTCTACAGATCCGCGTGAGGGGTCCGATGCAGGGTGCGGATGACGGTGCCTTCTTGCCTCTGAGCGAGGCAGAAGACTTGATGGAGCGCGCGTTTGTGGCGCATGGGGTTCCCGAGGAGACGGCGCGGTCTGTCGCCCGCGCCCTTGTGGCGGCTGAAGCGGAGGGACAGGTCGGGCATGGGTTCTCCCGGCTGGGTGACTACATCGCGCAAGTCAAAACCGGCAAGGTGATCGGTCACGCCATGCCGGTCATCACGCGGCCCAAGCCAGCGATCGTGCATGTGGATGCCGGTTTTGGTTTCGCCTATCCAGCGATGGAGGCCGGGATCGACGCCGCTGTTGAAACCGCGCAGGATTTGGGTGCGGCCTTTGTTGCGATCCACCGCTCCCATCACTGCGGTGCATTGTCGCTACAGGTGGAGCGCGCAGCCAAGCAGGGCGTCGCGGCGATGATGGTTGCCAATTCGCCGCCTGCCATCGCGCCCTGGGGTGCGCGTGATCCGCTTTTCGGAACCAATCCCATAGCATTTGCAGCGCCCCGGGCGAAAGGAGCGCCGCTTGTCATCGACCTGTCGCTCAGCGTTGTGGCGCGCGGCAAGGTCATGAACGCGCACAAGGCGGGAGCCGATATCCCGGAAGGGTGGGCGCTCGATGCGGAAGGGCGTCCGACGACCGATCCCAAGGCGGCGCTCGATGGCTCGATGGTTCCGATTGGTGGCGCCAAGGGAACAGCCTTGGCATTGATGGTCGAGGTGCTTTCTGCGGCCATGACCGGCGCCAATTTCAGCGCAGATGCCGGGTCCTTTTTTTCGGGCGAGGGCGCGCGGCCGGGTGTTGGCCAGTTCATCACCCTCTGGTCTCCACCGGAAGGGGCGGACAGGTTCGGCGAACGCATGGAAACCCTTCTTGGCCGGATTGCCGAGATGGAGGGGACACGATTGCCGGGCGCTCGCAGGGCCGAAGCAATAGCACGCGCCCTGTCGGATGGCGTGTTCGTGCCAAAACGCTATCTCGAGCTGGCGCGGGACCTCGCAGCAGGCGGCTGACCGGCGACCAAGACCCGCCACCGAAAAGGGGCAAATGGGCTGGTTGGTGCTGTTCGAAGGCACCAACCGACCACATTGTTTAAAAAGGTCAGACCGCGTGCACCGCAAGGCCCGGTCGTCAAGAACCACCCGCCTTGTTCCAAATTGCGTCCTGTCTGCGAAATGCGTGAAACCGGTCATGGGCACGATCTTCGATCAGATCGGCCTCAAACAGGCTCCCATGGTAGACCGCGGAGCCGGTCTGCTCTCCTCGCGCGGCAACTGTAACGCAGTGCGATGGCCCCCAGGTGCGACCAGACGCAGTAGGCGGAGGTCGATTTTGTCCATGCGGCGGAAATCGGAGTATCGATCGCATCGCTCCAATTTTTTTGACGCGGATCCCGATCAAAGCGAGCGTGACGCAGACATCCATCCTCCAACGGCGGAACATGCGCTCACGCGCCTGCTTGGTGATTGGCCCCAGCGACACAGCGCGCGGTGGTCGTATGATGACATGCTGCAAGCGCTTCGGCCGATCATGTCGGGGACCTCGGCTTGCCAATCCGTCACGTAGGATGCCTTCGGAGGCTATGTCATATGTCATTGTCGACAGAAAAGAGCAATTTTCACATTAATGACAGAGGCTTGCATGCCGAACTTGATCCGACCTTGCCGACCGGGAAAAGATCGCGCATCTCGGCGGAGATCGATGCGGTGGCACCGGGGACATGTCACCGACCCTGTCTCAAGACCAAGGGTGTTGCCCTCGCAAACAGGTCATGCGGAGTGGATGTCGGGGACCGTCTGGCCAACCGGTTTTCGCATCGGGTCGGTGACCGTTCCAAAGGCGTCAGCACAGCGAACCCAACGCCTCGATCTGCTTGGGTGTCAGGCGAGGAAGGCTGGCGAGCAATGCCCGCGCGCGGGCGCGACACGCCGGACCCTGCCAGCCCTTCGGGAACACAAAGTCCGGCAGGGTCGGTTGACGCAACACTAGCCGCCGCCATTCATGCAGAACCAGCAGACGGGCAACCGCAGACGCGCTTGCGTTCTGGTGTTCAGCAGTCGCTGCGCGCCAAGCGGCAACCGCTTCGAGCAGTGTCAGCAGCGCGCGGGACTGCTCGACAAGCGCTTTTGGGCAGACCTTCGCACGTATCCAGGCAGGCACCGGCTCAGAGGGCGCCAGCAAGAGTGATAACACCCCTGCGTCCTCTGCCGGGCGCGGTGACAGCGCGGATGTTGCAGAAAGCGTGACGGCGGCGCTTGTCAGCGCGTCCGGTGGCGTTGCGCTGGGATCCCAGAGAAGCACAAAAGCCTCTTCGGCAAGTGCCGTGCCACTGTAGATCCGCGGACTGGCGCGACGGCTTTCACGGTGCCCGGTTTCTGTGAGACGATAGAAGCCGCGACGCCCTTCGCGCGTGCTTTCGATCCAACCATCCTTGCGCAACCGATGCAGCGACACGCGCAGCGCCTCGGGTTTGACGCCAAACGGCTCTGTCATCCGTCCGAGCGCGGCGCCGCTCAGACGTGCATCGGGGCTTTGCGCCACGTCGCCGAACAGGCTCACAAGCAGGGACCAGACGCGTGGTGTGTCTCGGGCGGCCAACAGGGCGGCGATATCGGGCGGAGGGGCGGGCATCGCGCCGGACCGGGTCACGCGGCGGGGGTGTCGAACGCGTTCATCGTCAGAAGCTCGTATTCTGCAACAGGCTCCGCGTTCTGGTTTTTGATCTTCACATGCCAGCGGACTTCACCATAGGCCGGGTTGCGAGGCGTCTTGGACATCACGGTCAGCAGGACGGAAACGGAATCCCCGGGCGATACGGGCTTCAGGAAGCGCAGCGCATCAAGACCGGTATTGGCCAGAACAGGGCCTTCTTCCGGGTGGACAAACAGGCCGGCGGCAAAGCTCAGAAGCAGGTAACCATGCGCGACACGCCCCGGGAAGAACGGGTTTCGTGCCGCTGCGGCGTCGTCCATATGGGCGTAAAACGTATCGCCGGTAAAATGCGCGAAGGTCTCGATATCGTCGAGCGTCACCGTGCGGGCCTCGGTTTCAAGCGTTTCGCCGATGTGCAGCGCGTCAAAGCCCCTGGTGAAGGGATGCGCGGGTGCGGGAACCGGTGTCGCGCCGGGCACGTGACGTCCCGTGATGGCCCGCAGCATGTCCGGGCTGCCTTGCACGGCCGTGCGTTGCATGTAGTGCAGGACCGCTCGGATGCCGCCAAGTTCTTCGCCGCCGCCCGCGCGCCCCGGACCGCCGTGGATCATGTGAGGCAGCGGGGCGCCATGGCCCGAGCCTGCTTTCATCGTGGTGCGATCCGCCAGGTAGATGCGGCCATGACACGCCGCCGCCCCAAGCGTGACGGTTCGGGCCACTTCGGGGTCATGCGTGATCAACGACGCCACCAGAGAGCCTTGACCGCGATTGGCCAATGCCACCGCGTGATCCAGATCGCGATAGGGCATGAGGGTTGCGACAGGACCGAACGCTTCGGTTTCATGGACGAGATGCGCCGCGTCGGGATCGCGGCAGAAAAAGAGCAGCGGCGCGAAAAAGGCGCCACCCGGCACTGGCGGCGGCGCATCCGGGTCGCCAAAGACGCAGGCCGCTTCGCTTGCGATCAGCGCCGCCTTGGCGCGCACGTCGGCGCATTGCGCGCTCGAAACCAGCGGCCCCATATCCGTTTCCGGATCGTCAGCTGCGCCAATCGTGATCCGCGACAGCCGTGCGCACAGTGCGGTGATGACGGGGTCGATGGCGTCAGCCGGCACGAGGATCCGTCGGATCGCGGTGCACTTCTGGCCCGCCTTCACGGTCATTTCGCGGATCACTTCCGACACGAAGAGATCAAACTCGGGGGCATCCGGGGGCACGTCCGGCCCGAGGATCGTGGCGTTGAGGCTGTCTTGTTCGGCGCTGAAACGCGTGGCTTCGCGCTGGATCGCCGGGGTGCTGCGCAGCCGGGCGGCGGTCTCGGCCGAGCCGGTGAAACTGATCACGTCTTGCCCTGACACGTGGTCGAGCATGTCACCGATCCCACCACAGACAAGTTGCAATGCGCCGTCGGGAACATGTCCGCTGTCGAGCATGATCCGCACCGCCAACTCGGTCACGTGGCAGGTCGCCGTGGCTGGCTTCACAATGGCCGGCATACCCGCAAGCCAGGTCGGCGCGAGCTTTTCGAGCATCCCCCAGACCGGAAAGTTGAACGCGTTGATATGGATGGCGGCACCGCGCAACGGGGTGCAGATATGTTGCCCCACAAAGGAGCCGTCCCGCGACAGTGCTTCGACGGGGCCGTCAACATAGACCGTGGCATCGGGCATCTCGCGCCGGGCTTTCGAGGCAAACACGAACAGCGTGCCTATGCCGCCATCGATGTCGAAGGCGTGGTCCCGCAGGGTTGCCCCGGTGGAAAAACTCAGATCGTAAAGCGCTTGCTTGTTCGCATCGAGATGCTGTGCGAGGGCCTTGATCATCCGGGCCCGGTCATGAAACGACAATTGTCGTAGCGCCGGACCGCCAACCTCGCGGGCGTGGCGCAGGATACCGGCCGTGTCCAGCGACCCGTGCCCGGCCCGTGCAAGCTGCCTGCCGGTCGCGGCATCGTGGATCGGGCGCGCCTCCGCATCTGGCGGGCACCATGCCCCGATCAGATAGCTCGATACATCCCTGATCTCTGTCATCGCAACCTGCTCCGCCAATTGGGTCTTTTCCGGGCCTGTCATCTTGTTATCAATGACCGACCGGTTGGTTTATGCAAGTCTGACATGGCGGATCATTCCTCGACCAGCGGGTTTTTAGGGATTGGGACGGAGTGGTGGAAATAATGAGATTTCAAATGCCTGCACGGCAAAGCGTGATGTATTGCCCCGCTGTCGGTGCGCCGGTCGGCGGAACCTGCGCCAGATGACGCCGAAAGAGCGTGCAACGCGCGCGGCCGCCGCGATGTGGGAGACGGATGCCGCGTCGCAATGGATGGGCATGCATCTGGACGCGGTGGACGAGGGCACGGCGGAAATGTCCCTCACGGTTGCCGCGCATCACTGCAACGGGCATGGCACCTGCCATGGCGGCGTTTCGTTTGCGCTTGCCGACAGCGCCTTTGCCTTTGCCTGCAACAGCCGCAACCAGATCAGCGTGGCCCAGATCAACAGCATCACCTATCTGGCGCCCGCCCGGAAGGGCGATGTCTTGACCGCTTGCGCGCGCGAAGTGTCGCTGAGCGGTCGGTCGGGGATCTATGACGTGTGCGTGCGCAACCAGGACGGAATCGTGATCGCGCAATTTCGGGGGCATTCGCGGGCGCTTCGGGGTCAGCTCTTTGCAGAGTGACGAGGCCGGTTCCTGTGGCGGGCGCCGCCGCGACCCGATGCCGGAAAGCGCCACCGCGCGTGAAAAAGCGGGTCACACCCGATATTCCCGGCTGGCCCCGCCAGCCGCGCTGCGCATAGCATGACAGTCACGATGCGAGGGCGCGCAGAAGCCCGGCTTTGACCAGAACAGAGGGAGGTCCGGATATGGAAGATCTCAGCCCGAGACCGGGCGATCTTGACCCGATCGAAACAGCGTCGATTGACGAGATACGCGCGCTGCAACTGGACCGCATGCAATGGTCACTGCGCCATGCCTATAATTCCGTGCCCCATTATCGGGCACGGTTCGACGCGGCCGGGGTGCATCCCGACGACCTCCGCGATCTGAAAGACCTGGCCCGGTTTCCCTTCACGCATAAGTCCGACCTGCGCGACAATTATCCGTTCGGGCTGTTTGCCGTGCCGCGTGAGCGCATCACGCGGCTGCACGCGTCCTCGGGGACGACCGGCAAGCCGACCGTGGTCGGGTATACCAAGAACGACATCGACCTCTGGGCGGATGTGGTGGCCCGCTCCTTGCGGGCGGCGGGGTTGCGCGCGGGGGATGTGGTGCACAATGCCTATGGCTACGGGCTGTTCACCGGAGGATTGGGTGCGCATTACGGCATTGAGCGTCTGGGCGGCACGGTGGTCCCGATGGGCGGGGGGCAGACCGAGCGCCAGATTTCCCTGATCGAGGATTTTTCGCCGCGCGGCATTCTCGTAACTCCGTCCTATATGCTCAACATCCTTGAGGCTTTCCGGGCGCAAGGGAAGGACCCGCGCGAGACGGCGCTGGCGGTGGGCGTGTTTGGCGCCGAGCCATGGACCAACGCATTGCGCGCGGAGATCGAGGACGCCTTCGACATGCACGCGGTCGATATCTACGGGCTGTCCGAAGTGATCGGGCCCGGAGTGGCCAATGAATGCGTCGAAACCAAGGACGGGCTGCATATCTGGGAAGACCACTTCTATCCTGAAATCATCGACCCGGAGACCGGCGCCGTGCTCGAAGACGGGCAGGAGGGCGAGCTTGTCTTTACCACGCTCACCAAGGAGGGCATGCCGATCATCCGCTATCGCACGCGCGATCTGACACGGCTGATGCCGGGAACCGCGCGCTCCATGCGGCGGATGGAAAAGATCACCGGGCGCAGCGACGACATGATCATCCTGCGTGGGGTCAACGTCTTCCCGACCCAGATCGAGGAACGCGTGATGGCAACCGACGGGCTGGCACCCCATTTCCAGATCGAACTGGTCAAGGACGGACGACTTGATGCGATGCGGGTGCATGTGGAGGCAGACCCGGCATCCGCCGATCCCGAAAGCCGCGCGCGTCTCGGCGCGGAGCTGCGCCACCACATCAAATCCCTGATTGGCATCTCTGTCGAGGCGGTGGTGGGGGCGCCGGGGTCCGTGCCCCGCAGCCAAGGCAAAGCGGTGCGTGTGGTCGACAATCGCGACACAGGCTGACGCGATGGCGCGCACGATCTCGGCGGATCATGACGCAAAACGGGGGCGGATCCTCAAAGCCGCCGCGCACAGCTTTGCCGCGCACGGACTGGCCGGAACGTCCATGGCGCGGATCGCGGCAGAGTGCCGTTTGTCCAAGGCGACGCTCTATCACTACTATGACAGCAAGGACGCACTGCTTTTTGATATCCTCGACGGGTATCTCTCTGCGCTGCGCGACCGGTTGATCTGGCTGTCGGTGGAGGACCTGAGCCCGCAGGAAGCGTTGCGGCGCATGGTTGGAGAGATCCTGCTGGCCTTCGACGGGAGGGACGCGGAGCAAACGGTGTATCGCGAAGCACGCAGCGCCTTGCCGCGGGAGAAGCAGGACATCCTTCAAAGCTATGTGGCCGATACGGAGGCCCAGCTTGGCCGCGTGCTGTCGCGCTGCGCGCCAACGCTGGAACAGGACGCAGAGCAACGGCGTGCCGTGAGCCGGCTGGCATTTTCCATGCTGACGAGCTTTGCGCAATGGGCGCCGCAGGCCGACGCCGACGCACGCGCGCGCCACGCGGACCTTGTGACGCGCTTGATGCTGGGCGGGGTTGGCGCGCTCTAGGCTGGCGTTGCGGGGGGCGACGGTCGCGTTCGGACAGTGGGTGTAGACGGCTGTGGGCCCGTTGTCGGGAAGCGGTATGCGCGCGACCAACTCACCGGTTTTGCGGGAGGGCTCGACGCATGGCGCGGCAAGGCTGGCACGGTTGCGCGTCAATGCAGGTCGTAATCCACCACGACCCGGGCGCTCATCGGATAGGACTGACAGGACAGCCTGTAGCCTTGCGCCACCTCGTAATCTTCGAGCGCATGGTTTGCCACCATCTCGACCTCGCCTTCGAGAACCTTGCATTTGCAGGTCGAACAGACCCCTGCCGTGCAGGAGAACGGCGGATCAAGCGAGGCGTCGATGGCCGCTTGCAGGATCGAGCTGTCACGAGTGGTTTCGATCGTCCGCCGGGCGCCGTCGATGATCACGTCGAGCCGCGTTGGCTTTGCTTCACCCGCATTTTGGGCTGTTGCGCGTTTCGGCAATCGTCCGGGCTGCCCCGATGCAAACAGCTCGAACTTGATTTGTGCGTCGGTGAGCCCATGGGCACGCAACGCCGCCGCGATGCCCAGCATCATCGGTTCCGGGCCGCAGATAAAGGCCACGTCGACGGCAGAAACGTCGATCCAGTGCTCGAACAAGGCGGCGCATTTTGCTTCGTCCACCCGCCCGTGAAAAAGCTCGATCTCCTGCGCGTCGCTTTCCAGCACATGGATCACGGAAAACCGCCCCATGTAGCGGTTCTTCAGGTCTTCAAGCTCTTCGCGAAACATGATCGTGTGAACGCCACGATTGGCGTAGACCAGCGTGAACCGTGCATTTGGTTCGGCATCGAGCGTCGTCTTGATGATCGACAGGATCGGCGTGATCCCGGACCCCCCTGCAAAACCCAGATACTGGCGCGCCGAGTCCGGGTCCAGCGCCGTGTGGAACGCGCCCATCGGTTCCATCGCTTCCAGAACCATGCCGGGGGCAAGCGTGTCATTGGCCCAGCTTGAAAACGCCCCGTCGGCAACACGCTTGATGCCGACCTGAAGCGTGTTTTCCTGCACGCCCGAGCAGATCGAGTAGGAGCGGCGGATTTCGGTGCCATCAAAATCCCGCCGAAACGTCAGATACTGGCCTTGGGTGAAACGGAAATCGCCGCTCTCCACAGGGCGCAGCGTGACAACCACGGCATCGCGGATCGTTTTGCGCACATCGGTCACTTCAAGGGGGTGAAAGCGGGGCATGGCAGGTCTCGGCTACAGGCATTTGAAATAGTCGAACGGCTCAAGGCAGGTCCGGCAACGCCAATGGGCCTTGCACGGCGTCGAGCCGAACTGGCTGATCCGTTCAAGATCGTCGCTCTGGCAGCGCGGACAGGCCTTGGGGCCGCCGGATGGGGAGGGTGGGGCTATGCCATATTCCTCAAGCCGCGCGCGGCCCTTGTCCGAAAGCCAATCCGTGGTCCAGGGCGGCGAAAGCTGTGTGCGGATACGCAGCTTCGACACGCCCTTCTCCCTGAGAGCGGCTTCGATATCCTGCGCGATCACCCGGGTGGCGGGACAGCCCGAATAGGTCGGCGTCACCGAGACTTCGAGCAGATCGTCATCCCAGCGCAGCCCGCGCACGATACCCAGATCCATCACCGAGATCACCGGAATCTCCGGGTCGGGCACGCTTTCGAGCCAGTCACGGACCTGGTCGAGGGTAGGCATCGCGCTGGAGGCCGGGGTGCTCATGTCACCACCGCGCATCCGGATAGGCCCGCTGCAGCCATTGCATGGTGGTCAGCATGTGCCCGAGATGCTCGCTGTGCCGCTTGCCACTGCGCCCGCCGGTCTGACCGGTGCGGGTGTCGGGCGGTGACAGCGTCGCGGCGGTCAGAAGAGCGGTCATGGCGTCCATGTAGGGCGCGCGCAGGCTTTCCGGCGTGGGCGCAATCCCGGCCTCCGACAAGGTCGTGTCGTGGGCGTCCGTCTCGAACATTTCCGCGACATAGGGCCAGAGCAGCGTCAGAGCGGCCTGCATCCGCGCGCGGCTTTCTTCGGTGCCATCGCCCAGACTGACCACCAATTCCGAGGAGCGTTCAGCGTGGTAGGTCACTTCCTTGACCGACTTTGCCGCAATCTCTGCGATCCGGGCATCGGAGCTGTGTTCCAGCGCTTGCAAGAGCAGAAGGTGCCAGTGGTCGAACAGGCATTGCCGCATCAGCGTCTGGCCAAAATCGCCATTGGGCTGTTCAACAAGCAGGATGTTGCGGAAATCCCAGACATCACGACGCATGGCAAGCGCGTCGGCATCGCGCGCCTTGCCCTCGATCGTGCCCGCAAGGCCAAGCCACATCTGCGTCTGGCCGATCAGGTCGAGCGCGGTGTTGGCGATCGCAATGTCTTCTTCAAGCACCGGCGCATGACCGCACCATTCCGACAGCCGATGGCCCAGAACAAGCGTGTTGTCACCCATGCGGCAGAGGAATTCGAACAGCGTTTCCCGTGGCACCGCCAGTTCCGCGCCCGTCATCACATGGCCCCCACATCGTCGGGGATGTCGAAGAACGTCGGATGCCGATAGACCTTGCTTTCGGATGGCTCGTAAAGCGGCCCCTTGCTGGATGGCGATGAGGCGGCGATATGGGCGGCTTCAACCACCCAGATGGAGACGCCCTCGTTGCGGCGGGTATACACGTCGCGCGCGTTCAGGATCGCCTTTTCCGCGTCAGGCGCATGCAGCGAGCCCACATGGCGATGGCTCAGCCCGTGCTGGCCGCGGATAAACACTTCCCAAAGGGGCCATTCGGTGCTCATGTCGACGCTCCCTGAACTGGAGATGGTGTCTTGTGCCAGCGCTGATCCGCGGCGAGATGGTCCCAGCCAAACGCATGGTCGCTGTCCCCATGCGCATTGAGATGCGCAAGCCGGGCAAGCGCGTCCGACAGGCTCGGGTGGGTCTTGTCAGCAACCCACCACATCGCGAAATGCATGCTGTCGAGGATGCCGAACCACTCGGCGCGCCGCTCGTAGAATTGCCGGTGTAGGGTGCCGAACACGAAGCGCTCAAACTGAATCGGTGACGCCCATACCGACACGGTGGCAATCATCTGCGGATCGCCACCAATCGGACCGGAAGTCTCTTCGGCATTGCGCCACACGAACCCGTCTGAGCGTTCGGCCAGGCGGTTGATCCGATCTATCGCAGCGACAAAAGGCGCAACCCGCGGATCTTCCAACGGATGCAGAAGCCGCGCGACGTTGATCTCCGCAAGCTGCGTCATTCCGCGGCCACCTTGCTGGCGCGTTTTTTCTCCGCATGGGCCATGAGCCCGTCGCGCACCCACGCGCCATCGTCCCACGCCTTGTTGCGCGCGGCCAGGCGTTCTGCGTTGCAGGGGCCATCGCCGGAGATCACGGCAAAGAACTCCGACCAGTCCGGCTCGGAGAAGTCGTAGCCGCCCTTTTCGTCGTTCCAGCACAGCGCCGGGTCGGGGACGGTCAGGCCCAGATATTCGGCTTGTGGCACGGTCTGATCGACGAATTTCTGACGCAACTCGTCATTGGTATTCATCTTGATCTTCCACGCCATGGATTGCGCCGAATGCACGCTGTCCTTGTCGGACGGGCCGAACATCATCAGCGCCGGATACCAGAAACGGTCGAGCGCATCCTGCGCCATCCGCCGCTGTGCCTCGGTCCCGTTGGCCATGGCGCGCATGATGTCGAAGCCCTGCCGCTGATGGAAGGACTCCTCCTTGCAGATCCGCACCATCGCGCGAGCATAGGGCCCGAAGGAGGTGCGCTGCAACGGCACCTGGTTCATGATGGCAGCGCCATCGACCAACCAGCCCACGGCGCCCATATCGGCCCATGTGAGCGTGGGATAGTTGAAGATCGAGCTGTATTTCATGCGCCCATCCAGCAGCATCTCGGTCAGCTCATCGCGGCTCACGCCCAGCGTTTCGGCGGCGCAATAAAGATAAAGCCCGTGGCCCGCCTCGTCCTGCACCTTTGCCAGCAGGATCGCCTTGCGTTCCAGCGTCGGTGCGCGGGTGATCCAGTTGCCTTCCGGCAACTGCCCGACGATCTCGGAATGGGCATGCTGTCCGATCTGGCGGATCAGGGTCTTGCGGTAGCCTTCGGGCATCCAGTCCTTCGGCTCGATCTTTTCGCCCGCGTCAATGCGTGCCTGGAAGGCCGCCAGCTTGTCGGGGTCGTCCTGCGTCGCCTCGGATTTGATCATTTGTGCATACATCGCGATCCCGTCCTCTCGCTGGGGTCAGACCCGTTCCAGAATGAGCGCGGCACCCTGTCCGACACCCACGCATTGTGTGCAAAGCGCGTAGCGCCCGCCACGGTCTTGCAGCTCATGCGCCGCGGTCAGAACCAGCCGCGCCCCGGTCATGCCAAGCGGATGGCCCAGCGCGATTGCACCGCCATTGGGGTTCACGCGCGGGTCGTCATCGGCGACGCCAAGCGCGCGCAACGTGGCAAGGCCCTGGCTTGCAAAGGCTTCGTTCAGTTCGATCACATCCATGTCGTCCATGCTGAGGCCCGTGCGGTCCAGCAGTTTTTGCGTCGCCGGAACCGGTCCGATCCCCATCACGCGGGGCATGACACCCGCGGAGGCAGAGCCGACCACGCGCGCCATGGGCGTCAGCCCTTGTGCTTGCGCCGCGGCTTCGCAAGCCACGATAAGGGCGGCCGCGCCATCGTTGACGCCAGACGCATTGCCCGCGGTCACGCTCTTGTCCGGCCCGTTGATCCCGCGCAGCTTGGCGAGCTTTTCAAGCGTCGTGTCCGGGCGGGGATGTTCGTCCGTTTCCACAACGATCGGTGCCCCGCGCCGCTGGGGAACAGGCACAGGCACGATTTCGCGGGCGAACCGCCCGGCCTGTTGCGCGGCGTGCCAGCGGTCCTGCGACCGTTTCGCAAAGGCGTCCTGATCGGCGCGGCTGATGTTGTAATCTTCGGCGACATTGTCGGCCGTCACGGGCATGGCATCGGTGCCATAGAGCGCGTCCATCTTCGGGTTGACGAAGCGCGACCCGATGGTGGTGTCATAGACCGCGTTGGCGCGGGAAAACGCGGTTTCCGCCTTGGGCATGACAAAAGGGGCGCGGCTCATGCTCTCCACGCCGCCGGCAATCCCAAGCGCATAGTCACCGGCCTTGATGCCCCGCGCGACGCAAGCGACAGCATCCATACCCGAGGCGCAAAGCCGGTTGACGGTGAAACCGGGCACCGTTTCCGGCAGGCCCGCGAGCAGCGCCGCCATGCGGGCCACGTTCCGGCTGTCTTCGCCCGCCTGGTTGGTGTTGCCAAAGACAACCTCGTCTACCGCCGCAGGATCGAGCCCGGGATTGCGCTCCAGCAGGGCCGCAATGGTCAGCGCCGCGAGGTCGTCCGGTCGTATCGAGGACAAGGCACCGCCATAGCGCCCAATGGGCGTGCGTAACCCGTCACAAACAAATGCATCCACAGCGGCGCGCCTCCCGGTCATCCTGTCGTGTGCGCACGGTAGCCGGTCCGATGTGTTCAGGCAAGAATATCGTTACGCGAAATCCGCCTTTTGGCGAAATTCGTAACATATCGGGACAGGCATGGCTTTGCGGGATCGGGGGCGCATGCCTCGCCGCATCCCCGTGAACGGGCGTAATTCGTTTAATTGGCGGATGCGGCGTGGGTGACGGGCAGGGGTGCGGCAGCCTTGGCGCCATGAAACCGCCGCGCCAGCACGGCGATGTGGTCAGGGCCCACTTCGCAACACCCGCCAACCGTTTGCGCACCGGCATCGACCCACGCCTCGGCAAAGGTCGCATACTCTTCAGGCCCGAGATCCTGTCGGGCACTCAACAGGTCGGTGGTGGCACCGATGCTGCTGAAGTCCTCGGCGATCCGCGTGAACCCGTTGGCGTAGGCGCCCACATGCGGGTGCATCCCGGCAAGCACGGGCAGACCTTGCGAGATAGCCTCTGGCCGCGAACAGTTGAGCAAGACCCGGTCCGGCGCGAACTCCGCCAGCAACGGGGCGATGTCGTCAAGCGGCTCGCCCGAGCGCAGCCGGGTTCCGTCGGTGTCATCGACGCTCAGCGCCAGCCAGATCGGTTTGCCCGGAACACCGGCCCCCATGAGGCCCCCGCGTGCCTGCGCGACCGAGGACATGGTTTCGAGCAATAGCACGTCGACAAGAGGTGCATGAAGCCGCGCCACATCGGCATAGATCTCCGCGGCAATTTCCGGCGCGGGGGCATTGTCCGGCTGGTATGAAAACCCCAAGGGCCCAAGCGAGCCGGCCACGCATCCGCCGCCTGCGGCATCGCGGGCATCGGTGGCAAGACGACAGCTCGTCTCGATCAGATGGGCAAGCTTGTCCGACAGATCGAAAGCGGCGAGGCGATCGGGCAAGACCGCGTAGCTGTTGGTCGTGGCCACTTCTGCCCCGGCGGCGAAAAAATCGTTATGCACCGCGCGCACGAGTTCAGGCGCATCAATCAGGGCCTGCATTGACCAAAGCGGCGTTGGTTTGCCCATACGGCGGACCAGCTCCTGACCCATGCCGCCATCCAGAAGTGTCACAGCCATGTTCAATCGCTCCAGGTTTGCAGGCGGGATCACGCGCTGACCGCCTTGGATCTGATCGCAGATAAACTGTCTTTGGGAAAGGTAAAGCGTCCTGCGCGAATAATCCCAGTCGGGCGGGACCGGTTTGTGTTGGTGTCCCGCGGCGGGCTGTTTGCGATACTCTTGGCGGTTGCCTGACGAGACGACGGCCCGGACCGGGAGCCCCGAATGAAAACGGGCGGCACCGGCATGCCGCCCGTTCGGTCAATGTGGTCGGGCGTCGAACACTCAGAAGATCACAACGCTCTCAAGCGCGTGCAGCGCGTCCGGTTCGAGCCCCGCCTCTTCGAGCACAAGGGTCGCGCCATCGAGATCGAGCGCAAGGTTGACGCCCTCGCGCAGGGTGTTCTCTGCCAGCCAGCTGGTCGCGGTCTGCTCCGGTGCGAGAAGGCCCAGCGCCGACAGATCGATCACGTCTGCGGAATTGCCCGACAGGCTGAAATCGGTGATCACATCGATATCCGCCGCACGGCTTTGTGGCCCGAAGACAAACACATCCGACCCGGTGCCGCCCATCAGCGTGTCTGAACCCGCGCCGCCGAGCAGCGTGTCGGCGCCGCTGCCACCGTAGAGCCGGTCGGCGCCTGCACCCCCGGACAGGTCGTCCGATCCGCCACCGCCCCAGAGCTTGTCCGCACCCGAACCGCCGGACATCGTGTCATTGCCCAGTTGCCCCCAGAGCAGATCGGTATTGGCGCCGCCCGACAAACGGTCGTCGCCTATCCCGCCGTTGAGGTGGTCATCGCCATCGCCGCCATCGAGCGTATCGTCGCCTTCGCGACCCAAAAGCACGTCATGCCCGTCATTGCCGCGCAAGCTGTTGGCGGTGCGATCGCCATAGACTAAGTCGTCACCGGCAAGCGCGTCAATCCATGCGGCGCTCTGGGTCACGCTCAGGCGGTCGTTCTCTCCACGCCACGGCTGGATGTCGAAAACCTCGTCATTGGCTTCGAAGAGCCAGCCAACAAGGCTCTGGTCGGCGTCGGCATCGCTTTTGAGATTGCTGTCGGCCACGGTTGCACCCGTGTTTGACAGATCGACCTGCACCACCACGTCGTCGAAATCCCAGTCGCCGTTGTTCTGGATGTCCTCGAAACCGAGGATGACGGCATTGCCGTCCCGTGCTTCGCCAAGCCCGTGGTCAAGCCCGTCTGCATTGAGCGAAATACCGCGTTCGGGGTCGTGACTCATGTGGAAGGTGGTGTTGCCATAGCGCGCAAGCAGGGGTGTTTCCACGCCGGTCTCCGCATCCACATGGAAGAGGCGCAACCCTTGGTCCGTGTTCACGTTGCCGATCTCGCCGTCGGCGTTGCGCAACACATAGGCGGTGCCCTCGAACAGGCTCTTGTCGCTGTTGCGCGCATAGCCATCGGGCAGGATGAAGAAGCCGAGCGTGTCGCTTGCGTCAACGTCGATATCCACCCGTGATTCGCCGGTGATGAGCGTGCCGCCATTGTCGTATTTGGATGCGTTTGCAAAGATGATCTGCACATCCTCGATCGTGCCGTCTTCGGCGATCTTGTACATGCCCAGCGTGTTCTTGTAGTCGGCGGTTTCGCTGAGGAAGGTGACGATGGCCTTTGCCGGTTCGCGATCCTCGGTGAAGAAGCCGCCTTCGGTCTGGTCGGTGCCGTCGAAGATGCCCTCATCCTCGATCACCGCGCCGCTGTCACCAAGATCGATGTTGAACATCACATCATTGAAATCCCGATCGCCGCCGCCGCTGATATCCTCGAAGCCAACGGTGATGCTGCCGTCGAATTTGAGCTGACCGCGCAAATGATCGAAATTGTCGACATTCATGTCGATCCCGTCTTCCGGACGATGATGCATATGCCACGAGGCCGCGTTGAAGCGGGCGTTCACGAGTGTTTCCGATCCGGTTTCCGCATCCACCGCGAAAAGACGCAGCCCGGTGCTCCAGTAGACGTTGCCCGCGCCACCGCCCCAATCCCGGAAGACATAGGAGTCGGCCTCGAAAACGGATTTGTCCGCGTTCATCCGCCAGCCGTCCGACAGGATGAAGAAGCCAAGAGTGTCCCCCAGCGCGGCGTCGATCTCGACGGTGGTTTCGCCTGCGACCAGATCACCGCCGCTGCCGACATTGGACGAATTGGCAAAGATGATCTCGATGTCGTAAATCATCCCCTGGTCATCGATCTTGTACATCCCGAAGGTGCTTTGATACCACGCGCCTTCGCCCATGAAGGTCACCGTTGCCGGGGTCGCCGCATCATCGCCGCCGATGGCCGCCTCGTCGCTCAGGTCAGGACGTTCGGCGCGGGGCTGCACCGCGACAGGCCCGGCGGGACGGGACTCTGCAATGTCAAACGGCGCGATCCAGGCGTGCGCGGTCTGGTCTGTGCCATGATAAATGCTGTCGTCGACGATCCGAGCACCACTGCTGGCCAGGTTGACGTTCACGACGAGGCTGTCAAAGCGGCCATTGTCGCTTCCGTATACGTCCGCAAAGCCGAGCGTGACGCTGCCATCATATTGCAGATGCCCGCGGGTGTGGTCGACGCCGTCCACGTTCATGGTGATCCCGGCTTCGGCATTGTGGGCCATGTGCCAGCTTGCCGCGTTCCAGCGCGCATCGACGAGCGTTTCCGCGCCGGTTTCCGCGTCAATGGCATAGAGACGCAGACCGGTATCGTCGAACACATTTGCCGGACCGCCGCCCCAGTCGCGAAACTCCAGATTGTCCGCCTCAAGAACGCCGATATCGTTGAGCGTGTAGGCGTCGGGCAGCACGAAAAAGCCGATCTGATCACCCGCATCGACGTCGAGAACGACCTGAGACTGGCCCGCTTCGAGCGGACCGCCATTGCCGGTGGACGAGGCGTTGGCGAACAGGATCTGCACGTCATGGATCGCGCCGTCTTCGGCAATCTTGTACATCCCGAAGCTGTTGCGGAAGCCGGCCTCGCCTCCGAGAAAGGTGACGGTGGGCATCATTGGCGCCGACGATCCGTCAGTCGCGGCGGGTGTTTCGGTTGGCATGAACAAGTCCTCGGAGGTTGGTTGCGTAAACAAGCTTGTCACTACGGCGGCTTGCCCGTGTCTCCCACGGCGCAAAGAGATGCCGGAGCGGGCATCGGGGGCGAGTGACGATCCAAAAGCGGGGCGCGTGATCCGAACGGATATGCAGAGCACGCCGAATGCCCCATCAGCGGTGGGAAGCGGCGGCGTCTCGGTCCCGGCTTGCGCTCTCGCACATCTCTTGGCGGCAGCGCAGCACCGCCCTGCAGAACGCGGGGACTGCGGCGTGGACCGCTGCATCGTGCCGGGATGGCAGGCGCATGGTGTGTTTGGCGCGTGTCGGCCGAGTGGGGCGCCGGGGCGGGTGCAAACGATGTGGCGCGGCGCGTTGGCTGCGGTTGTTTCAGGCCGGACCGGCACGCGTCGGGGCGTGGTCGGGGAGATCGTGCAGGCGGCACGCGCAGCCGCGCGTCATGGGGTTGGCTCTACCGGTCCGGTAGTCTTATGTCTGGCACCGTGCCTCACGCACGCGGCCTGCGCCGCCTGCCAAGGGTATCCGCACCGGCAACAGGGCAATCCTTGTCGAGACATCGGCGCATCGCGACAGGCCCGTGGTCGTCGCGACAGGGGATCCGTCCGGGATGTTCAGGCATTGATTGGCGCTGGCAGGCACGCGGGTCTTGCCATAATCTCCCGGCTCGATACCACTCCTCGGTGGCTTTCCCGCACGCAAAGCGCAGGCGATGGCAGCCCTTGCACAGCGTCCCGCAGAATGCTTGCCTGCCCGCAAGAATGGGCCCGGAGCGAAAGGCAAAAGGCATGAAATTCCTGCATGTTGCAGATCTCCACCTCGACTCGCCGCTGAAAACGCAAGCGGCGCGTGACAGCGTCATGGGCGAAAGCCTCCGGGCCGCATCGCGGCAGGTTCTGTCCCGGCTTGTCGATGCGGCCATCGCAGAGGGCGTGGATGCGGTGCTGTTTGCCGGTGACACCTTCGACAGCGACGTGGCCGACGTGGCGAGCCGCGCCGCGCTGGCCACGGAACTCGCGCGTCTTGCGCGCGCCGGCATTCCGGCGGTCCTGATCCAGGGCAACCATGACGCGTTGCTCGACCTCGACCGATACGGCCCGGTTTCGGAGGCGCTCACGGTTCTGACGCCGGATGCGCCCACGGTGCAGGTCGGAGACGCGTCGATTCACGGCATGGGCTTCACCGCGCCGCATATGGCTGAGAGCCTCTTGCCCCGTTACCCGGCGCCGGAACCGGGGCGCTGGAACATCGGGATGATGCACACCTCGCTGGACGGCGCGGTCGGGCACGACCCTTATGCGCCCTGCGCGCTGTCGGACCTGCTTGGCCATGGCTACGACTATTGGGCGCTGGGGCATATCCACAAACGCGCTGTCCACGAGGGGGAGGGCGCGCTCGTCGTGATGCCGGGCATTCCACAGGGGCGCAGCATCCGGGAGACAGAGGGCGGGTCGGCCACTTTGATGGAGATCGACCTGCACGGTGTGCGCCAACGCGAGGTGCCGTTGGAGCTGCTCCGGTTTACACGCGTCGTGGTGGATTTTTCCGGAGTGGGGGATCAGGCCGGGCGCGACGCAAGGCTGCGCGCCGCGCTGGAAGCTGTGGCGACGCGCTCGGTGATGATCGCGGTGCGGCTGGACGCGGTGGGCAGCCCGGCGGAACTGGGAGATCCGCGGATGTTGGAGGCGCAGGCGCGAGAGGCCGCCGGCGCTCTTGCCGGGGTCTTCGTGAACCGCCTGAAACTGCGCCCGGCGACCCATGCGCCAGACAGCGACATGGCCGAGGATCTCGTGACACTGATGCGCGCCGACGCCGCCACCGCGGGGTTCCGCGACGAGGTGCTTGCACAGCTCAAGGACCTCCGCGCGGCACTGCCGCAAGAGCTGCGCGATGTCCTTGCAGAGGACCGTCTGGACGCGTTGATCGAGGCCGGTGTTGAAACGATGGCGTTGCGCCTCGGCGCTGGGAGGGCAGATCAATGAGGCTGCGTCACCTCGACCTGATCCGGTATGGCCGTTTTACCGACCGCCGCCTCGACTTTGGCGCAGGCGATGGCGAGAGCGACGTGACCATTGTTTATGGTCAGAACGAGGCGGGCAAGAGCACGGCTTTCTCTGCATGGCTCGATCTTCTTTTTGGCCTGCCGATCCAGCACCCCTACGATTTTATCCACGCGCGGAAGGATCTTATGGTCGGCGCGACGCTCGACACGGATGAGGGCCCCTTGACGCTGCGCCGGACCGGCCAGCGGCAGGGTTCACTGACCGATGAAAACGGGCGCGTCGTCGATGAGAGGCGGCTTTCCGTTCTGCTCCACGGTCTCGACCGGGATGGATACCGGACACGGTTTTCGCTGGACGACGCGGTCTTGCGCGAGGGCGGCGAAGAGATCGCGCGGGCCAAGGGAGATCTTGGCCAGCTGCTTCATGCGGGGTCTTCGGGGTTGTCGGGTTTTGCCGATCTGCTCAAGCAAGCCCGGGACGAGGTGGACGCATTCCACAAACCGCGCGGGCGCACCACGATCCTCGCCGAGGGGCGGAACAGGCTGAAGGAGATCGATGCGGCGTTGGCGCAAGCGCGGCTTGATCCGCGCCGGTTCGACGCGTTGCAGGCGGCGCTTGAAAGCGCCGAGGAAGCCTGCCGCGCGGCTGCCGCGCGCCGCGAGGAAGCCATGCGCCGCTTCGCGCTGCGGCAGGCGGCCGATAAGCGTCGCGGTCTTGCTGCCCGTATCGCCGCGGCGCAAACAACGCTTGCCGCCTGTCCCTGCGGACCCGATCTGCCGAAAGACGCGCTTGCCCGCGTGAGCGTGGCACTCAACGCGGCCGCGACCGCGCAGGACGCCAAAGCGGTGGCCGAGACCAGCATCGCTCAGGCCGATGACTTGCTTGACCAGACCACGCCCGATCCCGAAGGCATCGCCATCGGCGAGATGCTGGCCGCGCTCGAAGCGGCCGAGTTCGACGATGGTAAGTCCCTTGTCGCCCGCGCAAGCCTTGCGGATGCCGATCTTGGGCGCAGGCGGGACGAGCGGGATCGCGCCCGGGACACTGCGCGCCGTCTCGCCGCCGCTCTGGCGGGGGATGGCGCCGACCCTGCCGCCCTCGTTTTGTCTCGCGAGCAGCGGAACGGGTTGCGCGAAGCGGCGCAGGCTGTCCGCGATACCGCGCGTGCCCGCGATCAGGCCGGGCAGGCATTGGACGAAGCGCGCGCCGGGCTTGGGGCGGTGGAGGAAATGCCGGAGGGTGCTGTTGCTCTGGACGATGCGCTTGACGCGCTGGATGCGCTGACGGACGATCCCGACACGCTTGCCCGCGCTTTTGCAGATCGCGATGCCGACGCAAAACTTGCGGCGGCAGGGCTGCCGCCGGACTGGCGCGCGCTGGCGGATGCGGGGCTGCCGACCGGCGCCGAACTGCGGGAGGCGGAGCGGGCGCTGAAAAGCGCCGATGACGCCGTTGCCCAAGCCGAGCAAACCCTGCGCGACGCGCGGGAGAAGCTGTCGAGCCTTGACGCCGCACTCGAAGGCGAAAAGCTGGCGGCGTCCGTGGTCACCGATGAGGAAATCGTCGCCACACGCGCCGAGCGCGAGCGACGGTGGACATCGCACCGCGCGTCCCTTGATGCGCCCACGGCCGATGCGTTCGAGGCCGCCATGCGCGCCGATGACGAGGCCCATGCCCGTCACGCAAACAGCGTTGAGGGCCGGGTGCGACTGGCACAGATGCAGGCTGAACGCGTGACCTGCGCCGCCGAACTTGCTCGGCGCGAAGTCGATCTCGGGCACGCACGGGACAGGCGCGCGGCACCGGACAAGATGGCGCAGCGGATCGCCCTGCGGCTCGGGCTGGAGGTTGGCGTCGGCCCCGCGGTGTTCGGCGAGCGTCTGGAAGCGATGCAGCACGCGCTTGACACGGCGCTTGCGGCAGAGCGCGCGTTGCAGGACCTGACGGCGGCACGAAAGGCCCGATCCCAGGCCGAGGATCGCGTCGTGCGGGCTGCCTCCGCCATCGCCGGGGATCTCCCGGAGGGACAGGATGCCCTATCCGCCGCGCGGCGCCTGCGCGCGGCGCTCGATGCGCGGCGGGAGCGCATCGCCCGGCGGCAGGACGCGCAAAAGCTGATCCTTGGCTTTCAGGATCAGAAGACCCTCAAAACCAAAGCGCATGGCGATGCCGTGGCCGCGTTCGCGAAGCGGATATCCGGGCTGTGGTGCGCAGATCTGGATGCCGACCATGTTTTGCGAATCTCCGACGATCTTGGCGCACTCGACGATCTGCACGGAAAGGCCCTTGATCTTGACCGGCGGGTGGAGCGGTTGGACGCAGCCCGCAAGGCGTTTGATACGCGGGCAGAGGGGCTGCGCGCCGCGCTCGGGCTGACGCCGGACAGCCCGGTGGATGAGACGCTGCGCTGCGCCCGCGACCGAGCCGGGACCGCGACGGAAGCGGCACAACGGATTGAACAGGCCCGCGAGACGCGCGCGCAGCAACAGATCGAGCGCGACCGTCAAGCCCGTGTTATCCAGCGGGCCTCCGAAGAGATTGTCGCGGTGTTTCGCGGACAGCAGATCGACCCCGGCGACGATCCTCTGAGCGCCGTGCAACGGCTTCTGGACCGGGACGGGGTGCGGTCCGAAATCGCGGCACTCGAAGACAGTCGTGCGGCCGCTGCCGAGGGACATGATGCCGGTGCTCTCGCCGAAGAGGAAGCAAACAGCGACCCCATTCGCACGGAGACATTGAAAAACGCGGTGAAAGAGGCCGAGGCCGAGCATGAGCAGGCCATCGGGTTGCGCGGTGAGGCGCGGCAGGCGCTGAACACGGCGCTTGGCACGATCGGCGGGGTCGATCACAGGCAGGCCCGTGCGAGTTTGCTGGAGGAACTGCGTGAAGCGGCGCGCCACGCCGCCGAAACCCGCATTGGCCTGATGGCGGCGTCTGGCGCCTTGCGTCATTTGCGGGAGGACCGGCGCGGCCCGATGCTCGACGCTGCGGAACGGGCCTTTGCACGGATGACCGGCGGAGAATGGCCACGGCTCGAGGCGCAACCCGCCGGAACGGGAGAGCGCCTCGTTGGCATCCGCAATGGCCAGCCGGTCGCCGCAGACGCGATGTCTACCGGCACGCGCGGGCAGCTCTACCTCGCGCTGCGGGTCGCTGGCCATGCGGATTTTACCGCTCGCTACGGGGCGCTGCCGTTTCTGACGGACGACATCCTTGAAACGTTCGATGACACGCGGGCGGCCGCCGCGCTGTCCTTGACAGCCGAGATGGGGCGGACGGGACAGGCCATCATGTTCACGCATCACCGCCATCTCGTGGATCTGGGGCGCGCGGTGATCCCGGACCTCCATGTGGTGGAACTGGAGTAACCGCGGCGTCCCGTTGTGATGTCCGGACCCGGCGGTGACGCCGCGAGACGGGGCGCTTAGGCTCGGGTGGATTGCGGCCCCCACGACCGTCACCGGCCAGTGCGACGCCGCGGCGACGGCCAGGGCGTCCGGTAACGCGCGCGGATGGGATGGTCTTGGCGGGGTGTGCTGCGCGGCGTATCAGTCATCCGCGTATTGCACCCGCCCCCTGTGCCTGCCGCGCGCGGTCATCCGGCTGTGTGATCCCCGCAAGCATGGGATCCGGCGACCGGGGCAGGGCGCGGTCATGCGCGCGAACGGGCGGGAGGCGGCTTGTGCCGGCCAAGCGCGCGTTGTGCGGAACCGACGCATATGGGCGCACCGATGAAGACCTGCTCGATGCTGATTTGAGCGGGTCACAAGGTGCCAGGTCTCGGGCTGTCAATTCTCCCAAGCGCGGCTGCCGACCGCTGAACAGGATTGCACTGACCGTCCGTGGAACCACGCCGCCGCCAGACATTTTTTAGATATGCCGCCGCACCGCTCGAAGAGGGGTTTGCGTGGCCGGTCCAAGGCGCTCAGACTGGCGTGACCTGGTCGCGCGACCCGCTGATCAGGCGCGCGTTTTCCAGGGCGATCACGCTTTGCGAGGCAAACATCTGTGCGAGGTGTAACGCTTCGTCCGAAAAGGGGCGGACGGTTTGACGATAGATCGTGAACGCCCCGACAAGCTTGTCTGCCGCAACCATCGGAATGGCCGCAAAAGACCGCGCGCCGCCAAGATCCGCGGTCGCAAAGCGCAACGGATCGTCGGATCGATAGATCGCTTCCGATTTCACATCGATGATGTTGATGACCTGACGTTGGTTGAGCATGCGGCCAAGCCCGGTCTGAGGGCTGACGCCGAAGGTCCCGTGGTTGTCCAGCCAGTCTTGAAAGGCCGACGGAATCCCGGAGGTAAAGCGCGCTCGGAATTGCGCATTCTGGTGGTACTCGAACAGGATTCCGAATTCAGCGTCGCAGAGGTCGAGCGCGTAGCCGAGGATGGACGGCATGACGAGGTCGAGATTGCCCTGCGACGCGCTGATGATCCGCAAGACTTCGCTCAGGGCCTTCTCGCGGCTCAGGGCTTCTTCGAGGCTGAGCGCCAGTTCCGAAATGACCGAATTCAATTCCGTTTGGCTGCGTGCCGGTGCGACAGCCCCGTTCAAACGGTTCGCCAGCTCTACTTTCGAAGACACTTCGAGCTTGCGATAGATCGTTGCCAAATGTGTCCTGACGGTTGACGGTGCGATGCACAGCGCCGCTGAAATCTCCTGATAGCTCGATCCCGACGCATAACTGCGCGCGATCTCAAGTTCTCTGGTGGTCAAGTCATCGTGGTTCGGCATCAATTTCAACCATTCTTTGGATCTCACGACTGTGATCAAAACCACCAAGGCGCGCAATCCTGCAGATGCGGGATCAAAATACTGCAGGCCCTGCGTCCAGAATACTGCATCTGCGCGATACGCAACGAAATCCGCCTGTCTTAGGGTCGTCGACACCCCAACAGATCAACGGAGTGGATCATGTCAGATTTTGAAACCGCAAAAGCCTTTTTTGAGGCGTGTGAGACCGGCAAAGGCTGGGACGTGTGTCAGGCATATTGCACCGCCGACGCAGGTTTTGCGTGTCAGGCCGACGCGCTTGCCTCAACGACGACGCTCGCCGCCTACACCGAATGGATGAAAGGCCTGCTCACACCGATACCGGACGGGCGGTATGAGTTGACCTCTTTCGCAATGGACGCGGAGCGCGGCACGGCTGTCGCGGCGGCGCAGTTCCACGGCACACAAACCGGCGAAGGCGGCCCGGTTGCACCCACCGGCAAGGCTGTCGTTTCCGATTACGCCTATGTCATGACGTTCGACGGCGGCAAGATCAGCCACATGACCAAGATCTGGAATGACCTGCACGCCCTGCGCGGCCTGGGTTGGGCGTAATGCGGTGGCGCATGCTTGCGCTTCTCTTCCTGGCCCGGGTCGGGCTGGGATTTCAGTTTCAGACATTGGGGGCGGTTGGCGACGAACTGGTTATGGCCTTCGCATTGGACTGGTCCGACATCGGCTTGCTGATCGGTCTGTTCATGGCGCCGGGTTTGGTCTTAGCACTGCCGGCCGGTTATCTCGGGCGCTTTGTCCCGGATCGTCCGATGGTTGTTGGCAGCCTCTTGCTGCTTGTCATTGGCGGTGTGCTGTCTGCGATTGCCACGCACAGCGCGACGATCGGCGCAGGCCGCTTGATCGCCGGTGCGGGTTTTCTCTTTGTCACGCTGTATTGCAGCAAGATGGTTGCCGATTGGTTCGAAGGCCGCGAAATCGCAACCGCGATGAGCATTTTCGTCATGTCCTGGCCGTTTGGCATTGCGATGGGCCAGATCGGCCATGTCTGGCTCGCCGGGTTGTATGGGTGGCAGATGCCGTTCATCGTCGCGTCGCTGTATTGCTTGGGCGCGGCGGTCGCGGTTTTTGCCCTCTACACACCGCCAGAGCACATGGCAGCCGGGCGCAGCGCCGCAAGTGCGCATCTGACAGCCCGCGAATGGCTGCTGATCGGCTGCGCAGGCTTGGCGTGGGCCGTGTTCAACGCGGGCTATGTGACCTATCTCTCGTTTGGCCCGGTGCTTTTGGAAGGCCTCGGTCATGGCGCCATTGCTGCGGCTGGTCTGATCAGCGTCGCGAGCTGGATCATGATCCTGTCCGGAGCGGTCTGCGGTCAGCTCGCAGACCGGTTCGGTCATCCGATGGTCATTCTCGCTGTCTGTATGGCGGGCGCCGTGAGCGCGCTGTTTTTGATTGGATTGCCCGGATTCGGGCTGGCGGGCAGCCTTTTGTTCGGGTTGATCGGCATGGCGCCTGCCGGTGTAATCATGGCCATGGCAGGACAGGCCCTGCGACCGCAGGTGCGTGCTTTCGGAATGGGGGTCTTCTTTTCAATTTATCACGCCGTGATGATGGCGACGCCGCCCATTGCCGGGAGGCTCCTTGATCAGACAGGACAGGCAGACGCGCCGATCCTTTTGGCGATGGGGCTCTTTGCGCTGGTTCTGCCATGCGCGCTGGCGTTCACGGTGATCAAGACCATGCCGGGGCCCGGCTCCTTCCGGGCAGCGTCTCGATGACCAAGCGCAGGATGATGCCGTTCAACGGTGTCACTGCGGGCGGGGCGGCGGCCGGACGCTCCGTGCGCATGATCCGCCCGGGGGCATTGTCGCTGTCCGAGACCGCAAGTCCGGGCCGCTTCGGCGTCGAGGGCTCGCCGCCTTGGGGCCGCGGCCGGTCAAACCGCGAAGGCGGCTCCGGTTTGGACCCGGTGCCGCCATTTGATTGGGGTCTCGTCGCCGTCGAGAGGTGTCTCAGGCTTCGGCAGCAACGGCCTGGCGCGACGGCATCTCGGGCTCGCCACCAAAATGCGCCCAGAACTCATCGCGGGCATGGGTGCGCGGAAAGGGCGTCTCCGGGACAGGCACATCGAGGAAAGAACACAGCGGCTCCCAACCGTCGGCGACGTTGAACACGAGGAGCCTGTCTGCGGGGATGATCTCGCGGACGCGGGCATTGTTCGCGCGGTATCCGGCGATGGCGCTGTCGCGGTCGGTGAAATCGCCGAAGGCGCGGGGCAGAACGCCGGTCTTCATGGTGGCAAAGAATTCCGCAAATTCGGGCGGGAGCGGGAAGCTGTCCATGAGCGCGAAGAACTTGCCGATGGTGCCGTTGAAACTGGCCCACCAATCGTCCTCGGGGCGTTCGGTATGGATCACTTTCGTATCGGGGAAGGCGATCGAGGCTTCCTGCCAGAACGCGGCACCCGGCCAGTCGACCTGCGATCCGTAGCCTTTATAGACCTCGGCCCAGTCGACCTCCTGCCCGGCAAAGATCGCCTTCCAGTGGTCGAGCTGTTCGGGATGGGCCATCACTTCGGTCATGTGGTGGGTCGGGCCGAAGCCCAGCATGCCGAGGGCCTGTTTCATCGTCATCGTGCCGGTGCGTCCAAAGCCGGAGCCAATTACCTTGAGGGTCATTGCCGTAATCCTTGTGATTGATTGTTTGCTGTTGCGCTCCGGAGCCTCTTCCTTGTCTCATGGGACACCGATTTCAGGAAACGAAACGATTTCAGGGCCCATGAGCGAGATTCATCTTCACCGGATCGACCTGAACCTCCTCGTGACCTTCGAGGCGCTGATGGAGGAAAGCACGCTGACCGCCGCTGCGGACCGTTTGGCGGTCACGCCGTCAGCGGTAAGCCATGCGCTCGGGCGGCTCCGGACGCAGCTCAATGACCCGCTTCTGGTGCGGGTGGGCGGGCGGATGCAGCCCAGCCCCTACGCGCTTGAACTGATCGAGGAAGTGCGCCCGGTTCTGCGCGGATTGCGCCGGATGCTCGCGCCGCGCCATCCGTTCGATCCGGCAACCAGCGACCGGGTCTTTCGGGTCATGATGCCGTCCTTCCCGGCCGTGGTGACGGCGTTTCTCGCCCGGATCGGAACCGAAGCGCCGGGCGTGACGCTGGAATGGGTGAATGTCAGCGCAGGGGTGTATGATGCGGTGGCGGATGGTCTGATCGACATTGCGCATGTGGGCGGCGATCTGCGCATGCCCGAGGGGCTCGAACACCAAGACATGGAGCCGTTCACCTGGGTCAGCTTTGCCCGCGCGGATCATCCCGCGGCGACGGATTGGGGACGCGCGGCGTGGGTGCGCTGGCTACATCTGCAGGTCAAGATCGACACGAATACCCTGAGCCCCGTCGATGCGCGCCAGGACGACCCGACGACAACCCGGCGCATCGGCGCCAAGATCGGCGAGTTTTCTGCCGTGGGTGCCGTGCTGTCCGAAACCGATTTTCTGACCACTTTGCCCACGGTCTTGATGGCCAGCCAGATGAAGCTGCACAATTTGTGCGCGCTGCGCCCCGCGGTATCACCAGACCGCTTCCGGGTGCGGTTTGTGTGGTCGTCCCGTCTGCATCGCGATCCCGGAAACCTGTGGCTGCGCACCGCGTTGATGGAGGTGTATGACATGGTGCAGGCCGAGGCCACGGCGCAGGTCGCGGCGCAGATCGTGGAGTTGTCGGAGCCAACGGGTGACGGAAAGTGACCCGGGACGCAGGAGGATGCCGATAAGCACTTGATTGCCCGCGGGAAATCGCGGACGCTCTGTCTTTCACCAAAGGATAGCGCCGTGCTTCGCCATATCGTGCTCGTCTCGTTCAAATCCGAAGCCTCCGCCGATCAGATCGCGGCCTGGCGGGATGCCGTTACCGGCCTGTGCGAATCCGATGCCGAGGTCTTGTCCTTCTCGCTGGGGATGAATATCGGCCAGGGACCCAATCATCATGACGCCGCTCTGGTCGCCGATTTCGAGGATATGGACGCGTTTCGACGCTATGTCGGCAGCGATGCCCACAAGGCCTATGTCGACAACCACGCGCGCCATGTCACCGACAGGCTCGCCGCGATCCAGCATGAGATGTGAGACAGGCGGTGCTCTTGAGCAACCCTGTCGGCATTCGGCGGATGTTTGAGGGCCGGCGCCAGGGGAGCGTGGCGTAGATGGCGGAGCCGAACTGGAGCGACTTCCGCATCATCCTGGCCTTGTCCAATGGCGGGTCCGTGACGGGGGCAGCGAAGCTTCTTGGCGTGGACGCGTCGACCGTCAGCCGACGGCTTGCCGCGGCGGAGGACGCGTTTGGCGCAGTCCTGATCATTCGCGGCGGGGGCGTCTTCCGTTTCACAGCGGAAGGGCAGGCGATCCTCGATGCCGCCCGGGCGATGGACACCACGATCAGCGAAACGACCAGCTCTGTGCGGTCGATGCGGCAAACCCTGACGGGACCGGTGCGGATCGCCTGTGTTCAGACCGCAGTGCACGTTCTGCGCCCGCTTGCTGATGAGGTGGCGAGGGCGCACCCGGACTTGCGTCTCGAGATCATGAGCTCCATCGCGCCCGTGGACTTGGTGAAGGGTGAGGCCGATATCGCCGTCAGAACCATCGCGCCCAAAGACCCCGGGCTTGTCATTGCCCATGCGTTCACCTGGGGAAGCTGCCTTTACGCGTCGAAAGACTATCTCGCGACGCAGGGTCGCCCCGAAACCGCCGGGGATCTCGCCGCGCATCAGCTGGTGCGTTACGGCACACCGCTCCTTCCGGCGAGGGCCTTTGGTTGGATCGAGCAATTTGCCGATCCGGACCGGCCCGCGACCCGGGTCGAGAACACCGATTCCGCACGCATCATTCTAGAGCAGGGCGGTGGGATCGGCGCGTTGTTCTGCGTCGTCGGGGACGGCTGTGTCAATCTCGAACGGGTGTTTCCGGATCCTTTCGACCAGATGGAATCCTGGGTGCTTTACCACGAGTCTGCGCGTGGCTCCGCGCGGGTGCGCGCCGTGCTCGACAGTCTTGTGGCCTATCTCAAGGCCCGGCGCGGCTGGCTGTCGGGTCTGGATGGCGCGGATTGACCCCGGCGGATATGGCCGGGCCGCCCCGCCGCCCGGCCGCCGTCTGGAAGAGACCTGGATCAATCGGCGGGCTCTTCCTCGAAGTTTTCCCAGAACTCGTCGCGCGCATTGCTGCGTGGAAACGGGGTCTCCGGGACCGCGACACCAAGGAACGCACATAGCGGCGACCAGCCGTCAGAGGGCGTGAAAACCAGCAGGCGGTCAGCCGGGACAAGCTCGCGCACAAGGCGGTTGTTGCGCCGATAGGCCGCCAAGGCCATGTCCTTGTCGGGCAATCCGCCGAAGGTGTCGTCAATGTAGAACGGCGTGAGCTTCACGAAGATGTCGCGGATATGCTGCGGCATGTTCTGTGTCAGCCTTTGATGATTGGCCCAGACCTTCAGCACCGTTTTGCTGAAGCTTGCCCACCACTCTTCTTCGGGGCGCTCTGTGTGGAGAACCTTCGCCTCCGGAAACGCCTGGATCGTCTGCTGCCAGACACGCCCCCCCGGAAAATCGACCTGCGCGCTGTATCCATGAAAGACCGCGTTCCAGTCCACGGGTTCGCATCGCGCGACGGCGGCCCATGTCTCGACCTGATCGGGATTTTCAAAAAGTGCCATCATGTGGTGGCACGGGCCAAAGCCCAGCGTTTCGAGGGCGGTCCGGGTGGACAGGGTGCCGGTCCGGCTCATTCCGGTTCCAATGATCTTGAGGGGCATTTCGATCTCCAGTGCAGCGTCATTTGCGTGATCGCCGAAGGCTGGCCGCAGGATTTCGGGCGGTGACGACCCATGGGCCGCGCACCGTTTCTCCGAAGCTGGAGCCGTGTTGGTTCAGCGATGTTCAGACCCTACGACACCGGCCCTCACAGCGCGCCGGAGAAGATCGCAAACACGGATTGCAGAAATGCCTGCCGCCCACTGGCGGTGTGTAACCCGCTCTTCTTGGGCGGATTAGGAAGCCAGAACGGCCTCTCACGCGCGTCATATCGGTAGCGGTCGGAGCGATGGCACCCCGTCCTAGTCGCGCAGCGGGATCATGACCTCGGCAAGCCTGCGGTTGATATCGGCCTGATGCTGTTCATACCCGGCGAAAATGGTTTCGCGCAGCCAGATATTGCCGGGATCGGACGCATTGCGCGCAGACCAGGCAAACCGCATTGGAAAATCCTTCGGGGCCGCCACCGGTTCAAGCACCTGCAGGCCATAGCGGAGCCACATCTCTGCCATGACGAAACTCGGTTGCGTGCTGATGAAGTCAGTCGCGTCCAGCATGGATCCGACGAGGGAGAAATCCTGCACCTTGCCGCCCAGCGTTCTTGGACGGTTGACGACTCTGTGCTCTTTCTCGATGGGTGTGCCTCCGGTGTCCTCGACCGCGACTTGAAGATACCTGTATTTCGCGGCGTTTACTGCGCTCCACTCCGCAGCGACAGGGTGGTCCTTGCGCACGAAACTGAAAAACGTGACGGGCGCGAGGTCGATGGATGCAATCCCGTCCATCAGATACGCCGGGCCTCCCACATGGAGCAGGTCGATCAATCCGTCGGCCAGATCATTCTGGTTGCTGGGTTTGATCCGCACCCACTCGATCATGACATTTGGCGCAGCCTTTAGAATATCGGCCGTCATCTGCGCCATGAAGGTGGGTGATGAGTGCAGGGCGACCCGAAAGACACGATCGCTGGTGGCTGGATCGAAGGGCGCCTGTGGCTCCAGCGCCCGGCGCAAACCACGCAGCACCGGCGACAATTCATCGGCCAGAAGAACGGCCTTGGCCGTGGGCTGCATCTTGCCGCCAACCCGCACAAAAAGCGGATCGTCAAACTGTGTGCGCATCCGCCCGAGAGCATGGCTGACCGCGGAGGGTGTCAGGTGAAGCCTGTCCGCTGCCGCCGCGACGCTGCCTTCCTCGATCAGAGCCTCGAACGTCGCCAACAGGTTCAGATCCATTCTGTGTAACTGAATTTCGCTCATGCTGGCCTGAAATCGTTTCGCTGGACTGAATCAATCATCGCGCCGATGATGTTTCCACGTCCAGAGAAAAGCATCAGCGAATGCAGAATTCTCTGGTCAAGGCGCTGAAATGAAATGCGGCTTCTTGAGTTTGACGTCTTGAAGACCGGCGTGCCGACCCCGTGAGGGGAGGCCGAGGAACAGACCTGAATTGTAATCATGGCGGGACATCCGCAGCGCGTCGGTTTCGACCGAACGGGACAGATTTGTCTGCGTGCGCCGTCAAAACCCGAGGAGAGACCAATGACTGTTATAGAAGCCTCCAAGACGAACCAATCCACGCGTAGCGGAGAGACCAACGGACGGATCTGGGGGTTGCGTGCCGCTGATTGGGCCAGCATTCAGGAAGGGCAGTGTTCCGCGGCGTATCATTCCGTCTTCGACAAGGCGGTTGTGGGGTCGCAAACGCGGTTGCTGGATGCTGGATGTGGCGCGGGCATGGCTTTGTCTTTTGCTGCCGAACTTGGCGCTCGCGTCTCCGGTATCGATGCCTCCGAAGCGCTTCTGGAGGTGGCCCGCAGCCGGTTGCCAGACGCCCATCTGGCGCATGGCGATCTCGAAGACCTGCCTTTCGAAGACAACAGTTTCGACGTTGTGACCGGCTTCAATTCTTTCCAGTTTGCCGCCGATCCCACAATCGCCCTGCAAGAGGCCCGCCGTGTCACCCGACCAGGGGGCAAGGTTTTCATCATGACATGGGGCGCGCCCGAAACCATGGAGGTCACAGCCCTCGTCGCGGCGCTCAAACCGTTTCTGCCGCCCGCGCCGCCGCATGCCAACGGACCCTTTGCGCTCTCCGTGCCGGGCAAGCTGGAAGGGCTCGCGGCTTCGGCCGGATTGACCCCTCGGGAGGTGTTCGACGTCGAGTCACCGTGGTCTTACCCGGATCTTGCCACCGCGCAAAAGGGGCTGGGCTCGTCCGGTGTCGCCGCCCGCGCCGCGGAAGTCAGCGGGCAAGAGGCGCTGGATGCTGCCCACGCCGCGGCGCTCGAACCGTTCCGCAAGCCCGATGGCGGCTACCGGATCGGGGCGACATTCCGCGTCCTGATGGCCGAAAACCCGCATTAAGAGCACCCTCGCACTGCGCCGAGGCCATCGGCGCAGGATCTCTCTGGAACCATCCAATCAAAAGGACTGCACCCAATGAACACTATGCTCAAGACCCTGTCGGTGGCCGCATGTATCGGCCTTTCTTCCGCAACAATTGCTGGCGCGGACGTGTCCGAACACTTCATCATTCACAAGTTGGACCAGCCACCGCAGGAAGCCGCGACGCTTGTGCGCGACTTCATTGCAATGAGCGATGACTGGTCGCTCAACGGCGAATTCGACATGATGGGCGGCGCGGCCGTTGGCATGAAGATCTGTTTCAACGCCATGCGCGGCTATGTCGCCGCAGCGGGCTTGCACAACCTCGCGATGATGCCGTGCGGCAACCTCGCTTTGTACGAAGAGGACGGTGTGTCATACCTGTCGATGCTCGATGTCGGGTATCTCACGGTCCTTTCGCCGCATCCCGAGATGGAAGCGGGTGTCGCCTTGGCGCGTCCGGCCTACGCTGCGATGCTCAGCGAAGTCCTTGGCGTCGAATAGGCTGTCCTGTCCCTTGCGCGGTCGTTACGCGGGGGCGCCACACGGTCTGCTCCGGCCCGAAATCCTTGGGCCGGACGCGCACTCCGAGGCGGTGTCGTCTGCTGGACCGGAGCGCCTGCGAACTGTCTTCGATGGGGCGCGCCGCATTTGTCCCGTGATTGCAATGAAGGGTCTTGCGCGGTATCGTTTCAGCATTCGTTCCCGAACAAATCCTTTTGGTCATTTGGAGACCACCCATGCCCCAGATCATGCAAGTCGCGGCCATCGCTTTGGCTACGGTCGGAACCGGTGCCGCGACAATGACGGTCCTGAACGAAGACATCCCGGATTTCCAGGTGCCCGAAGGGGCGTGGGCAGACAATGGCGCTCTTGATGGGCGGTCGTTTGACATATTGGGAATCGACCCCGGAAGCGGAGCCGTTCTTGAAGATCTCATTGTGTTTCGGGATGGGAGCTTTCAGTCCGTGGATTGCCAGAATTACTGCGATTTTGGCTGGTCGGATTATCAAACCAAGGAGATTGACGGCGTGATCCATTTCACCGCCCGCACCATATGCCCTGACGCGCCGCATACCGTGGTCTGGTATGGCACGGTTGAGGGGGATGCGGTTGAAGTCGAGGGCACCTGGACCACGCGACGGTGGTACTGGACCAACCAGATCGCGATCACGGCGACGGGTAATTCTGTTCCGACGGTCGAAGACGCCGCCGGATAAGGCGGAGCCCATGTCACGACCCAGCTTGAGCCGCCGCGCCCTGTTCGTGCGGTTTGCCCTGCTTGTCGGAGTGATCATCATCGCGACCTGGGGTGCGCATGAAATCCGTGACGCTCTGAACCTGCAGATTCGCCCGGATAACGAACAGCAGGTTCACTGGGCGATTATGCTGGGATCGGTTGCCTATATCGGTTTGCTGGCGCTGCCTTTTGTCCCCGGTGCCGAGATCGGGATTGCCATGCTGGCAGCTTTTGGTCCCAGTATCGCTCCATTGATCTACATCGCAACGGTTGCATCGATGATGCTTGCTTTCACCATCGGGCGGTTTCTTCCGATTGGTGCATTGGAGCGTCTGTTGTCGCTGCTGCATATGACGCGGGCGGCGGCCCTCGTTGCGCGTGTAGCGCCCTTATCTGGCGAAGCGCGCTTGGCAATGCTGCTTGACGGTCACTCGAAACGGGCCGTGTCCCTGGGCCTGCGGTATCGTTATATCGCCTTGGCCTTGGCGGTGAACACACCCGGAAACTCACTGATCGGCGGGGGCGGGGGGATCATGATGATCGCCGGTCTGAGCGGCATTTTCTCCCCGGTCGCGACATTCTTGACGATCATCCTGGCTGTCTCTCCCGTCCCCTTGGCAATGATATTTCTTGGTTTGAGATTTTGATGCGACGCTGCGCCGTGACGGAAATTGCGCGCTCAGCGATAATTGTATCTGGGGCCGGGACAGAATGCTTTGGCCGCGGACAAGGGCAGTCTTGGTTGGTCCCGACAGCCCGTCTGTGGTTCTCGCATGTCTGTCCGGTGCCCGCGTCTCTTTGCGGTTAAGGGGCGTTGCGTATTGTTCCCCGAGCCGTGGACGCTTTTTTGCTGGAGGCGCCACACGCGGGAGAGTGTCATGTCTCCGCCGAGGGTGGAGTTTTTCGATTGGTCGTTAGGAGAAGCTTTTTTGGGACGTCCCGGATGGCAGACGCTTTCCGAGGATCAACAGGATGGGATTGGGTGTTGGTCTTGAGCGGCGTCTCGACACGGGCGGGGCGCGGCATGCGTAACTATCCGGCGTCGTGCCGACGCGGAAGCCGGCCAAGGCGTTCGGCACCGTGTCGCGAAACGCTTTTCGGGTTCAGGGTATACCGCGAAATCCTTGATCAATCCGGTGACAAGGCCAAAAACCAAGATCGCTCGCACTTGAAAGTCTCAGCAAGTGTCTAATTTATCTCGATTTTTGGCTCCGGCGGTAGGGATCGAACCTACGACCAATTGATTAACAGTCAACTGCTCTACCGCTGAGCTACGCCGGAACACGAGGCAGCGTATAGCAACGCGGAATCAGCGCGTCCAGAGGGGTTTTGCAATTTTTTCAACTCCCGGGCCGTCAGGGTCGGGCGTAGCGTGCCGAGGGTGTGAACGGGGTGTCCGAAACCACCAAATCGCGTTCGCACAGGTCGATCAGGTGCGCGAGAACGTTGCGCTCAGCAGCAGCAAACAGCGCCTCGGGGAGTTCCGTGTAAATCCGGCGTGTCACGGTTTCGACGGTACAGGGCGTGTCTTCGATCACCGAGAGAATCGCCGTTTCCCGGGCTGTTCGATGGCTGATGAGTTCGGCAAGCCTTTCTGAGCACTTGTCCACCGCTGCGCCATGGCCGGGATGGAACCGGTCCCATTTGCGTTCCGAAAGGGCGCGCAAGGATGCCATGAAGGCCCTCATATCTCCGTCGGGAGGCGACACCAAGGAGGTCGACCATCTCATCACCAGATCACCGGTAAACAACGCATCGTCCCATGCGAATCCAAGGTGGTTGGCCATGTGGCCCGGCGTGTGCAGCGCATGCAGTGTCCAGTCCCGGCCGGAAATGGGGTCTCCATCCGCAAGCGCGATATCGGGTCGGAACGCGCTGTCCACGCCTTCACCGCCGCCGATCATGGCCGTCCGGGCAAGGCGTTGCATTGTTGCGCTGCGGCCTGCTTCTGCGTCGCCAAATGCCAGAACAGGCGCACCGCAGTGTTCTGAAAGAACAGGGGCGAGTGGGCTGTGGTCGAGATGGGCATGGGTGACAAGGATGCAACGCACCTTCTCCTTCCGGATGGCGTCCAGAAGGGCCTCAAGATGCCCTGGATCTGCCGGCCCCGGATCAATGATCGCGATATCGCCTTCTCCGATGATATAGGTATTCGTGCCGCGAAAGGTCATTGGGGACGGATTCGGCGCCAGGATACGGCGCAATCCGGGCTCAAGCGTCTCGACCATGCCGGGCAGGGGGCGGAAATCTGGATCAGGATCGGTCATGGCGACTCGCTTTGGTCATGGCGCAGCATCGGCGCTTTGCATAGGATCTAGCGCATGTCGTTCGAATGGCTCAAACACTACATGCCGCGCAGCCTTTATGCGCGGGCGGCGCTGATCCTGTTGCTTCCGGTGCTGACGCTGCAACTGGTGGTGTCCATCGTATTCATCCAACGTCATTTCGAAGGCGTGACGAACCAGTTGAGCCGCGAGGCCGCCCGCTCGGTAACGGCCATGATGCAGGCGGAGGACCCCGTTACGCGCAAGGCGTTTGCCGATGCGTTGGCGTTGCGCGTGACCGAAAACGTGGATCCCCGAACCATCCCTGACGAAGATCGGCGCCGCTGGTATGATTTCACCGGGATTGTCGTGATCCGGACCTTGCACAGCCGGATCGAGACGCTTGAGCGGGTGTCGCTGCCCGATGATGATGCCGTGATCCTCTACCTGCGCGATGGCGCCTCCATGACCGAAGTGGTGCTGAGCCGGGGCCGCACGTCGGCGTCCAACCCGCATCAGCTATTCGTCAACATGATCTTGTTTGGCATTCTCATCACAATTGTGGCGTTCCTCTATCTGCGCAACCAGCTGCGGCCAATCACACGGCTGGCCCATGCGGCCGAGGCCTTCGGCAAGGGGCAGATCCTGCCGTATTCTCCCTCCGGCGCCACGGAGGTCCGGGCGGCGGGACGGGCATTCCTGTCCATGCGCGCGCGGATCGAACGTCAGATCGAACAACGCACCATGATGCTGTCCGGTGTCAGCCATGATTTGCGGACGCCGCTGACCCGCATGCGGCTTGGGCTGTCACTGCTGGAGGATGCTGACCGCGAGCCACTGGAGCGCGATGTTGAAGACATGCAGGCCCTGATCGATGCGTTTCTCGATTTCGCGCGCGGCGATGCGGAAGCGGGCAACACCGAACCGGTCGAACCTTGCGCCATGGTGCAGGAGATCGTCGAGGACTGCCAAAGGGGCGGACAGTCCGTCACGCTGACGCTGTGTGAAGGGGCGGGCACGGTTGCGGTGCGTCCAGCGGCCATTCGCCGCGCGATCGAGAACCTGATCGGCAATGCCGTGCGCTATGGGACGCATTGCGAGGTGTCCGTGCAGCTATCGGACAAGTCGCTGCGCATCCGGGTCGAGGATGACGGGCCGGGTATTCCCGCGGATCGGCGCGAGGATGCACTGCGCCCGTTTGTGCGCCTCGATCCTGCGCGCAACCAGAATCGTGGCAGTGGCGTGGGTTTGGGACTGGCCATTGCCGCAGATATTGCGCGCTCGCATGGGGGCTTGCTCCGTCTCGGGGAGAGCGAGGCCCTTGGCGGTTTGCGTGTGGATATCGTGATTGCCCGGTAGGGCGACGGAAGAGGCGCCATTGCCGCTTTCCGCTCGGCCAGAACGGTCATGCCGTAAGCTTTACCGCCCGCCGGACTGCTTGCGCGCAGCGCGACCGGCATGGCCCCGGACGGCGTGCGTGGTTTGCCGGGCTGCAACGCCAATACCGTGGCTCAAACGTCTCGCAATACGATCGTATACAATTCGGAATTGGCGGGCGTGTCATTCCATGCTACCCACAGGTTCGGTGACCGATTGCGGGCATCACGACCAACAATCTATTGCTGAACGAACACTCCATGGCTGATTACCGCACGCACATCCAAGTGCTTACTCATCACTGCGACGCAACCGGGGTCGTGAATTTCTCGCGTTACGGGGAAATGGCCTATGAAGTGGTCGAACGGTGGTTCGACGAAGCGTTGGACTGGTCGTTTTGGCGCATGCATCACGGCGAAGATCTTGCGGTGCCGATTGTCTCGGCGCAGAGTTCGTTTCCCGCGGCGTCCCGGTCCGGCGATCACCTGATCTGGCGTCTCAGCGTCGTCAGCATCGGTCGCTCCAGCCTCGATCTGTCGCTCTCAGCGACATGCGGCGGCGAAGCGCGGGCCTCGATAGACATGTCGCTGGTGCTGTCCGAGGTGGGTTTCACCAAGCCGCGTGCGTGGCCGGACACCGCGCGGGCGCGTATTGCCGATTACATCACCGGAATCGCCGCAGACTGACACTGCTGCCCGGCGCGTCGGTCACCCTCAGGCAGGCGGTTCGCCTCAGGCTTCATTCCATCCACGACACGGCCTGATCAAGGAAGATCCCCAGCTTCTGACGATCAATCGGTTTGGACAGGCACCCGATCGAAAGATCCCGGCATTCCTGCCGCAATGCAGGAGAGCGATCGGCGGTGATGATCACGGTGGGTATCGGACCATATTGCGCCCGCACCGTCTGATAGAGTGCCACACCGTTGAGACCCGCCCCAAGCTGGTAGTCCAGCAAGAGAGCGTCCGGGCTGATCTGAAGATCATCCAGAAGCTCGAGGGCCGACGCCGCATTTTCCGCTTCAAGCACGCTGACGCCCCAGCTTTCCATCAGGACGGTGATCGCACGACGCAGTTGAGGATCGTTCTCCACCAGAAGGGCGATCATGCCTGCTTGCGACAGCGTTACCGGGCGTGGCGCGTCGCTTTTCCCGACGCGGCGCGGTGCGACCTCACCCGCGATCGGCACGTTGAGCATGAAACAGCTTCCGCGTCCCACTTCCGACCAAAGCCCCAGCGGGTGGCCCAACCGTGCGCAGGCCCGTTCGACAATAGCCAATCCCAAGCCGAGGCCCTCATTGGTGCTTGAGCGAGTGTCGAGACGTTTGAATTCCTCGAAAATGGTGCTCTGATCTTCTTCCGCGATGCCCGGACCTGTGTCCCAGACCTCGATGCGGGCCGACCCGCCATTGCGTCGCACCCCGATCAGCACGCGGCCTTCGTTGGTGTATCGGATTGCATTGGCGATCAGGTTCTGCACGATGCGGCGGAGGTAGCCCGGGTCACTCTCGACCACCAGATCCGTGTTGACGTAGTGCAGGGCCAATCCTTTGCTGCTTGCCAGCGCGCCCATCTCGTCACAGAGCGGTCTGAGGATGTCGCGCAGCGCAACAGCGCGGATGTCGAAGCTGATCCCTTCCGCGTCGAGTTTGGAGATGTCGAGCAGGGCGTCGATGATCTCCTCTGCGCCGGAAAGGGCGGTCTGCGCCTTGTCGAGCACGGCGCGGTCGGCCTCGTTGGTGGTGCGATCCCCAATTGACGAGATGAACAGTTTGGCCGCGGAGAGCGGCTGTAACAGGTCGTGACTGGCCGCAGCGACAAAGCGGCTCTTGGAGGCATTGGCGCGCTCCGCTGCCGAAAGCGCATCCTCCAGTTCGAGTGTGCGATCCATGACCCGTTGTTCGAGGATTTCGTTGAGTTCGAACAGCTTCTGCGCCGCCTCGCGCTCCGCTGTGACATCCGTGACCGAAATCACGAAACCCGCATCGGGCATGGACTGGCCGAAGATCTGCAGCGTGATGCGCGCGCCGCGGCGGATTTCAAAGCTGATAGGTTTGCGCGGTTGCTGGCCACGGGCCCAGCGTCGGAAGCCATCCCGGCTGATGCCGCGTGTGAAGTCCACATCGTCGTCCAGCTGATCAATGATCGTAAAGAAGGATGCTCCAAGCTGCAACCGCCAGGCGGGCAGGCCGAGCAGCGCGCCGATCTTCTCGTTCCAGCCGATCAACCGCGCGGCTTCGTCAAAAATGCCCACCCCCTGATTGAGATGATCCAGCGTCGCGCGGATCATCTTGGCCTGCTTGTCCTTGAGCTTGTCACGTTCCTGGCGTTCCATCCGGATCAGGTCGGTGACGTCGGTCTGAAGCACAACCGTTCCGCCGTTGCCGGTGCGGTGTTCTGAAACCTGCAACCAGCGGTCCTTTGTCAGGCGGACGTTGAACATCACATGCCGGTCTTTATGACGGCGCATCCGCTTGGCGGCCCAAGCCTCCGGGCGCAGCCCGTCGGGCAGGGCGAGATAGCGCGAATGGCTCACTTTCGTCACGTAATGTTCAAACGACAGCCCGGGTGACAGGTTCTGGGCCGTATCCCGGAAGTCGCGACAGAAGCGCGAATTGCACATGACGAGATGATCCGTGGGATCAAACAGGGCAAAGCCTTCGGACACGGTCTCGATCGCATCTGCCAGATTGCGGCGCGCGGCTTCTGTTTCGGCATTGGCGGAGGCCAGCTGCCCATTGGCTTCATGCAGCAGATCCAACGTGCGTTCCAGCTCGGCAGTGCGCTCGCGCACGCGCTTCTCGAGCAATGCCGCGCGTTCGAACTGCGCATAGGCCGCTGAGGACTCGTGTGTGCCAAACTCCACCCGGTTCATCAACGCCTGGGCAATCTTGTTGAGCTTGGCGTTCTGCCGTTCGAGGCTGTCGGCCGGGTTGGTCAGGGACATGGCGTCAGTCCTCCGGATCGGAGCTGGCAGGCGGGTAAAGGGCGACCCCGGTAAAGGTCTGGTTGACGTGCAGCGCCCCGATCTGCTCGCCATAGGTGGAGAACCCGGTCACGTTGTGCCGCTTGAGTATTTCCGAAATCTCTTGGGTCTTCTGCGCTTGTCCGGCATCGATGCGGCGCAGAATGCAGTCGCACCCGATGATGTGATCGGGAGCGACCTCCCGGCCCAAAAGCGTCAGCCCCTGATCAAGGTGTTCGGCGATATCGAGATGTTCCGCCAGCGTCAGAACCATGCCCTCGTTGATGGCCGAGAAGAAGATCAGTTCGCCGCTGTCACTGACGCGCTGGATGGCGCGCACATGATGCGTGTCGCCGAGGCGCACAACGACCGGGTGTGCCGCAAAGATGAAAGGTGAAAGCTGCAACGGGTCCTTCCCGAGCAGGCGGGCATATTCCTCGGCGGCGGGTTCCGCGTTTATTTCGGTGACAACGCGCTTCTCCGGCTCTGCGCCGGTAACCACCATGCGCGTCTGGGTCGGCTGCAGGTGGTCGAGGCTGAACACCCGGACGGGGCAATGCGACCGGACGAGGCTCAGGATCGCGCCATTGTCGAGAACATGCCCGTTGTGGGACAGCCGTGTTTTCCGGAATGACGTGCCGTCTCCGGCTGACCCGCCAAACAGCGGCATCGGCCCCAATCCTGCGGCCAGAACCGCCGTCAGGTGCTCTTCGCGAAGGCTCAGACCATCAACCAGAAGAAAGGCGAATTCCGAGGCCATGCCCGGTGCTGCCGTGGTCAATGCCATGCGCATCTGCACCACGTCATCCACGAGCGCCTGCTCATCGATCTGGTCGAGATTGTCGACAGCGATGACCCTCGCGTCGAACCATGCCGACGGAAAACCCACCGCAATGATCTGATCGTCTTCGTAGCCGTGCGCACCGATCTCGCCCGCTGTCGTGCAGGCCAGAACCTCAGCCCCTCCAAAGACCGACAAGGCCTCGTGGGTCAAAGCCGTGAAATCCGCTCGGGGAGCGGCGAACAGGCAAACCATCGCAAACGGACCGTCCCCCAGCGCGTCAGATAAAGCCTGCGCCGCATGATCCGTATCGGCTGCAACCTGCGCGACCCGCAATGTCTGCGTTCGCCGCGCCTCCTCCCCGGCGGAACGATGTATCGTTCCGTCCAATCCGTCTGTCCCTATTGTTGGCTGTGGACAGGATGCAGGCTCAGATATCGTTTGGCAAGACTTTCGCGAAATGCGCCTCTTGCGCAATCAGCACGGCCTGGGTGCGCGAGTGCACGCCAAGCTTGCGCATGATGGCGGTCACATGCGCTTTGACCGTCGTCTCGGCGATCGACAGGTCAAAGGCAATCTGCTTGTTGAGCTTGCCCTCGCAGATCAGATTGAGAATGCGGGCCTGCTGATTGGTGAGCGAAGCAAGGCGCGCGAGCGCGTCGCCGCCATCACTTTGCTGCCCGGCTTGCGGGTCGATATACCCGTCAGGCACAAAAGGCTGCCCGCTGGACACCGCTTCGAATGCGCGCCGAAACACGGAGCGCTGCGAATGTTTGGGAACGAATCCGTTGGCGCCCGCCTTGAGCGCATGGCTGATCATGCGATTCTCGGCCATGGACGAGGCAATCAGGATGGCGGCCCTCGGCGCCGCGTTGCGCAACCGCACAAGCCCGTCGAGCCCGTTCACGTCAGGCAGGTTGAGGTCGAGCACAATGAGGCCGATCTCATCGTTCTGCGTCACGATTTCCAGCGCTTTTTCAAGCGTGCCGGCGGTGCGGATTTCCTCGAAATCGGCAATCGACTGCAATGTGAGCGTGAGAGCGTCGCAAAACAGCGGGTGATCGTCGACCACAAGTGCCGTACTCATGCTGTCGATGGATGTGGATCTGGCGCTTTGAGCCATGGCCGTCTCTTTCCCTGCTTCCTCATCTCAGCATAGGCCCTGGCGGCGAAACGGTCTCTAGACAAAAGGTCTTATGAGGCGTCGCTTCAGGCAAGGCCGGGCACCGATCGCGGCAGGCTCAGAACCAGCCCTGCACCGCTCGCGTGCCGGCGGAGATGTCCTTTCCGATCCCTTTGGCGGTTGCGCAGGCCGAAGGCCCGGGGGAGAAAGGCCAAAGCCGTGCCGATGTGGCTCAGTTGCACTATCGCGCGGATACCAAGCCTTCCTGGCCGCTGTTGTTGACCTGTGCCACGTGTCGCGCGTTGCAGGGCACAGCGGATCCGTTCACCACGATACCGCAAACGCGCGGGCTGTTTGACCACCCGCGCGTCCTCTTGTCCGGGGCGTGTCACCAGCGTGACCCACCGTGGTGCGTGCCATCCGGCACTCCGAAAGGGTTACGGTTCCTGCCACCACCACACATCCGGTTGCCATCCGATCCAGTCGCCATAAATCGGCAGCGCCTCCGGGAATGTCAGTTCCTTGGCATGCGCAATCCGCGAGATATTCCATTGATAAATCGGGATCACGTAGCGTCCGGTGGTCAGAACCCGGTCCAGTGCGCGGGCGGCCGCGAGAAAATCATCGCGGCTCTCGGAGTTGAGCAGCGTGTCGATCATGGCCTCGGCAGCCGGAGAACACATGCCCATCCAATTGCGGGAGCCTTCCGTTTCCGCCGCCTCGCAACTCCAGTACAGCTTTTGTTCATTGCCGGGCGACAGCGAAATCCCGCGCCGGAAATAGGTCATGTCGAAATCAAACCCGTTGGTGCGCTCCTTGTATTGCGCGGGATCGATGATGGTGACTGTCGGCTCAATGCCCAAGCGGCGCAGCGCCTCGACATAGATGTCGATGATGGTGGCTTCTTCCGTGGACCCCTGTGCCAGAACGATTTCGAATGTGAAATCTTCCCCATCGGCGTTGCGCATGACGCCGTCCTGAACCGTCCAGCCGGCTTCTTCCATCAAGGCGATGGCGCGGCGCAGATTGCCCCGGTTGCGCGCGGTGCCGTCCGAGACGGGCAGGGCATATCCCTCAAGCGCGCCCGGCAGCAATTCATCCTTGAACGGCTCAAGCAATTCGGCGACCCGTCCCTCGGCGGGGCCGTCCGACATGCTCAGCACGGAGTTGGAAAAATAGGAGGTGATCCGCGGCTGCGCGGAGCCGGTCATGGTTTCGTTGATGAACTCGAAATTGAAAGCGTGCAGCATCGCGTCCCGCACGCGCCAATCGGCAAACACGTCCGAGCGGGTGTTCATGACAAAGCCGGTGATTCCGGACGGGCGCTCATGTGGAACGACGGACTTGACCACCGCGCCGCTGTCGATGGCAGGGAAGTCGTATTGGCTTTCCCATTTCTCCGAATTGAATTCCCGGTTGGAATTCAGAATTCCGGCCTTGAACGCCTCGAACATGGCAGTGCCGTCACCGAAAAATTCCATGCGGATTTCGTCTAGATTGCCAAATCCGGCGCGCAGGGGCAGATCGCGTGCCCAGTAGTCGGGATTGCGCTTGAGAGAGACGAAGCGCCCGGGCTCGAAATCGTCGATCACATATTCGGCGGAGCTGATCGGGATGGTATCGAGCCCGCTCTCGCCGAATTCCTTGTCCTCCCACTGGGCTTTTTTCAGGATCGGTCGCATCCCCACAATGAGGGCAAGCTCGCGGTCCGCCACGCCGAAGGTGAAGCGGATGCTGCGTGGTCCGGTCTGCTCCATGGAGGCGATGTTGGCCCAGGTGCCGCGATACCGTGGATGCCCTTGCGTGCCGAGCGTTTCATAGCTCCACATGACATCTTCGATGGTCACCGGGGTGCCATCGGAGAACGCAGCCTCTTCGCGGAGGGTGAACTCGACCCAATCCCGCGTGGGGCTGGTCTCGATTGTCTCACACAGCAGACAATAAAGCGTGAAGGGCTCGTCATAACTGCGCCCCATCAGCGACTCGTAGGCCAGAAAGCGCAGCTGCCACGGGACCGAACCTTTGAGGATATGCGGGTTGAGGCTGTCGAAGCCGCCCACTTCGCCGGTGACAATCCGTCCGCCGGTAGGGGCGTCCGGATTCGCGTATGGCAGATGCGCAAAATCAGGAGGCAGTTCCGGCTCCCCGTACATCGCGATTCCGTGCATCGGTTCGGCCATCGCCAGACCGCCTGACAGAATCAGTGCCGCGGCGGCGGCCGTGCCTGCTGTGGATTTGTGGAAAAAGTTAACGCCCATATCGGCAACAATCCCTGCTAGCCCTTGTTTTATTTACCATGACGCTATCCCGGGCGTGTGGGCAATTCAAACTTTTAGCTTGGCGATCAGCCACTAAACGCTTATAAAGAGATCACTGCTCGATAGGTTTCTTGCCTGTATGAAACCTGCCTCAATGACTTAACCCCGGCTTCGGCCGGGGTTTTTTTCTGCCCGGGTTTTGCGCGCATCCTCAAGAAATTAAGGACTTTGACGGCGGTTTGTCGCTGAATGCACGGGTCTTGCACTTTGGGCGGCGGCAGAGCCGGGGTGCGTATGGTTGATCGATTCTCTGGACGCTGGATGCGTGCCGGTCAGGACCGGGAATCGCGTGACCCCCGGTCTTGCCGCGGCCGCTTCCGGCAGGGGGGCGGTGGCGCAGACGGGAATCTGCACGATCGATCTCGCGTAGTGCATGGTCCGTCATCCGGTCGCGCCTCGTATGGAGGCGACGCCGGTCCGCCTCGCGATCACGCATGCTGCTGCTGCTGCTGCGCGGTTTCTCCTCGCGGATCGTATCCGACCAGTCCGACGGGATCGAGGGGCTGTGTTGCCGCCGCGTGCACGATCAGGCGCGGTCGGACCGGGTCACGGGTTGTTCGCATCAGGCGTGCGGGGCAGTCTCCCTGTTTGGGGCCTTTCCTTTTCCTCTTTGCATGTGCAGCATGCGGGCAAATCGCAAATGCGTTCTGACAAGAAGAGGAAGCGCCATGTCGCTCAAGGGAAAAACCGCCGTCATCACCGGATCGAACTCGGGCATCGGATTGGGGATCGCGCGAGAGCTTGCAAAATCGGGCGTGTCGGTGGTGCTCAATTCGTTCACGGATCGCGACGAGGATCACGCATTGGCCAAGAGCATCGCCGATGAGTGCGGCGTGGAGGCGCGTTACATCAAGGCTGACATGTCCAAGGGCGACCAGTGCCGGATGCTGATCGAAAAGGCCGGGGCCTGTGACATCCTGATCAACAATGCAGGCATTCAGCACGTGGCGGCCATCGACGAGTTTCCCACCGAAAAATGGGACGCGATCATCGCCATCAATCTCAGCTCCGTGTTCCATACCACCGCTGCCGCGCTGCCGATGATGCGCAAGGCGGGTTGGGGACGGGTGGTCAACATTGCCTCCGCCCATGGTTTGCGCGCGAGCCCTTACAAATCCGCCTATATTTCGGCCAAACATGGCGTGGTAGGCATGACCAAGACGGTTGCCCTCGAAACGGCCAAGGAGCCGATCACATGCAACGCGGTATGCCCGGGCTATGTGCTGACGCCTTTGGTGGAATCGCAGATCCCGGCGACCGCGGCACAATACGGGATCTCCGAAGATGAAGCGATCGACAAGGTGATCCTCGCCAAGCAACCCTCGAAGGAATTTGTCACCGTCGAACAGCTTGCCGGCACCGTGCAGTTCTTGTGTTCCGATGCTGCTGCACAGATCACCGGCACGGCCATCAGCGTTGACGGCGGCTGGACCACGCAATGAGCGCGGAGGAGCCCGAAGCGGGACGCGACAAGCTGGTGATCGACAACATGTATCTGTGTGGGTCGCAATTCACGCGGGTCAGCCTCAAAGACAGCACATTCAGCGACGCGCATCTCATGGGCGCGCGCTTCGAGGATGTGAATGGCGCCGGTCTCCAGTTCGACAACGCCAATCTCGGGGGCGCGCGGTTTCACAACGTGTCGTTTCAGGGGGGCGCGATCGAGAACGCAAACCTTTCCGGGCTCACGATCACGCAGGCGCTTTGCGATGGGATGACCATCAACGGCATCGCCGTAACCGACATGATTGCCGCCTATGAGGCACAGAAGGACCGCGACGATGGCTAAGCCGATCCGGATCAATATCGGACTTCAAGGAGGCGGTGCGCATGGCGCCTATAGCTGGGGCGTTCTGGATCGTTTGCTTGAAGAGACAGATCTCGAAATTGCTGCGATTTCAGGCACATCTGCAGGGGCATTGAACGGCTCGGCGGTGAAGGCCGGATTGATTTCCGGTGGCCGCGAAGCGGCGCGGGAAAACCTCGACTGGCTTTGGCGGCAGATCGGAGCGGTGGAACACGCCGCCATGCCGGGCTGGATGAAAGCCTGGATGCCCAATCCCGAGGTGGTCAGCCGCGCGCTTGAAAACGCGGTGCCCTATATCTGGGCGGAGAGCGCGGGCCGGATGATGTCGCCCTATCACTGGGGCCCGCTTTACGACAATCCCCTGAGACGGATCGTCGAGCGCTTCGATTACGACCGGGTCTGCGCCGCCGAGGGCCCCCGTTTCTTCGTCGGCGCGACCTGCGTGCGCGACGGCAAGATCCGGGTCTTTTCAGGCGGTCAGATCAACACGGAGGTGGTGTTGGCCTCTGCCTGTCTGCCGACCCTGTTTCAGGCGGTGGAGGTCGAAGACCCGGAGACCGGGCTGGTCGAGGCGTTCTGGGATGGGGGTTACACGGGCAACCCTCCGCTTTTCCCTTTGTTCGAGAAAGACTTGCCGGACGACATTATTGTCGTGAACATCAATCCGCTCAAACGCGACAAGCTGCCTGTCACGGCGCAGGAGATCCAGAACCGGATCAACGAGATCAGCTTCAACGCCTCGCTTCTGCGAGAATTGCGCGCCATCGACTTCGTGCAGCGCTTGATCGATGGCGGCACCATCTCGAAAGACGCGATGAAGCGGCCCCTCGTTCATATGATTGCCGATGACGGTCTCATGAACGCCCTGTCCGTGGCGACCAAGCTGGTTCCGGTGCCTTCGGTGATCGCCCAGCTGAAGGAGGCCGGGCGGCGCGCCGCGGGAGACTTTTTGTCTGCACACAAGGACGATCTTGGGCGGAAACAGACCGCAGATTTGCGCAGCATGTTTGCTTGAGCACGGCGCGGCGCGGCGGAGTCCGTGATCGCGCGGTGCTGCGGTGTGGCCATCATTCGGGGCAGGGAGCGCAAAGCCTGACAAAGTGGCGATTTATGTCGGAACGTCAGGTGTTTGTGGGGGCGACCTCGCGACATTGTCCCGGTGCGTCGCTGTTTTGCGGGACAGGGTGACGACGCAGTGCTATGCGGGGTGTCACTTGCGGGTGGGATGGAGGGGCTTGGCGATCCCGTCAAACCACCCGGTCAAAAGCGCCCTGGCCGAAGCCTGGGCTCGGCAAACCGCTGCGCAGCGGTTTGCCGTCACGGTCGTGCGAGTGTGGCGCGCCACGGCAGCTACCCACGGCGCGCCCCGTGGTCAGGAGGCCTTGCGCGCCAGTTCTTCGACGCCTTCGCGCGCCTTGTCCGGGTTGGGATAGACCAGACCCGCCGAAATCACGAGCTTGGCGGCATCCTCAATGGACATGTCGAGTTCGATCACGTCTTCTTTGGGGAAAAACAACAAGAAGCCGGAGGTCGGGTTGGGCGTGGTTGGCACAAAGACCGAAACCATGCCGTTCTGGTTTGTCGCTTTCTGGGCGACTTCGCCGCGCGTATCGGTTGAAATGAACGCAATCGCCCAGATCCCGCGCCTTGGGTACTCGATCAGGCAGGCTTTCTCGAAACTGCGCTCCGACTGTGCAAAGACCGTCTCGGCGATCTGCTTGATGCCGGAATAGATCGAGCGCACCACCGGTGTGCGATCCACCAGACCTTCCGCGGCCCGGATCATGGACCGACCGATCAACCCCTTGGCGACCCAGCCCACCGCAAGCGTGAAGAGAAGGAAAACGATGACGCCAACGCCCCGAATATTGACGTTGATCCAGCTCTCTGAATTCGGGTCCGTGTTGCCGAGGAACCGGTTGATCAGCCCTTCGGGTTGATAGGCTTCCGGAACAAAGGGCCAGACAAACCCGTCCACCCAGCCAATCACCGTCCAGATGAGCCAGACGGTGAGCCCGACGGGCGCGATGACGACGATGCCGGTCAAAAAGGATGCGCGCAGGCTGGCGAACAGTCCGGGGCGCTTTGGTTCGGTATCAAACGGGGTGGTCATGGGGCGCTGTGCTCTCCGGGGTCGTGTGCGAAGCTAAGCGCTCCGGGCCGGTTCGACAATGGGCGCGCACCGAGATCACGCAGGTTTGGTCCTCATATCGCTTATTTCAGAGGCAATCGCGGCCGCAAGACGGGCATTGTTGAGAACAAGCGCGATATTGGCATCGAGTGAACGCCCGTCTGTCAGCTCGAAAATGCGCTGAAGCAGGTAGGGCGTCACGCCTTTCCCGGTGATCCCGTGGCGGTTGGCATCCTTTGTCGCCTGGGCCACGATCGGAGCCAGTGTCTCGCGCGGGATCTCCGCTTCCGGAGGGATCGGGTTCGCAACGAGTTGGCCGCCCCCAATGCCCAGCGCGGCGCGGGTGAGATGCGCCCGTGCGATCGGCATCGGAGCGTCCATGCGCAACGGCGCGCGCAACCCGGCTTCACGGGACCAGAAGGCGGGGAGTTGATCCTGCCCATAGGCAATGACCGGAACCCCGAGGGTTTCGAGCACTTCAAGCGTCTTGGGGAGGTCGAGGATCGCCTTGGCCCCAGCGGCCACGACGGTGACAGGCGTCCGCGAAAGCTCCTGAAGATCGGCGGAAATATCAAAGCTCTGGTCTGCGCCGCGATGCACGCCGCCAATGCCGCCGGTGGCAAAGACGTCGATATCGGCCAGATGCGCGGCGATCATGGTGGCGGCCACGGTGGTGGAGCCGGTCCGGCCCTCGGCCATGCACACGGCCATGTCCGCGCGGCTCAGCTTGGCGGCATGTTTGGCCCGGGCAAGTGTCTCGAGTTGGTCATCGGTGAGACCTGCATACAAGGTGCCATCCAGCACCGCGATGGTCGCGGGTGTCGCGCCGCCCTCGCGGATTGCGGTTTCGACCTGTCGCGCAACTTCGAGATTTTGCGGCCAGGGCATCCCATGCGTGATGATCGTGGATTCCAGTGCCACGATTGGCGCCCCGTTGGCGCGGGCTTCGGCAACTTCGGGCGAGAGGGTGATCGGGCCGGTCATGGGCTATGGCTATCCTTGGTGTGTGGCGAAAACAAGCGCTGCATGGGTCAGCTTGGCGCGGGATGGGCGATTGAAAGGCCCGGGCGTGGCCGCGGGAGCGTTTGCGATCACGTGGCGATATCGCCTGAAACATAGGCGGCCGCCGCAGAGAGTGCGGCTTCAAGCGCTTCGGCACGCGGGGCTCCGGCGCGTTCGGCAGCGATATGCGCGGCCATGAACGTGTCTCCGGCGCCCGTGACGCGGGTGACCAGCACTTCGGGCGGGCGGGCGTCAATCGTGCCGTCGGCCGTCGCATCGGCACAGACATCCGCGCCGTTGGTGACAAGCACCCGATGGGCACCGCGCGCGATCAGTCGCTCGGCCGCTTCGGGTGCGCTTTGAAACGGTGTCTGACAAAGCAGCCCGGCTTCTTCGAGATTGACGTAAAGCGTGCCGCGACCCGCCCTGAGAAAGGGTGTCAGCCGTTCTGCCTTGCCCGGAGAGGCCGGCGCGATTCGCAGATCCGCCCGGGCAAAGGCCCGGCTTGAGACGATGTCGTTGAGCAGCGCTTCGGTCAGGTTGCCATCCAGCGCGATCAGCCCGTCCCAGGGTGTATCGGGCGTGCCGAGCGTGCCATCGCTGAGCGGGCGCAGGATCTTGGCGCCCGCCGATTCAAGGGAATGCGCATCGGCAATCGCCGCCACCAGACCGCCTGCGCCTTCGATGGCCATGTAGCAATCCGTGGGCAGATCGTCGGAGCGGTAGACATGCTGTGTCAAACAGCCCAACCGGCCACATTCTGCAACCAGTTCATCGCCTTCGGCGTCGCGCCCGATCAAGGTCAGAAGTGACGGGGTGAGCCCAAAACGCGTGACGGTCATGGCGATGTTCATGGCAACGCCCCCCGGCAGCCGGGTGATGCGTCCGGGCACGTCCGATCCCGCGCGCATCGCGGATGCGGACCGCCCGATGATATCCCACAACACCGACCCGATGCACAGGATGTCGGGGCGCAGAGAGACAGCGGTCGTATCGGGGGCGGCGGGCGCATGGGTCATGGGGCTCGTTTTGACCCGCGCGACCGGGCCTTGGCAAGGGGGCGGTCGGGTAAACGGCCGCATCCCGCGTCCCTGATTGGAACGCTTGCGCGCCCGGCCCTTGAAAACGCGGGCCGTGTCAGCCCCAATCGGGGCGATACGGCCCGCGCCGCCGCGATGACCGGAGTCCTGGACCTTGCAACGACCCGTCCTTGCAGGGCTATTCACGCGGGGCAACGATGCGGATGACCGCGGCCCTTTCTGATCGCCCCGGTTGAAGCGCGCCTCAATGACCTTATCCTTTCATCATGACCTATAGATCCGCATCGCGCGCCAGCCCGCATGGGATGGACGGTTTCTTGCGTCTTGCAAAAGGCGCGCATTCTGACCCGTTCTCCATTCTCGGCCCTCAGGACACAGAGGAGGGCACGGTCATCACCGTCTTTACGCCTGGGGCGGATGCGTTGGAGATCCATCCGGAGTCCGGCGCGCGCGCAACCGCGCTGCCTTCTGTCGACGGGTGTGACGGTCTGTTTTCGGGCGTCGTGGCTGCGCCCGGGGCCTATCGGGTTCTGGCGCGCGCAGCGGATGGCGCAACCTGGGCGTTTGACGATCCGTATCGGTTCGGGCCCGTGCTGAGCGATTTCGACCTGCACCTCATCGCGGAGGGCACGCATCAACGGCTCTGGGAGAAGCTCGGAGCGCATGTCATGGACCACGAAGGCGTCCGAGGCACACATTTTGCAGTCTGGGCGCCTCATGCGCAGCGGGTCTCCGTGGTCGGGGATTTCAACCAGTGGGACGGTCGCCGCTATCCGTTTCGGCGCCACGATCCAAGCGGCGTTTGGGAGTTGTTTGTGCCCGGTCTCGGGGAGGGCGCGCGCTACAAGTATGAAATCCTGGGCTGCGATGGCACGCTGCTGCCGCCGAAAGCCGACCCGGTGGGCTTCGGCTCGGAGCATCCGCCCGCCAATGCGTCCGTGGTGCGCCGTGTAAATCGACACGAGTGGCACGACGCGGCCTGGATGGAAGAGCGCGGGCGCCGGAACCCGGTCGAGGCGCCCATCTCGGTGTACGAAGTGCATCTGGGGTCCTGGCGGCGCAACAGCGATGGCACACCGCTCAGCTATGCGGACGCTGCGACGGCGCTTGTCTCTTATGCGCAGACTATGGGCTTCACGCATATCGAACTGCTTCCGATCAGCGAACATCCCTTCGATGGCTCTTGGGGCTATCAACCGGTGGGGCTTTACGCGCCCACGGTGCGGTATGGCCCGCCAGAAGGGTTGCAGGCCTTGGTCGATGCCGCGCATCAGGCCGGGCTGGGGGTGATCCTCGATTGGGTGCCGGGCCATTTCCCGACCGATCCGCATGGTCTTGGACGGTTCGACGGCGCGGCGCTCTACGAGCACAAGGACCCGCGCGCGGCACGCCACCCGGAATGGAACACCCTGCTGTATGATTACGGCAGACCGGGGGTGCAGAATTACCTGCTGGCCAATGCGCTCTATTGGCTTGAGGTCTACCATGTGGATGTCTTGCGGGTGGATGCGGTGTCGGCGATGCTCTACCGCGACCATGGCCGCGCCGCCGGAGACTGGGTTCCCAATCCCGATGGCGGACGCGAGAACCACGAAGCCGCGGCCTTCCTGCGCCGGCTCAACGACCTGTGCGCCAAGCTCCATCCCGGCACCATGACCATCGCGGAAGAAAGCAGCGCCTTTCCCGGCGTTACCCGATCAACCAACGAGGACGGGCTGGGGTTTGCGTTCAAATGGAACATGGGCTGGGCGCATGACACGCTCGACTACATGCGCAAAGATCCAGAGGCCCGCCGCCGCGATCACCACAAACTGACCTTCGGGCTGACATATGCGTTCTCGGAGCGCTTCATGCTCTCGATCAGCCATGACGAGGTTGGGCCCGACAAAGGCTCGATGCTCGACAAGATGCCCGGCACGCCGGCAGAAGCCTTTGCCAATCTGCGCGCCTATTTCGGGTTCATGTGGGGCCATCCCGGCAAGAAGCTTTTGTTCATGGGGCAGGAATTCGGCGCACGCGGCGGATGGCGGCACGATGGGTCGCTTGATTGGGACGCGCTCGACACGCCGGCCCATGCCGGTGTCCAGCGGCTCGTGCGTGACCTCAATCGCCTCTACCGGGCCGAGCCGGCCTTGCACACGCGCGATTCCGATCCGGCGGGCTTCGATTGGATCGAAGCGGATGACAGCACCAATTCCGTGTACGCTTGGCGGCGCAACGGCACCCCGGCGGATCCGATGATTGTTGTCCTGTGCAATTTCGGTTCGCAAGCGCAGCCGTGCTACCGGATCGGGCTTCCGCAGGAAGGACGCTGGCAGGTCGTGCTCGATACCGATGCGGCGGATTATGGCGGCGGGCGGCAGGAAGGCAGGACATCCATTGAGCTCCAGCCGCAACCGTGGCAGGGACAGCCCTTCAGCACCACGATCCGACTTGCCCCTTTCTCTACCGTCTTTCTACGGCGTATTGACTAAGGCCAAAGCGCTTTGGTTCATAGGCCACAAAACCGCATCATTCCGCGCGGGTCACAGCAACAAGGAAAACCGCAATGCCCCTGAAGGATACCATCGAATTTGTCGAAGCGGCCGCGCGCGCCGAGGCAGAGGCCGCACGCGATGCGTTGACCTTGGCCACTACCAGCTTTGATGGAGAGATGCAGGTGGCGCGCAGGCTGGGCGGGCGCGTGGAAGACGATCTCGCCGTCTTCGGCTTCTGGACGCCCGAAATCCTCGATGCGCGGGTGCCGCAAAGCGATGTTTTCCTTGAGATCCTGCGCCCCTCCGAACCGCTCGACCTTACCCGGTCGCATCAGCACCTGCGCTTCGAACGCACCTGGGTGCCGGTGATCCGGGAAGAGGCGCATTGCTTCACGGCGGTGCGCGGCATGCGCGCGGGCACCCGCGACACGGTGGGCGATTTCTACGCGCTGGCATGGCGGGATGCAGAAGACCAATGGCACCGCATCCTCGATCCGCTGGCCATGTCCCTGCCGTTTGGCGCCATGGCACCGGCTGAGCTTTACGATCTTGCATCGATGCAGGCGGACCGCGCCGACAAGGCCTATTTCGAAGCGCTCAAAGCCGAGACACCGCACAAATTCGGGCCCTGCACCAACATTCTTCAGATCCACGTGCCCACCGCAACCGCCGGCGGCACGCTCGCCAGTCTGACCCGCCATTACCAGCGGCTTGCCGAGCGCGTCGCGCATGATCTGCCGCTCGAACCGGCGGATCAACTGTTCCTCGGGTATGACGCGGTGCAGTTGCTGCCCGTCGAGCCGACAACGGTTTACGAGGCCGGGCCGGATTTCTGGGAGGAGGCCGAAGCCGAAGATGCGCGCGACCGCGACGATGTCATGGTGTCGCTGTTGCGGCCGGACACCACCAACTGGGGCTATGACGTGGTGATCTCGGGTATGGCGACGGTCAATCCGGTCCTGCTCGAGACCGGCAGACCCGATGAACTGGTCGATCTTGCGGCGGTGCTGCACGGGTTTCCGTCGAAGCCCAAGCGGCTCATCCTCGACGTGGTCTTTGGACATGCGGACAATCAGGGCATGCGCGCGCTGAACTCGCATTTCTTTGCCGGTCCGAACATGTATGGTCAGAACCTCGATTACCAGAACCCGGCCGTGCGGGCGATCTTGCTGGAGATCCAGCGCCGCAAGGTGAACTTTGGCGCCGATGGCGTGCGGGTGGACGGTGCTCAGGATTTCAAATGGTGGGATGCCGCCGCCCAGACGTTGCGCCATGACGACGAGTATCTGCAATCGATGGCCGATGTGGTGCAGACCGTTGCCGGAACCGACTACCGACCGTGGTTCATCTTCGAGGATGGCCGCCCTTGGCCGGAAGAGGACTGGGAGCTGTCATCGACCTATCGCGCGGTGATCGAATCCCAGCGCGACGAGGACGTGTTCCAGTGGGGCCCTTTGACCTTCGCACATAATACACCGTTTCTCTACACGTTCTGGCTGTCGAAATTCTGGCGTCTGAAGGAGATGGTGCAGGTTGGCGCAAACTGGATTTCGGGCACCTCCAACCACGACACGCTGAGGCGTGGCACGCAGGTGAACCCCAAGCTCAACGTCAACACGCGGCTTGGCAACACGCGGATGGAGATCCTCGACAAGGCCTATGACAATCCGGCCGTGCACGCGCTGACCTATGTCGCCATGCCCGGCGTGCCGATGGACTTCCTCAACGCCATGGCGCGGGCCAGTTGGGGCTTCATCCGCAATCAGGATGATCGTTATGGCGTCAAGGTGGTCGCAGAGGAGGCGATCAGCCTCAAGTGGCAGGTGGACGAATACAGCTACTCGGTTCCGGCCAATTTCCGGCGGCTCAAAGCGCTGGGATTCGAAACCCGAGAAGCGCTTGCGCGCTTCATGGAGTTTTTGCCCGCGCTGGTCGAGGTGACGGAATATGACCTCGACGAGATTTCGAGGTTGCTCAACATTTCCGAACCGCCTCTCGCCGGGCCCGATTTTTCGGATGCGACGCTCAAGGAGATCGCGCGCGCCTGGATGGATGACATGCACGAATATTGCAACGTGTCCAATTCGCTGTCGTCCCTGGATGCGGACCAGGCCGGGTTCTGTCTCGACGTGCGCAATTTCCGTCGGGCGCGCCCGTGGCTTCGCGACAATTACGGCCCCAAGGACCGGTTCAACTATCTCGACCCGATCGGGGGCCGAACGGTGTTTACCGCGTTGCGGCATGGGCCGGACGGGGAGCAGGTCTTCATGGTCGCCCATATGGAGGGCAAGCCGACGGAGGAATTCGACCCGCTGCGACTGCCTGTGCCGGGCCTCGAAGGATTCGGATGGGAGCTTGCGCTGCGCACGCCGTCGATCGGGAGCGATTATGTCAGCGGTCCGATCGTGTTGCACGACGCCATGGCGTTGGTCTTTGTGCGCAAGCCCGGTCAGGCATAAGGCGATGCGCGGCGACAGCAGGGCAGGGGGCCGATCTTCGCGTCGCGTGTCCCGCGCCAGGCATGTCGGGCTTTGACCTGCGCTCAGCACAAGGCTACACGCGTCCGCACCCTCGGGGCGAAAGGGGGCGGATGGGGGCGCAGCGCGTCGCCGCCGGGCTGTGAGCCCCGTCCTGGCTGGCCCGAAGCCGACACAATGAAGGAGCACGCAAGATGCGTCTGATCTTGGCAGGACTTGTCTGGCTGGCATGCGCGAGCGTCGCGACGGCGCATGAGGTGCGTCCGGCCATCGCCGATCTGGAAGCCGGCGCAGGCTCCGTGACCCTTTCGATCACCATGAACGCCGAAACCTTCCTCGCGGGCGTCAACCTCGAAGGCGTCGACGATACAGATGCGACCGAGGACTCCGATCGCGTGGACGCGCTGCGCGCGCTCACGCCGGATGCCATCGCGCAGGCCTTCGAGGCCGAGGCGGAGCGGCTGATCCAAGGCATTGCCTTCGAAGCCGATGGCGAAGCGCTTCCGCTGGGCTTCCGCGCAGTCGAGCCGGGACCGGTCGGCGACATCGACCTGCCGCGCGATACGGTGGTCACTCTCGGCGCTGCTTTGCCAGAGGGCACAAGGACCGTGTCGATGGGATGGCCCGCAGAGCTTGGCACGCTGATCCTGCGCCAGCAGGGCCCTGAGAACGGCTATACCGGCTACCTCGCGGGCGAGCGGTCCGGCCCCATCGAGATTGCAGGGGGCGATGCGAAGAGCGGGTTCGGCGTGTTTGCCGAGTATATTCCCGTTGGCTTCGATCACATCGTGCCCAAGGGCCTCGATCATATCCTGTTTGTCCTGGGGCTGTTCTTCTTGTCATCGCGGCTTGGCACGCTCATCTGGCAGGTCTCCGCCTTCACGCTGGCCCATACGGTGACGCTTGCGCTTGGAGCGCTTGGATATGTCAGCGTGCCGGCGGCTATCGTGGAGCCGATCATCGCCGCCTCCATCGTCTATGTGGCGGTCGAAAACATCCTTTCCGACAAGCTGCACCGCTGGCGGCCCGTGGTGATCTTTGTTTTCGGGCTTTTGCATGGGCTTGGCTTTGCTTCCGTGCTGGGGGAATTCGGCTTGCCCGAGGGGCAGTTTGTTCCCGCGCTTCTGGGGTTCAACCTTGGGGTGGAATTTGGCCAGTTGACGGTGATCGCCATTGCTTTTGCCATCGTGTGGATGGCGCAGCGGGCCGATGCAGGACTTGTTGACGCGCGCAGCGGGCAGATCGCCTATGGAACCTCGGCGCTGGTCTTTCTCGGTCTGGGCTGGGCGCTGTCGGTTCCCGCATTCGAAGCGGCTGTGGGAATCAGCGCCGGAGCGGCCTTCGTGCCGCTGGCCGTCTTGTGTTTCTGCTGCGCCCTGGCGGTCATCAACGCCGATGACGGCCCCGCATACAGACGCTTTGTGGCCGTGCCGGCCTCAGCGGCCATTGCCTGTGTCGGGGCGATCTGGTTCATCCAGCGCGTGTTTTTCTGGTCCTGACGGCAGCCTTCCGCGCTCTGGAAAGGGCGTTGCGCCGGAGATGCCCGCGCGCGCGCTCTGCGCGCAAGGGGTCGGTCGCTCGCGTGATTTCGGGATGACCGTGTTGCCATGCGCGCAACCCCGGGCCGACAGGTGCACCGCGCGGCAATTGGCTGACCGTGCCGTCGTCGCTGCAAAGGGGCTTGCGCCCGACAGGCCGATGGCTTAAGGCGCGCGGCACGACACCCCGCAGGTGGGGGCGGGCGGCACCGGGGAGACATCCCGGTTCGTCCACCGGTTGCGCAGCGGTTCGGGTTGACCCGGGCGATGCGTGATCCCCCGCCGAGGATAAACCGGAAAAGGATAGACGACATGGCTCTTCCCGAGTTCACCATGCGTCAGCTACTTGAAGCTGGCGTGCACTTCGGCCACCAGACGCAGCGCTGGAACCCCCGCATGGGCGAGTTCATTTACGGCGCGCGCAACGGCATCCACATCATGGACCTGACGCAGACCGTGCCGCTTCTCGATGCGGCGCTGAACGCGATCCGTGAGACCGTCGCCAAGGGCGGTCGTGTGCTCTTCGTCGGCACCAAGCGTCAGGCGGCGCAGCCCGTTGCCGATGCCGCCGAGAAATGTGCCCAGTATTACATGAACCACCGCTGGCTCGGTGGCACGCTCACCAACTGGCAGACCGTCTCGCAGTCGATTTCGCGCCTCAAGCAGATCGACGAGCTGATGGAGCAGGGCGCCGAAGGCCTGACCAAGAAAGAGCGTCTTGGCATGGAGCGTGACCAGCAGAAGCTGCAAGCCTCGCTTGGCGGCATCCGCGAGATGGGCGGTGTGCCGGATCTGCTCTTTGTCATCGACGTCAAGAAAGAAGCGCTGGCCGTTGCCGAAGCCAACAAGCTCGGCATCCCGGTTGTGGCGGTTGTGGATACCAACTGCTCGCCCGACGGTGTTGACTACATTATCCCCGGCAACGACGACGCGGCCCGTGCCATCGCGCTTTACTGCGATCTCGCCAGCCGGGCCGCTCTGGACGGCATGAGCGCTCAGCTCGGTGCCGCAGGCGTTGATCTCGGCGCGTTTGAGGAAGCCCCCGCCGAAGAGACGATGGCCGAGGAATCGGCTCCCGCCGCAGCCGAAGAGACCCCGGCCGAAGGCGCATAAGCCAGGGGGCTCCGGCCCCATGGTCATGGCATGTCGTGTCCGCGGCATGCCCGTTTGACGCCAGCCAGTTGCGCCGCGGGGTTTCAGGCCTCCGGCGCCCCGTTTGAACCCGGCGCAGGACGGATCTGCGCGCCGGATGACCCAGAGACATGAGGAGACCACCATGGCGATTTCCGCTCAACAGGTGAAGCAACTGCGCGAGATGACCGGCGCAGGCATGATGGATGCCAAGAAGGCGCTGACCGAGACAGATGGCGACATGGATGCGGCCATTGACTGGCTGCGCACCAAGGGTCTGGCCAAAGCCGCCAAGAAGTCCGGACGGACTGCAGCCGAAGGCCTCGTGGCCGTCAAGGTCGAAGGTGGCACCGGCGTTGCCGTGGAAGTCAACTCCGAGACGGATTTCGTCGGCAAGAACGCCGAGTTCCAGGAGATGGTTGGCAAGATCGCGGATGCCGCGATCGGCGCGGATGATGTGGAGGCGCTCAAGGCTGCCGATATCGGCGGCAAGACCGTGGCCGACACGATCACCGATAAGATCGCCACGATTGGCGAGAACATGTCGCTGCGCCGCATGGAGAAGATCTCCGGCGACACCGTTGTGACCTATATCCACAATGCTGCCGCGCCGGGCATGGGTCAGATTGGCGTGCTCGTCGCCATGACCGGTGGTGACGAAGCCTTTGGCCGCCAGGTTGCGATGCACATCGCCGCGGCAAACCCGCAGTCGCTGTCCGAAGCGGATCTCGATCCGGCGGTTGTCGAGAAGGAACGCCAGGTCCAGATCGACATTGCGCGCGAAAGCGGCAAGCCCGAGCAGGTGATCGAGAAGATGATCGTCGGTCGGATGAAGAAATTCCTCGCGGAAGTGACGCTTCTTGGGCAGCAGTTCGTCGTCAATCCGGACCTGACCGTGGAAAAGGCCGCAGAAGAAGCCGGCGCCACGATCACCGGCTACGTGCGTCTGCAGGTCGGCGAAGGCATCGAGAAAGAAGCAGAAGACTTCGCAGCCGAGGTTGCGAAAGCCGTTCAGGGCTGATCCCGCCCCTTCGCCCCTTTCGGGGGCAGGGATTGGGTAAGCGAGACAAGACAAGAAACCGGCGCATTTTGTGCCGGTTTTTTCGAGTTCGTTCGATTTGGATGGAGGGCTGCACCAAAGCTTCATGAAGTCAGAGGCCGGTGGGCGCGGGTATAGGCTGCCCGAAAATGCGGATCGGACGGGGCACGACGATTCCAGGAGCAGGCGTGTCCCGCACATGCCGCCTCGATGGAGCGGTGAGAAACGGAACGAGCCGGACCCCAGCAGGACGGGCTGGACTCCGGCTCGAGAAGATGTCCTTCCGGGCTCGCACGAGACATTGGGGATGATTGCAACCCCGGAAAGATGCCGGCCCCGAGGCACGAAAATTGCACCCCGGGAAACCAGCTCCGGCTTTGACACCGGCGAAACCACATGGCCCGAATATCGTCGGGGTGCGGCCTCTTCGTCCCATGGCTTAAAGCCACCACTCACGGAACAATCAGATAATGACCCGTGCTCAGATTCACTGAAAGTAGGGATTTCCAGACCGCACAAAAAATCACGGCATGCTCACCATAATTCACTGATAAATATATAAAAAATTTTATAAAATTTTTCTAATTCCAGTGTGTTTGGGGGTGATCTAAACCGCTTCAGACGAAAAGACTGTTCGCTTTTGCCGGACAATTGCCGTGCGACTCAATTCGGCGGCCTTGCGCTCGCAATCCAACGGGCGCCGTGTCAATGGCGCGCAAATTGACGGGGTCCACAAAAAAGACGCTCCCGTTCCCGTCAGCGGGTCAGCCTGCGAGCCAATTCGGTCAGGCTGCGTGGATCACATACATTTGGTTGAGAAAGGACGCTTTGGCGACCGCTTGCGCGGTAGTCTCCACGTTCAAGGTCTCTCGGGCGAGCCGCAGGTGCTTTTCGATGGTCGCCTGTGTCAGCCCCATGATCTGCGCGATGTCCTGCATCGTCTTGCCATCACCGACCCATTCGAGCGCCTCTCTTTGGCGGGGGGTCAGGGATTGGTTGGGCAGCGTGATGGGCAGCGTCAGCAACTTGAGATGCACGAGGTTGTTGAGCAATACGATGGTCTTGCCATGCTTCTCCCAGACCGCATCTGCATCGTCTTGAGTCATGCCCTCCGCCGCGGTCAGTGAAATCGCCCCTTTCGACCGCCTGGAGACCGACTGGAAGCTGATGGTATAGCCGGCGACGACCTTATGGCTGAGGTTGAACGCAACCACTTCCATGGTTTTGGCGTCGAGATTGCCGGCCTCGATCTCTTTGCCCATCACGCGCCAACTGCTGAAGCCTTCGTTGGTCAGGGCCCACCGGACCATCGGGGCGTGCCGGTAGAGCCCGTCTTCCACAAACCCTTTGCGATACTCCGGGTTGTGATTGGACAGGACCACGAAATCGTTGGGATCGCCCAGCGACGTCTCCGTCTTGAAATTGGTAAACCCGTAGATCAACCTGTCGAACCCGTAATCGCGCATTGCAGCGCAATGCCGTTCCCAAAGCTCTTCGACCGTGTCGATATTGGTCAATGCGATCAAGGCATCAGGATCGAGCGCGCTCATCTATCCCCCTCCAGATGGCTCAGCAAGGCGTCCATTGCGAGCGTGTAGCCGCGCACCCCGAAGCCGCAAATCATCCCGATGGCAACCGGCGCGATGAAGGATTGGTGACGAAAGCTTTCGCGGGCGTGAATATTGCTCAGATGCAGTTCCACCACCGGAACCTGCGTACCGGCGATGGCATCATGCAGGGCGATGGAACTGTGCGTATACGCGCCGGCGTTCAGAACCACGCCGTCAACCGTGCCGCGTGCCGCGTGGATCTCATCCACAAGCGCGCCCTCATGGTTCGACTGCACGCAGCGCACGGACACACCAAGCCGTTCGCCATGTGCCACGCACAGCGCTTCCACATTGGCCAGGGTTCGGTGGCCATAGATTTCAGGCTCGCGCAATCCCAGCAGATTGAGATTGGGTCCATTGAGGATGAGCATTTTGCGCATGGAGAGCGGGTCTTTGTCCTGCGAGAGTTGACCAAACGGTAAAGAATGCATTGGAAACTGTCTATCGGCTTCTCGGGCCAAGGGGCAACTTTGTTGCGTCACATGTCACTCCCGCGCCATTTCAGACCGCTTTGGCGCAAGGTTTCACCACCCATGCGGCACGACATCCGAAACTTCGCCCGTCTGCGCGGATTCGTGAGTTGCATGCCCGGTCATTGACGCTACCCTGCCAAATTGCCGCAGGGGGTCGGTGACGGGGTCCAGAAGCCCGGTCTTGACCCATTTGGGCACTATCCCGCGGTCGCTGCGACAGACCTCGGATCGGTTCGAAAACGCGGCACGCAATAACGAAGTGATAACCACAACAGGAAAGGGGCAGGCCATGCGGACGATCGCACTTGCCGGACTTGCAACGGTGGCGCTGACTGCCGGAGCTCAGGCGGAACGGTTTCAATGGGCCGGAACAACGGACCCGCAGACGCTCGACCCACATGCCGTGAATTCGGGGGCAGTCCTCGGGTTTCTGAACAACGTCTATGAAGGCCTCGTGCGACGCGGCAAGGACATGGCCATCGAGCCGGCCCTGGCAACCGCGTGGGAGCCGATCGGCAACGGCGAGGGCTGGCGTTTCACCTTGCGGGAAGGCGTGACGTTCCACGATGGCTCGGCCTTTACCGCCGAAGACGTGCTTTTCAGCTATCAGCGCGCCAGTTCCGAAGAGGCCGATACCGGAAGCTGGTTCGCCCCGGTTTCCGATCTTCGGGTCGTGGATGACTACACGGTCGAGATCCTGACCAATGCGCCAAACCCCATCTTCCCGGACAGCATCGCCAACTGGATGATGATGGATAGCGGCTGGGCCGAAAGCAATGATGCCGCGCGCCCGGACAAGGAAAACGGGAATTTCGCGACGCTGAACGCCAACGGAACCGGGGCCTTCAGGGTGTCGGAGCGTCAGCCGGGACTGTCCACGACGCTGGTGCCGTTTGACGGCTGGTGGGACGAGATGGAGAGCAACATCACCGAGGCCGTTTTTACGCCGATCGACAATTCAGCCACCGCCGTGGCGGCATTGTTGTCGGGTGATGTGGACATGATCAACCCGGTGCCGGTTCAGGATGCGGCGCGGATCGACGAGCGTGACGGAACCAAGGTCATTCGCGGTATTGAGGCGCGCGTCATCATGCTCGGCTTTGCGCATGATCACGACGTGCTGAAATATGGCGCCAATGCCGGGGATCCGAACCCGTTTGCCGATGCGCGCGTGCGTCAGGCCATCAATCACGCGATTAACGTGGATGCAATCCGCCAGACGATCATGCGCAACTCCGCCGAACCGGTCAGCCAGCTTGTGAGCCCGGCCATGCGTGGCTACTCGGAGGCCCGCGCGGCGCGTTACGCCTACGATCCGGAAGGCGCGCGCGCTCTACTGGCCGAAGCCGGCTATGAGAACGGGTTCTCGTTCGGTCTGAAATGCCCCAACGACCGGTATCTCAACGATGAAAGCGTCTGTCAGGCGGTGGTTTCGATGCTGGCGCAGGTCGGTCTGGAGGCGCAGCTCGACGCGATGCCGGTCGCCGGCTATTGGCCCGAACTGCGTGCGGACAACTTCGATATGTATCTGCTTGGCTGGTCGCCGGGCACGTTTGACCATGAACACCCGATCCGGTTCCTCGTGACCACGCCGAACGCGGAAAAGCGGCTTGGAAGCTGGAACTTCGGCGGGTTCTCGAATGCGCGGGTGGACGAACTCCTGCCCATGGTTCAATCGGAAATCGACGAAGCCAAGCGTCAGGACATGATGGATGAGATCGTTGCCATTTATCAGGACGAGGCCGCGTATGTGCCGATGTATGTGCAGCCATTGCTCTGGGGCACACAAGAAAACATCGCGCTGACACAACGGCCCGATAACTTCTTTATCCTGCGTTGGGTGACCGTGAACTAACGGGTCAGCGTCGAAATACCCTACGTTTCCTGACGGGCAGATCCATGCGGTCTGCCCGTTTTGCGTATGGGTGCCGGCGACCGCGGGCGAGCCTGCTGCGTTGAGCCCCACGCACAAAATCGCCGCCGGAAAAACACGCTCAGCGACAAAGACCCCTCAACAACTCGACCAGAAATTGATTTTGCATTTGCCTCGCACGGGCCTGAGCGGCAATCTGAGTCAGCATGCAGCACCGATTTGGCTGCTTCTTGCATGGATTGCGAAGCGAAGGGCAGGGTGGAATGGCACCGGATTTTGGTTGGAACCCGATCAATGAATGGCGCGGCGGCAGTGGTGCGGACGCACTGACCGGGAGCGACGGTGACGATACGCTTGTCGGGAACGACGGGAACGACACGCTTTACGGCGATCAGGGCGACCTCGTCTTTACCCCTTTCGGCTCAGAAAACGCGATCCTCGCGGCGCTTGCAGCGGGTGACGGGTATGCGCCGAGCCCGTTTGAAACATGGGGCCTGCTGTATCAAAACGGCACCGCCGGCGGATCGCCGCAAAACTACAATGCCCAGGATCTCCGCGACGCGCCGCATGACATGGTCATCATCGGTGCGTCCAGCCTCATCATCGGTGCGGTCCCGGCAGATGAAGTGCTCTGGACCACGGCGCAGATCGATACGATCCAGTCTTCCGGCAAGGAGGCGCTTCTTTACCTCAGCGCTGCGCGCATCAACGATTATCAGACCAACTGGAACCCGGCCTGGACAGACACCGGGTTTGCCGATGGCATGGCCGTTGCGGCGCCGCCATGGATGGGCGATGCCGATCCGGTTTTTACCAATGCGCGGCAAGTGGATTTTGGCTCAAGCGACTGGCAAACGGTGCTTGAAACCCGCGCGACAGCGCTGCTCGAGCTTGGCGCAACGGGCATATTTCTCGACGACATTGCGGCCTATTACGATTACGCGCTGGCCGAAAACCCGCAAGGCAGCATAGCGTTTAACGTGCTCGTCGGGCAAAACGCCCGAGACATGCGGGACCTGATCATCGACCTGGCGGATCATATCGACACCGAGCTGATCCGATTGCGCGGGCAGGGCGCGGACGTGCCCTTGCCAGAGGATTTCCGATTGGTGATCAATGGCGATCCTTACATCCTTCAAAATGCCCTGATTGGCGGAGACGGGCAGTTTGCCACCGGCCCGGAGCTTGCCGCGCTTCCGACCGATCCGACGTCTCTGGCGTTCTACGGTGCCATAGATGCGATGCTGCTTGAAAACTACGTCAGTCGCAACCTGACCATCGCCATGGATCAGGCGGATATATTCTATGCCGAGGCGGGCGATGTGACGATCCTGTCGCTGGATGCCAGCGGTGTTTCCGTCGAGGACCGGCTGCACTCCACGCTTGCGGGACTTGAACGCGGCTATGTGCCTTACACGACGGTTACAGGCGCGTTTGATCGGTTGAACCGGGACTTCCTGACCGAGATCCTGGCCTATGAGAACGCGGCGGGGGATGACGATCTTTACGGGGGCGCCGGCAGCGACTGGCTCTATGGCGGCGCAGGAGAAGACTTTCTCAGCGGATGGCGCGACTCCGATCGTCTCTTTGGTGGATCTCAAAGCGATACGCTTCTGGGTGGGCCCGGCGACGACACGCTGGATGGTGGGAGCAATTTCGATTGGGTGTTCTTCGCCGCGTCTCCCGGCGCGGTCGCTGTTAACCTCGAAGCCGGAACGGCCAGCGGCGAAGGCAGTGACGTTCTGACAAATATTGAATTTGTGTCAGGATCGGCGTTTGACGACAGCATTTACGGCACCCAGATCCACGGCAACCGGATCGAGGGCGACGCCGGCAACGACACGCTGTTCGGTTTGCGCGGAAGTGACTCGCTTTTGGGTCAGGACGGTGCGGACTCGCTTCTGGGAGGTGACGATGGCGATTGGCTCTATGGCGGCGATCATGCGGATACGCTCATCGGTGGCCGGGGTCATGACCGACTGTTTGGCGGGCATGATGCGGACCGACTGGTGGGCGAAGCGGGCGATGATACGCTGTCTGGCGAGGCTTTCCCTGATGTGTTGGACGGCGGGCCGGGCGACGATCTGATCAATGGTGGACCAGGGTTTGATCAGGTTATTTTCTCCGGTATTTTCAGCCCGGTAACGGTCAATCTTGAGAATGAATTCGCCACCGGTGGTGCCGGGATGGACCAGATCATCGCGGTTGAACACGTCTTTGGCGGTGCGTCGCACGACACAATCTATGGCACGCGCGCACATGGCAACGTGCTTGAAGGAAGCCTTGGAGATGATCGGGTTTACGGGCTGGACGGGAATGACACGCTGCGCGGTGGATCTGGTGAGGATCGGCTCTATGGCGGGTCCGGTCTGGATGTTCTTGTCGGTGGCCCACAGAACGACTTCCTTGAGGGCGGTCCGGGCAGTGACACCATCCTCGGCGGAGATGGTGCGGATAATTTCGTCTACCGTTCGCCGACCGATGCCAGCGACGTCATCGAGGATTTCAACGGATCAGAGGGCGACATCCTCAATCTGTATCTGATGGACGCCAACGCGACGATTCCGGGCAATCAGGCGTTCACGATATCAACGTCAGGCAGTCCCGGACCGGGCGAGCTTGTGATCTCAAGCACGGCTGGGGTCAGCGTTGTAGAGCTTCATGTGAATAGCGACCCTGGTGTCGACGCCACGATAACGGTCGTTGGCAGTTTTGACGGCTCAGACATTCTTCTTTAGAGAATTGGGTTATTTAACAGATGCTTGAGGGGATTTTCTCAAGCTTTTGGCGCAAGGCTACGGGTCTCTTCATATGTTCAATTTTACCATAATACTGATTATGGGATATTGCTGTGGGGCTAATGCACCGACGTCCGGACCGACAAACCCAAAGCAGTTGCACCCAGCCAAGAAGACAATTGGTGGCGGAACACCCCTTTCCATGGGCGCTGAAACTTGAATGAAGGTGGACGGCCCCAAACCGAATGTCGAGGGCCCAACACGCTCTGCGCAGGTCGAACGCGGGCGCCTGTTTTGCGACCGTGGCCAGGAGAGTTCTCACACTTATCGAATAACGGACGCGCCATCTTGATGAGCCCCCAGCCACCCCACAAAAGCAGAAGTCATGCGCGCGGAACGTCCCGGCGGTAGATCGGCCGTGGACTCCGCGGCACATGACCGAGAATGCTGTTCCGAAACTGCCGGGTTTGTCGGTGGGTTTGTTCGGGCGCTGCGTCTCGCGATCCAGACTTGTCGATGAATGTCAGCGTCTTGCCGCGCAATCTTCACGCTTGGAGCCCGGCACTTTGAGCACGCGGGAGCGGTAATCATCGCTTCACGATAGGCTTCGGAGCGCAGCATAGGCAGACTGATACCGCTTATGCGCGGCAGAGAATGCATCGGTCAGACCGGGGTCGGGATCGATTGTCCGGTCAATGCGTGGCGGCTTGGCCAGTTCGTGACCACCCTGCCCCGCGGCCATCATGGCCAAGCGCGCTGCCCCGAACGCAGCGCCGAAATCGCCCTTGGCCGGTACGTCTATCGGCAACTCAAGCACCGTCGCCAGAACCCGTAACCAGTAGTCCGAGCGCGCACCTCCGCCGACGGCGATCAACCCATCGAGCCGCGTGCCGCTCTGCTGCATGGCGTCAAGACAATCCCGCAGCGCGAAGCTCACCCCCTCAAGCACGGCGCGCACGCCGGACTCACCGTCGGTGGCATGGTCAAGACCAAGCAGCGCACCGCGCACCTGGGCGTCATTATGCGGTGTGCGTTCACCGCCCAGATACGGCAGGAACAACGTCCTGCCAGGTGCGCGAAGCGAACCGAGATCCGCCGTCAACGCAGCCGGGGTTGATCCGACAAAATTGGCAAACCATGTCAGCGCGTCAGAGGCCGCAAGGATGACCCCCATCTGGTGCCAGTATCCGGGCAAAGCGTGACAGAAACTGTGCAGGGCCGAGTCCGGCGCCGGGGCATAGCCGGCGCTTGGCGCGAAGAGCACGCCAGACGTTCCCAGCGACACAAAGCCTTGCCCCGGTTCCGTCACACCCATGCCAATGGCCGAGGCCGCGTTGTCCCCGGCACCTCCCGCGACAGGAATGCCGGAGCGCATACCGAACCGTGAGGCCACCTCGGGTCGCAATGTGCCGGATATGGCGGACCCTTCCACCAGATCGGGCATCTGCGCGCGCGACATGCCGGTGGCTGACAGCAGATCATCGCTCCAATCCCGGCGCCCGGTGTCGAGCCAGCTTGTTCCGGCCGCGTCGGACATATCCGTGACATGCGTTCCGGTTAGCCACAAGCGCAGGTAATCCTTGGGCAACAGGACCTTGGCCGTCTGCGCAAAGACCTCCGGCTCGCGATGGCGCACCCAAAGCAGCTTTGGTGCGGTGAAGCCGGGAAAGACGATGTTCCCGCTTGTCGCGCGAAATCGGGGGTCGGCATCAAGCTGTGCCGCTTCGGCATGCGCGCGCGTGTCGTTCCAGAGGATCGCCGGACGCAGCGCACGGTCCTGTGCATCCAGCAGTGTCGCGCCATGCATCTGTCCGGAAAGTCCGATGGCGGCAACGGATGACAGGTCCTGCCCCGCCGCAAGCGCTGCAATCGCGGTCTTTGCCGCCTCGATCCAGTGGTCTGGCTGCTGTTCCGACCATCCGGGATGGGGGCGCGACACCGTCAAGGCGCCGTGACCTTCGGCGCACAGGGTTTGGGTATCGTCGATGAGCACTGCCTTGACACCGGATGTGCCCAGATCGAGACCGAGAAACATCACATCGTCCTCCCCTTCTGCACCGCGCACGGCGCGTTCATTGCCTTGTCGAGCGCGGCGAGATGGCGCCGCGCAACACGTGCGTCATGGCCCAAACAAAACCTTGAAGCCGGCTTCGAGATAAAAAACGCATCAAAACCCGCGCTGTGTGAACCGCTTCACAGAGATGGGGCGCGAAGACTGTCAGAACGGTGTCATCAACAAACGGAGATACCCCATGCAACAGTCAATCGCTCCCAACGCCACCTCGGCAGCCACCCTTTTCGTTGAACCCTCCAGCCAGCCGGTATTCGGAAAGATCGGCTTCTGGATCGCCCGGGCCCGCCAGCGCCGCATGCTGTCGACTCTCGACCGCGCCCGGCTTGACGATATCGGCGTCAGCCCCGCAGAGGCAATGATCGAAGCGGCCAAACCCTTCTGGAAAGACTAGGGTCAGGGCACATAGTTTCGCGACGCGACACGGGTGGCGCGCGGAATTCGGGTTTCTGCGGCTGGCGGTCTCATCCGATCCGCCAGCCGCAGACTGTCGAAGGCTCGGTGTTCAATCGGATGATGTGGCCCGCAACGAAGGGATCGGTCTCCCTAGCAATCTCTTCGGGGTGGTCGAGGCAGGCGCCTTGCGGGCCCGCGTGGCATATGTGCAGTCCGTGCCAGCGCAAGCAAAGAACACAAGAAGTCGATCTGACCGCCGCCGGGTGCCCATGCGTGCCCGGCGCGGTCCATGATTCCTTACCGCCTTTTGTCCCGCTATCTGTCCAACTGGATCGCGTGACCGTTCTGGCCGGGCCTGTTTTGGGCGGTCAGCTGTTGGTCCTCGGTTTCGATGGCGGGCACGTTCCTCTTGCGGGGCCTTGTGCCACGCACCACAGGCGTCTGAACGCTTCTCGTCGCTCTGTGCCAGGTGTTTGGCTGGAACTCCACATGAAAACGCCCGCTTGGCGCAAGTTACTTTCGCGATCAGAGAGTTCAGATGAGAACGGGCCACCCTGACAGGATGGCCCGACCCGTGTGATCGTCGATCGTGTCTCGCGTCAGAAAAACGCTTGCAGGCCGGTTTGGGCGCGTCCGAGGATCAACGCGTGAACGTCATGCGTGCCCTCGTAGGTGTTGACCGTTTCAAGATTGACCATGTGCCGGATCACCTGGAATTCCGCGGAAATCCCGTTGCCGCCATGCATGTCCCGCGCCATTCGCGCGATATCGAGCGCCTTGCCGCAATTGTTGCGTTTCATGATGGAGATCATCTCCGGAGCGGCATTGGCCGCATCCATCAGACGCCCCACCTGCAACGAACCTTGCAGTCCCAGCGCGATTTCCGTCTGCATATCGGCGAGTTTTTTCTGGAACAGCTGTGTCTGGGCCAGCGGCTTGCCGAATTGCTTGCGGTCCAGACCATAGGTGCGCGCGGCGTGCCAGCAGAATTCCGCAGCCCCCATGACCCCCCAGCTGATGCCGTAGCGGGCGCGGTTGAGACAGCCGAACGGTCCTTTCAGCCCCTGCACATGCGGCAAGAGCGCGTCCTCGCCAACCTCGACACCATCCATGACGATCTCGCCGGTCACGGATGCGCGCAGGCTGAGCTTGTTGCCGATCTTGGGCGCGGACAGGCCTTTCATGCCTTTTTCGAGCACAAATCCGCGAATCTTGCCGTCATGGGCATCCGACTTGGCCCAGACCACAAAGACATCCGCGATCGGGCTGTTCGAAATCCACATCTTGGAGCCGGTCAGACGATAGCCGTCAGAGGTTTTCACGGCACGGGTTTTCATCCCGGCGGGATCCGATCCGGCATCCGGTTCGGTCAGGCCGAAACAGCCGATCCACTCACCGCTCGCCAGCTTGGGCAGGTATTTCTTGCGCTGCTCTTCGGATCCGTAGGCATAGATCGGATACATCACGAGGCTCGATTGCACCGACATCATCGAGCGGTATCCACTGTCGACGCGCTCGATTTCCCGCGCCACAAGCCCGTAGCTGACATAGCCCGCACCGATCCCGCCATATTCCTCGGGCACTGTCACACCGAGCAGACCCATTTCACCCATTTCCCGGAAGATCTCCGGTTCAACGGTTTCGTTCTGAAAGGCGTCGATCACCCGGGGCTGAAGCTTTTCCTGTGCAAAGGCCCGCGCGCCCTCGGCCAGCATGCGTTCTTCCTCGGAGAGCTGATCTTGCAGGCGGAACGGGTCCTCCCAGTCGAACTGTCCCAGATCGGGGGCGTCTTTTGCTTTCAGACTTGGTTTGACTGAGGACATCTCGTTCATCGGGGTCATCCTTTGTTCCAGCGCGTCCGATATGGAAGCGGCGTTGCGCAGCGTATACCTTGCGCAGGACGCATGGTAAAACGACATTATTGCAAGAATACATGAGGAAACCGCATGAAAGAGCCCCTAAGCTTGGCCCGGCGCACCCTGCCGCCGCTGCCTGCCCTGCGCGCATTGGAAGCGCTGGATCGTTTGGGCAGTGCCACGGCCGTGGCCGAAGAGCTCGATCTCACGCAATCAGCCGTGTCGCGCCAGCTCAAGACGCTTGAGGCGCAACTGGGCGTGACCCTGTTCCTGCGCGACAGGCGCGCCTTGCGGCTGACGCCGCAAGCCCGTGATTTTGCCGCCACTTGCCGGGATGCGCTGGACCGGATTGCACAAGGGGCGCTTGCTCTGCGGCTGGATCCCTCCGGCGGCGCGCTGCACCTGGCGATCCTGCCGAGTTTTGGCATGCGCTGGCTTGTGCCACGCCTGCCGGATTTCGCGCGCCGTCACCCGGATGTCACCGTGAACATGACAACCAAACTGCGCCCCTTCGCCTTTGCCGACGCGCCCTATGATGCGGCGATCCATTTCGGCTCCCCCGATGCCTGGCCGGGCACACGCCATCTCCGGCTCATGCCCGAGCGGGTGCGCCCGCTGGCCGCCCGCGCCCTGTTGCCTGACGGGCCGGTGTCGCTTGAGGCGCTTGCGCGGTTGCCGCTGCTGCATATTCAGACGCGGCCCGATGCCTGGAAGACTTGGTTTACGGCGCAAGGGGTCGATCCCGGCCCCCTGCCCGGCACCAGTTTTGACCAGTTCACCACCATCCTGCAGGCCGCGATCCACGGTCTCGGCATCGCGCTTCTGCCTGACTACCTTTCCGAAACGGACCGTGCCAGCGGCGCGCTGGTGCCCGCGGCAGACAGCGCTCCGATGACCTTGGGCGCCTACCACCTCATCTGGCCGGATGACCGGCCAGCCTCGGCAGCGTTGACAGCCTTCCGCGACTGGCTCGCCCTGATCACAGAAGACGAGGATGCCCTGCCCCGCTGATCACTGTGCGAGGGCCGGAGCGCCCGGCATCCCAGCCCGGCGGGATCAGCCGAGCGCGTAGCCGGCGCCGCGCACCGTGCGCACCGGATCGCTGCCACCATGCTGGCCCAGCGCCTTGCGAAGCCGCCCGATATGCACATCCACGGTGCGGGTATCGACATAGATGTCGCGCCCCCAGACCCGGTCGAGCAACTGATCCCGTGTCCAAACGCGACCGGGCTTCTCCATGAAGGTCGAGAGCAGCCGAAACTCCGTCGGCCCGAGCTTGAGTTCGGTGCCGGCACGGGTCACGCGATGGGTTTCGCTGTCGAGCACGATATCGTCGAATTCCAGACGGATCCCGGCGGTCGAAGGACGCGCTCGCCGCAGCTGGGCACGGACCCGTGCCATCAGCTCCAGAACCGAATAGGGTTTGACCACGTAATCATCCGCCCCCGTCTCGAGCCCGCGCACCCGGTCCACTTCTTCGGATCGGGCGGATAGCATGATGACAGGTGTGCTGCGCGTTTCGGGTCTCGTCTTGATCTGCCGGCAGATCTCGATCCCCGACACGGTCGGAAGCATCCAGTCCAGAACGATGATGTCTGGCTGTTCTTCCTCGACGAGCAACAGCGCCTCTTCGCCATCCGCGGCACAGGCAACGCGAAACCCTTCCGCTTCGAGATTGTAGCCCAGGACCTCGCGCTGTGCGCGCTCGTCTTCAACCACGAGAACCAGCGGTTGCCCGGTCTGTGCTCCCATGCCCATGGATCAGGTCTCCTGCGGCGTGTCGAAAGGCGGCGTTTTGCTCAGGCGCGGATCGCTCGATGTCCGGTCGGCCTTCTCGCGCGCCTCTTCCGGTTTGGCACCGGAGGTCAGGAACACCACCTGCTCCGCAATCGCGGTGACATGATCCCCCATGCGTTCCATGTTCTTGGCGATGAAATGCAGGTGCATGCAGGGCGTGATATTGCGCGGATCTTCCAGCATGAAGGTCAGGAATTCGCGGAACAGGGTGTTATACATCTGGTCCACATCCCGATCGCGCGCGATCACATCGAGCGCGAGCACCTCATCGCGCTGAATATAGCTGTCGAGCGCGTCCTTGAGCATCAGCTCGACCTCACGCGCCATGCGACGCAGCGAGGTCGCCGTGCCGCCGATCGCCGGCATGGTCACCAGAACCGACGTCCGCTTGGCCATGTTCTTGGACAGGTCTCCGATCCGTTCGAGATTGGCCGACATGCGCATGACCGACAGGATCACCCGCAGGTCGATCGCCGTGGGCGCACGCAGCGCGATAACCCGTGCCGCCTCCTCGTTGAGGCTCTCTTCGAGCGCGTCGATGGCCTTGTCGCCCGCCCGCACCTTTTCGGCGAGCTCTTCGTCACGGGTCTCGAGCGAGGTCGCCGCCCCCATGATGGCGGCCTCCACCAGCCCGCCCATTTTCATGATCTGGGCCTGAATGCCTTCAAGGTCGCGATCAAACGCAGAGGAGATATGTTGCGTCAGCTTGTCCATGATGCCTTATCCGATCCGACCGGTGATGTAGCTTTCGGTCCGCTTGTCTTCGGGGTTGGTGAAGATCTGTCCGGTCTCGCCGAATTCCACCAGATGGCCGAGATGGAAGAACGCCGTCTTCTGGCTCACACGGGCGGCCTGCTGCATGGAATGCGTGACGATCACGACGGAGTAGGTCTGGCGCAGCTCGTCGATCAGCTCTTCGACCTGGGCCGTTGCAATCGGGTCGAGGGCGGAACAGGGTTCGTCCATCAAGAGCACCTCCGGCTCCGTGGCCACCGCGCGGGCGATGCACAGGCGCTGCTGCTGCCCGCCGGACAAGCCGGTGCCGGGCGCGTGCAGGCGGTCCTTGACCTCGTCCCAGATGGCGCCACGGCGCAGGGCGCGTTCCACGATCTCGTCAAGCTCGGCCTTGTTCTTGGCCATGCCGTGGATCTTGGGACCGTAGGCAACATTGTCATAGATCGACTTGGGGAACGGGTTCGGCTTCTGAAACACCATCCCCACCTTGGCGCGCAGCTGAACGGGGTCGACGCGCTTGTCGTAGATATCGTCGCCGTCAATCGTGATGCGGCCTTCCACGCGGCAGATGTCGATCGTGTCGTTCATCCGGTTCAGGCAGCGCAGGAAGGTCGACTTGCCACAGCCCGACGGCCCGATGAAAGCAGTCACGGTCTTGTCCTGAATGTCCACGTCCACGTCCTTGATGGCGTGGTTGTCGCCGTAGAACACCTGAACATCTCGGGCGGAAATCTTTACGTCGTCCACAGCGGCCTCTCTTCTCGTCAGGGGGGCGTCATACATTGTCTGTCCCTTTCTTGCCAGAGCGGGGCCGGCATGGGCATCGGGTAAAACGGGATGGCAGTCGGGGCCGGATCACCAGCGCCGTTCGAACCGCCGCCGCAGCAGGATGGCGATCAGGTTCATGGTGAGCAGGAACACCAGAAGGATGATGATCCCGCCCCAGGCGCGCTCGTAATAGGCCGGATCCGCGCGCTTGGCCCATTCGTAGATCTGTGCGGGCATGGCGGAGTTGGGATCCATGAACCCCGACACGAATCCGTCCGGGTAGTTTGTCGCGATATAGCCGACCATCCCGATCAGAAGCAGCGGTGCGGTTTCGCCGAGCGCCTGGGCCAGGCCGATAATGGTCCCCGTGAGAATGCCGGGCATGGCCAGCGGCAGCACATGGTGGAACACCGCCTGCATCTTCGACGCTCCCACGCCAAGAGCCGCGTCCCGGATCGAGGGCGGCACCGATTTGAGCGAGGCGCGTGTCGAGATGATGATCGTCGGCAAGGTCATCAGGGTCAGCACCAAGCCCCCGACAATTGGCGCCGATTGCGGCAGATGCGCGAACTGGATGAACACCGCCAGACCGAGGATACCGAACACGATCGACGGCACGGCGGCGAGGTTCGAGATATTGACTTCGATCAGGTCGGTAAACCGGTTTTGTGGCGCAAATTCCTCCAAGTAGATCGAGGCCGCCACCCCGATGGGCAGTGCGAGGACCAGCACCACAAGCATCATGAAGAAGGACCCAAGCATCGACACCCCGAGACCTGCGGATTCCGCGCGGCTTTCCGACGCGTCAGACCCGAAGATGAAGGAGGTGTTGAATTGCTTGGCGATGACCCCGGCGCTCACCAGCGCGTCGGTCAGATCGAGATGCTCGGCGTCGATATTCTTGTCACGCGCGACGTCTTCGCGAAACACCCGATCCTTGAGATAGCCATCCACGCGCGACGCGGCGAGAATGCGGAACTCTACCGTCTCGCCGATCCGGTCGGGGTTGGCGATCACAAAGTCGCGCACCTGCGCCGCCGCAGAAGCCGAGATTAGCGCTTTCATGTCCTTTGCGCTGTCCAGCGGGGTTTCGATGTTGCGCGATGTCACCTCCTCGAACACGGCATTCTGGATCAGTGGCGTATAGCCAAAGGTCGAGACCTTCCGGATGTCGTCCGGATCGCGGTTCCCGGCCTTGTCGAGCTTGGCCGGATCGAGAAAGACCTGCGTGGTGATGAAGGTCTGCTGGAAGGCGGACAGCCCGTTCCCGAGGATCGAGGTCAGCAACACCACGAGGAAAAACAGGCCCGCGCAGATCGCCGCAACCCCATAAAGGCGGAACCGCTTTTCGGCGGCGTTGCGTTTGGCGGTGTGGGCATCCGTCTCCATCAGCGAGCGCCGGGCGCGCGGGCTGGCGGCGGGGGCGAGGCTTGCGTCGCTCATTCGTATTGCTCCCGATATTTGCGCACGATGCTGAGTGCGAGAACGTTGAGCCCAAGGGTGATGATGAAGAGCGTCATCCCAAGGGCAAAGGCCACCAGCGCCTCGGGCGAGGCGAAGTCCGCATCTCCGGTCAGCTGGCTGACAATCTTGGCCGTGACGGTGGTCATGGCTTCAAACGGGTTGAGGCTCAGGCGGGCGGCGGCCCCTGCCCCAAGCACAACGATCATGGTTTCGCCGATGGCCCGCGACGCCGCCAGCAGGATTGCCCCCACGATGCCCGGGAGGGCGGCGGGGATCACCACTTGGCGGATCGTTTCCGACTGTGTCGCGCCAAGCCCGTAAGACCCGTCGCGCATCGCCTGCGGCACGGCATTGATGATGTCATCGGAAAGCGATGAAACGAACGGGATGAGCATGATCCCCATCACAAGCCCCGCCGTCATGACCGCGGTGCCGGCCTGCATCCAGTTCAACCCGTCGCGGCCAAACGCGCTCAGCAAAAGCGGCCCCACCGTCAACAGCGCAAAAAGGCCGTAGACGATGGTCGGGATGCCGGCGAGGAGCTCCAGCGTCGGCTTGGCAAAAGCCCGGACCTTGGACCCGGCATATTCGCTGAGATAGATCGCTGCGAACAGTCCGATCGGGACGGCCACAAGCAAGGCGATCAACGAGATATAGAGCGTCCCCCACAAGAGCGGCCAGATGCCGAGCTCCGACCCGCCGCCGAAGCTTGGCGACCATGTCAGGGAGCCAAAGAAATCCGACGCCGGGTAGATCCGGAAGAACTCCACCGTGTTGAAGATCAGCGAAAAGACGATTCCCACCGTGGTGAGGATCGCAATGGACGCCGCAAACAGCAGCATCGCGCGCACGCCCTGCTCGACCACGTTGCGGGCACGGAACTCTGCAGTGGTTTGGCGGAGCGCCCAACCCATCCCCGCAAGAGCCAACAGCAGCACCGCAACCGTCATGGCGGCATCGCCAACCCCCGACAGCGACCGGTATGACTGGGCGGCGGCGAGCACTGTCGGATCCACATCAGAGCCGAGTGCCACACCCGCCTGCGCAAGGACCCCCCGCACATCCGTGGCACCGGCTTCGATCGCGGCAGCGTTCGTTTCGGAGATGATCCCCTGCGCCACGGCAAGATCCAGACCATCGGCCACACGGCGCACATCCGACATCACGAGGGCAAGCGTGCTGTCTTCGCTCACGGCGGTATCGGGCAACGCACCCGCGATCTGGGTATTCATCCAGATGGGCTGAACGATCAGCCAGACAAACAGCAGCGCGAAAGCCGGCGTCAGAACCTTCAGAGCGGCGTTCCAACCATAATAATTCGGCAGGCTGTGCAGGTGGCGCCGATCTCCGTCAACAGCCGCAAGCGCCCGCCCCCGGGCGAGGACGAAGCCGACGGCTGCAACCGCGACAATCAGTAGTGACAGCCAGAAAACAGGCATGTGACCCCCAGACGAAAGCCCCCCGATACGGGAGGCCAATTGCGATAAATGTCCTAAAAGGAATGCGGAGCGGCGAAATATGCCGCTCCGTTTCTTGGTGTCCGGATCGTGAAACGGGATCCGTCGGAGGCGCTTACATGCCTTCGCCCATGGTCTCTTCGGCTTCGATCATGGCTTGTGTGGCGGCAAGCTCGGGGTCGGAGACGAGACCGTATTCTGCAAGCGGACCATCTGGGCCAGCGATCTCATCGGCCACAAAGAAGGATGCAAACTCCTTCAGGCCGGGGATCACGCCGATATGCGCCTTCTTGATGTAGAAGAAGAGCGGACGCGACACCGGGTATTCGCCGGTCGAGATGGTCTCGGTCGAGGGCGCGACGCCGGACATGGTGGCAACCTTCAGCGTGTCGGTGTTGTTTTCGTAGAACGCGAGCCCAAAGACGCCAACACCTTCGGAATTGCTGTCGATGCGCGCGAGGGTCTCGGTGTAGTCGCCGTCGATATCCACCGACTTGCCGTCCGTGCGGACCGACATGCAGGCATGCTCTGCGTCATCTTCGCTCATGCCGCCGTCGATCATCGCCTGCATCGCGCCCGTGTCTTCGCAGCCCTGAAGCAGCACCTTTTCTTCAAAGACTTCGCGGGTGCCGTGCTTTGTGCCGGGGATGAAGGCCGCGATCTCGACCGCCGGCAGGTCGGCGTTCACGTCGGCCCAGGTCATGTTCGGGTTGGCCACGATCTCGCCATCCACGACGATGTTTTCGGCAAGCGCAAGGAACCAGTCGGAAGGCTCGAAAGCGACAAAGTCCGGGCCGTCGATCTGGCTGGCAAAGACAATGCCGTCATAGCCGATGCGCACTTCGATGATGTCGGAAACGCCGTTTTCAGCACAGACCGCGATTTCCCGCTCGCGGATCGCACGGGAGGCGTTGGCGATGTCGATGGTGTTTTCGCCCACGCCTTCACAGAAGCGCTTGAGGCCGGCCGAGGAGCCGCCGGATTCCACGACCGGTGTCGGGAACTCGAAGTTCTCACCAAAAGCTTCGGCCACGATTGACGCGTAAGGCAGCACGGTCGACGAGCCGGCAACCTGCACATTGTCGCGCGCGGCGGCGGTGGTTGCAGACACGGCCGCGATGGCCAGTGCAGAAACGGACAATTTGACGGACATGGGTCCTCCTGAAATGTCAGATCCGATCATCCCCACGATGATCTTCATGGGGCGGTCTATGGCCGCTGAGCAATGGTTTTGTGACAGCCACGTAACAGGTTTATGACAATGCGGGGCGCGTGTGGAATTTTGCGGAAATCTCGCCAGATTTGATCGCAAATATCTGATTTTATTCAGATATGATTTCTGCGCTGACGTAACGTCAGATCATGCGGACTCCGTGCCGGCCTGATCAACCGGCAGGATCACGACAAAATTGCTGCCCTCGCCGGGTGTGCTCTCGATTCTCAATCGCCCCCGGTGCCGCCCGATGATATGTTTTACGATCGCCAGCCCGAGCCCTGTGCCACCCGCTTCGCGCGACCGGTGCATGTCGACCCGGTAGAACCGTTCCGTCAGGCGGGGGATGTGGTGCGGATCGATCCCCGGCCCGGTGTCCTGGACGCTGACGCGGACCCCTTCGGCCCGCAATCCCGGCTCGTAAGCCGGAGTGTTCAGCGTCACGCAGACCCGCGCGCCGGCCCCGGAATACTTGATCGCGTTCTCGGTCAGGTTGGTCAGCACCTGGCGTAGCTGATCGCCATCGCCGGTGATCATGACCGGCGCTTCCGGCGTGAGGCTCTCCATCGAGACGGACGCTTTGCGGGCCACATCTTCAAGCCCGTGCCTCACGGAGTTCACCAGGGCGGCAAGGTCAATCCGGGTGGTCGGACGCACGCGCTCTTCTGCCTCGACCCGGCTGAGCGACAGCAAATCATCCACCAGCCGCGTCATCCGCGCCGCTTCCGTGGCCATGATCCCGAGAAACCGCTCACGGGCCGCCGCATCATTTGCCGCGGGGCCTTTGAGGGTTTCGATGAATCCGATCAACGCGGTCAATGGCGTGCGCAGCTCGTGGCTGACATTGGCAACGAAATCGCGGCGTATCTGACCGGCTTCCTCCACCGCGCTGACATCGGTGAAGGTGACCAGAACGGCCGGATGCGCCATGAGGCTGAGCGGCCGGATGGAGACCGCATAGGTCGTCGCACGCACCGCGTCACCGGCCAGATACTGTGCCTGCCGTGCGCTGCCGCCTTGCAGCACCGCCTCAATCGCGTCGAGCAATGCCGGTTGGCGCAATGCAGTGATGAAATGGCGCCCCGACAGCGATTTTCCGAGCAAGCCCTCCCCGGCCGCATTGATGGCGGCGATGCGTTCATCGGCCCGGATCAGCAGAGCCGGAAGCGGTATGGCCTCGACAACTTCATCGGCGATCAGCGTCATCGGGGCGGTCCTTGTCCTGTCCAGCTCTGTTTTGCCCGTGCCGTCACGGTTTAGCCGGATTGCGTCGTTTCTGCCGCCGCACGCAGACCGGCATCGAATTCGGCAAGCAGCGCATCGGGCTCCTCCAGCCCGACAGAGACACGGAAGAACCCTTCGGTCATACCCAGAGAGGCCCGTTGCGCTTCGGTCATGGCGCGGTGAGAGGATGATGCAGGATGCGACAGCGTGGTGCCGACATCGCCCAGCGTCGGCGCAAAGGCGATGCCCGCAGCGCCGCGCGCAAAGGCATTGGCCGCGGCGCGACCGCCCGCGATTTCGAAGCTGACCATGTTGCAACCGTGGCCCTTCAGAAGCCCTTGTGCCCGCGCGGCATCGGGGTGGTCGGGCCGGGTGGGATACAGCACACGGGTCACGCCCGGTTTTCCGGCGAGATGCGCCGCAAGCCGTTCCGCCGTGGTCTCCGCGCGGTCAAAGCGCAGATCGAAGCTCATCATGCCGCGCTCCGCCAGCCAGCAATCAAACGGGCTTGCGGTCATCCCGGTGGTGACTGCAAAGACCCGCATGGCATCCATCAGCGCGGGATCGCTGGCACAGACCCAACCAAGCGTCACGTCGGAATGCCCCGCAAGGAGTTTTGTGACGGAATGCAGCACGATATCGGCACCATGCTCCGCCGGGCGAATGCCGCGCGGCGTGGTGAAGGTGTTGTCCACCACGAGCAACACGTCATGCGCCTTGCAGACGGCCGCGATTCCGTCGAGATCGGCCACCCGCAGCGTCGGGTTTGAGACGACCTCGATCAGCACCAAGCGGGTCTCCGGACGGATTGCCGCCGCGATCGCTTGCGCATCGGTGGGATCGGCCAGCGTGGTGGTGATACCGAGACGCGGCAAGTCCTCGTTCATCAGGCGCAGTGACCGTCCATAAAGCTGGTTGCCCCCCACCACGTGATCCCCGGCGCGACACAGCCCCATGAGCACCGCCGTGACCGCAGCCATACCGGATCCGACAGCCATACCGCCCCGCATGCCTTCAAGGGCGTCGATCCGCTGTGCCAGCATGTCGGCATTGGGGTGGCCTTCGCGCGCATAGGTATACCCTGCCCCGCCGCCCTCATATTGCGCATCGAGCGCATCGGGATCATCGGCGGCATAGACAACCGACGGCATGATCGGCGTGCCAACCATGCGGGAGCGGCCCAGTTCGGGCACGACGGGACGTTGAAGGGTGGGTTTCATGCTCTCTCCGTTAAGACGGGCGCAGATCGGCCCGGCATCTGTATGAGGTGAAAAGCGTCGGCACGCGCGCAGCGCGATGGCGCGCCGCCTGCGCCGGCGAGCCCGACGCGGCGCGTGCCGCACGGTCTCTGGGTCTCGTCAGAGCGGTTTGAGCCCCGCTGCAAAGCGACGGGCGTTTTCCTGATAATGCTCTGCGGAGCGGGTCAACCCGGCGATCGCGTCCTCATCGAGCTGTCGCACCACTTTGCCGGGCATGCCCATGACCAGACTGCCATCGGGGATTTCCTTGTTTTCGGTGATCAGTGCCCCCGCGCCGATGAGGCAGTTCCGGCCAATCCTGGCCCCGTTCAGGATCGTCGCCCCCATGCCAATAAGGCTGTTGTCGCCGATGGAACACCCATGCAGCATGACCTTGTGGCCAATGGTGCAGTTGCGACCGACAGTGAGCGGACAGCCCGGATCGGTATGGCACACGACGTTTTCCTGAATGTTGGAACCGGCGCCGATCCGGATCGTCTCGTTGTCGCCACGGATCGTAACGCCGAACCAGACGCTTGCCAGCTCTTCGATGACGACATTGCCGATCACGGAACTGCCCGGGGCGATCCATGCGGTGTCGGCGACTTCGGGGCGCAGCCCGTCCAAAGCATATAGGCTCATGGTGTTTCCTCGAATTCCGATTGCAACCCGCGCACGTGGGCCATCAGCGAAGGCTGTTGAAGGCGGCGCAATCGGGTTGCGGTCACGATTGTCTTGAGATCGTCGAATGTCTTGTCGAGATCGTCATTGACGAGCACGTAGTCATAGCTGCCCCAATGGCTGATCTCGTCCCAGCTTTTCTGCATCCGTTTGGCGATTGTGTCAGCGCTGTCTTGGCCGCGGCTTTCCAGACGGCGACGCAGTTCGGCGATGGATGGCGGAAGGATGAAGATCGACAGCGTATGCACGCCAAGCGCAGAATTGACGATCTGTTGCGCGCCCTGCCAGTCGATATCGAAAAGCACATCACACCCGGCATTGATCGCGCGTTCCACCGGCGCGCGGGGTGAGCCGTAGAAATTCCCGAAGACATGGGCGTGTTCAAGCATCCCGTCCTCCGCGACCGAGCGTTTGAACTGCTCCTCGGACAGGAAATGGTAGTGCTCGCCATCCTGCTCTCCCGGACGCGGCGCGCGGGTTGTGGCGGACACGGAAAATGTCAGTGACGGATCCCATTCCAGAAGCCTGCGCGACAGGGTCGACTTGCCGGCGCCCGAAGGCGAACTGAGAATGATCAGCAAGCCACGGCGCAGCTGTGCGCCACGTGTCTCGTTATTCGACATTGGCGACCTGCTCCCGCATCTGATCAATAACCGTTTTCAAGGCGAGACCGACACGCGTCAGCGCAGGGTCCGCGGCCTTGGAACATAAGGTGTTGGCTTCGCGATTGAATTCCTGCGTGAGAAATTCGAACTTGCGACCGACGGCGCCGGCGGCGCGCAGCAGGTCACGGGCCGCCGCGATATGGGCCCGCAGCCGGTCGAGCTCTTCCGTGATGTCGGCCTTCACCGCGATCAGCGCCAATTCCTGCGCCAGCCGCTGATCATCCACACCATCGGAGGCATTCAGGATCTTGTCCAGCTGGGCCCGCAGTCGCGCGGGCTGCGCGGTGGCCCGCGCCTCGGCCAAAGTCACCGCCTCCGAGACCAATGCCTCCACCGAGTCGATCTGAGCGTGCAGAAGATGCGCCAGACGCGCGCCTTCACTCTTGCGCATGTCCACGAAAGACGCCAGCGCCCGGTCGTAATCCGCAAGAAGCGCGTCCCGCAACGCCGCGTCGTCGGGTCGCGCGGGTTCGGCGCTCATCATGCCGCGAAGCGCAACGATGTCGGCCGCATTGGCGGGCGCCAGCGACAAACCGCGATCCAGCGCGCTCTGTTCGATGCGCGCCATGGCGTCGAGCACCGCTGCAAGATACGCCTCGTCGAGATGCGCCGCGCTTTCGTCCGTCTGCGCGGAGAGTTTGAGAGTGATCTGGACATTGCCACGCTTGAGCGCCTTGGCGGTGCGGGCGCGGATCTCGGCCTCCAGACCGTCGATGCCATCAGGCAGGCGCAGCCGCAGGTCGAGACCTTTGCCGTTGACGCCGCGCAATTCCCACGTCCAGGCATGGCCGGCGTGTTCGCCCTGCGCGGCGGCAAAACCTGTCATGGATTGGCGCATTCCGGAGTGTCCCCTGTGGCTTGAGCCTCGTGCTAATGACTTGTGCCGATCAAGGCAAGCCATCGGCGCAGTCGCCCCCGGACGCGACTTCGATGCGGCGCAACCCGCCATCATGACCCGACATGTCTCAAACAGACGTTAACCACGAGACAGGAAATGCAGAGAAATCTGCGCGCAATTTTGCTAGTTAAGAACTTAGTAACGAAGATTGTGCAGCTTGGGACCGGATGGGTGTCCAGATGCGCTGTCTCTGAAAACGGAGCGATGATCATGCTGGGCGGAGGTGGAAACGGTCGCGATGTGGTGTCCATGACAGAACGGGAAAAAGAGCGGCGGCTCGCGTCCCTGCGGCTGGTAGAGGCTTATTGGCACGCCTTGTGCGGCGTCGACCAAGTGCCCCTGCGCAGCGAGGTGGACCCGCGCGGTATGGAAGACGCGCTGGAGCACGCATTCCTGATCGAGCGCATTGCGCCGAGCATGGCCAAATTCCGCGTGGCGGGGTCTCACGTCAACGATCTGATGGGCATGGCGGTGGCCGGAATGCCGGTTTCGACCATCATCGCTCCTGACAATCGCGACAAGTTCGGTGAAGCCATTGAACGGCTTTTCGGGGACCCGGCGATCATTCATCTCGACCTCGTCGGCGAAGGCGGTTTTGGCAAGCCGAGCATGACCGCCCATGCGGTGCTGATGCCGCTGCGCTCCGATTTCGGGGATGTCACACGCGGGCTGGGCGCCATTGTCAGCCATGGCTCGATCGGCCGCGCACCGCGACGCTTTCGGGTCGAGCGGTTCAAGGTGACCCACGCTCTGCGCCGGACGCCGCAAGACGCGCTCGCCACCCCACGGCCCGAAGCCGCCTCCGGGCCGCTGCTTCCCATCGTCAACAGCACGCCGCCTCACAGCGACAAGGCGCGCGGATTCGCAGAAGACCAGGCAGGGTTTCAACCAAGGGGGCGCAGGCATTTGCGCCTGGTGGTCTCGAACGACTGACGACCCGAACGACTGGTGATCCGGGGGACTACTGACCGGGAAAACCGACAACCCGACCGACTGACGACCGGGACGACCGGTGATCCGGGCGACTGACGATCCGAACGATTGGCGACCCGAACGACTGTTGATCCAGGCGACAGGCGACCCGAACAACCGACAACCCGGACAACTGCCGATCCGGGCGGCGGCATCACGCTTGCTTCGACAGACGCAGACCACCGTGGACGGACGACGCACCACGCCTGCCCGAATTCTCAAGGGAGAACCCCGCTTCACAGGGCCTTGAGCCAGCCGGTGCCGTATGCGCCGCCAAATCCCAAAACGCAAAAACCCCGCGCCCTTCAGAGAGAGGCGCGGGGTTTTCTGGCTTGTGTTCACGCGTTCGGGCGGCGTTCCGCCCGGCCGCTTACGCAGTCGCCTGCTGGGCGTGGGCTTCGCGGCGCTTGGTCAACTCTTCAGCCACGAGGAAGGCCAATTCAAGCGATTGCGATGCGTTAAGGCGTGGGTCACACGCGGTGTGGTAGCGCGCAGAGAGGTCTTCGTCCGTCACCGCATGGACGCCGCCGGTGCATTCGGTCACGTCCTGACCGGTCATCTCGAAATGCACCCCGCCGGGGATAGTGCCTTCCGCGGCATGGATACCAAAGAATTCCTGCACTTCCCGCAGCACGCTGTCGAAGGGTCGCGTCTTGTAGCCGGTGGAAGACTTGATCGTGTTGCCATGCATCGGATCACAGCTCCAAACCACGTTGGCGCCCTCTTCCTGCACCGCCTTGATGAGGGGCGGCAGGTGCTCGGCCACCGTGCCTGCACCAAACCGCGCGATCAGCGTCAGCTTGCCCGCCTCGTTCTCCGGGTTCAGCTTGGGCATCAGCACCTTGAGGTCTTCGGCGGTGGTGGTCGGGCCGCATTTGAGGCCGATCGGGTTCATCACACCGCGTGCGAATTCCACATGCGCGCCGTCGGGCTGCCGCGTGCGGTCGCCGATCCAGATCATGTGGCCAGACCCGGCCAGCCACTTGCCCGAGGTCGAATCCATCCGCGTCAGGGCTTCTTCATACTCCAGCAACAGCGACTCGTGGCTGGTGTAGAAGCTGACGGTCTTCAGAGCGGAAGTGCCGTCGCTGTCCACGCCGGCGGCTTTCATGAAGTCGAGCGTGTCGGAGATCCGATTCGCCATGTCGCGGAAGCGCGCGGCCTTCTCGCTCTCGGTGAAGCCAAGCGTCCAGCTGTGCACTTGGTGCACATCGGCATAGCCGCCGGTCGAAAAGGCACGCAGCAGGTTCAGCGTTGCGGCGGCTTGGGTGTAGGCCTGAAGCATCTTGTTCGGATCGGGGATGCGCGCCTCTGGCGTGAAGGCCAGATCGTTGATGATATCGCCACGGTAGCTGGGCAGTTCCACCCCATCCACGGTTTCCGTGGGCGCCGAGCGCGGCTTGGCAAACTGACCGGCCATGCGGCCCACCTTGACGACCGGCACCTTGGCGCCGAAGGTCAGGATCATGGCCATTTGCAGCATCACCTTGAAGGTGTCGCGGATGCCGTTGGCGCTGAACTGGTCGAAACTCTCGGCGCAATCGCCGCCCTGCAACAAAAAGGCCTCGCCGCGCGATGCGGCCGCAAGCTCATGCTTGAGCCGGCGCGCCTCTCCGGCAAAGACGAGCGGCGGATACTGCGTCAGCTGTGCCTCGACGGCATTCAGCGCGGCGGCGTCCGTATAATCGGGCATCTGAACCCGCGGCTTATTGCGCCAGGTCGATTTCTGCCACTCGGTCATTGTCTTGTCTCCGGTCCCTTGAGGCCCTGCGCTTCCAGATGGCACCCACACGCGCGCAGGGCCGCGCGTGAGCGATAACGGACACCATCCTTAGCCAATCCGGTCAGCGGTGACCAGAGGGGGATTGCCGCGCAGGTCACCAAAGCTCCGCTCTTGACGCATCTGGCCCCTTCTGACCATCTGGACATGGGCGTAACCGCTCACCTGTTGACGATTCCTGTTCCCCGCCCCGGATCCGGGGGGAGGCTACCACACAAGGACCCTCATGCTGCCTCCGACACAGCGTCAGATCGTCGAAATCGACACGGCACCCGCGAAACCCCGCCGGTTCGTGTTTGTGCTCATGCCCGATTTCACGATGCTGTGCTTTTCGGCGGCCGTGGAAGCGTTGCGGATTGCCAACCGCATGGCCAACAAGCCGCTCTATGAGTGGGTGATCACCGGTGAAGCGGAGATGGACGACGGCCGGCCCGGTGTGGTGCGCTGTTCGGCGGGTGTGTCCTTCGCGCTCGATATGGTTCTGCCGGAACTCAACCGTGACGACACCGTGATGTTGTGCAGCGGGCTCGACGTGCAGCAAGCCACGACGAAGCGGATGCTCAACTGGCTGCGCCGGGAAGCGCGGCGCGGGATCCCGATCGCGGGGCTTTGCACCGCCGGTTACACGCTGGCCAAGGCCGGCTTGCTCGACGGTCGCAAGGCGACCATCCATTGGGAGAACCAGGACGGCTTCACCGAAGAATTCGATGAGGTGGAGCTGACCAAGTCGGTTTTCGTGATCGACGGAAACCGGATGACAACGGCGGGCGGCACCGCCTCCATCGACCTGTTTCTCAAGCTGATCGCCAATGATCACGGTGAGGAGTTGGCCTCGTCGGTGGCCGATCAGCTGATCTACAGCGCAATCCGCACCGACCAGGACACGCAGCGCCTCTCTGTGCCGACGCGGATCGGCGTGCGGCATCCCAAGCTGAGCCAGGTGATCCAGAAAATGGAAGCCAATATCGAGGAGCCGATCAGCCCCTCGATCCTCGCGGCGGATGTCGGCATGTCGACGCGCCAGCTCGAACGGCTGTTCCGCCGCTATCTCAACCGCTCGCCCAAGCGCTACTACATGGAGTTGCGGTTGCAGAAAGCCCGCAACCTGCTGATGCAGACCGACATGAGCGTCATCAACGTGGCCCTGGCATGCGGCTTTGCCTCCCCGTCGCATTTCTCCAAATGCTACCGGGCGCATTATGAAACCACGCCCTATCGCGAGCGCGGCGCGCATGCCTCGCGCCTGTCGGTGTGATTCGCACGGAGCGGCTGGTTCTGCGCCCGGCCCGTCCAGACGATCTGGACCCGATGCACGCCATTTTCACCGATCCGCGCGCCATGCGCTACTGGGACCGCCCGCCGCATACAAGCCTGGCCGAAACGGAGCGCGTGGTCGATCATCTGGTCAAGGCGCCGCTGGATCTGCGCGAAGAGTATGTGCTCGAACGGGAGGGGCTCTGCATCGGCAAGGCCGGTGTCTGGCGCAAGCCGGAGCTTGGCTACATCCTGCATCCCGACCACTGGGGCCAGGGTCTGGCGCATGAAGCGTTGCGCGCCATTCTGCCGCGTGCGTGGGCCCGCTGGCCGGACATGCAGGTGATGACCGCGGAGCTCGATCCGCGCAATGTCGGGTCAGTCCGGGTGCTGGAAAAGCTCGGCTTTACATGCGTACGCGTGGCCGAAAAGAACTTCCTCTATGGAGGCATCGAGTGGACGGACACGGGCTATTACGCATTGCGGCGCCCCCCCGGGCGCTGACCCGGCGCCCCTGCCCTGGCGGACACCCGAAAGCGCCGATCAGAAGCGGGACATGATCGAGGTGATGTTCGAGTTCAGGGAGAAATTGATCACCACGAATGCATCGCCGCGCTCGTGCAGGATGGCGTAGTAGTAGACGTAGTTCTCGCCGATCCAATACATCCGCCCTTCCTGCGAGATCCCGCCGCCCAGATCCTCCTGACGGAACACGGTCTGGTTGGTAAAATCGCGTGGATAAAGATTCAGAAACTGCTGGTTGATCTGGGCGATCTGTTCCGACGTGTATTCATCGGCCCCACCGAGTTGCACGATCAGACCGGAAAAATCCCGTGATCGTATCGTGCGATCCACATAGGCGGAATAGCTGGCGTAGTCTTGGAAGATGTTGGCGCGATCCTGCGCGGCAGCCGCTTTCGGCAAGGCGAATAGCACTGCAACGGCGATGGTCGCGGCGTAAAGACAAAGCAATGGGCGCATCAAAAGCTCCTGTGACACAGTGGCGTTACTGTGCCAAAGACACCGTGCCGCGCCTAGTTGTTTTTACGCCGGGCCCGGTTGCCGGCTATTCGAACCCTACCGAAGCAGCGGCCGCCGGACCGCGCATGTGCCAAGCGGCCTTTACCCGTTGGTGTCGGGTGCGAGACGGTAAAGCGCGCCATGGCCCACGCTGAGGAACCACAATGCACCGTCCGGACCTTGCCGCACGTCGCGCACGCGCAGCGTTTCGGGCCCCGAGATCTGCTCGACCTCGGTCAGGGGATCTCCGTCGAGACGCGCGATGTAGTCGAATTTCAGCGAGCCCACAAAGGCGTTCCCGTCCCAGTCGGCCACAACGCCATCGTAAAACGTCATGCCGGAGGGCGCGATGGACGGGTCCCAGTAGTGCACCGGCTGCTCCATACCCGCCTGTTCGCGACCGATCCCGATGGATGACCCATCATAATTCACCCCATAGGCAATGACCGGCCATCCGTAATTGGCGCCCTTTTCGATGCGATTCACCTCGTCGCCACCGCGTGCGCCGTGTTCGTTGACCCAAAGCTGGCCAGAGGCATCAAACGCCATGCCTTGCGGGTTGCGATGACCATAGGACCAGATTTCACCCTGCGCGCCCGACGTGTCCACAAAGGGATTGTCTGCGGGCGCGTCGCCGTTTCGGTCGATGCGCAGCACGGAGCCATTGTGCATCGACAGGTCTTGCGCCTGGTCGGGGTTGCCGCGGTCGCCCACCGTCACGAACAGATAGCCGTCCGGGCTCTCGACGATCCGGGAGCCAAAATGAAAACCGCCGCCGGTGCCGCGGGCGATGGCAAAGATCGTCTCGCCGTCTTCCAGCCGGCTGCCGTCCTGTGACAGCGTCGCGCGATACACCGCAGTGCCATTGCCGCGCAGGAACTGGTCGCGGGCAAATGTGAAAAAGATCTCGCGTGTCTGCGCAAAGTCGGAGGGGATCAGGATGTCGAGCAGGCCGCCCTGCCCGTCCACGGAAATATCCGGCAGCCCGCCGATCTCGCGCGTTTCGCCATCCTTGACGGACAACAGCCGCCCACCCCGTTCCGTCACGAGAATCGTGCCGTCCGGCAGCCACCCGAAGGACCACGGCGCATCGAGGTCTTCCACCACGGATGTCACGGTCATCGGCCCCGCCATCGTCTCGATCGGATCTGCCGTGGCAGCCGTGGCAAAGGCCACAGATAGGGCCGCTACGGGACCAAAGAGGGTGCGGCTCGAAAAAACGGTGCGCGGGCCGGAATGTGGCATCATCAACTCCTTTTGCTTGCTTGGCATATGGGGGGCAATGACGCCGCGGCAAGGGGATGGGATGGTGCAAAACCACTGTCGCAAGGCGCTGAGAGGTCTTTTCATTTCTCCGGGCGTGGCCTACTTTCGTCGCACATAAGTCAACCCGTTCAGGGTACAATCAGGGAGAATGAAATGAAACATCTGCTCGCCGCGACAGCGACTGCAGCGCTTGCCACCTCCGCGGCTTTTGCAGCCGGTCACGCGACCGAAGTAAAGCTTGGTGTGCTGCTCAGCTTCACAGGGCCCATCGAAAGCCTGACCCCGGCCATGGGCGCCGGCGCGGAAATGGCGATGGCCGAAGTGTCCGGGAACGAGAACTTCCTTGGTGGCTCGACCGTCGTTCCGGTGCGCGGCGACGCGACCTGCGTTGACGCGGCCGCAGCAACCGCTGCCGCCGAACGGCTTGTCACCGACGAAGGCGTCAAAGGCATCATGGGCGCGGATTGTTCCGGCGTGACCACCGCCGTGCTGGCGAATGTCGCCGTGCCGAACGGCGTGGTGATGATTTCCCCGTCGGCCACCTCGCCGGCGCTTTCAACCGCAGAAGACAACGGCTTGTTCTTCCGCACGGCGCCCTCCGATGCGCGCCAGGGCGAAGTGCTGGCAAACATCCTGCGCGAGAAGGGCATGGGCGAAGTCGCCGTGACCTACACCAACAACGACTATGGCAAGGGCTTTGCGGACGCGTTTCAGGCGGCGTTTGAGAACGCGGGCGGCACCGTGACCCTGTCGGCCGCGCATGAGGACGGCAAGGCGGACTATGCCGCCGAAGTCGGCTCGCTTGCCTCGGCCGGTGGCGATGCGCTTGTGGTTCTGGGCTATGTGGATCAGGGCGGCGCTGGCATCATCCAGGGCGCGCTCGACAGCGGCGCGTTCGACATGTTCGCGCTGGGTGACGGCATGATCGGCGACTCGCTCACCGATACGTTCGGCGCCGATCTTGACGGCACCATCGGCACGGCCCCGGGCTCCGACAACGAGGGCGGTGCGCTGTTCCAGGAAATGGCCTCCGCCGCCGGCATCGACGGCACCTCGGTCTATGCGGGTGAAAGCTATGACGCGGCGTCGCTGATCCTTCTGGCCATGGCCGCAGCAGGCAGCGCCGAGCCCGGCGACTATGCCTCCAAGATCGAAATGGTGGCCAACGCGCCCGGCGAGGTGATCCTGCCCGGTGAGCTTGGCAAGGCGCTTGAGATCATCGCAGGCGGCGGCGACGTCAACTTCGAAGGCGCGTCCGGGATCGAGCTTGTCGGTCCGGGCGAAGCCGGTGGCTCCTATGCGGAATACGCGATCCAGGATGGTGCGCTGACCGTTGTTGGCTATCGCTAAACGCTTGAGAAACCTGTAACATGATGCGGCGCGGGGCCATCAACCCTGCGCCGTTTCGATACAATGATGCGCGTCTTCAGGCGGCTTCGAACGCCGCCCGGGGCGCGCGCCATTCTGGGGGAGCTTTGACGTGATCCGGGTAGAGACCCTGCACCGCCATTTTGGCGGCTTTCGTGCCGTTGATGGCGCAAGCCTTGAAATCGAAACCGGGTCGATCACCGGGCTCGTCGGCCCGAATGGCGCGGGAAAGACAACGCTTTTCAACGTGATCGCCGGCGCACTTCCACCGACATCCGGCCGGGTGTTCATGGATGACGAAGACATCACCGGCCTGCCGCCACATGCGCTTTTCCACAAGGGCCTGTTGCGGACGTTCCAGGTCGCGCATGAATTTGCCTCCATGACCTGCCGCGAGAATTTGATGATGGTGCCGGGCGGGCAATCCGGCGAAAGCCTCTGGAACGCGTGGTTTCACCGCGCGCGGATTGCACAGGAAGAGGCGAGCCTTCTCAAGCGCGCGGATGAAGTTCTTGATTTCCTGACGATTTCTCATCTTAAGGACGAGCGGGCGGGCAATCTTTCGGGCGGTCAGAAGAAGCTTCTCGAACTGGGCCGCACGATGATGGTGGACGCCAAGATCGTGTTTCTGGACGAGGTCGGCGCGGGTGTGAACCGCACGCTCCTCAACACGATCGGCGACGCCATCCTCCGGCTCAACAAGGAACGCGGCTACACGTTCTGCATGATCGAGCACGATATGGATTTCATCGGGCGTCTGTGTGATCCGGTGATCGTGATGGCCGAGGGCAAAGTGCTTTCCAAGGGAACGATCGACGAGATCAAGGCCGATGAGGCGGTAATCGAGGCCTATCTCGGCACCGGTCTGAAGAACAAGGAGGCGGTGTCTTGAGGCGGCGTTTCGGCCCGGAAACCGGGCATGCACAGTCCATGCACATTGCATGCACAAACCATGCGCATGATCCATGCGGCGCGCTGGCCGTCAAGCGCGGCGCATCAGGGGGCGCTGCCCCCGTCCCTGCGGGACTCCCCCGGGATATTTCAGGCCCAAAGAAGCCGGGGGCGCGGCGCGCTCGGGCGACCGGCGCCGCATGGGTTTGCCGGCGCGGGCGGCTTGCGATCCGGGAGGCTGTGTGATGAGCGGTGATCCCTACCAGACGACGCGCGGTCAGCGCGATCGCTCCATAGGCAATCCCGACGGCATGGGAGATGCTGCCAAGTACCGCCCCGAGGGCGCGGCGAAGGCCGCTCCGGGCGGGCCGTTCCTGATCGGCGAGGCGATAACGGGCGGCTATGGCAAGGGGGCCGACATCCTGCATCGCTGCACCATCGCGGTCGAGAAAGGCGAGATCGCGGTCATCGTCGGCCCGAACGGGGCCGGAAAATCCACCGCGATGAAGGCCGTGTTTGGCATGCTGGATTTGCGCGAAGGCGCGGTCCGGCTCGACGGGGCCGACATCACCGCGCTGAGCCCGCAGGCGCGGGTGCGGGCGGGCATGGGGTTCGTGCCGCAGGTGGCCAATATTTTCACCTCCATGAGCGTGGAGGAAAATCTCGAGATGGGGGCTTTCATCCGGGAGGACGATTATCGCGACACCATGGAACAGGTGTTCGACCTGTTCCCGATCCTGCGCGAGAAACGGCGCCAGGCGGCGGGCGAGCTTTCCGGCGGTCAGCGCCAGCAGGTGGCCGTGGGCCGCGCGCTGATGACCCAGCCCAAGGTGCTGATGCTCGACGAGCCGACCGCCGGGGTCTCGCCCATCGTGATGGACGAGCTGTTCGACCGGATCATCGAGGTGGCCCGCACCGGCATTTCGATCCTGATGGTGGAGCAGAACGCGCGGCAGGCGTTGGAGATTGCCGACAAGGGCTACGTGCTTGTGCAGGGGCGCAACGCGCATACCGGCACCGGCAAGGCGCTTTTGGCCGATGATGACGTGCGGCGGAGCTTTCTGGGCGGATGAAGGCGCGGGTGGCAAAAGGCAGATGGGGTATTTGGACCAAGAAGAAACAGGGCGATGGGCGCCTTGCCGGTCTTGGTTCGGGTATGTGGGTGTGGATCGCGGCGGCGCTCTGGGCCACGCTCTGGACCGGCATGGCGGGCGCGCAGGAGCGGTGGTCCTGCGATCTGGAGGGCGAGGTTCTGACCTTTGGCTTCGATCGCGGCGATCTGTTTCCCGGCATCGAGGGCGAGCCGCCAAGACGGGTGCTGGGCGATGCGGAATTCCGGCGCGGGATCTTCCGGCCGGAGCCGTTCGTGATGCCCGACGGCACGGTCGGGTTTCACGAGGACGCGGGCGCCGTGGGTCAGAGGATGCTGGTGATCGCGCCGGACGGGGCTGCGCGCTACAGCGACACCGGGCCGGGCGAGACGTTGACGGGCCGCTGCGTGCGGATGGGGAGCTAGGGAATGGATCTGTTGAACGCCTTTGTGGCGCTGGCGAATTTTGTGCTGGTCCCGGCGATTGCCTATGGCAGTCAGCTGGCGCTTGGCGCGCTCGGGGTCACGCTGATCTATGGCATCCTGCGGTTTTCGAACTTTGCCCATGGCGACACGATGGCATTCGGGACCATGGTGGTGATCCTTGTGACATGGCTGTTCCAGTCCTGGGGGATCTCGTTGGGGCCGTTGCCGACCGCGTTGCTGGCCATTCCCTTCGGGATAGCGGCCACGGCGGCGCTGGTGCTCGGGACGGACCGGGCGGTCTACCGGTTTTATCGCGCGCAGAAGGCCAAACCGGTGATCCTTGTCATCGTCTCCATCGGGGTGATGTTCATCTATAACGGGCTGACCCGGGTGATCCTTGGCCCCGACGACCAGCGTTTTGCCGATGGCGAGCGGTTCATCATCTCCGCACGGGAGTTCCGCAACCTGACGGGGTTGGAGGAAGGGCTGGCGATCCGCACCACGCAGGGCATCACGGTTGTGACGGCGGTGATTGTCGTGGCGGTGCTGTTCTGGTTTCTGAACCGGACCCGCACCGGCAAATCCATGCGGGCCTATTCCGACAACGAGGATCTGGCGCTTTTGTCGGGCATCAACCCGGAGCGGGTCGAGCGGGTCACATGGCTCATTGTGGCGGCGCTCGTGACCATTGCGGGGGTGCTCTACGGGCTGGACAAATCCTACAAGCCATTTACCTATTTCCAGCTGCTGCTGCCGATCTTTGCCGCCGCCATCGTGGGCGGGCTGGGCAACCCGCTGGGTGCGATCCTCGGCGGGTTCGTGATCGCGTTCTCCGAGGTCGGGATCACCTATGCGTGGAAGAAGGTGCTGGGCCATGCGCTGCCCGAGAGCCTTGAGCCGGATGGGCTCGTGCAGCTGATGTCCACCGATTACAAATTTGCCGTCAGCTTCGTGATCCTCGTGATCGTGCTGCTGTTCAAGCCGACGGGTCTGACAAAAGGGAAATCGGTATGAGCGGGAACCGGGTCGATACGGCGGGGGCAAGCCCTGCGCGCACGGCGGCAATGTTTGCGCTGGTTTTGGTGCTGATCGTCGGAACGGGTCTGGTGCAGTCGTGGAACTCTGCGCTGATCATTCTCAACATGGGGCTGATCTCGGCGGTGATGGCGCTGGGCGTGAACCTGCAATGGGGGATCGCGGGGCTCTTCAACGTGGGCGTGATGGGCTTCGTGGCGCTGGGCGGACTAGCCGTCGTGCTGATGGGCATGCCGCCGGTGGGCGAGACATGGGCCGCGGGCGGCGCGCGGGTGCTGGGCGGCCTGTCGGTGGGCGCGGCGGTGATCGTGGGCGCTGTGATGGTCTGGAACCGCGGGCCGAAACGCTGGCGCGGCTGGATGACCTTTGGGCTTCTGGTGGTCGGGTTCGTGGTGTTCCGGGCGGTCTATGACGCGGGCGTTGAGGCGATTGAATCGATCAACCCGGCGTCCACCGGCTATCTCGGCGGGCTGAATTTCGGCGGCTCGCCGCGCACCGAGGACGGTCTGCCGTTGGCGGATCTGTTTGTGCTGCTGGCCTGGCCCGCGGGCGGGTTGCTGGCGGCGGGGGCAGCGTGGATCATCGGCAAGACGGCGCTCGGCCTGCGCTCGGATTACCTTGCGATTGCCACGCTGGGGATCGCGGAGATCGTGATTGCCGTGCTCAAAAACGAGGACTGGCTGACGCGCGGCGTCAAGAACGTGACCGGCCTGCCCCGCCCGGTGCCCTACGAGGTGACCTTGCAGCAGGACCCCGGGTTCATCGAGCGCGCGGCGGGCTGGGGCACGGATGTGACGACGGCGTCGACGATCACCGTGAAGCTCGGCTACTCGTTGCTCTTTGCTTCGGTGCTGATCGTGCTCCTGATCCTCGCGCAATTGGCGCTGAACTCGCCCTGGGGGCGCATGATGCGCGCGATCCGCGACAACGAGACCTCGGCGCGGGCCATGGGCAAGGACGTCAAGGCGCGGCATCTGCAGGTGTTCATCCTTGGCTCCGCGATCTGTGGCATCGCCGGGGCGATGATGACGACGCTGGACGGCCAGTTGACACCGTCGAGCTACCAGCCGCTGCGCTTCACCTTCCTCGTTTGGGTGATGGTGATCGTCGGCGGGTCGGGCAACAATCTTGGCGCCGTGCTGGGCGGCTTCGTGATCTGGTTCCTCTGGGTGCAGGTCGATCCGATGGCGCAATGGCTGGTCGGGGCTGTGACCTCCGGCATGGCCGAAGACAGCGCGCTCGCCGCCCACCTCACCAACAGCGCGCAGCATCTCAAGCTTCTGACCATGGGCGTGATCCTGCTGGTTGTCTTGCGCTTCTCGCCGCGCGGGTTGCTGCCCGAACGCTGATCCGTCTTCGCTTCGGAGCCGCCCGTCGCCTGCCCCCGACCGGACGGGCAGTGGGACGGGCCGCAAGCAGAATTGCCGAGGGACCCGCCTGGGCGGGGAAACCCGCCCGACGCGGGATACGGCCATTGTGCTTGCGGCACGGCACGCAGCCTGTCAGGGCATCAGGGGCAGTTGACGGCGCGCCGGGGACGCGAAGACGAGACTTCGCTTTGGTGAGTCCCCGAGCCCTGCGACAGCCGGTCACAATCGCAAAGGCACGATCAGACGCACTGGCGGGACGCGCGGCACGCGCGCTCCCGTGCCGGAGCGGCAGCCGCCGCAGCCTCCCGCTTCCCGAAACGCCAGCACCGCCGCGCTCAGGCGAGCGACGTCACCCAGAGGATGGTCGCGTCGTCGTCGGACACGGACACGACGTTATGGCCCATCGTCGCATCGTAATAGGCGCTGTCGCCGCGCCGCATCTCGATGGGCTCGTAAAACTCCGTGTAAAGCCGCACGATCCCTGTCAGCACGTAGAGGAACTCTTCCCCGTCATGGCGCACCCAGCCATCGAACTCCTCCAGCGAGCGGGCGCGGACCCGTGCGCGATAGGGCAGCATCTTCTTCTTGGTCAAAGTCTCGGCCAGAAGGTCATGCTCGTAGGTGGTGGTCGCGTGATGCTGACCGCTCTCTGCGCGCGTGACCGCCAGACGCCCGTTGACCTTTTCCGCCTGCGGCGGCGTAAAGAGCTGCGGAATGGAGATTTCCAGCCCGGTGGCCAGTTTCTTGAGCGCCTCGTAGGTGGGCGACATCTGTCCGTTCTCGATCTTGGACAGGGTTGAGCGTGCCAGACCGGCTTGCCGCGCGGCCTGTTCCAGCGTGAGGTCACGGGCCTTGCGCAGGTCGCGCACGCGCCCGCCCAGATCGAGCGGTTCCGCCTCGGTGGCGGCGTCGCCGTTTTCCCGCGCGATACGGATCAGGGATTTGGGATCTTTGGCCATGATCGCGGTCTTAGGGGGTGATGGCGCCCCTTGCAAGACGCGCGCGCTGCGGCCAAACACGGGCGCATGACAGCCTCGATCCCAGACTCCCTCCACGACAACGGGGGCTACCCGCCCCCACCGGCCCCGTTCAACATGGCCGAACACGTGCTTGCCGCCGGACAGGCGACCCCGGACAAGATCGCCCTGGCGGTTGTCCGGCCCACCGGCGCGCAGCGCTGGTCTTATGCGCGGCTGACACAGGCGGTGCGCGGCACCGCCACGGGATTGATCGAAGCGGGGCTGACACCGGGCGACATCGTGCTGATGCGGCTCGGCAACACGGTGGATTTCCCGATCGCCTATCTCGGCGCGCTGGCCGCGGGACTGGTGCCGGTGCCAACCTCCTCCCAGCTGACGGCGCCCGAAGTGGCGGTCATGATCGACGAGCTTGGCCCGGCGGCGATCCTGCGTGGCGACGGCGTTGCCTGCCCGCCAGCCCCTTGCCCGGTCATCAACGCGGCCACGTTCGAATCCTGGCACGACCTGCCTGCCGCGCCGTGGCATCGCGGCGATCCAGAGCGGCTGGGCTATATCGTCTACACCTCCGGAACCTCGGGACGGCCGCGCCCGGTCGCCCATGCGCATCGCGCGATCTGGGCGCGCCGGATGATGTTGGACGGCTGGTACGATCTGCGCGCGGAAGACCGCGTGCTGCATGCGGGCGCCTTCAACTGGACCTACACGCTCGGGACCGGGCTGATGGATCCGTGGACAATCGGAGCGACGGCGCTGATCCCGGCGGCGGGCACCGATCCTGCGCAGCTTGGCCTGTTGATCAAACGGTTCGAGGCAACGATCTTTGCCGCAGCGCCGGGCGTGTTCCGGCAGATCCTGAAATATCCGTTGTTCGCCTTGCCCAAGCTGCGCCACAGCCTTGCCGCCGGGGAGAAGCTGTCCGAACAGATCCGGGGCCGCTGGGCCGAAGCAACCGGCGGCGGAGTGATCTGCGAAGCTTACGGGCTGTCGGAATGCTCGACCTTCATCTCCGCCCCGCCAGGACGTCAGGCCGCGCCCGGCTGCCTCGGCTGGCCGCAGGACGGACGTCGCGTCGCGCTTCTGGACGAGAATGGCCACCCTGTGCCGCGCGGCGCGGCCGGGGTCATCGCGGTGCATCGCAGCGATCCGGGCCTGATGCTGGGATATCACAAGGCGCCGGAGGAAACCGCGGCGCGCTTTGCCGGGGACTGGTTCGTGACCGGAGACCGGGCGGTGATGCGCCCGGATGGCCAGATCGCCTATGACGGGCGCGGTGACGACATGATGAATGCGGGCGGCTACCGGGTGTCGCCGCTGGAGGTCGAAGCGGCGCTGTCCACGCTGGAGGGGGTCGACGAGGTCGCCGTGGCGGAGATCGGCATCAAGGATGACGTCTCGGTCATTGTGGCGTTTTACGTGTCGGAGGCTTCGCAGGACGAGACGGCGCTTGCTGCGCAGGCCGCCGACCGGCTGGCGCGATACAAATGCCCGCGCGCCTGGGTGCGGGTCGAGGCGCTGCCGCGCAATCCCAATGGCAAGCTCCTGCGCAAGGGGTTGCGCGCGCTTTACGCCGGCTGAGGCCGCGCGCGGGCGTCGGGGGGCGTTTGCCCGGCGCGGATGGCGTGCGCTTCGGGCCGGGCGGGCGGCGCGCGCTCTGCTTTGCGCATCAGTCTGTGGTCACCCATGCCCATGCGCCCCGCCATCGGTGCGGACGGGCGCGCCGCGGGGCGCTCGGCGTGCCGCTTTGGTGTCATGCGGCGCGAGGTTGAGGCGCGAGACTGCGGCGCGTTGCCCGATCACGCGGATGTCGGGTCGCCAACGCTCGCCATCCCGGCATCATGCTGTTAAAGACGCGACAGAAAGGACACCGTATGATCCAGCTTGATATCTTCTCCGACCCGATTTGCCCGTGGTGCTATATCGGGAAGGCTCACCTCGACAAGGCCTTGAAGGCGCACGGGGAAAACCCCTTTCGCATCCGCTGGCTGCCTTTCATGCTGAACCCGGATATGCCCGCCGCAGGCATGGATCGGCGCGAGTATCTCGAACGCAAGTTCGGCGGCAAGGAGGGCGCGGTGTCCGCTTATCTGCCGGTGTCTCAGCACGCGGAATCCGCCGGGCTGGAGATCAATCTCGAAGCCATCCAGCGGACGCCACAGACGATTGATGCGCATCGCCTGATCCATTGGGCCGAGCTTGAGCAATGCCAGACGCAGGTGGTCGATGCGCTGTTCCGGGCCTATTTTGTCGAGGGCCGCGATATTGGCGATGTGGAAGTCCTGGCGGATCTGGCCGACAGCGCCGGGCTCGATGCGGCGGTGGTGCAGCGTCTGTTTGCCTCCGATCAGGATCGGCGCGAGATCGTCGAACGCGACGCCGCGGCGCGCGGCATGGGGGTCACGGCGGTGCCAACCTTCGTGGTGGCGGGCAAACACGCGGTGCCCGGCGCACAGCCGCCCGATCTCTGGGCCAAGGTCATCGCGGAGCTGAGCGCAGGCGCCGAGGTGCTCTGACGAGAGCCTGCGTGGCTCGGAGCGGCTCCCGCCCTCTCCACCGGATCCTCCGCAGGGCTGCCTGCGGCACAAGGCCGGGTGGCCCCGGCGGGCCACGGCCTGTCTGCCGCCGCGCGACACCTGGGGGCTTTCGCGCCGCCATGCCTGCCCGGCCGTGATCCCGGACCCCAAGCGCCCTACGCCGCACGCACACGCACAGGAAAACCCCACTGTTCCGGCACAATGTCCGGTGGTAACGCTTTGGGATTGAACACACAGGATTCCCTTATGCCCTTTCCCGGTCGCACAGAATTCATCGCCATGATCGCGATGTTGGTGGCCACGGTCGCGCTCAGCATTGACGGGATGTTGCCTGCCTTGCCCGAGATCGCCGCCGATCTCACGCCCGAGGACATCAACCGCGCGCAGCTGGTGGTGACAAGCTTTGTGCTTGGCATGGGGGTCGGGACGCTGTTCACGGGCCCGCTTTCGGACCGCTACGGGCGCAAGCCTGTCGTTCTGGCCGGATCCGCGATCTACGTCATCGGCACCGTGCTTGCGGTGCTGTCCTGGTCGCTCGAAGCACTGCTGGCCGCGCGGGTGCTGCAAGGGCTGGGCGCGGCAGGCCCGCGTGTCGTCGCCATTGCCATCGTGCGCGACCGTTACGAGGGGCGCGGCATGGCGCGCATCCTGTCCTTCATCATGATCGTTTTCACCACGGTGCCAGCCTTGGCGCCGGCCATGGGGGCGCTTGTGCTGACCGTCGCGGATTGGCATGCGATTTTCTGGGTCTTTCTGGTGTTTTCGCTGCTGTCGAGCCTGTGGCTGGCGCGCAGATTGCCGGAAACCCTCGCGCCCGAGGACCGCCGGCCGTTAAACGCGGCAGCGTTGCGTGCCGCCATTGCCGAGATGCTCAGACACCCCGTCGTTCGCCTGAGCATCGCGGTGCAAGGCCTTGGATTCGGGACGCTTTTTGCAATGATCTCCTCTGTTCAGCAGATCTTTTCGGAGACCTTCGGAAAGGCGGAGAGCTTCCCCTTCTGGTTTGGCGTCATCGCCGTTTGCGCAGCCTCCTCAAGCCTGCTCAACGCGGCTTTGGTGGTGCGCTTCGGCATGCGCCGGATGGTGACCGGCATGTTGATCGCCCAGCTGTGTTTCAGCGGTGCCATGGCGGTGGTTCTGGTGGGCGGCATTGGCGGGCCCGCGCTGTTCGCGCTCTTCCTGTTCTGGCAGTTCACGGTGTTCTTTCAGGCCGGGATGACGATCGGCAATCTCAACGCCATCGCGATGGAGCCCATGGGCCATATCGCGGGCATGGCGGCCTCGATCATCGGCTCCTTTGCCACCGTGATCGCGGTGTTTTTTGCCGCGCCGGTCGGGTTGATGTTCGATGGCACACCGTTGCCGCTGGCCTTGGCGATTCTCCTGTTCTCCGCGCTCAGCGTGCTTCTGATGATGCAGATGAAACAGGCCGAACTGGCCCTGGATGGCCCGGCCTGAGCGGGACGAATAGGTGTCGGAGCCTTTCCGCCGGGCCGGTCCTTTGGTGCGCCCCGTCACCGCCCCGTCACTGCTCGGGCGCTGCGGCAAAAGTCTGGTCTTGGTGCCATGTGCTCAATCCCTGTGCAGCGGTGGCGCGCCGCGACGCCCGCGCGCGCATTCCCGGTTGACATCGCGCATAAAGGTCATAATTGCTGACGTATGTTGTTGCTCGATACCCCTCCCGCCGACCGTCACAGCGCCAGCGAAGACATTCAAGGCATCCTGATTGGCGCGACACTGGTTGCCGTCTCAATCCAGTTCCTGCGCGCCGCAGACCTGTTTACCGGCCAGATCGCCGGTCTTGCCCTGATCATCAGCTACCCGTCCGGATGGTCTTTCGGCGCGCTTTTCTTCGTGCTCAACCTGCCCTTCTACCTGCTGGCGATCCGCCAGATGGGCTGGACCTTCACGCTCAAGAGCTTTGCGGCGGTGACGGTGATGTCCAGCATGGCCGATGCCTTGCCGCTGGTGTTGACGGTGGAGCCGCTGCACCCGGCGGTCGGGGCTGCGCTCTTCGGGGTCTGTGCGGGCGTGGGTTTGCTGTCGCTCTTCCGTCACGGCGCGACGCTGGGCGGTGTGGGGATCGTGGCGCTCTGGCTTCAGGATCGGCGCGGCATCAAGGCCGGCAACACGCAGCTGGCCTTTGACCTGTGCGTCTTCGCTGCGGCGCTTGCACTGTTTGACTGGCGCGTGGTGGCGTGGTCGCTCCTTGGCGCGGTAATCCTGAATGCCATCATCACGATCAACCACCGGCGCGACCGCTATATCGCGCGCTCCTGATCCCGCCTGCCGCGTCCGGACCCGGCCAGTCCCCTTGTGGCCCATGCGGATCGATACGGGCGCCCCGCCCACTGCCAGGCTGGCGGGGCGCCTTGGCATCAGGCGCCGGGGATCACCCCCGCATCCTGCGCCGCTGCCAACTCTTCGGCGCTGAGCATGGCGTCACCATCGGTATCGGCCTGCATGAAGGCATCGGATGTCACATCCGGATGCACCGCCTGCAGCTCCTCAAGCGTCACCATGCCGTCCCCATCGCCATCCAGCGCTGTCTGTGCCATGGCAATGGCCGGTGCGGCCACAAGGCCGATCAGCGCGTAGAACGTGGTTGTCCAAGCAGTCATTGTCTGTCCTCCGTGAGTGGTTGTTCAAGACACCGTCAGACCGTGCCGCAACGCTGCCTATGCGGGAACAGACTTGTCCAATATCTCGCAAAACGGGCGCCGTCTCGCCGGAATCGGGCCCCGACATGGGACAAGCTCCGCTCACCCAAACCACCAAGACGCCGTCCGGCAGAGCTTTGCCGTGCCCGGCCGGTCAAACGGGCGGAAACCGGCCACCACGCCCGCGCGGATCACCTCCGCCCCAAAGGCCGACCCACGCACCGCCCTGAACGCCGCCCCGAACGCCAACACGCACCCGGCCCGCCCCCACGCCAGGTCTTCTTTGGGCTGGAAATATCCCGGGGGTCTGGGGGCAGCGCCCCCAGCCGGTGCCCCAGTGCGCCAACCGGTCGCCAAACGCTTGGCCACGGTCCCTGCCTCGATTCCAAAAAAAAGGGCCCCGAAGGGGCCCTTGTAGAGGTTCGCTGACAAGGCTCGTGATTATACCGCCCGTTTGTTTTCTGCCTGCGGCCTTGTCCTCGTCAGGGGGCGGCTCACCGCCCCCGGAACCAAACCCTGTGGACAGGCGCCGCTTGGCGCCTGTCCGATCCGGATCAGCTACAGCCGGACGTGCCGCCGCAGGTGTTGCACTTCATGCAGGTGCCGTTGCGCACCAGCGTGTAGTTCCCGCACTCGCCGCAGGGATCGCCCTCATAGCCTTGCATGCGCGCCTTGGTGCGCTCATCCATCGACAGGGTCCCGCTGGAGACCGCCACCGTGGACGTGGTCGCGGTCATGCTCAGACCGCCGCCCGTTTCCGGCACCAGCGTGCTCAGTGACGCCGCCGGATCGGTTCCCGTCGCCTGCATGCCGCCCCCCTGCAGCACCACCAGTTCCTGCGGCAGACGCTTGCGCAAATAGCCGGTCGAGCTGATCTGCTTGAGCACTTCGAGCGATTTGCTTGCTGCGCTCTCGGAGAGCTCCTTGACGTTGCTCACGCCCTCTTCCTCGCCGCGCCCGAGATCGTCGAAGCTTGCGCCTTCGGGTTTCACATGGGCAAGGTCGGTGCGGTCGAGATAGGACACCGCCAGCTCGCGGAAGATATAGTCGAGGATCGAGGTGGCGTTCTTGATGCTGTCATTGCCCTGCACCATGCCCGCGGGCTCGAACTTGGTGAAGGTGAAGGCATCGACAAACTCCTCCAGCGGCACGCCGTATTGCAGGCCAACCGACACGGCGATGGCGAAATTGTTCATCATCGCGCGGAAGCCGGCCCCTTCCTTGTGCATGTCGATGAAGATCTCACCGAGATTGCCATCCTCGTATTCGCCGGTGCGCAGATAGACCTTGTGCCCGCCAACGATCGCTTTTTGGGTGTAACCCTTGCGGCGCTCGGGCATCTTGGCGCGGGCCTGCGCGCGCTCGACCTCCTTGACCACGATTTTCTCGACGATCTTTTCGGCCAGAACGGTGGCCTTGTCATGCGGTGAGCCGCTCTCGAGAGTCTCCAGCGCCTCGTCGTCGTCCTCCACCAGCGCGGCGGCCAGCGGCTGGCTCAGCTTGGAGCCGTCGCGGTAGAGCGCATTGGCCTTGGTGCCGAGCGACCAGCTCAGCTCATAGGCTTTCAGGCAATCCTCGATGGTGGCATCGTTGGGCATGTTGATCGTCTTGGAGATCGCGCCCGAGATGAAGCTCTGCGCGGCGGCCATCATGTGGATGTGGCTCTCGACGCTGAGGAACCGCTTGCCTTTCTTGCCGCAGGGGTTGGCGCAATCGAAGACGCTGTAATGCTCTTCCTTGAGGAAAGGCGCGCCTTCCAGCGTCATCGTCCCGCAGACATGGTCGTTTGCGGCGTCGATATCGGCCTTAGAGAAGCCCAGATGCTTGAGCAGGTCAAAGGTCGGATCGGCCAGCTTGGCCGCAGGGATGCCAAGCACATCGCGGCAGAATTCTTCGCCCAGCGTCCACTGGTTGAAGACAAAGCGGATGTCGAAGGCGGTGGCCAGAGCGGCCTCGACCTTCTCGATCTGCGCCGGGCCGAAGCCGTGGCCGATCAGGGCCGTGTGGTTGATGCCGGGCGCGTTGCCAAGAGTGCCATGACCCACCGCGTAGGAGACGATCTCCTCGATCTGGGCCGAACCGTAGCCCAGCTTCTCCAGCGCGGCCGGCACGGAGCGGTTGATGATCTTGAAGTAACCGCCGCCCGCGAGCTTCTTGAACTTCACCAGCGCAAAGTCGGGCTCGATGCCGGTGGTGTCGCAATCCATCACGAGGCCGATCGTGCCGGTGGGCGCGATCACGGATGTCTGGGCGTTGCGGTAGCCGTGCTTCTCACCAAGGCGCAGCGCATCGTCCCAGGACTTCATCGCCAGTTCCACCAGCTCCGCATCCGGGCATCCGGCGTGGTCGAGCGGCACCGGCTTGACGGCCAGGTCCTCATATCCCTCGCTGGCGCCATAGGCGGCGTTGCGGTGGTTGCGGATGACCCGCAGCATATGGTCGGCATTGCGCTCGTAGCCGGAGAACGCGCCCAGCTCGGAGGCGATCTCGGCGGAGGTGGCATAAGAGGTGCCGGTCATGATCGCGGTCAGCGCGCCGCACAGCGCGCGGCCCTCGGTGCTGTCATAGCCATAGCCCATGTTCATCAGCAGACCGCCGATATTGGCATAGCCAAGGCCGAGGGTGCGGAAGTCATAGGAAAGCTGCGCGATTTCCTTGGACGGGAACTGCGCCATGGTGACGGAGATTTCCAGCGTCAGGGTCCAGAGCCGCGTGGCATGCACATAGGTCTCTGCGTCGAACTTGCCGTCCTTGAGGAAGGTCAGCAGGTTCATCGAGGCCAGGTTACAGGCCGTATCATCGAGGAACATGTATTCCGAGCACGGGTTCGAGCCGCGGATCTGACCGTCTTCGGGGCAGGTGTGCCACGCGTTCACGGTATCGTGGAACTGGATGCCCGGATCGGCGCAGGCCCAGGCGGCGTGGCCGACATTTTCCCACAGGTCGCGCGCCTTGACGGTCTTGGCCACCGAGCCGTCGGTGCGGCGGATCAGCTCCCAGTCCTTGTCTTCGCGGACCGCCTTCAGGAAGGCATCCGTGACCCGGATCGAGTTGTTGGAGTTCTGGCCCGACACCGAGGCGTAGGCTTCGCTGTCCCAATCGGTGTCATAGGTCGGGAATTCGATCGAGGCGTAGCCCTGCTTGGCGTAGTCGAGCACCCGCTTCACATAGGTCTCGGGGATCATCACGCGCTTGGCATCGCGGATCGCCGATTTCAGGGCCGGGTTGGCCTTGGGGTCGACCGCGCCCTCTTCGGAGCCGTCAAAGCTGCGGATGGCTTCGAAGATCGCGTTCAGCATCTTCTCGTGCATCTTGGATCCGGCCACGATGGACGCAACCTTCTGCTCCTCGATTACCTTCCAGTTGATGAACTCCTCGATGTCGGGGTGATCGACGTCACAGATGACCATCTTGGCGGCGCGGCGCGTGGTGCCGCCGGACTTGATCGCACCGGCGGCGCGGTCGCCGATCTTGAGGAAGCCCATCAGGCCGGAGGACTTGCCGCCGCCCGACAGCGGCTCGTTGGCCGCGCGCAGGGAGGAGAAGTTGGTGCCGGTGCCGGAGCCGTATTTGAACAGGCGCGCCTCGCGGACCCAGAGATCCATTATGCCACCATCCTGCACCAGATCGTCGGAGACGGACTGGATGAAGCAGGCATGCGGCTGGGGGTGTTCATAGGCGGAGGTCGAGCGGGTCAGCTTGCCGGATTTGTAATCGACATAGTAGTGGCCCTGCCCCGGACCGTCGATGCCGTAGGCCCAGTGCAGACCGGTGTTGAACCATTGCGGCGAGTTCGGCGCGGCGGTCTGGGTGGCCAGCATGTGGCGCATTTCGTCATAATAGGCGCGCGCGTCTTCTTCGGTGGTGAAGTAGCCACCCTTCCAGCCCCAGTATGCCCAGGCGCCGGCGAGACGGTCGAAGACCTGCTTGGCGGAGGTCTCGCCGGTGCGCGGTGTGTCCTTCTTGGCCGGCACGGAGCGCCAGAGGAATTCCGGCACGCCCTTTTCGGCAACCTTCTTGAGCGCGGTCGGCACGCCCGCCTTGCGGAAATACTTCTGGGCGATCACGTCCGAGGCGACCTGGCTCCACTTGGCCGGCACTTCGAGCGCGTCCAGCTTGAAGACGGTGGTGCCATCCGGATTGCGGATCTCCGAAGTGGTGGTGAGAAACTCAACACCTTCGTAAGCATCCTGCCCTGCGGTGGTGTATTTTCTTTCGATCTTCATCCCCGTCGCCCTTTTCCAAGCGTTGCTTTGCCTGCATGCGGCGGTCTGCGGCGCGGAGACACGACTTCCGTGGCGCCGCAAGGTGACCCTGCGGCGATATCCATGGTCCGCCCGAACGCGATGCAGGCGGTGTCTCTTCTCGCTTTGCCGAACCGCCACTACATTTAGTGGTGTCCCTTTCGACAAGCCACAAACTGAAGCGCAGAGGCGGTTCGGTCAACGGCATTTTTTACATATTTTGTGTTGACGCGGGACAGAGCGACAAGCGCGGTTTGGCGAGGTGATTCATACCCGGATTCCTCCGCAGGAAATTCACGCCGAAGATCGGGATTTTTGACGGTTATCGACAGGGTTATCCACAGGTGTTGATCTTTGCTGTGAAGATTCACCCTTTGTTAGGATTCGTAAACACACACCACATCTTGTGGCCAGATCTCCACGTCATACCGATTAGCGGTGGCGTGAGACAGAGAATCGCCCCGCCTGCGCGCGACACGCCGCCGGTGCATTGCGTAGCAGTGATGACGGCGAACACGGGAATAAGCAGACCGGTTCTATGGCATCTCCCGCCCTTTGGCGGAGAGCCGGTTCCGAGCGGCGTTAAGGGCGATGGAGCGCGGACATCGGGCTGGCCCAATGGTGGGCGCCGGGCACCACGGCGCGGGCCGCTCCGGCACGCCGGCACGCACCGGCGCGGTTGCCTTGGTGCGGGTTCTGACGACAGGGCAACGAGGCCGGGCGCCTGACCCGGAAGCATTCCGCCCCTTGAATCGGCCCGGCACGCCGCATCGCATTTTCTTGAAAGTGGTCGGGGCGGCAGGATTCGAACCTACGACCCCCTGTACCCAAAACAGGTGCGCTACCAGACTGCGCCACGCCCCGACACGGAGCCGTTTAGCGCCGCACGCCGCGCTTGAAAAGAGCAAATCCGGCCTTTGGACGAAGTTGTTTGCCGCAGCCGGGTCGCAGCGGATGAGGCCGGGTGGCCCCCTGCCCGATCAGTCGCAGGGCCAGGCAGCGTCTGAGATGGCCGGGTGATGCATTTCCGCCCCGACACCGATCCCCATGTCTTCGGCCAGACCGCCGTTGATCTCCAGCACATACTGGATGCCGTCATGCTGACCGGGAAGCGGGGTCTCATCGCCCGGAATCGCCTCGGGATGGATGTGACGCACCACACCGGCGGCATCGGCATACAGAATGTCGAGCGGGATCAGCGTATTCTTCATCCAGAACGCGACGCTGCGCGGGCTGGGGTAGACAAAGAGCATCCCCTTGGACGCCGGCATGCTCTCGACAAACATCAGCCCTTGCGCGCGCGCCTCTGGATCGTCGGCCACATCGACCGAAAAGCGCGCCGTGCCAAATGCCCCGCGCAACCAGATCGTGCTGTCGCTACAGGAGATGGATGCCGCCACCGGGCGCGGTGCTGAAAAACTGGTGACAACAAAGAGCCCAAGCAGCGCCGCTCCCATTGCGGCACTGATGCCGGTCAGGACGGTTTTTCGATCACGGATTCCCATGCACTTACCTCCATGGCCATACGCCCGCGCTTGCCATCGATGGCGCGGATCGCGAGCGCCTCGCCCGGTTGCAGATCCGACAAGCCGGAACGGCGCAGCACTTCGATATGGATGAAGACATCTTCCGACTTGCCAAAAACATTTGCAAAGCCGAATCCCTTGGATTTGTCGAACCATTTGACGCGGGCAGGCTCGACCGGGGCGGCGGCGATTTCCGCGGGGTCGATCTCTTCGAAATCCGACAGGCCCGTGCCGGCCTGATCGCGCGGCGGATCGATCTTGAGAACTTCGGTCGCCTGGCTGCCGCGCTCGGTCTGCTGCACATGGATTGTCACGCGCGCGCCGTCGGCGATGGAGCTCTGGCCGAAATTGCGCAGGACATTGGCGTGCAGCAGGATGTCCGGTCCGCCTTCATCGGCGACCACGAAGCCGAAGCCCTTGACCTGGTCAAACCATTTCAGCGTCCCATCGACGCGGACGGGCTGTGTCGTGTCTCTCGTCACACCATTACTTCCGGTTACCAACGCTCTCCCGCCCCGGCGCGGGTTTGCACAACCACAATGCCCTTTTCCCGTCAAACGGGTAAGGTTTTTTTGTGCCAACGCGGGATTCGAGCGCGATTCTGCCATTTCCCTGCGCCTACATGCTGAATTTTAGGGATTCAAGCGGGAGATCGTCCAAGGCGCGTCAACCGTGGGTCGTTCCCACCGGAAGCGGTCATGCAACCTAAAGGCGCCATCCGCCCAAAACTCGATCTCGAGAGGCCAGATGCGATAGCCGCCCCAGAATGGCGGCCGGGCGGGGTTCGTGCCCTTGCTTGCGGTGACCTTTGCGACCTCCGCCATCAGCGCCGCGCGCGAGGAGAGCGGCCGCGATTGCGCCGAGGCCCAGGCCCCGAGACGGCTCTTGAGCGAGCGCGAAGCATAGTAGGCGTCTGCCTTGGGGCCGTCTTCCTTTTCCACCAGCCCGCGCACGCGGATCTGCCGGTGCAGCGATTTCCAGTGCAGGACAAACGCGGCCTTGCCGGCTTGGTCGATCTCCTGCGCCTTGCGGCTTTCGTAATTGGTGTAGAACACGAAGGCATCAGGCTCGATTTCCTTGAGCAGCACCATGCGCACGTTCGGCAACCTGTTCGAATCGACCGTCGAGAGGGCGATGGCATTGGGGTCGTTGACTTCGCTGGCCTCGGCCTCGCTGAGCCAGCGTTGCGCCAGTGCAAACGGATCGTCGCCTTCAAAAATTCCGTCGCGATCACTCATGGTCCTGTTTCCTCATCTTGCCGCGTTGCCCGATCACCGGTGCCTCGGGTTCCTAATGTCTTGATGAAGCAAGGGCGATACCCTAAGCACGCTGCATCGAAGAATGGGCGGAGTGGCACCGATGTCAAACGAATTGATGGCTGGCAAGCGTGGTCTGATCATGGGGCTTGCCAATGACAAGTCCATCGCATGGGGCATCGCGAAGGCCTGCGCCGATGCGGGCGCGGAGCTGGCGTTTTCCTATCAGGGCGACGCGTTGCTCAAGCGCGTCAAGCCGTTGGCCGCGCAGCTCGGGTCCGACATCGTGCTGCCCTGTGACGTGGGCGATGAAGGGTCGATCGATGCGCTGTTTGCGCAATTGCAGGAGCGGTGGGACCGGCTCGATTTCGTCGTGCATGCGATCGGATTTTCCGACAAGTCAGAACTGCGTGGACGCTATGTCGACACCAGCCGCGCCAATTTCACCATGACGATGGACATCTCCGTCTACAGCTTCACCGCCGTCATGCAACGCGCGGAAAAGATGATGACGCAAGGCGGCTCCGCGCTGACCCTGACCTATTACGGTGCCGAGCGGATCATGCCGCACTACAACGTGATGGGCGTGGCCAAGGCGGCGCTGGAAAGCTCGGTACGCTATCTGGCGGAAGATCTTGGCAAGGACGGCATCCGCGTCAACGCGATCTCCGCCGGGCCGATCAAGACGCTGGCCGCCTCCGGCATCGGCGATTTCCGCTACATCATGAAGTGGAACGAATACAACTCCCCGCTGCGCCGCAACGTGACCACCGAGGATGTGGGCAAATCGGCGCTGTATCTGCTCAGCGATCTCGGCTCCGGCGTGACCGGTGAGACGCATCACGTGGATGCGGGCTACCACGTGGTCGGCATGAAGGCGGTGGATGCGCCGGACATGTCCAAGGACTGACCGGCGATGGAGTGGACCCATATCCTGGCGTTCAACCTGACGCTGCTGGCGGCCATGGCGGCCCCCGGCCCCGCGCTGCTTTTTGCGCTGCGTCAGAGCATCTCCGGCGGGTTTCGCGCGGGTCTTGCGACCGGGGCCGGTCTCGCCTGCGCTGCGGCGGGCTGGACGGCGGCGGCGCTGCTTGGGCTCGATGTGGTCTTTGCGCTGTTTCCCTGGGCCTTCGTCCTGGTGCGGGTGGGCGGCGCGCTTTACCTGATCTGGGTGGCGGTGCAACTCTGGCGGGATGCGGCGCAGCCGGTGGCCGACAGCGCCCAACCGGGGCGGCGCGCTTTTGTCGGCGGTTTGCTCGTGAACCTGTCCAACCCCAAATCGGTGCTCTTTGCCGCCTCGGTGCTTGTCGTGATCTTTCCTCCCGGGTTGAGCGCGATCGAAACGCTGGCAATCGTGCTCAATCATTTGCTGGTGGAACTCACTGTCTATGCCGTCTTTGCCGCGGCGCTTGCGACGCCTGCGGCGCGGTCCGGATACCTGCGCCTGAAGCCCGGCATCGACCGGGCGGCCGCGGTGATCCTCGGGGCATTGGGTCTGCGGCTGCTGGCGGGCCGATGACGCTTGCGGCTTTTGTCTCGGTCGCGCTGGTGCATCTGGTCGCGGCCATGAGCCCCGGGCCCAGCTTCGTGGTCTGTGTGCGCCTTGCGGTGACCGACGGGTTCGGCAGCGCCGCCGCCCTTGCGCTCGGCTTCGGGCTCGGGGCGGTGCTGTGGGCCAGTGCCGCGATGGCCGGGTTGACGCTGCTCTTCGAACTGGTGCCCGCGCTCTTTCTGGCCATCAAGATCATCGGCGCGGCGTTCCTGCTCTACATCGCCGCGATGATGTGGCGCCATGCGACCGCGCCCCTTCCGGCTGCCGGTTCCGACAGGCCGAAGACGCCCCTGGCCGCGATGCGGCTGGGCTTTGCCACCTTTGCCAGCAATCCCAAAACCGCCGTGTTCTTCGGCGCGGTCTTCGCCGGGTTGCTGCCGCAGGACGCGTCGCTTCTCGACCGCGGCGCGGTGTTGCTGATCGTCTTTGCCAATGAAACCCTGTGGTATCTGTTGGTTGCCCGTGTCTTTTCCCACCCGCGTGCCCGATCCGTCTATGGCCGGATCAAGGCCACGCTTGATCGCGTGTTCGGAACGCTGATCGCCCTGTTCGGCGTCAAGATCGCCCTGTCCTGAAGGAGTTCGCCCCATGACCGACCGTCTCCCCCATGAAAAAGGCTTTCATGTCAGCTGGGACCAGCTGCACCGCGATGCCCGCGCACTGGCGTGGCGGCTGCAAGGGGAGCTGCCCGAGGGCGAAACCTGGCGCGCGGTTGTGGCCATCACCCGCGGCGGCATGGCGCCGGCGATGATCGTGGCCCGCGAACTCGATATCCGCACCGTCGATACGATCTCCGTCAAGAGCTACAACCACCAGACCCAGTCCGAGCCCGTGGTGATCAAGTCGCCCGATATGGACGTGGTCGGCGACGGCGCGGGAATCCTCGTGGTGGACGATCTGGTGGATACCGGACGCACCCTCGAAGTGGTGCGCAAACACATGCCCAAGGCCCGTATCGCCACGGTCTACGCCAAGCCGCAGGGCCGTCCCCAGGTCGACACCTTCGTGACCGAGGTCAGCCAGGACACGTGGATCTTCTTCCCGTGGGACATGGCGCTGCAATATGTCAAACCCTATCACGGGTCCGATGACTGACCCCCACGCCTGCCCCTGACCGCCTATCCAGCGCCCGGCTTCTTTGGGCCTCAAATATCCCGGGGGGTGCGGGGGGCTGGCCCCCCGCGACGATGCGCCCGACGCAAGACCGACCCGTGACGACCCAGGACCCAGACCGGAGACATGCCCCATGACCACACGCACGGAAAACACCTTCGCGCCGCCTGTCATGGAGGCGCGGCGCTGGCTGGAGGGGGTCCCGTTCCGCGACGACCGGCCGCTGATCAATGTCAGCCAGGCCGCTCCGGTCGACCCGCCGCCGGCCCCGCTCCGGGCGGCCATGGCCGACGCGCTGGACCTGCCGGAAACACATCTCTACGGGCCCGTGCTGGGCCTGCCGGCCCTGCGCGATGCGCTCGCACGGCATTGGGCGCGGCATTATCACGGCCCTGTGTCACCCGATCAGGTGGCGATCACCTCCGGGTGTAACCAGGCATTTTCCGCCACGATCTCGGCCCTGTGTACCGAAGGCGATGAGGTGATCCTCCCGACGCCCTGGTATTTCAATCACAAGATGTGGCTCGACATGGCCGGGGTCAGCGCGATCCCGCTGCCGACGGGCGGCGACCTGATCCCCGATGCCGAGGCCGCGCGCGCCCTGATCACCCCGCGCACCCGCGCGATCACGCTGGTCACCCCGAACAATCCCGGCGGGGTCGAGTACCCCGCTGCCACGCTTGACGCGTTCATGGCGCTGGCGCGCGAAACCGGTCTGCGTCTGATCGTCGACGAGACCTACCGCGACTTCGACAGCCGCCCGACCCCGCCGCACGGATTGCTGCGCGATCACGCGGGCTGGGACGAGACGCTGATCCAGCTCTACAGCTTTTCCAAAGCCTACCGGCTGACCGGCCACCGGGTCGGGGCGGTGATCGCCGATCGCGGGCTTTTGGCAGAGATCGAGAAATTCCTCGACACCGTCGCCATCTGTCCGCCGCAGCTTGGTCAGCGAGCTGCACTCTGGGGGCTCGAGAATCTCGACCAATGGGTGGCCGGAGAGCGCGCCGAAATCCTCGACCGCCGCGCGGCGATCGAGGCGGCGATGCCCGATCTGGAAGCGCGCGGCTGGCGGCTCTTGGGGCTCGGGGCCTATTTTGCCTATCTCGAGCACCCCTTTGCCGAAAGCGCCGCAGATCTCGCCCCGGACATGGTGCGGGAGATCGGCGTCCTGTGCCTGCCCGGCACGATGTTCTGCCCGCCGGACGACCCCGCCGGCGCCCGGCAATTGCGCATTGCCTTTGCCAATGTGGACCGCGCCGGGATCGCGGCGCTCTTTGCGCGGCTGGCCAGTCTCGAGCGGCCCCTTGCGGGGCCTGCCGCGCGCGTCTAACAAGGGCCGAACCGAGCGGGAGGATACCGATGGCCAAGGCGACAAACTCCATTTCCAAGACCTTTGTCTGGATCTTGCTGGCCCTGTTGATCGTGGGGTTGGCGGGGTTTGGCGCGACCAGCTTCTCCGGCACGGTGCGCAGCGTGGGCTCCGTGGGTGACAGCGAAATCTCCACCACCGATTACGCGCGCACGTTGCAAAATGAAATCAACGCCTTGCAGGCGCAGACCGGTCAGGCGATCTCGTTCCCGCAGGCGCAGGCCATGGGTCTGCCCGACCGGGTCCTGAGCCAGCTTGTGGTGACAGCGGCGCTTGATCACGAGGCTGGCGCATTGGGCATTTCGGTCGGCGACGAAACCCTTGCCAACGATCTTCAGAACATCTCCGCATTCCGTGGCTCCGATGGCAGCTTCAACCGCGAAGCCTACCGCTTTGCGCTGCAGAATGCCGGGCTGAGCGAACGGGAATTCGAAGAGCAGCTGCGCGCCGAATCCGCGGCAACGCTGTTGCAGGGCGCGGTTCTGGCCGGCACCCGCCTGCCCGACACCTATGTGAACACCCTGATCGCCTATGCCAACGAACGGCGCGCCTTCACCTGGGCGGAACTGGCCCAGCCGCTGGTCGATACCGGCCTTGAGGAGCCGACCGATGAGACGCTGACCGCCTGGTACGAGGCCAATCTCGACCGGTTCATGGTGCCCGAGACCAAGGTTCTCACCTATGTCTCCCTCACACCCGACATGATCGTCGACAGCGTCGAGGTGGATGAGGACGCGTTGCGCGCCGCCTATGACGAGCAGGCGGCGGAGTTCAACCAGCCCGAGCGGCGCTTGGTGGAGCGTCTGGTCTATTCCGACGAGGCCAGTGCGGCGGCGGCGCGTGACGCCATCGTTGCGGGCGAGAGCAGTTTTGAAGCGGAGGTCGAGTCCCGCGGCCTGGCCCTTGCCGATACCGATATGGGCGATGTTGCTCGTGAAGATCTCGGGGCAGCGGCGGATGCAGTCTTTGCCGCCGAGGTTGGTGATGTGGTCGGGCCCGCGCCGTCCGATCTGGGGCCGGCCCTCTACCGGGTGAACGGCATTCTTGCGGCGTCGAATGTTAGCTTCGAAGAGGCGCAGCCGATGCTCCGCGACACGCTGGCGCTCGATCGTGCGCGGCGGGTCATCGCGGCGCAGGCGCAGGGGTTCGACGATGAGATGGCCGCGGGTGCCACGCTGGAGGATCTCGCGCGCGAGAGCGATCTGCGCCTCGGGACCATCGAATGGACCCGTCAGAGCAGCGACGGGATTGCGGGCTATGACGCGTTCCGCGCCGCGGCGGCTCAGGTCACGGCGGAGGATTTTCCGCAGGTTGCAGAGCTTGGTGATGGCGGGGTCTTTGCGCTTCGGCTCGAAGAGATCCGCGAACCGGCGCCCCTGCCCTTTGACGAGGCCCGCGCCGATGTGCGCGCCGGGTGGGAGCTGGAACAGCGCGTCGCCGCGTTGGTGGCCGATGCAGAGGCGCTTGCAGCGCGGCTCGATGCGGGCGAGGGTTTCGAGGAGACGGGGCTCACGCCGCTGACCGAAACCGGCCTGACCCGGACCGCCTTTGCCTCGGATCTGCCGCCGGGTGTGCTCGACGCGGTGTTCGCGCTGAGCGAGGGCGAGACCACCGTTCTGCCCGGCGACGGCACGGCGCTGATTGTCCGTCTCGATGCGATTACCCCGGCCGATCTCGATGGCGAAGAGGCCGAAATGCTGGCGCAATCCCTGCGGGACCGGGCCTCGGCCTCGGTGGCGCAGGATCTGTTCCGGGCGTTGGCCACGGATATCCAGACCCGCGCAGGCGTGGAGATCGACCAGGCGGCGATCAACGCCGTGCATGTGAACTTCCAGTAAGGAGAGGTCGATGTCGCTCCTGACACCGCGTTTCGAGGCTTTCGAGACCGGCTTCGACGCCGGCGAGAACCAGGTCGTCTATGCGCGGCTGGCGGCGGATCTCGACACGCCGGTCTCGCTCATGCTGAAGCTCACCGGGGCGGCAAAAGACGCGTTCATGCTCGAATCGGTGACCGGTGGCGAGGTGCGTGGGCGCTATTCCATCATCGGCATGAAACCGGACCTGATCTGGCAATGCCATGGCACCGAGAGCCGGTTGAACCGCATGGCGCGGTTTGATCCGGATGCCTGGGAGGCGCAGGACGGCGATCCGCTCACTGCGCTGCGCGCGTTGATCGCGGAGAGCCGGATCGCTTTGCCCGATGGGCTGCCGCAGGCGGCGGCGGGGCTTTTCGGCTATCTCGGCTATGACATGATCCGGCTGGTGGAGCACCTTCCCGACATCAATCCCGATCCGCTCGGCCTGCCCGATGCGATGCTGCTGCGTCCCTCCGTGGTGGCGGTGCTGGACGGGGTGAAGGGCGAGGTGACGGTGGTCTCGCCGGCATGGGTCCAGCCGGGCCTCTCGGCGCGCGCGGCCTATGCGCAGGCGGCGGAGCGGGTGATGGACGCGGTGCGGGATCTCGAACGCGCCCTGCCCCAGCAGGCCCGCGATCTGGGTGAGGCGCGCGAGGCCGCGCCGCCGGTGTCGAATTTCACCCATGAGGCCTACAAGCAAGCGGTGGAAACCGCCAAAGAGTATATCCGCGCGGGTGATATCTTCCAGGTGGTGCCCTCGCAGCGCTGGACGCAGGATTTCCCACAGCCGCCTTTTGCGCTTTACCGGTCGCTGCGGCGCACGAACCCGTCGCCCTTCATGTTCTATTTCAACTTCGGCGGGTTCCAGGTGATCGGCGCGAGCCCGGAAATCCTTGTGCGGGTGTTCGATCGCGAGGTGACGATCCGCCCGATCGCGGGCACCCGGCCGCGCGGCGCCACGCCGGAGGAAGATCGCGCGCTTGAGGCGGATCTTCTGGCCGATCAGAAAGAGCTTGCCGAGCACCTGATGCTGCTCGACCTGGGCCGCAACGACACCGGCCGGGTGTCACGGATCGGCACGGTGCGCCCGACCGAGGAGTTCATCATCGAGCGCTACAGCCACGTGATGCATATCGTGTCCAACGTCGTGGGAGAGCTCAGCGAGGATCATGACGCCTTGTCCGCGCTGCTGGCAGGCTTGCCGGCGGGCACGGTCTCGGGTGCCCCGAAAGTGCGGGCGATGGAGATCATCGACGAGCTGGAGCCGGAAAAGCGCGGCGTCTATGGTGGCGGCGTCGGCTATTTCAGTGCGGGCGGCGACATGGATATGTGTATCGCGCTGCGCACGGCGATCGTGAAGGACGAAAAGCTCTATATCCAGGCCGGCGGCGGCGTGGTCTATGACAGCGATCCGGAAGCGGAATACCAGGAGACCGTGCACAAATCGAACGCGATCCGGCGCGCGGCGGCGGATGCGGCGCGGTTTACCGGGTCTGGCAACATCTGATCCGCGGGCAATGGGGGCCAGCCCCCGTCGCGGGCAAGCCGCGACTCCCCCGGAGTATTTCGAGACAGAAGAAACCCTGCAACCGCCTTGGGGAGGGCGATGCTGCCTGTTGCGTCTAGCGGTGCCGCTGGCCGGCGGCGTGTCGGACCGCGCTCATCGGGCGGCGCGGGCGGCAGCGGGGCCGCGCGACAGGGATATGGGGACGGGTTGCACGGCCATGAGGGATGGAGCGCCGCTCCCGGCTGTTCTGACCGATGGCGGTCATGTGCGCCGAGGGCCGGCCGCGCCTGAATGGCGCCGGATGCTCAGGCGGCGGCCTTGGCGTCGCTGCGGATCCGTTCGATCATGGCGCGCAAGCCGTTCGAGCGTTGTGCGGAGAGATGTTCGTTGAGCCCGAGACGCCCCATTTCGGCGCGCGCGTCGACCGCGCCGACCTCTGCGGGTGTCAGGCCGTCATAAAGCTTGTGCAGGACGGCGATGAGGCCGCGCACGATCATGGCGTCGCTTTCGCCGCTGAAGTGAAACCGGCCGTCTTCGATCTGTGTATGCAGCCAGACCTGCGAGGCACAGCCTTCGACCTTGGTGGCGGGCACCTTCAGGGCGTCGGGCAGAGGTGCCATGGATTTGCCCATCTCGATCACCATCCGGTAGCGGTCTTCCCACTCCTCGAGAAACTCGAAATCCTCGACGATGTCTTCGAATGCCGCTTGTGCCATCGGACCCTCCAATTGTTGCGCGCCGCGGGGTGCCGTGCTCTGCCCGCCTGCCGAGTGACCCGCCTGCTCTCTCGCTTTGGCGCGGACCCTGCAGGGGATGCATCGGGGCGGTGGCGCGGCGCGCGGCTTCACGCTCCGAGTTAGGGCGCGTGGAGACAAAGGTCCAGCCCTGCCCGACCGGTGCGCGCATGCTTTTCAAACCGGCGCAGATGCGGTAGCCAGTTGGGGACTCAAAAAGGCGCGCGTCATGCTCAAATCCGTTGTCACTCTGGTCGTTGTCGGAAGTCTTGTCGCGGGATGCGCTTCCGTGCGCGACTCGCGTATGAACCCGTTCAACTGGTTCGGGAACAGCCGGTCGGAGCCGGTGGCGCAGGATCCCGATGTGAACCCGTTGATTCCCCAGCGCCGGGCGGGGTTTTTCCAGGCCAGTCGCCCGGAGGCTTACGCGGGCACGATGATCGAGGAAATCTCCGAGTTGCGCGTGGAGCGGCGCCCCGGTGGCGCAATTGTCACGGCGACGGGCATATCGGCCTTGCAGGGGCCGTTTGACGTGCGCCTTGTCCGGGTGGACGACGAGACGACGGAAACGACCCTGACCTATGAGATGCGGCGTTTGCAGCAGCGCGGGCGCGCCGGCAGCCCCTTGTCGCGCAGCGTGACAGCGGCGGTCTGGTTGACCGATAACGAGTTGAACGGGATCAACACGATCCGCGTGAAAGGGACGCAGAACATCCGCAACGTCCGCCGATAGCGGGCTGAGCAGGGGGATCGAGACTGCGATTGGTCGCCGGACATCCGCACCCTGCGCAGTCAGGATGCGGAGGCTCTGATTGGACCTCCGACTGGTCGTCGGGCATCCCAACCTGCGCCGCGCCGGGTCTCTGAAGAGCGGATCGGGTCGCGGATCGGGGGCGGACCACCCGTATCGTGCGCCGATAGGGTGTCATCCATTTGTTTAACGGGGCTTTAAGAGGCGCAACGTGGTGTCGGAGCGGCGGTGGGAAACGCATCGCCGAAGCGCTCCGATGGACGGTCGCGGCGCGCTCCGGGACCGCGATCCGCAAGCCTTTGGGTGGGTGCGCCGCTCTGTGCACTTGAGCATGGCTCCCGGTGGAGCGTCAGTCCCGGCGGGGGATCTGCGGTGACGCCGCCTCACCTTTCCGCGGGCCGCCCGTCTCACTTTCGTCCTGACCCTTCTATATCTCTGATCTGTTATTGATACCCCATCACCGGGCTTGGCGAAGATCGGTGATGGGGTGGTGTTTGGCGTCTGACCCT
>NZ_JAFMPQ010000130.1 GCF_020667845.1 Cognatishimia sp. F0-27
GTTTTCATTGATCTGGAGAACGGTGTCGCAACGGGGGGCGGCGGCACGGACCAGCTTGTGGCCATCGAGAACGCCTTTGGATCGGCCTTTGCGGACACGATCTATGGCACCAAGGCCCATGGCAACCGGCTTGAGGGCAATCTCGGCAACGACACGCTCTACGGGCTTGATGGCGACGACACCATGCTCGGCGGCGACGGGGCCGACCGTCTGCTCGGGGGCTCGGGCGTCGACACGATGCTCGGCGGCGCGGGCGACGATTATATCGATGGCGGGCGCGGGCTGGACTATTACAACGGTGGCGACGGAGCGGACAATTT
>NZ_JAFMPQ010000131.1 GCF_020667845.1 Cognatishimia sp. F0-27
CGTCGCGGATCGAAAGGCACGCGCGGCACACGGAAAAGGGCGCCCCGAGGGACGCCCTTCCGTTGTCTGTCACAAGGGACAGATGCGAAGGCAATCGCCTTACATCATGCCGCCCATGCCGCCCATGTCGGGCATGCCGGCGATTGCGACGCCCCGGCCACTACCGGCATAAAAGCGCGCGGAAGCGCTCCTTTTGATCCCGCCCGGCCAAAGGCACCGTCCCGGATCGAAAGGCACGCGCGGCACACGGAAAAGGGCGCCCCGAGGGACGCCCTTCCGTTGTCTGTCACAAGGGACAGATGCGAAGGCAATTGCCT
>NZ_JAFMPQ010000132.1 GCF_020667845.1 Cognatishimia sp. F0-27
GAGGGCGGTGCCGGGCCGGACGTGGTCGACGGGCAGGGCGGCAGCGACACGGCATCTTATGAGCAGTCGGGCGCGCGCGTGGCGATCAACCTTGGGGTTGGCTTTGCCGGTGGCGGCGATGCAGCCGGCGACAACCTGACCAGCATCGAGAACCTGCGCGGCTCTGCGTTCAACGACATCCTCCGCGGTGATGGGGGTCCCAACGTTATCGAGGGCGGTGCCGGGCCGGACGTGGTCGACGGGCAGGGCGGCAGCGACACGGCATCTTATGAGCAGTCGGGCGCGCGCGTGGCGATCAACCT
>NZ_JAFMPQ010000133.1 GCF_020667845.1 Cognatishimia sp. F0-27
GTCCTTTCTGAAATAGACGCCCATTTGGCGCTGTGGCGGCTGCACGAGGCACTGGACCTTGTCGAGCGCGCGCGGGCGCGTTTTCCGGATCACCTCGATCTCGGACTCAGGCACGCGCGCGTTCTGAAGCGCTTGTTCCAACACGAAAAAGCGCTTGCCGTTCTTGATCAATTCGACATCTCCGAATTGCCCGATTTTCTCACTCTGAAAGCTTTGCTTTTGGGCGATTGCAAACGCTTTGACGAGGCTCAGGCCACTCTGGACGACGTTTTGGCGCTGGGGGCGGGGGCCGCAAGGACA
>NZ_JAFMPQ010000134.1 GCF_020667845.1 Cognatishimia sp. F0-27
GTCCTTTCTGAAATAGACGCCCATTTGGCGCTGTGGCGGCTGCACGAGGCACTGGACCTTGTCGAGCGCGCGCGGGCGCGTTTTCCGGATCACCTGGATCTCGCACTCAGGCACGCGCGCGTTCTGAAGCGCTTGTTTCAACACGAAAAAGCGCTTGCCGTTCTCGATCAATTCGACATCTCCGAATTGCCCGATTTTCTCACTTTGAAAGCTTTGCTTTTGGGCGATTGCAAACGCTTTGACGAGGCTCAGGCCACTCTGGACGACGTTTTGGCGCTGGGGGCGGGGGCCGCAAGGACA
>NZ_JAFMPQ010000013.1 GCF_020667845.1 Cognatishimia sp. F0-27
CGCGGCGCGGGACTTGCCCGCGCCGCGTCTTGGCGGCATTGTGGCCATAGTCCAGCGGAAAAGAACCCATGCGCCTGATCGATCCGTCCCATCCGTTCTATCGCCCGGCGTGGCGTCGTTACCTGCTGGTCGCGGCGCCTTTTGTCTGGGCGGGAATCGAGCAGAGCATGGGCAATGGCATCTGGGCACTGCTCTTTGCCGCGATCGGCGGCTACCTCGCCTGGAACCTGATCATCTCCTGGCGCGGCTGAGCGTTACAGGTCCACCGGATCTCCCGTCTCGCGTGAGCGTGTCGCGGCATCGGCGAGGATCTGCGCCTGCAACCCATCGTTGATGTCCGGTTCGGCGGGGGTGCCGTCGGCAACGGCCTCGATGAAGCGCGTCATCTCGGCCAGGTAGGCGGCCCGATACCGTTCAAGGAAGAAATGCTGAGCCGGGTCGCGGCGAAAGCCAGCCTCGGTGGCGATCTCGACGGTGGTTTCCAGTTGGTTTTCGGCGCGCAGCATCCCCTCCGCGCCATGAACTTCGACCCGTTGGTCATAGCCATAGGCGGCGCGCCGGGAATTCGAGATCTGGCAGATCCGGCCCGTCGCGGTGGTCAGGATCACTGCGGCCGTGTCCACGTCGCCGGCTGTGCCGATCGCCGGATCCACGAGTGCCGAGCCCACCGCATGCAGCCGCACGAAGTCCTCGCCCATCAGGAAGCGGGCCATGTCGAAATCATGGATCATCATGTCCCGGAACAATCCGCCCGAGCGTTCGATATAGGACACGGGCGGCGGCGACGGATCGCGCGACGTGATGGCGACCAGTTCCAGCGCGCCGATGTCGCCGGCCGCAATCCGCGCGCGCAGGGCGGCGAAGTTCGGATCGAACCGACGATTGAACCCGGTCATGAACGGAACGCCGGCGGCGCCAACCGCGTCCATGCAGCGGCGGATGTTGTCGACCGACATGTCGATGGGTTTCTCGCAGAAGATCGCCTTGCCATACCGCGCAGCGCCATGGATCAGGTCGAAATGCGTGTCTGTCGGGGTGCCGATCACCACGGCGTCGATATCGTCCGACCCCATGATCGCCGTTGCGTCGCGCACGGCGCCGCCAGTTGTGGCGGCGAGGGCTTCCGCGGCGGCGGGCATTGCGTCGGCCACCGCGACCACCTTCGCGCCGTCCAGCGCCTTAATGCTGAGCGCGTGGACCTGCCCGATCCGGCCGCAGCCCAGAAGTCCGATCCGTATCGTCATGTCACCCCTTCTCCGATGCGCCGAGCCCGCGGATGACGGCACGGGCCGCCTCGAACACGGGGTCATGGGTTTCCTTGAGGATCGCTACCCGGTCAAAGCGGTCCGGGTCCGCGTTGACGGCACGGCGCAGGGCATTCCCGAAGGCGAGGCGCAGCTCCGTGCCGACATTGAACTTGGCGATGCGAGATCCCGCCGCCAGCGCGGCGCGCTGCGCGAGCGGCACGCCCGACCCGCCGTGAATCACCAGCGGAACCTCGGTGACCGCCTCGATGGCGCGAATGCGTGCCTCGTCCAGCCCGCCTTCGTGATCGGTTTGCAGGTGCACGTTCCCCACGCTGATCGCCATGGCGTCCACGCCGCTGTCGCGGGCAAACACGGCCGCGTCCTCCGGGTCTGTCCCGGCCGACGCATCGCCGCCGGCATAGCCGACAAAGCCGATTTCACCCTCGCACGAGATCCCCGCCTCATGCGCGAGCGCCACCACTTGCGCGGTTTCCTCGATGTTCTGGGCCAGCGGCTTGCGTGAGCCGTCATACATCAGCGATGTGAACCCGCTGTCCAAGGCCTCGCGGCATTCGTCCAGCGTGTAGCCGTGATCCAGATGGACGACGACGGGGACATCGACGCTGTCAGCCAGATGGCAGAACATCTTGCCCAGAACGGGCAAGGGCGTGTGCGCGCGGCACGACGGGCCGGCCTGCAGGATCACGGGTGCGCGTTCGGCCTGCGCGGCCATGGCGTAGGCGCGCATATCCTCCCACCCCAGACAAACCAGCCCCGGCACGGCGTAGCCGCCTCGCATGGCAGGATTCAGAACCTCGGATAGCGTGGCCAAGGTCATTTGAACTTCGCCACCATGTCCATGATGCCGGGGATCGTGTGCAGCTGTTCGGCGTGCGTTGGCTGGAAATATTGTTTCAGGCTGCGCTGTCTTTGTCCGCCGAGGATCGTGAAGTAATACATCTCATAGCCGGGAAGCGCGCAGCAGGGGTGGTAGCCCTTGTCGATCAACACCGTCGATCCGTTGACGATGTGGTAGGCGTCGCCCGGTTCGTTGTCGACGCGTTGCAACATTTGCAACCCCGAGCCGTAGTCGGGCTTGAAGCGGAAATTGTAGCATTCGTCGTGGCGTGTCTCGATCAGGTCGCCCGCATCGTCGCGCCGGTCCGTGTCGTGCTTGTGGCTGGGAAAGCCCGACCAGCCGCCGGCGCCCACGGTGAACAGTTCGGACACCAGCAGGCGGCCCACGCGATCATGGTGGCTGGCGCCCAGAATGTGCTTGATCTTGCGGTGTGTCTTTGTGTCGTCCGACCCGTATTGAACAAGGTCGAGTTCATCCTTGCGCACGGCGAACGGCTTCAGCGTCTCGGCGAATTTGGCGCCGGCGATGAACACCTCGGTATTTGTCAGCGCGGTGATCCGCGCTGCGGTGTCCGTGGGGACGTAGACGCCTTCGGGTTCGCCATCCCAGACATCGGCGCCCCGGTTGCCGATCTCGGCAAAGGTCTGTCCCTCGGTTTCCACCGTGACCGTGCCGGTCGCGGGCACGACGCAGGTTTCGTAGCCGGGCACCCGATAGTCGTGATGCGCGCCTGCCTTCAGCTTGACGATGTTGAAATAGGTCAGCGGCACATGCGCGTCATCGATGTCGACGATCGGTGCGTTCTGGTTGTCGAAGGGGGGAATGTGCATGGTGCTGTCCTTGTCAGGCCGGGGCGTGGCCGGCGTGGTCACGGAGGAAGATGTCCAGTTCGTCGCGCGTGGGCATAGCCGGTGAGCAGCCCACACGCGCGACCACCATCGCGGCCGCGGCCGACCCCCGCAGCACGGCGTCGCGCACGGTAAGTCCCTCGGACAGCCCGGACACGAAGCCGCCCATGAAGCTGTCACCCGCGCCTGTCGGCTTGAGCGCCTCTGTTCGGTAGATGCCGGTGGTGATCTCGCCGTCGGGCGTGATGGTGATCGCGCCCTTCTCGCCCATCTTGTAGACGGCGATCTGCGCGCCCCGCGCGACAAGTTCGCGCGCCTTGTCCAGGCCTCGGTCGTAATCGCCCGCCATGAAGCCGAATTCGACATCGTTGCCGACGATCACGTCGCACAGCGCGCCGGCCTTCGAATAGACTTCGGCGGCGACCTCGGGCGAGGGCCAGGAATAGGGCCGGTAGTCGATGTCGAAGATCAGCGGCAATCCTGCCGCACGGGCCAGGTCGAAGCCGCGGAAGGCGGCGCTGCGAGACGGTTCGGATGCCAGCACCGTGCCGGTGGTGATCAGCGCGGAATAGGCGGAATAGTCCACCCCTTCGACGTCTGCCGCGGTCATCTCGAAATCGGCGGCGCCGTTGCGGTAGATGACCGATTGATGATCCTCGATCCGCGTCTCGACCACCGCAAGCGAGTTGCGTGCCTCGCCGCCAACCGAGCGGACATGCGCGCGGCCGACGCCGTATTTGTCCAACTCGTTCAGGGCAAATCGTCCGATGGCGTCGTCGGACACGCAGGTAACCAGATCGGCCTTGCCGCCGAGCTTGACAAGGGCGACGCCGATATTGGCCGACGATCCGCCAAGGCAGGCAAAAAAGCGGGTCGCGTCCTCGGTCCGGGTGCCGGGCGGATCCGGGTAGAAGTCCATCCCCGCTCGGCCGATGATGATGAAGTGTCCGCCCTTCAGGCGCGTCAGGTCGGCCATCAGACGCCCTGCCTCTGCTTGACGCGCTCGGCCTCAATCTCGGCGTGCTTTTCGCGGACCTTCTCGTTGTCGGATACCTGGGGCGTGCCGACCTCCCACCAGGCATGCCCTTCGGTTGTCCAGCCTTCGTAGGGATCGACCTGCATGCAGATCACGGTGGTCTTGTCAGAGGTTTTTGCCCGCTTGAACGCTTCAGCCAGTTCGCCGGGATGCGCGACGGTCACGGCATCGGCCCCCATCGACCGGGCGTGTGCCTCGAAGTCCACGGCGAAGGGCTCGGGGACGGTTGGACAATCCGCGATCAGGTTGTTGAAGCTTTCATTGCCGGTGTTGTTCTGAAGCTTGTTGATGACGGCAAAGCCGCCATTGTCCAGCACCAACATGATCAGTTTCTTCTGCGTCAGCACCGACGAATAGATGTCGGAATTCATCAGCAGGTAGCTGCCGTCGCCGACAAACACGATGGTGTCGCGCTCCGGTTCGACCTCGGACTGCGCGATGCGCGCGCCCCATCCGCCGGCGATCTCGTAACCCATGCAGGAAAAGCCGAACTCGACGTCCACGGTGCCGATATCCAGCGTGCGCCAGTTCGCCGTGACCTCGGCGGGCAAGCCGCCCGCCGCCGTGACGACACGGTCGCGCGGGTCGCACAATGCGTTCACGACGCCGATGGCCTGCGCGTAGGAATTGGGCCGGTTGCCATGTGCCACGTTGGCGGCGACATAAGCATCCCAGGTCTCGCGCTCGGTCTGCGCATACCGGGTCCAGTCTTGGGGCGCGCGATATCCGGCCAGCGCCCCGTTCAGCGCGTCGAGCCCGAGCTTCGCGTCGCCGACGACGGGCAGCGAGAGGTGCTTGTTCGCATCGTGCCGCCCGACATTCAGCCCGATCATCCGGGCCTCCCTGGCGAAGGCGGTCCAGGAACCGGTGGTGAAATCCTGCAAACGCGTTCCGACGGCCAGCACCACGTCGGCCCGCGCGGCCACGGCATTCGCGCTGTCCGAGCCGGTCACACCAACCGGGCCGATATTGAGCGGATGGGTTGCGAGCAAGTTGGCGCGGCCGGCGATGGTTTCGATGACCGGGATGCCATGGTCTTCGGCGAACCGGGTCAGTTCGGCAACCGCGCCGGAATACTGCACGCCACCTCCGGCGATGATCACGGGCCGTTCCGCAGCTTTCAGGGCCGCCGCCGCATCCGCGATCTCGGCGGCGTCCGGGGATTGCCGGCGGATACGGTGCACGCGCTTCTCGAAGAAAGCCGCCGGGTAGTCAAAGGCCCAGCCCTGCACATCCTGTGGCAACGCGAGGAATGCGGGGCCGCAATCTGCCGGGTCCAGCATCGTCGCCAGCGCCGCAGGCAGGGTCTGGATGACTTGCGCGGGATGGGTGATGCGGTCCCAATAGCGCGAGACCGCCTTGAACGCATCGTTCAGACCAAGAGCTGGGCTGTTGAAGTGCTCGAGTTGCTGCAACACCGGGTCGGGCAGGCGGGTCAGGAACGTGTCGCCGCACAGCATCAGCATGGGCAGGCGGTTGGCATGGGCCAGCGCTGCGGCGGTCAGCAGGTTCGCGGTTCCCGGTCCTGCGCTGGCGGTGCAGAACATGAACCGCCGGCGCAAGTGGTATTTCGCATAGGCTGCCGCGGCAAACCCCATGCTCTGCTCGTTTTGCCCGCGATACAGCGGCATCTCGTCCTGCACGGGATACAGCGCCTCGCCGAGGCAGGGGACGTTGCCGTGTCCGAAGATGCCAAAGCCGCCGCCGCAAATGCGCGTTTCGACGCCGCCAATCTCGATGAACTGGTTCATCAGGTATCGCACGATGGCTTGCGCCACCGTCAGCCGGATGGTGTTGCCGGTGCCGGTCATGGTTCCTCCCCGATCGCCTTCGCTGTGGCTTTGTCTTTGTCGCGGTTTCCAGATTGCCGGTTGCGACGGATCGAGTCTCAGGATACGAATTTTGCAACCGGTTGCAACGGGGTTTCAGGCTGGGAGGGTGCCTTGCGCGAAATCGGGATCGGCCTCATTGGAGGCGGCTACATGGGCAAGGCGCACGCGGTGGCGCTGTCAGCCGTGGGCGCGGTGTTCGGCACGGCGCTGCGGCCGCGTCTTGTCTCGATCGCGGCGTCCGGCCGGGCGTCGGCGGAGCGCTACCGTGCCGCTTACGGTTTTGCCAGGGCCGCAGACGACTGGCGTGGTGTGGTGGACGACCCGGAAGTCGAGGCGGTGGTGATCGCCGCACCCCAGGCCACGCACCGCGCCATCGCCGAGGCAGCGTTCGAGCTGGGCAAGCCGGTGTTCTGCGAAAAGCCGCTTGGCGCATCGATCGAGGATGCGCGCGCGATGGTCGCTGCCGCCGAGGCATCCGGCCTGCCCAACATGACCGGATTCAACTATGTCCGAACGCCCGCCACGCGGTTCGTGCGCGACCTGTTGGCGGAGGGTGCGATTGGGCACGTGACGTGGTTCCGGGGGGAGCATACCGAGGATTTTCTGTCCGACCCCGCGACTCCCGCGAACTGGCGCACCAGTGGACGGCCTAACGGCACGATGGGCGACCTGGCGCCGCACATGATCAACTGCGCGCTGGCGCTGGTGGGCGATATGACCGAGCTGTCGGCGCGGATCGAGACCCTGCACCCCACGCGACCCGGGCCGGGCGGGCCGGTTGCCGTCAACAATGACGATCACGGGCAGATGATGGTGCGGTTCGCGTCAGGTGCGATGGGGCACCTCTATTTCAGCCGCGCGGCGACAGGCCGCAAGATGGGCTATGCCTACGAGATTCACGGCACGCGCGGCGCGATCCGCTTCGATCAGGAAGATCAGAACTCTGTCTGGCTGTATCGCGCCGAGGGCCCCGAGGCGACCCGCGGCTTCACCCGTATTCTGACCGGCCCGGCGCATCCCGATTACGAGCCGTTCTGCCAGGGGCCGGGCCACGGCACCGGTTACCAGGATCAGATCATCATCGAGGCGCGCGATTTCCTGCGCGCCATCGAGACGGGCGAGCCCGTCTTCCCGACCTTTCGCGACGGGCTCGCCGTGGCCCGCGTGATCGAAACCGCCTTCGCCTCGGCCGAGGATGGTCGTTGGCATGCAATCCTGCAGGAGTGACCCGCACATGACAATCCGCATCGGCAACGCCCCCTGTTCGTGGGGGGTCGAATTCGCCAATGATCCACGCAACCCGGACTGGCGTTCGGTGCTGAAGCAATGCGCCGAGGCCGGTTACACCGGGATCGAGCTTGGCCCCGTGGGCTTCATGCCCGAGGATCCCGCGATCCTGTCCGAGGCGCTTGCCGAGCACCGGCTGGACCTGATCGGCGGTGTGGTGTTCCGCGCATTCCATGACCCGGCGCAATGGGACGATGTGCTGGACGGCGCGGTGCGCACCTGCAAGGCGCTGGTCGCGCACGGCGCGCAGCATCTTGTCTTGATCGACTCGATCTCGCCGCGCCGCGCGCCCACGGCGGGGCGACCCGACGACGCCGAGCAGATGAGCTCTGAAGAGTGGACCGCCTTTCGCGATCGCATCGCGCATGTCGCTCGCATGGGGGCCGAGGAATACGGCCTGACCGTGGGCATCCACGCCCACGCCGCGGGCTTCATGGACTTCGAGCCCGAGCTGGAGCGCCTGTTGGACGAGGTCGACGAGAGCATCCTCAAGATCTGCTTCGATACCGGCCACCATTCCTATGCCGGGTTTGACCCTGTGGCCTTCATGCGCCGCCATATCGGCCGGATTTCCTACATGCACTTCAAGGATATCGACCCGAAGGTGAAGGCTGACGTGATTGCCGGCGGCACGGGGTTCTACGACGCCTGCGGACGGGGGATCTTTTGCAATCTCGGCCAGGGGGACGTGGATTTCCCGGCCGTCCGGCAGATCCTGTTGGATGCGGGATTTGAGGGATGGTGCACGGTCGAGCAGGATTGCGACCCGACGCTGGACGTGTCGCCGATCGACGATGCCCGGGCGAACCGGGATTACCTGGCCTCGATCGGCTTCTGAGAAGGACCAAGGCAGATGACAAAGCTGAACTGGGGCATGATCGGTGGCGGCGAAGGCAGCCAGATTGGCCCGGCACATCGTCTCGGGGCGCAGGCGGACGGGAACTTTGCTTTTGTGGCAGGGGCTCTGGACGCCGACGCCGCCAAGGGGCGCGCCTACGCCGCGCGTCTGGGCATTTCACCCGACCGTGCCTATGGCGACTGGCGCGAGATGCTGGAGGGCGAGCGCAACCGCGCCGATCGCGTGGATCTGGTGACCGTGGCGACGCCCAATTCCACCCATTTCGAGATCACCAAGGCGTTCCTCGAGGCCGGCTTCAACGTGTTGTGCGAAAAGCCCATGACGATGACCGTCGAGGAGGGCGAGGAAATTGTGCGCGTGGCCCGCGCGAGCGGCAAGATCTGCGCGGTAAACTACTGCTATTCCGCCTATCCGATGGTGCGCGAGATGCGCCAGATGGTGCGCACCGGGCAGGTCGGGAAGGTGCGGCTGGTGGTCACCAATTTCAGCCATGGCCACCACGGCGATGCCACGGATGCCGACAACCCGCGGGTGCGTTGGCGCTACGATCCGGCGATGGCGGGCGTGTCCGGGCAGTTTGCCGACTGCGGCATCCATGCATTGCACATGGCAAGCTTCATCGTCGGCGACGAGGTCACGCGCGTCTCGGCCGATTTCGCCTCGACGATCGCCAGTCGCGTGCTGGAAGACGACGCGATGGTGAATTTCCGGATGGCGGGTGGCACGGTTGGGCGGCTTTGGACGTCCTCGGTGGCGATCGGCCGGCAGCACGGTTTCGACATCCAGGTCTTCGGTGAAACCGGGGGCATGCGCTGGGCGTCCGAGCAGCCCAATCAGGTCTTCTATACGCCGGTCGGAGGGCGCACCCAGATCATGGAAAAAGGCGAGGCGGGTCTGAGCGACGAGGCTGCGCGTCTGAGCCGGGTCGCCATCGCCCATCCCGAGGGCTTTCCGCTGGCGGTCGCCAATATCTACATCGACCTGGCTGCGGCGATCCGGGGCGAGGTCCGGGATGGTCTGCCCTCGGCGGAGGACGGTCTGCGGTCCATGGCAGCGGTCTACGCGGGGGTCGACTCGGCCAGGGCCGACGGGGCCTGGGTGGACGCGCGTCCGCCGATGTTCCGCTAGGCCCTCATCAGGCGGGGGGCGCGCGCAGCGTTCCCCGCTCGATCACCTTGCAGGAAAACAGCCGGGTTTCCGGGTGACGGGACGGCTTTTCGATCGTCGCGATGACCAGGTCGATCGACGCCTCGATTATCTCGGCCACGGGTTGATGGATGGTGGTCAGGTCGATCAGCTGCCACGCGGCCATTTCCATGTCGTTCAGTCCGATCAGGCCGATATCGCCTGGCACGCTCAGCCCTGCTTCCCGGATTGCGCTGAGCGCGCCGATCGACAACACGTCGTCGCCGCAGAAGTATGCCTCGGCCGGGTCCGATATCAGGCATTTGGTCATCTCGACCCGGCCCGCGTCAAAGGAATAGGCTGTCGCGTAGCTGAGTGTCGCGGTCACGTCGCGGTGCTTGCCGAGTGCGTCGAAGAAGCCAAGCGCGCGATCCTGTGTCGATGTCGCCGCCTCCGGCCCGCCGAGGAACGCAACCCTGCGGTAGCCGCGTGCGACCAGCGTTTCCGCCGCCATGCGCCCGCAGGCGATGTTGTCGATCCCCACGACATGGACCTGCGGCGCGCTGCGATACCGCCCGAAGGAGTGCACCACCGGCACGCCCGCGTCGCGGAATGCCTGCGCGAAGCTGGGCGGCAGGGTCGATGACGCCACGATCACGCCATCCACCGAATATTGCCGCAGCATCCGGACCGAGTTCGCCGGATCGGTTTCCTCGCTGAGATTGACCAGCAGCGGACGCAGGCCGCGTTCTTGCAGGCCGCGGGTGAACCGGTCGAACACTTCCAGGAAGAGCGGATTGTGGAAGTTGTTCGACACCAGCCCGATCAGCTTGGTTCGCCCCGTCGTCAGCGAAGACGCCAGCGCATTGGGGCTGTAGCCAAGTTCTGCGGCTGCCTTTTCGACCTTCGCGCGGGTCTTCTCGGAAACCGAGGCTCCAACCGTGAAGGTGCGGGACACCGCTGACCGGGACACACCGGCGCGTTCGGCAACGTCTTTCAATGTCACTGGCATGGTCAGCGGGTCTCCGGGCGTTAGTGCCGATGCGCGTTATACCTCGTTATCCGAGTGATCGCAGGATGTCATGGCGGCACCTTTTTGCAACCGGTTGCAATGAGGGGCGATTCGGGATTACCGTCATGGAACAGGCGGCGAGGCGAGAGATCTCGTCATGCCTTGAGACCGTCTTTGGGAGGACATCATGAACGGATTTTTCAGGACCGTTGCTACGACGGCCATCGCGGCCGCGGCGCTGATCGGCGCGACGACAGCGCATGCCGAGGGCGAGCGCTACGTGCTGGTCAGCCACGCACCGGACAGCGACAGCTGGTGGAACACGATCAAGAACGCACTGGCTCTGGCCGGCGAGCAGATGGATGTCGAGGTCGAATATCGCAACCCGCCCACCGGCGACCTGGCCGACATGGCTCGCATCATAGAGCAGGCCGCGGCCTCGGGTCCGCATGGCATCATCACTACGCTGGCCGATCCGAACGTGCTGTCCGGCCCGATCCGTGCCGCCGTGGATTCCGGCATCGACGTGATCATCATGAACTCGGGCACACCGGAGGCTGCCCGCGAAGTCGGCGCGCTGATGTATGTCGGCCAGCCTGAATACGATGCGGGCTTCGCCGCCGGTCAGCGCGCCGCGGACGACGGCGTGCAGTCGTTCCTGTGCGTGAACCACTACATCAGCTCGCCATCCTCGTCCGAGCGTTGCCAGGGTTTCGCCGACGGCCTGGGTGTCGAACTGGGCAGCCAGATGATCGATTCCGGCCAGGACCCGGCGGAAATCCAGAACCGCGTGATGGCCTACCTGAACGCCAATCCCGGCACCGACGCGGTGTTGACGCTGGGGCCGACCTCGGCCGATCCGACGATCCTCGCGCTCGAGCAGATGGGCCTTGCCGGCGACATCTACTTCGGCACCTTCGATCTGGGCGGCGACATCGTGCAGGCGATCCGCGACGGCATCATCCAGTGGGGCATCGACCAGCAGCCCTTCCTTCAGGCGTACCTGCCGGTGGTCGTGATGACGAACTACCACCGCTACGGCGTCCTGCCGGGCAACAACATCAACTCGGGGCCCGGCTTCGTCACCGCCGATGCGCTCGATCTCGTGTCGGAACTGGCGGGCGAATACCGCTGATCTGTTAAGTCCGGGGACGGGCGCCCGCTATGGTGCCCGTCCTCTTCGTCACAGAAACGAGGGTTGAGTCATGGCTGAGACCGGGCAGGGGGCAGTGGCTGCCCCGGTGAAAGACGAGCGTGTCAAGGAGACCTCGGCGCTGCGCAAGGCGCTGATCCGTCCCGAACTGGGCGCCATCGTCGGCACGATCGCCGTCTTCATTTTCTTCATTCTCTTCGCCGGCGACAGCGGCATGTTCAACGCGCAGGGCATCCTGAACTGGTCGACCGTGTCGGCGCAGTTCATGATCATTGCCGTCGGCGCGTGCATGCTGATGATCGCGGGCGAATTCGACCTGAGCGTCGGTTCGATGATCGGTTTCGCGGGCATGTCCATCGCGCTGATCGCGGTCACGCTGCAATGGCCCGTCTGGATCGCGATCCTGCTGACCTTCGCGCTCTGCGTCGCCATTGGGGCGCTCAACGGGTTCATCGTGGTGAAGACCGGGTTGCCCAGTTTCATCGTGACGCTGGCCTTCCTGTTCATCCTACGCGGCTTCACCATCTTCTTCCCGCAACTGATCGAACGGCAGACGATCATCGGCGGAATCTCGGACGCGGCCGAGGGAGATTGGCTGGCCCCGATGTTCGGCGGCAAGATTGCCGGCCCGTTCTTCGATTGGCTGGCGTCGATCGGCGTCATCGACGTGTTCGAACGCGGCACCCGGGCCGGTCAGCCGATCGTGGATGGTATTCCGATGCTGATCGTCTGGGCCCTGGTTCTGGTGGTTGTCGCGCACACCATTCTGACACGGACCCAGTTCGGCAACTGGATCTTTGCCGCCGGCGGCGACGCGCAGGCCGCGCGCTACGTCGGCGTGCCGGTGAACCGGGTTAAGATCCTGATGTTCATGTTCACCGCCTTTTGCGCCACCGTTTTCGCCACCTGCCAGGTGATCGAGTTCGGGTCCGCCGGGGCCGACCGAGGACTTCTGAAGGAATTCGAGGCGATCATCGCTGTGGTCATCGGGGGCGCGTTGCTGACGGGGGGCTATGGCTCGGTCGTGGGCGCGGCGCTCGGCGCACTGATTTTCGGCGTGGTGCAGCAGGGGCTGTTCTTCGCCGGCGTGGAATCCAGTCTGTTCCGGGTGTTCCTGGGGGTGATCCTGCTCTTCGCGGTGATCCTGAACACCTACATCCGGCGCATCATCACGGGAGAGCGGTGACATGGCCAGCTTTGACCACAACCCCATCGTCGAGATGAAGGGCATCGAAAAGCATTTCGGCCCGATCATCGCCCTGAATGGTGTCAGCTTCGATGTCCGGCCCGGCGAATGCCATTGTCTGCTGGGCGACAACGGCGCGGGCAAGTCGACCTTCATCAAGACCATGTCGGGCGTGCACAAGCCAACAAAGGGCGAGATCCTCTTCGAAGGCCGCCGGATGAACTTCGACAGCCCCCGCGACGCCATGGAAGCTGGCATCGCCACCGTTTACCAGGATCTCGCGATGATCCCGCTGATGAGCGTGACGCGCAACTTCTGGATGGGCCGCGAGCCGATCAAGAAGATCGGCCCGATGAAATTCATGGACTTCTCCACGGCCAACGCCGTGACGATGGAAGAGATGCGCAAGATGGGCATCAACCTGCGGTCGCCGGACCAGGCAGTGGGCACGCTGTCTGGCGGCGAGCGTCAGACGGTCGCCATCGCGCGCGCGGTTTATTTCGGAGCCAAGGTGCTGATCCTTGACGAGCCGACGTCCGCACTCGGGGTGCGGCAGACAGCGAACGTGCTGTCCACAATCGACCGAGTGCGCAAAACCGGCATCGGCGTCGTCTTCATCACCCATAACGTGCGCCACGCGCTGGCAGTGGGCGATCGGTTCACCGTGTTGAACCGGGGACGGACTCTTGGCACTGCGCAGCGCGGTCAGATCAGCCCTGAAGAGCTTCAGGACATGATGGCCGGCGGACAGGAGATGGTCGAACTGGAATCTTCGCTCGGGGGCACCGTCTGACATGGGCGATCTGTTGCGCCGCCCCGCCGTGACGCAAGGCCGTATCCACAATCTGGCGCCGGAAGGCGCAGGGTGGGGGTATGTCGGCTTCGACCTTTGGCGGCTAGCCCCCGGGCAGACCGCCGAAGGGCTGCTGGACGACCGCGAGGCGATACTTGTGCTGGTCGAGGGCAAGGCCCGTGTCAACGCCGCTGAAACCGATTTCGGCGAGATGGGCGACCGGCTGGACGTGTTCCAGCGCACCCCGCCTCACTGCCTGTATGTGCCCCCCGGCGCGCCTTGGGCTGCCGCTGCAACCACCGCCTGCACGGTGGCGGTGTGCAGCGCGCCGTCGCCGGGCGGCCGGCCGGCGCAGCGGCTCGGGCCCGATGGCATCCAGTTGGAGCCGCGCGGCCAGGGCACCAACACCCGCTACATCAACAACATCGCGATGGAGGGCCGCGACGTGGCCGACAGCCTGCTGGTGACCGAGGTTTTCACGCCGGCCGGGCATTGGTCGTCCTACCCGCCGCACCGCCACGACGAGGACGACTTTCCCCGCATCACGTATCTCGAGGAAACCTATTACCACAGACTGAACCCCGCCGATGCCTTCGGCATCCAGCGGGTCTTCACCGAGGATGGCAGCCTCGACGAGACGATGGCCGTGTCCGATCACGACCTTGTGCTGGTGCCCAAAGGCCACCATCCCTGCGGCGCGCCTTACGGGGTCGAGATGTATTATCTCAACGTGATGGCCGGGCCACGCCGAAACTGGCGGTTCGAGGCGCATCCCGCGTTCGAGCACCTCGTGATCTGATGATCGCGCGACAGGCGCCGGCTCCACGGGACGGTGCTTTTCCGCAGGTCGCATGGCTGGAACGTAAGCATCCGGCGTAGGCCGCGCTCAGGCGGCTTGGCGGAGCTTTGAGGGTTGCCAATTCCAGGGTAGGAGATCCGGCACCCTGGAGGCCGTCGTGCTGGGCAGCCTCTTGAGGACATCAGCCAGCCAGGCCTGCGGGTCGATGTCGTTTAGTTTCGCGGTGACGATCAGGGAATACATGAAGGCGGCACGATCGCCGCCGCGCTCCGACCCGGCGAAGAGCCACGATTTCCTGCCAAGGGCGACGCCGCGAAGCGCGCGTTCGGCCGCGTTGTTCGTGAGGCAGACCCGGCCATCTTCGATGAAGAGCGTGAAGGCGCCTTCTTGAACATGTAGGTGATCGCCTTGGCGACAGGGTTGTGCCTCGACATCGTGTCCTGCTCGACGTGCATCCAGTTGCGCAAGTCCTCGACCAGCGGACGGGCAGCCGCTTCCGCGCTTCGAGCCGTGACGCCGCGTCCAGCCCGTTGATCTGACGCTCGATGTCGAAGATAGCGTCGATCTTCGACACCGCCTCCAGCGCCACGGGGGAGATGTCATGGGCGGGCTTGCCCTTCCGGGCATTGCCCTTGATGTCAGCAAACTCGAAGAACTTGCGCCGGGCATGGCTCCAGCAGAGCGCGCTCTTGACCGGACCGGGATCGCGGTCCCTGCGATAGAGGTTGTTGTATCCGTCGTAGGCATCGGCCTCGAGGATGCCCTGCCACCCCGCGAGATGCCGGTTGGGGTGGGCCATCTCCCGGTCGCGCGCGAAGTAGAACAGTGCCGCTGGCGGCGCACCACCGGCGAAGGGGCGGTCGTCCCGGACATAGGTCCAGAGCCGTGCCGTGCGTGTCCCACCCTTCGCCAGGAGCGGCACCGTCGTGTCATCGCCGTGCAAACGCTCCGCCCCAAGGAGATGGGTCCGGATCAACGCGTGGATCGGCACGAGCGCGGCGGCACAGGCCCCGACCTGATCCGACAGGATCGACAGGCTGAGATCGACACCTTCCTTGGCGTAGCGCTCAGCCTGCCTGTTCAGGGGTTTGTGCTGACCGAACTTCTCGAACAAAACCATCGCCAGCAGGTTCGGACCAGCCCAGCCTCGGGGCGTGGGGTTGAACGGCGCTGGCGGCTGGCTGATCTTCTCGCACTGCCTGCAGGTGAACTTCTCGCGGACGGTCTGGATCACCATCCACTGCCGCGGAACCACCTCGAGCGTCTCGGTGACGTCCTCGCCCATCTTCACAATGCGGTCCGACCGGCAGCACGAGCAGGTGGTCGGGGCTTCGACCACGATCCGTTCGCGGGGCAGATGATCGGGGAACGGCTTGCGTGCCGGACGGCGGCGTTCGAAGCTTGCGACTGTCGTGGTCTTTGCCGCCTTCTCGGCGGCGATCTCATTCTCCGTCGCGGTAGCCTCGAGTTCTTCGAGCTGCAGCTCCATCTGGTCGATCAGGCGCGCACGGCGCTCGGAGCTGCGGCCATACTGTTCACGTCGAAGCTTGGCGATCTCGAGCCGGAGGTGCTTGATCATCGCCTCGGATGTCGAGACCACCGCCCGCGCCTGTGCCAGTTCGCTCTCGGCGGCTTCGGCACGGGCCTCCGAGGCTGCAAGCGCGGCGCGCAATCTGGCGATCTCTGAGGCAGCATCTGACATGGCCAGGACCTACCACACGAGCACCAAAAAGCCCATGAAAATAAGGTATTAGAGCCTGATTTATCCCGCCTTTGCAGGGCGTTGCGTCCAGCGCGGATTGCGCCAGTCGATCCCTTCCAGAAGGTACCCGTGCTGGGCGTCCGAGATTTGCACGGCCTCGCCGCTTACGCTGGTCGGCCAGATGAACTTCCCTGCCTCGAGCCGCTTGGGATAGAGTGACATGCCCACGCCATCATGCCAGAGCAGCTTGACCAGGCCGCCCCTGCGTCCGCGAAAACAGAAAATTTTGCCGGCATGTGGATCGCGCCCAAGCCCCTGCTGAACCTGCAGGGCGAGCGTGTTCATCCCACGCCGCATATCCGTCACGCCACCGGCGATCCAGACCTTCACCCCTGGCGGAAACGCGATCACGGCCCGTCCACCGCGGCCAGGATCCGGGCAAGCGCTTCGGTATCCACGTCCGACGGCACGATGAGCCGACGCCCATTCGGCAGGGCGATCTCAATCTGACACTCCGAAGGCCGACAGGGATCGCTGCGACCTGCCTGCGACCGTGGAGCGTCCGTCATCACGCTCACCGGCGCGAACGATCCCGCGCAAGAAGACCCAAGCTCACCGTTGCGATACTGACGTCGCCACGTGGTCAGAAGCGACCGGCAAATGCCATGCCGCCGCGCCGTGGCTGCGCCCTGGCGGTGGCCGACAAAGCTCTCCTCCAAGATGCGCAATTTGTCTTCATCGGTCCAGAACCGGCGGCGATTGCCATCGGCAACGGACAGAACTTCGATCTGAGGGCGGCATATAAAGTCGGACATAAAGGCGGACTTACCACTGGATCCTTGTCGCCATCAGGCGGCCCCCGGCGGATGATTACCGTCCAGGTCCCGACGCCGACGTAGTTGTCGTAGTTCGTGTAGGCCTTGAAGCGCGTAGCCGGGGCTGGTCGACGATGCCGGTGGCGTCGTCGACGCTGAGCCAGTGAAATAAGGTGCTGCCATCGGCCGAGACCGCGCAGTGCACAAATGTGCCCATGTCCGAAAAGGACTTTCCGCTGACGATCGTGCAGGATCCCAGCGAGGCGACACTACGCCAGCGCTCTTTGACAATGTGAATTTGGAAGGATTGGACGGGCGCAATGGCCCGTTGAGGCATACTTTGCTTTCGGTTCCTCTCGGCCGACCTTTCCTGGGAGCCCGCTCGCTCAGACCACCTCCGCTGTCAGATCCTGCGCCCGGATCATCGTGAAATCATCCAGCGGGAACAGTTCATCGCTCTGATCTGCGTCGGTCATGTGAACGGTGAAGGACCCGTCCACATCCGCAGCGCCGGTCAGATCCAGACGCGCCTTGAGGAACATCCAGCCGGGGTGTGAGGGATGCTCCTCGACCCAGACATCCAACCATTCGGGGCTGTGGAACCCGATACGATCGGCAGGCGCGGTGCCGTCCGGCGTGACGTCGACGAAGAGCTCCCACATCGGATCCGCGAAGACCGTGTTGAACAGCAGCCAAACCTTCGGAACGGCATAGGTCTCGACTTTGCAGCGCATGCGGATGATCTGGGGCCCGGGATGCAGCGCTTCCCAGTTCAGCAGCTCGACGTTGGCCCGGCCGGTGCCGGAATTCGTGCGCCACTCGCAGGCGGTGGAGGGGCCGTCGAAGCCCTGCTTTTGGGACCAGAGCGCGCAGTTTTCCTTGGCGGTGCCGGAGGTCGAACCGTCGATCCAGCGCGACCAGAGAACGGTGCCGGTCGGATCGTCGAAGGGATCGGCCCATGGTCCTGCGCTTGCGGCGCCCGTCTGGCGCGCCGCATGATGGTGACCACGCAGGATCAGCCTCATGTGACATCTCCGATCGAGCCGACGACAAGCCAGGTATCGGCGGCGTATTTGCGCAGCACCGCGCCCTGCCATTGGGCGGCGATGTCGGCGGACCCGGCCGTGACGCCGTTCAGCGTGACGCCCGCCGACGCAGTGATGCTGATCGGCCCGGCCCCAAGGGCGATCACTTCGATCTCGCTACCGATCGGAAAGGCCACTGTCGCCTCGGCCGGGACGGTCAAGGTTGCGGCGCTGGCGCTCGTCATGTGCACCGAGGCGCCTTCGTCCGCGAGCGCGAGCGTGTAGGCGCCTGCTTGCGCGTTGATCACCCGTCGCGCAAGCACGGCCGGCCCAGCGCCGAGTGTGCCCTGCGCGGTCAGGTCTCCAGCCTCGGTCATCAGGTCCCAGGACCCAGACCAGGACGCGCCGATGCCCGGTTCGGTGGACGCGTCAGCCGTGTGCGCCGCGGTACAGATATAAGTTGCGCCGCCGTTCCCAACGACATCGTTCAGCGCGTAGGCTGTCGCGTCCGCCCACGCCCCACGCCACACAAAGCTCACACCGTCTACCCCATCGGTGCCATCCGTCCCAGCCACCCCGGGCGGTCCCTGCGGACCAGTGGCGCCGTCGGCCCCGTCCGCGCCCGCGGGCCCAGTGGTGCCCGTATCGCCTTTTGCCGCAAGAAGGTCCCAGACGGTCGTCCAAGAAGCGCCCACGCCCGGCTCTGAGGCCGTGTCGGCGGTGTGGTCCGCCGTACAGAGCCAGGAGCCGCCGTCATGCGCAACAGCGTCGCCGGCCGTGTAGCCGGTAGCGCTCGCCCATGCCCCTTGCCACGTGAGCCCGGGCGGCCCCCGAAACGGCCCGGTGTTCTGCCAGGCGGCGCCGTCCCAGACATGCAGATCGCCGGCGATCACATAGGCGTCGCCATGTGACCCCGCCCCCGGCAAATCGCCGGCGCTCGCGAGCGTACCGAGAATGCTGAGCGAGGTGCCGTCTGTGCCATCTGCACCATCGGCGCCGATCAGCGAGGCCAGGAAATCTGCCTCAGACCCGGTGTTGCCAGCGTCGAGCCAGATCTCGTAGGCGCTGGCGCCATCGGCGCCGACGACACCGGAGAGATCGACCCAGGCTGCGCTGTCCCAGGAGACGAGCTTCGTCTCGTCGCTGACCCAGGCGATCCAGCCCGGGGCTGGGATCAACCGCATCCAGGCTCCGTCCACGAAATACGCCACACTCGCGTCCCAGCCGGCCCAGTCGCCCGTGGCAGTTGCAGCAACGACGTAGCGATCCCCCTCAGCGGGGCTCGCGGGCGGCGCCGTCAGATCCCGATCGAGCACGGAGAGCTGCACGATCCCGTCGAGCATGCGCAGCGCTTCGTTGTGGGTGACGTGTTTCTGCGCCTGCGCAGCCAGGAGATAGGGCAACTGCAGGTGAACGGAGGTGTCCGACATGGCATGGCCTCAAAGGTGTAGGGTGACGGTCTTGGGCGTGCCGCGGCCGACAAGGTTGGAGATTTGCGCCACGCGGATGGTCAGCGTGTCGCCTCGGTCCAGCAGACGGCCCCAATCGGATGTCTGCTGCGCGGCGGTGTAGACGGCGCTTGGGCTCGCTGCCGAGAGCGTGCGCTTGACCGCGCTGCCGTCCAGGATGTCGATCTCGTAGGCCTCGCTGTCCTCGACCATGGGCACGTCGAGCCCGACCCAGGAATCAGCGGACAGCGCCCGCGACCGCCGGGTCCATCGGATCGTAAGATCGCCCGGGCTGCGCGGCGTCCGCCAGGGTTGGACGATCTGGCCCGGCGAGAATGGACGCAGGCCGACGGCCTCAGCCGTGAAGTTGCGCGCGACATAGGCGCTGTCCGAGACCGGCAGGCTCGCAGGGCCAATCCGCCAGTTGAAGGGACTGCCGATCTCGGCCTCGCTGGTTGGCAGCGCGACGACCGCCTCGTCCAGCACGACCACACGTGCGCCAACCGGGGCCGGATCGCCCATGGCGTGCACCGAGCCGCGCTGGCCGCGCAGGAGACGGGTGAGCCGATATCGGGTCGGCCCAATGAGCTCCACTGTGCCCGCCTGGACAATCTCCCAGACGCCGGCGCTGCTTTCGATCGCGAGCGGATTCGCTCCGGCGAACAACGCGGTATCGGTGACAGACGTCAGCGAGCCGGAATAGAGATCGACGGTCAGCGTATTGGCATGATCGAAGCGCGAGGTCGGCCCGGGCGGCAGCGGTTCTGCCAGCACGCCGAGCGTCGCCGGGGCGTCGATGGTGGTAAGGAGCGCGAATCCGTCTTCGGAGGGGCTGCGCATGACGGCCAGCTGGCCCGGCCAGGGTTTGGCAAATGCCGCGACCATCGGGCGGTGGGCCGGGACGTCTTCGGTGAGCTGCGGCAGATCCATCAGAACGACGATCGGCGTGCCGTAGCTTGTCGGTGTCGCAGGAGTGCCGGCCCGTGATGCGCCGGGCGGCCCACCATAGGCGCGGCTGTCTTGCCGGAGAGCTTCGACGCCACGCGCGCCCTGGTCGGCGATGGACGTCAGGCGCAGGACCAGATCGCGCTCGTCATGGCGAAGAGCCACGACATCGGCGGGGTCCAGCGCGAGGCGCGAAGGCGGAAGCTTGAACGCAGCCCGCTCCCGTTCGATCCACATCTCGTTGAGCTGTCGGAGACACTGCCGCTCGGCTCCGCCCAGAGACACGGCCAGCGGGAAGGTCTCCAGCGCGATCCGCGTTGAGTCAACCGTAACCCGGCGCGCCTCAACCTGCGCGGGGTCCATGTCACCATCGGCGCGGACGACCTGCCATTTGAGGGCTTGAGACAGTTCGGTTTCCTGGCTCCGGGTCAGCTCAAGGACATCGCCTCGATCGGTTGTCACAAGATCGTCCGGGTGCAGCGCGACGGTCGGGTTGCGCCCGCGCATCACGAACTTGATCAGGCCTTCGCTCTCGACCGCATCGAACCCGAAATACCGCGCCAGCGTGGAGATCGAGGCGCGCGGGCTCTCAAGCGCATTGATCACCATGCCCTCGATGGCGCCGGTGAGACCCGAGGCATCGACGCGGTCGGCCGGCAGTCCCGCCCGCTCGCAGAGATGGGTCACGAGTGCGGGCAGCGGGCTGCTGCCCATGCGTCCGGTCAGCCACGGCCCGAGGGCCCAGCGGTCGGTGTCGGGCCAGAGATGGGCGAGATCCGGGAAATGCGGCCAGGGCCGCGCGTCCCAGCCCCACGCGGCGGAGTTCGCGAGATCGAGCATGCCCGCGGGCGCTTTCGCGGGATCGACCCAAACCGCAAGCACCGCCTCGAGCCAGGCGCGCTGGATCGCATCATCGCGCCAGCCCCGTGAGAAATACGGCAGGGGCGCGCTCGGCACCGACGGATCGGACAGCGCCGCAGGTTCGTTCGCGCCACGGTCCACGGCGGGGCAGCCGAACGCCGTGAAGCGGATGGGCTTGGATCCCGCGATCCAGGCGGTGGGATTCGTCGCCTCTGTGCCACCGGGACGTGAGAAATGCGGGTTGGCCCACCAGCTCCGGAGATCCTTGGGGCGAAATACCCACGGCTTGCTGAGCGGGTCGGTGATCGCCATGCGGATCTGCGCCTGTCGGTCGTCCTCGCTGGCATAGCGCCAGGCATGGTGTTCGCCGGCGAGCACATTGGCCGTGAAATAATCTCGGTCGTGGATACCGGACCACCCGGCTTGCGCGTCCAGATGCTCGGTTCCATCCCGCCAATCGGCCAGGGGCGGGAAATAGTCGATGCCGACAAAGTCTATGTCTGCATTTGCCCAAAGCGCATCGAGCGGGAAGTAGACGTCGCCGCTGCCATCGTCAGGGACATGCGCGCCGTATTCCCGCCAGTCGGCCGCATAGCTGATCGCGGTTCCGGCTCCGACGACGCTTCGCACGGCCGCCGCAAGGCTCACGAGTTCGGCGACAGCGGGATAGGTGCTGGTGTCGGATCGCAGGGAGGTAAGACCGCGCAACCCGCCGCCCAGAAGGATCGTGTTCACGCCACCGGCGGCGACCGCCAGATGCGCATAGTGCAGCACCATGCGCCGCCAGCCCCATTCCGCACCGCCGGTCCAGGAGACGGTCTCCCGTGAGACAGAGAAATCGGATGAGCTCGCTGTGCCAAAGAAGGCCGCGACCTGCGCGGCGGCCCCCGCCGTCTTTTCCACGGTGCCAGCGAAGCCCGGCGCGGGAGATCCTGTGATCCGGCTGCGTGACGGAAGGGCCTCCTGGCCGGTGGATCCGGCGTTGTCCGAATACGGGTCGGGTAGCGCGTTGCTCTCGGGGATGTCCATGACCAGCGTCGGGGAGAGCGTCACCCGGTAGCCGCGGGATTTGAGCTCGCGGATGGCCTCGACGACCGCGTTGTCGGAGGGCGTGCCGCCAAACACCGGAGTGCCGGTGCCGTCGAGCGTCACAACCGCGGCGTCTTCAAGCGCAACGCCATTCACGGTCCAGACCAAGGGTGTTGTCGTGCGCGCCGTGGCCTCGACCTTCGGTCGGATCTGCCAGTGACCGGCGCGGAGATCGTCGCCGAACCAGGGGATGACGAGCGTCACGGCTTCGACATTCGGCAACGCGGCCGCAAGTCCGTCAAGCGCCACGTTGAGGTCCGCCACGCCGGCCCTGGCGTGCACATTGACGGAAATCTCGCTGCCGGGCGTGCCGCTGCGCACGGGAGTTGTGGCAAGCCCAAACTCGCCGGAACCCGGCAATATGGCGACGGACCGGATCAGCGTCTCGGCGCCGGCGCTGCCGCCAAGCGCGCGGGTCACCTCGAAGGAGAGCTGCGGAAGGCGATTGCCGTGATCCTTGAGAGGTATGTCTTCGAAGAGGACATAGGCCGTGCCGCGATAGGCCGGCGCGCTGTCGGGGCCCATCTTCGCCGCGATCAGCGGATCGGGGTCCTGGATCTCGGAGCCGGAATACCAGCGCAGGGTGATGGCGGAGGTGTCGAGCAGCTTGCCATCGGCCCAGATGCGTCCCAGCCCGGTGATTGGGCCTTCGCACACCGCCACTGCAAAGCTGGCGAAGTAGAGATATTCGGTGGTCTTGACCTTGCCGCCACCACCGCCGCCTTTGCCGCCACCGCCCTGGCTGGTTGTCTTCGTCTCCTCGCGAAAATCCGTGGCCCAGATGACCTGGCCGCCGAGACGCATGCGACCGAACACGCGCGGGATGACCGCGCCCTCGGTCGAGGATGTGATGCGCAGCGTATCGAGCCTCGGGCCTTCGATGCGTTGGGTCGGCGCCAGCGACGAGACGATCCAGCTGTCGACGGCCGAGCCGATGGTCGAGCCGACAAAACCGCCGATCGTTGCGGCGCTGACACCAAGAAAGGCGCCGCCGATCGAGCCGCCGAGGGCAGCGCCTGCGGCGCCAAGAACGAGCGTTGCCATCGCTCAGCCCGTCGGCTCGGGAAACTGGAACGCGGCCACCAGCCGGCGCTGCCAGGCCGCACTCAACGGCTCTTCGAGCACGCCGAGGCGTTCATAGGCATGGATGAAGCGCGCGGGCTCGGTCAGAATCCCGAGATGTTTGGCCAATGCGCCCGCGCGCATGCGGAAGACGAGCACGGTGCCAGGCGCGCGCTGGTCGACCGGCACTTCCGCCATGACGGTGCGTGCCAAATCGAGGATCGGCTCGCGCTGTGCGATCTCGCCCCAATCCCGCGAATAGGGCGGCATGGCAAAGGGCTCCGGGCCGATGGTCTCGCGCCAGACGCCGCGGATCAGCCCGAGGCAATCGCAGCCGACCCCCTTGAGACTGGCCTGATCGTGATAGGGCGTGCCCAGCCAGCCACGCGTTGCGGCGACGACGCGGTGTGATTGGGCCGTCACGAAAGCACCTCACCGGTATGCCCACCGCTTTTGGTGGCAAAACGGATCATGGCGTCCTGGCCGGGCATATGCGGAAAGCCCCGAAAATTGGCCGTGTTGGCGAACTTGGCGCTGCAGGTCGCCAGACGCTTGTCGCAGCCCGCGCGCAGGATCGCGGTGTCGCCCACCGCAATTGCCCTGACGGGCGCCTCGAGAAGCGTGATGGCGACATCAGTGCCGGTCAGGTTATGCGCCCGGACCTCCGCGCGCCGTCCTGCATTGGCCCCGGTCGACCACCCCGCAATGCCAAGAGTGAACCATCCCTCGGCAAAGCCGTCGAGGCCGCTGACGGTGAAGGTGCGGTCGCCCGTCAGCCCGATCACGGTGCACGTTCCCTTGAACGCAGGGTTCTCCAGGTCGACCCCACAGCGCGCATCGCCGCAGACAGCATCGCAGGTCGCCTGGAAGGTCCGGCCGACCGTCTGGTTCAGGACATGTGCCATGGAGCGGATCTCGGCCACGAAGGCGAGCCGTCCGCGACGGATCTCGCCGATCGACCCGCGCCGCATGAGCACGCGCTGCGTGGTATCCGACCAGTTCACACGCCAGGCCTCGACCTCGGCATCGTCCCAGAGCCCGTCGAGGATGTCGGTCTCCGTGATGCGATCCGAGCGCAGCACGCCCTCGGCGTCCTGGGAGTCCATCGAGAGGTCTGTACTGCCGCGGATCTCGGACGCGGTAAGCCCGCTCTCGGGCTCGTAGGCTTGGCCGTCGATGACCAGCATGCGGTCGTGATCGGTGAAACCGAAAATCACCCCATCCTTGCGCGTGAGGCGCCAGCACCAGGCGAGCGTGGTGGTCCCGCCGTCGAGATGCGCCTGCAGGTCTGAAGACAGGCTCTTCATCGGCAGGTCCCGGTCATGCGGGTGTCGGTGTCGACGACCCAGCGGCGCCAGGGCTGCGGGACGGCCGCAATGGTCTCGGCCGGCGGCATGGCTATACGGGCTTCTGCGTACGCCATGCAGCCTGCGTCACCACTGGCCGTCATTGTCGCGCAGCTGCTGAGCGTCATCGCGGCCGCGAGCATCGCGCAGGGCATCGCGGCCGCGGTCCAGCGCCTCAAAGGTCTCTGCATTGGACTGAGCCTCCTCGTCTTGCCGGCCGGCGTGGCGGCCGCGCAGAAAAGCGGTGATGACGGCAGCCGCAAGCAGCGCCACCGTTGTGCTCCAGCGCCTGAACCAGCCAATCATCGGATCCCCTCCGCCCAGAGCTTCAGGCGCTCGCGCGCGATCCAGGCCGCGGCCAGCACCACGACACTGACCGTGCCGGCGAGGACGATCTGTGCGGTCGCGTCGAGCTGTCCGATGACCGGGATCGCGCCCAGGACTGCGGTGCCCGCTGCGCCGCCCGCGGCTTGCAGCGTGGTCGATTGCGCGCGGCTGGTGCGGGTCATGCGGCGGAAGCCCAGCACCTGATCGCGCGGATAGCGGGCCTCGCTGACCTGGTTGCGCTGGTTGCCGCCGACCACCACGACGTGGGCGCCCTCGAAGCGGACGAAGAAGCCGACATGGCCCTGCCAGCCATCGGGCGATCCGCGCCAGAAGATCACCAGATCGCCTTCGCGCGCGTCTTCGTCGGCAACCGGCCTGCCCCAATCGAGATAGGAGCGCGCGGTGAGCTTGCCGGTATGCGGCAGACCCGCCCGTTTGAGCATGGCGCCGACGAAAGCGGCACACCAGGCGGTGTCGTCCTGCATCGTCGGGAAGCCGACCTCATCGAAATAGGCATCGACCTTCGGGTTCGAGCCCTCGGCCCATTCCAGGGTGCCGAGCTCGGCGCGAGCGAGTGCATAGGCCTTGCGCATAGGGCATCTCCTCAAAACAAAAAGCCCCTGCGTTAGCGGCGCAGGGGCGGATCAGTTGGTGTGTTCGGGTTGAGTCGCGTCAGGGCGTGAGCGAGAACGGCGCGCTCACATGGGTGGTCTGGTCGGCGCCCCAATGCCAGGAGGCCAGGAGGACGAAACTTCGATTCGGATAGGTGGCCTGCAGGCTTTCCACCGTGCAGCTGTCGCTGCCGACCCAGACGGGCAGCGGGATGGCGTAGGTCGCGCGGCCCGCCTGGTATTGCCAGGAGCCGTCGCCGGTGCAGCCCGGCACGGGCCGGCGAGTGTCGGCAAAGAGCACCGCGGCGTCCCATGCGGCGTAGAAGAACCCGCTTTCGGCGTCGACTGTGCGGTCCTGCAAGACGCAGCCGTCATAGGTCTCGCCCTGCCAGTCGCAGGGATCGTCCGAGACGGTCAGGCTGTGCACGCGGATCGGGGCTGGATCGATCACCCTCTGGATGTCTGGGAGTGAATAGCCGACCACCGCGCTCATCAGGCCGGCCGCGACCATTGTTGGGGAGACAACTTGCATGTCAGATCCCTTCTGCGATGAGGCGGATCACGTAGCTGGCCGAGCCCATGGCCGCGCCCACGGCCGTGACCATGATCCACCAGATCAGGCGCTCCAGCCGGATCTCAGTGCGCTCCAGCCGGCGCAGGGCATCGGCCATGGTCGCCTGCAGGCGGCCGAATTCCGCGCCGCGCTCGCGCCAGCGCTGCTCGTCGTCTTGCGTCATGGATGGTCTCGCAGAGGCGTTCAGGTTTGAACCAGATTGAGCGTGAAGCCCGTCGGCGGTCCGCCGAGGATCTTGGGCGTGGGGCCCAGATCATGCGTCACTGTCAGCGCGCCATCGGTGCTGCTCGGCGTCCCGGTCCCGTCGTTGAAATACAGCAGGAAGGGATCGCCCCCACCTTGGGGCGGCAGGAGCCCGGTGAGCGTGACCGCCCCGCGCAGATTGGTGGCGTTGTTGATGTTGATCCCCTTGTCGGCCTGGCCGGTGGCGAGACAGGCAATCGCGACGTTGGTGAGCGTCACATCGTTGACCTCGTCGAAGACGAGGAGCCAGTTGTCGCCCGAGAGATTGGCGTCGGTGACGGTCCAGTTCTCCAGCGTCAGCCCGTCGACATGCAGGAAATACATGCCCGTCACCTCGGTGCCGGGCTCCGGGCTCGCTGGGAGGCCCGTCGGTCCCGTCGCGCCTATGGTCCAGTCCTTCAGGAGGAGGCCCTTGGCCTGCATCCGGCTGCCGGCATGGCTGTTGTGACGGATGTCGAGCCAACGGTCGCGGATGTTGATGGCGTCGACATTGCGGATGACGACATCGCGCATGAAGAGATCGCTGTGCCGGCTGTTTTGCTTCATGTTCAGGATGCGCCAGCAGCCGTCGATGGTCAGCCCGTCCACGGTTACGTCCCAGGCGCCGGGCACGATCGAGAGCGCGTTGCCGTCATAGTCCTGCACCGTGTTGTCGAGCACCTGGATGTTCTCGTCAAAGATAAACTTGTTGTTGCCGATCCGGATCGCATCCGTCGCCTCGTCGGGGTTCAGGTCTGGGCTCACGGCGGCAGACGTGCGGTCCCGGGTGACGAGGTTCCGGCGGATGATGATGCCGGTGTTCCAGTTCCCATGGGTATCGATCGACGAGCTGGTGTCGTCGGCGCAGTGGTTGTCCTCCGCGATGCAGCCGCCGGAGCTCGACCAGAACTCGATACTGTGCCGGCAACCCTCCAGGTAGGAGTTCCGCACCACCGAGTTGCGCTCACCCTTGCGGAAGGAGACGCCATAGCCTTCGCCGGCATCGATGGACCCCGGCCGCCCAATGGTCAGGTTGTCCATGACATTGCCGTCACCGGTATCGAACCGCACCGCCTGGCCCGTCCGCCGGAAGTCGGTGGTCTTGGCGGGGTCCATGTCGAAACTGGCATCCCGGATCGTGCTGCCCACCATGAAGCGGCACCAGATGTACTGGTGATCCCAGGCGGACGCGCTGCCATGGGCCTTGGCGCCCACGAAGCTGCCGCCCTTCAATATGAAGTTTTCGACCGGGTCGACCTTGAAGGCGAAGGCCTGCCAGGCCACGAGCTTGTTCTTGCCCAGCGTGCCAGTCAGCGTGACCGTGTTACCGGTGATCGCTGCGATTTGGTGCAGCTCTTCATTGATGGCAATGAGCGTGCCGCCGTAATCGGCTGGATAGGTGATATCGAGATCCGGCCCGATCTGGTTCGGATCGGGCGAGAAATCCATGAACTGGTTATTGAGATAGCCGGGCAGTTCGGCCGTGCCGACCACCAGCCAATCGCCGACCGAAAGCCCGGCCGCGTTCGCCATGACGATTGTGCTGGAGCCCGCAGCGGCGTTGGCCTGCAAGAGCGAACCCTGCAAAAGCGTTACGGTGGATGGATCCGAAGTCTCCCAACTGCCGACCGGGTTGTCCTTCGGGACATCGATCTCGAGCGGATCGGCCACGGTGATGGTCTTGGCCACAGGGTCGGTCGCGGCAACGAAGCAAGTCGTGCGGCTTTCGTCGGGATGGTAGTTCTTGCGCGTTGTATTGGTGCGAATCTCGATGATGGATCCCGGCACAGCAGCCGTCAGAAGCGCCTCGGTGTCGGGATCCGGGGTCTTCAGATACAGCACCGTGTCGCCAGCAGAGGAGTCCGCGCCGATCACCGCCTCACTGCTCATGGCCGGATCTTTGACCTTCTCGCCCCAGATGAAAAACTGGCCCCAGTAATCCGCGCCTTCGCCGCGCTCGATGGTGTTACCGGTGAGATCGAGCGTGATGTTGCGCGCCCGTGAGCTGGGCGGCGGCTGCATCCGGCCAGTTAGGTGGATCGCCCCGCTAGGGCTGTCGAGATCGACGATGGCGCCATCGGGCGCGTCGTTCGGCAGGACATTCTGCAGAAACCACTCAAGTGGCACTTCGGCCGGGAACGCGGTGGCATCGCCCCAGCCGGACCAGTCGGCACCGGCCGCGTTGTCACTAAGGGGCGGGGTTGCGCTGTGATCGGTGAAGACGTCCGACCAGATGTAGGTCGGCAGCGTTGGCCCCACGGGCGGAACGACAGGCTGGGGCACAAGCACAGCCTCTGTTCTCCGCCGGATCTCGATGAGCGGGATGGAGGTGATCGAGCCGAGGCGTTCGAGGCTCAGCGTCACGTCAAGCTCGTCGGTGTCGAAGCGCACCGGCACGTCAAACTGGAAGGCTGCGGTGATCGCGACACCGGACGAAGGTGCCATATCGAAGGTGACAAGGCCGGTGGTGGCGTCGAGGGTCCAGCCGCTGGGCTGCTCGATACTGTCCAGTGCGACCGTCACAGAGCCGGCCACCGGCTTCTCGATTACGCGGGACCAGGTCTGATCGCCCGAGGTATAGTGCTTGACCAGCTGGAATTCCGTCTCCGTCCCATCCCCTACACCGATCAGCTGATCGCTCGCCGCAGGCGCCTGCGATGGCAGGCAGGATTTGTAATCGCCCCAATCTTTAAACCGGAACCCATAGAGTCGGCCGTTCCGGGCCTCGAAAAACGCAACAACGGCGGCAAGGTCATCGGCGCGCCGGAGGCCGTAGGCCAGGTCATACCGCCGACGGGAGTTGGACCAGCTCGCGTTGCGCTCCTCGGCGCCAGACGCCAGTGAGACGATCTGTGTCCGCCGGCTCGGTCCGCCGCGCGCGCCGCGGCTGATGTCATCGGGAAACCGCACTTCGTGGAAGCTCATCAGAGGTTCCTCCGACCAAGGGCCACGGCGCGGGAGATGTCCGCCGCGATCTGCGTGCGGCTCTGGCGAAAGCTCTCGGCATCTCGGGCATTGATGGTGACATTGACGGCGGGCGCGCCGGATGGGTTCCCGTCATAGGCAACCGTTTCCCGGCGCGACAGAACCCGCTCGCCGCGCTGCAGGATTGCGGGAACCTCGTCATGGCGAAGGCCTGTCATGCCGCCGCCATGCATCCGCGGTGCATTGGCGAATGCCATCGCAGGCACCATACGGCTAGGCGCAGGACCGCCAACAAGCCCGCCCGCATGAAACACATTGGCGAAGATCCCGCCCATGTTGCCGAGCGCGCCTGAAAGCGCGTTTGCAATCGGGCCAAGAATGAACTTGCGCGCTCCGATCTTGGCGAGATCGGCAATGATGGAGATGGTTAGCTCGCGGAAGTCCAGCTTGCCCGTCTTGACGAACTCACCGATGGCCTGTTCTGCGCTGTTGAAAGCGGAGACGAGAGCATTGCCGATATCAGCGCCGACCTCGCGCGCTTTCTTGGCATAGTCAGACACCGAGGCGATCACCGCCTCCCATCCGGTTTTTGACTGCTCGGCTCCAGCTCGGGTATCTGCACCCGCCTTCTTACCGGCTGCACCGGCGGCGCTTGCCGCATCCGCCGTGTCCTCCAAAGCCGCATCGAGCCGCTCGGTGGCGACCACCGCCTCGTCGAGCGCCACGTCTTGTCCGGACCCGGACATCAGGTCACGCAACCTTTGCCAGGCGGTCATTGGCCGCGCGGCAGTATCGCCGAGCATGCCGGCGGCCTCACGATACCCATCCGAGCGTCCGCGCGCGGCATCGGCCATGCCGGACGATCAACATGATGGACGCCGGGTGTGTTTCAGTTGCGGGCAGATCGAGCGCTTTCACCGTGCAGGAAATCTCGGGTTTCAGCTCGAGCACCCCCTTGATCTTGGCTGCCAGCACCACCTCGTCGATTGCGGTCGCATCGAGGGCGACATGGTTTTCGAGCTCGACCTCGAAGGCGTCATAAAGCTTTCCATGCTCACGAAACTGTCGTGCAAAATGAAAGCTTTCCGCGTCCTCAAACGTTTCACGCGCATTGAGATAGGTCCAAATGCTTCTGCAGAGCTGGTCTGGCTGCCGGTCGAACTCCTGCGACTGCGCATCATCGAGTTGCTGATCGACGATGGTCGTGAGGGAGGTCACGCCCTTTCCGTCGGCGAGCGCCCGGATTCGGCGTGATCGTTGCTCTGCCGGTCGCAGTTCATCCTGGTCAAATTCAGAGAGCGTTTGGATGAGGTCCAGCCGAAACGCCTCCACGGCACCGTCATCTGTCAGGTCAGATGGGTTATCTGGCAGGGCGAAATCTGGCTCGTTTTCGCCCTCTCGGACGGCAAGCGCTGCTCGAGCAAGGTCGATGCGCGCATCTTCGATCAACGCAAGAATATTTGGACCGATCGGAATTGCTTTGCGCGCCATGAACTCACCTCTCAATGCATGCTGTCTCTCAACTTGATTCAACCTCCGATAATCGTTGACGAAAGGCAGTTCCACAAGGGTCGATGTTCACTACCTGTTCGCATTTCGATTGGCAGTCCAAAGCGCATGTCCCACAAAGGGCTGCCAGGTGGCTTTTGGTTGGTAACGACACCAGCAAGCACGGCCGCCCTAGACATGAAACGACCCAACCCCTTACCACCCGACTATATGACGCCCGCGGGACGCCGCGCCGAGCTGTGCGCCCTGCTGGCTGTCGGGCTGGTTCGCTTACGGATGCATGATCAGGCGGAAGTATCTGACGAAATTGGAGAAAGTAGCCTACACTATCCAGCCAACGAATGGCGTCATGCAACTCCAACTCACCGGAGAGACGCATGACCAAACAAGATCCCATTCCCGCCCGCCTGGCCTCACTCAAGACAACATCGACGCCAGACCTAAAGGCTCAGTGGCGCGACCTGTTCGACAGCGAACCGCCGCCGTTCAACCGCCGCTACCTTGAAAGCCGCCTCGCATATCGCATCCAGGAACTGGCCTATGGCGGCCTGAAGCCAGAAACGGTGAAGCGGCTGGAAGCCCTTGGCGAACAACTTGATGGCGGCGATCGCAAAAAGAGCCGCATCCGGGCAGATCTGACGCCCATCGTCGGGACGCGGTTGATCCGCGAGTGGCAGGGCATCGAGCACGTCGTTACCGTCACCGCCGACGGTTTCGACTGGGAGGGACGGCCCTACAAATCGCTTTCGGCCATTGCCCGCGCAATCACCGGCACACGCTGGAACGGCTGGGTCTTCTTTGGCCTGAAAAACCATCGGAGGGGCGCATGACCAAACCGATTGTCCGGAAACTTCGCTGTGCGATCTACACCCGAAAATCCTCCGAGGAAGGACTCGAGCAGGAGTTCAACTCGCTCCACGCGCAACGGGAGGCCTGCGAGGCCTATATCGCCAGCCAGCGCTCCGAAGGCTGGGTGTTGGTCCGAGATCAGTATGACGACGGTGGCATTTCCGGCGGGACACTCGACCGCCCCGGGTTGCAGCAGCTGATAGCGGACATTGAAGACGGGCTTGTCGATGTGGTGGTCGTTTACAAGATTGACCGTCTCAGCCGCTCGCTGGCCGATTTTGCCAAGCTGGTTGAGGTGTTCGACCGCAATGACGTGACCTTCGTATCGGTGACGCAGTCGTTCAATACCACCACCTCCATGGGCAGGCTGACGCTGAATATCTTGCTCAGCTTCGCCCAGTTCGAGCGTGAGGTGACGGCCGAGCGGATCCGCGACAAGGTTGCCGCGAGCCGGAAAAAGGGCATTTGGATGGGCGGGGTGCCGCCCTACGGCTACCGCGTGGAGAACAGGAAACTGTTGATCGACGACGAGCGCGCCCCGCATGTCCGCTGGATCTTCGCCAAGTTCCTCGAGATCGGCTCTGGCACAGAACTAGCGCGCGAGGTCGCGAAACGCGGCATCCGCACGCCGCGCGGCAACCGGATCGACAAGAAGTACCTCTACAGGTTACTCAACAACCGCGCCTATATCGGCGAGGCGGTCCACAAGGGCGAAAGTTATCCGGGCGAGCACGACGCCATCATCGACCACGAAACGTGGGACCGCGTCCACGCCATCCTTCAGGAAAGCCCCCGCAAGCGCGCCGCACGGACCCGAGCCGAGACGCCGGCGCTGCTGAAGGGGTTGTTGTTCGGGCCAGACGGGGCTGTGTTCTCACCGACACACACCCGCAAGGGCGGCAAACTCTACCGCTACTATGTCAGCCAGACAGTCCTGAAGCACGGCGCGGGATCTTGTCCCGTCGGACGGGTGTCCGCGGGTGAAATCGAAAGCGCCGTCATGGATCAGCTTCGCGCCGTCTTCCGCCAGCCCGAAATCGTGGCCGGAACATGGAAGGCCGCGCGCAAGCATGCCGATGACATCACGGAGACCGACGCCCGGACAGCCCTGCAGAAATTTGACCCGCTGTGGGATGAACTCTTCCCCGCCGAGCAGTCGCGCATCGTGGCGCTGCTGATCGAGCGCGTCGATATCGGCACGGACGGGCTCAATGTCCGACTGCGCGTCGATGGCCTAAGTGACCTTGCGCGCGAGGTGCTTGCAAGCGGCATCGAGGCGGCGGCATGACCAGCAGGACGCCGATCCCGGATACTCTCACGCTCCACGTCCCGTTTCGCGTCGTGAAGCGCGGAGGGCGGAAGGAAATGCAGTTGCCCGAGGGCGCAGAGCTGGTGCGGAGAACTGATAACGCGCTGGTCAAGGCACTCTCGCGTGCGTTCCGGTGGAAGCGGATGCTGGAAACAGGTGACTTCGTGACCATCGCCGAACTGGCGGAACACGAAGGGATCGCGCCGTCCTACATGACCCGCGTCCTACGGCTCGCGCTGCTCGCGCCTGACATCGTGGAGGCGATTTTGGATGGGAAGCAGGGGCCAGAGGTTACGCTGGTGAGAGTGCTGGAGGCTTTCCCAGTTGAGTGGGAGAAACAACGTTTTTCACAGAAAGAAACTACGTGAACGGCCCTCAACTGCCGTTGGTCGTTTCGCAATTATCTCCGGGGCAGCTTCAATAAAGCTGATATCCAGGGCAGCGCGTAGGGCGGCCATTCAAGCCACGGCCAACCAATCCTTCGAGGGTCAGTTTTGCTCAGAAGTAACCAGTCCCTAATTGTGCAGTCTCAGGATCGCTTCCACGACGCGTCGGACACCTAGGATGGGATTTTTCGAACTGATCGTAGCGGGAAGCTCCATGCGGAAAGTGACCGACTGGGCATCCACATGCTGATGGGTGATGACGTCATCGCGCCTCAGGACCTCAACTCCTGGGTCTGCCATGTCGTACCCACGAACGAAGGTCACGCTAAACTTAGTCGTAAAGGGTGCTTCGTTGACCATCGTGGCATGCTCGTATCCGATGCCGGACTCCGTGCCGTAAACAGACACGCGCTTGAGGAACTCGTCGACCAAGCCGCTAGCCCCGGTGGCGTTGAGACGCTCCAGAATGCTCTCCACCAAGAAAGGGATCGACAAAGCTGGCGCATTGAGATCGGCTTGGCACAGGCCGATGCTTACAAGGAGTAGACGCGTTTCACCTGCCGTGTCATCACTGGCAGGGGTAGGTTCAATCTGGTGGATGCCATGGATGGCATGACTTGAGGTTGTGCCAGTAGTGGTTTTTATTTCTACGCCCGTGCCTTCCCATATGAAGTCCCTTGCCGAGCGACGCCAGCCATCCCAAGCTTGCACGATTGGTCCGACCTGAGGATCGGTCGCCCGTCGGCAAAGAGCGTCGAGTAGTAGCAGTTCCCCGATAAGTCCGAGGATCGCATTCTCGGAGATTTCCAAGCGCTTAATGGCAAGTTCGATCAGCGGTTCGGTGACGGCAAAGGCGCGCTCCAAATTGGCATCAGCCTTCTCGCGCAGCAGTTCAGCGGCAATAAATGCACCGACCTGGTCGAAATGCCCCAGCGCAGGCAAGCAAATGCGGTTTGCGCTCAGCGGAGGCAGAGTTTCGCGGTGCCATGCGTGGTAGTGAAGCGCAGTCTTCACTGCGTCGGTCCGGGGCCTTAACTTGTCGCCTGCCAGGAACAGTTCCAAATGGCCTCGACTGTTCCGAGCGATCCCAACCACCTTCGCATCCGTCAACCAAGTAATGGCCCGGTCATCTCCATTTGTGCCCGCCGGAACGACGTTGATCTGGTTTAGAACTGCTTCGTAGCTGGTCATGAGAGTTCCTTCTAAACGATGGAAGCGCCAGCACGGGTAGCGGAAAACTGTTCTGGACCTCCCGCAGGAAGACAGACTCCAACTGCAACCGTGGGATGCTCGTCGTCCGAATGTTGATTGACGTAGAAAAGAATTTGGCCGTCAGAACCGCTGGGTCGCCATCCTGTGTTGCTGCTCGTCGGAACGTCAGCGCAACGATGGTAGTAGTCGAAATAGACGTCGCCGCGATATTGACCCGGTCCGGCGTTGGGGTCACTCGCACCCCAAGTGGTCTCAAGTTCGCCTCCGGCTACCCTCTTAGTTGTGGCGCGTATTCCAAATGGTAGCCGTGCCAACGGACCTTCGGATATGGTGGCACCACCTCCATAACGAATGCCGACCCAGAACCGCGGTCGCTCAGCGTTTTTGCGCGTGAGGTCCGCATATGACCACAGATCGCTGGGCTGGCCAGTGACAAATAGACCCGTAATCGGTCGAGAAAGGCTGGCCGACCAAAGTCGAAGATAAGCAGCGATCGCATAGGGACAGGCTCGCCTCGGCTGATCTCCTTCACCTTGCCTAACCGGCGGGCGATAGAAAGGTGCGTCCGCCAGTGGGGTGATTGCGTTTGCACGGGCTTCGATATTGCTCCAGAAATCCGCGTACAGCCCCTCGTTCCCGGGACGGTAACTGGCAAAAGTGAGGCTATCCAAGAGTTCGGCGGCCTCGGTCAGTTCGAGTGGAACATTTAGGATTCGGCCTCGCAGCACATTTGCGACAGTGAGGTCGCTGGACGGCTTGGCGAAGAGTCCAGCCACGATGTCTGCATTTGGATCCGCCCGCCCACTGTCATTGATGACCGTAACGAAAGGTCGTGCCCCCGGTGACAATGGAAGGTTGCCCAAACCTGCGATCTTGCCTGTGGCTTCGAAATTGAGCCCCTGCAAGACGGTAGGTTTAGGCGCGTCGCTCACCATGCGCTCGATGATGGCGGTTCGAACCGCTTCGTCGACATCGTGATAAGCACTGAAGAGGGAGAGTTGGTCGCTCGAGGCGAAGACGCGGCACAACTCAATATATGACCCGCGGTAGCCAAACCAGCGCTGCATCTGCATTTGGGTGTCTGCCAACGGGTTGGCCGATGAGCGCTGAAACAACGCTGTGGTCATCCCTTCCAGTGTCAGCCCCCGGGCCATTACATTTCCTGAGACGAAGATCGTGCAAAGGTCACGAGCTGCTCTCCATTTGCCGGTTTCTGCATCCAGGGTCGGTACGTAGACAGGGCGATCGTCAGCGTTAGCGTCGCTGTTGACCACGGCGATCCTAGTTCCTGGGATCACCTCCCTGACCAATAGATCTTCGACAGTCTGCCAGTCCGGGAAACTCGACGGTGGCAGAACGTCGAACTCCTCCTCGACTACTTTTGCGGAGGCACGATACTTTTCGAGCCATTGCACCCATGGGGCGGGATCTGCCAGCAGTTGTTTCACCAAGGTTTGCGGAAGCCTGGTATCTCCAGCTTCCAGAATACCTCGAGCCGTGGCTCGATCCTGAATCCCCGCCCAAATCAAGACGTCCTCAGCACCCTTGAAGTGGTGCTGGATTGCCGCAGACGGGTGATACAGCATCGAGTGCGGTGAAGTCACTTTAGTAAGGGCTTCTTCCTTGGTGTCGAACTGCATTGAGAGTGCGGAAGCTGGGCCGAGCTTTCCAGAGCGGTTTAGGCGGATGGCGCCCGCTACCAAAAACGCTCGGACGGCGTCGGCGAGGTCCTGCTGCACGGAGTCGGTGGTGGGCACGCATAGTTTGGCTGCCTCCGCGCGGCGATAGAATACCTCACCGCCGGTGTAGCAAGAACGTATCCCAGCCGCTTCTGGGTAAGTCGATGAGCGAGGGGCATTGAGATTGCCAGGGTCGGTCGTATCTACTGGATGGCCGACGTCAAGTGGCGTGCGAAGAGAGATTAAGAAGTCTCTTGGCGCTAGGGGGTTGTGATCCTCCTGTAGGAGGTTGGCCTGGGGGGTCGCCGTGTAGGCGATGTAGGTCGAGAAGAGATTTTCAGGTGATCCTTGTGGAGGATCCCAGAGGTTTGCGATCGCACGCGGGATCTGCTTCAGGTTGCCGTAAATGGGGTCCTGCGAGGACTCAACTATAGCATCGAGAATAGAGCCATCGTCGGCCTCATCGTCGAGTACGAGCATTTGGACGGTGCGACCAAGCTCCTTAACTTCTTTAAAAACGTTGTCGCGGAGGCTTGCTGCCAGGGCATGCAGATGGTGAGTCTGCTTCATCGCCACTATGATAAGAGGCATGCCCTGGCGCAGCCGTTTTCGAACCTGTGCAGACGATAAACGGTAGGTGGTGTTCAGCGATTGGGTCTGTTCTGACAGAGCGATGCCAGGCGCAGGACACAGCAGGCGACGTTTAACTTTCTGTGCGTTTTCCTCGCCAGAGTCCAACTGCTGCAGCAGCCTCTCATAGGTCTGGCGCCACAAGGAGAGGCGGGTCCCGGCGAGTACAACGATAATGTCGAGGCCATTGTCGATGGCCAAGGCTGAGACACCCAGCATTGAAGCGGTTTTGCCAGACTGGACTGAGCCCATGACGAGTCCCGTGCGCGAGCGGCGGAATGACCACTCTTCGGGCTTCGCGGTGTCGGCGGCCAATATTCCGCGCTGCAAAATGTAGCGAGAGTCTGCCTCAACTGCGGCACGCGCCGTGTCGGTCAAGCCGGCGAGTTGAGCCTTGTACCTCGCCCACCAAGAGTCCGCCTCTTGGGGAGCGGGCGGATTGAAGTAAACGTGCTCGACGAGTGGGGAATGTCCTGGCACCGCTCTCAACTCTTTGGTTCGATGCGCATCCGCTGCAACGACGCGTACCCAGAGGTTCCGAACTGCAGACGCACTGCCTCAGCCGCTTGATCAGGGTCGATTCCCAATAGTTCCAGGAGATTCTTGTTGATCTTGGCGATGTAATCCCACTGCGTTTTAGTCTGTGTCTTTTCTGGGCGTTCCCAGTCTGCGGCTTCTTGACTCGCTGTTCGGATAGCATCTCCATTGGCCTCTAGACGTTCCTCTATGTCGTCTGGCGATGCCGCTAAGGCCATGGTGATGCCGACGAGAGAACCGACTAGTTGGAGTTCCTGCCACTTGGCACCCTTGCCGCCATCCTTGAACTTATCAGACCACAACTCGTCGTGCGATGAGTGGAGTTCGACAGCGTGTAGCAGCAGCGAGAACAGTTTGGTTAACGTCGATGGTTCGGCTAGTGGGTGCGCTTTGTTCTTCTGAATCGCCTTCAGCAAATCGTCGATGTTACGGCTAGTCGATGCCAAGTCTTTCCCTTTAGTATCGTGCACTAGGACCGAGATGACCCAAGCGAGAACCTTAGTACGTTTATAGCGAGTTCCCCCAAAACCGTAGGCTGTCAGCGCGTCACCTAAGCGGCCAAGATCGTCAATACCGGCAAGCGATCTGGAAATTTCGGCAACATCGGTGTTCGGGTCGGCGTCGCCGGCGGCGGCAAGAGTCGCGCGGGTAAGTTCGACCTCGTGGTAGACGGCGTTACGGATCTCTTCTGCATTCAGGTGTACGCCCTGCTTGTTGTAGAGGCGAAAGACCTCATGGATCTGAGCTTGGCTGGCCTGAGTGTATTCAATGACAGGAACGGTGTAGTCCACCGGGTCCTCGAACAACGCTTCGACGACAATTTTCTGATTAGCGACGTCGATCTCCCGAGCCTTAATCTGCGTGTAGTACTTTCCCCGGAGAGGTTCTAGATAGGGGCCAACCAGCCCGCCATCTCCGGTCGTTCGCAGCTTAAATGGGAAGTAGTATTCGTTCTCTAGTGCGGAATTGAGTGCATAACCCTCCAGCGCTTTCCAGGCACGGCGGAAAGCCGGGTAGTCGTCGTTGAACAAATCCGTCAGGTTCCTGTCACCGCGCTTATCGAGACGTCCTTTGTCGTTGAACTTTTTGTCGCTATGCCGAGCGGTGACCTCCGCAACTTTCTGCTTAGCAACGGGGTGCTTTCCCACAAACCGGAGGATGGCTGTGAGCCTCTGCTTGCCGTCGACCACCTCATGCGGCGTAGAAGGTCCGGTTCGCAGCAGAATGACTGATGGCAAAGGAACACCACGCAGGATGGACTCCATCAGGGACTGTCTGTCGCCGTTGCCCCATACGTCACCACGCTGGTATGACGGCGTCAGGTTGGGGGGCTTCTTGGTAAAGTGGTAAATCGACCAAACTGCGGCCTTTGCCGTGACCGGCTCCGGGGTCACTGCTTCCTCCCCCGCGTCGATCTCGGCCCACGCGTCAGCCCACGACTGGGTAGCCATTGCGCGGTTAGTACCCTTGGCCTCAAGTTCTTCAAGATAGTTTCCCTGAAGCCGTACGGCTGCCTCCACGCGCTCGTTTAGGCGCTCGAGCGCGCGAAGACTCAGCGGCGGGTGGGCACCTCCGGGAGCAAGGTGGTCGGTAGGTTCAAGGTTGAATTCAGTGATCAGTGCTTGAAAAAATGGTGCTCCTCCCGTGAGCGGGAGGTCGTCGCTGAGGCTCAGCCAGCCTTGAACCTCAGCCAGTTTATTCATCCACGAGTCAGAGGCGAAGTCGACATCACCACTGCTGAAAATTGACGAAACCGGGGGCACGCCGCTGGGAGTGTCAGAAGCTTCGGAGAGTGTTGCCAACCCTTCGGCGATGCTCTCCAGGAAGAGAACCCGCGGGTCGTCCTCGTCGAAGTCGTCTTCGTGTTCGATACTATCAATCATTCTGCAGCTCTAATTAGTTTGAGGTCGGAGGTTATGGTCGACTTGGGCCTAATGAGCCCGTGCAACAAGCGTTCGGCGATTGCTTTGACAACACGAGCGTTCACTGCGTTTCCCAAGGCTTTGTATGCGTCGATGTCCGAAAAGGGCAGTTGAATACCCCCGAGGCTCTGAAGTTCAGCGCATTCAGCTGGCGTTATGTACCGACGTTCGCCGGCCAAGTTTGCACCGAGGATAGGTACTTGGGTCTGCGTGAAGGCGATGAGACTTGGGGAGGTAGTGGGACGCTTGACCCGCAGCCCTGATGCACGCACCTGCAGCACGAAGTTGTCAATGTTACGGACTTCACCTTGCGCGTTCCACTCCATCTTCTGAAAGCTAGACGGGAAGCTTTGAGGGCTCCATTTTGAGATCCAAGGATCGATCCAGTTTCGGTTGGCTTGGTAGAACTCGCGGTTTTGCCTGATAAAAGTCCGCTTCCACTGCGGGAACTTCAAGTCGCCCGGGCGATTGGCGTGGCTAGGTATCCTCGTCAGTTGTTCGTCGAGCGAGCAGTCGAGGGACTGGCCGAAGCTGCCCTTGAAACCCATGCGGCTAAGACCCCGGACAGGTCTGCGAACCCAAACCCCTGCCGGCGTCTCATCCAAGTAAGGATAAGTTGCCCCAAATTCCATCGACCAGATTGGGAAAGAAGGCAGTTTCAGCGAAGCCGGAGAGCGCCTTAGGAAGTCGCCCCACATGTCAATGGCTCGCAGCGTCTGTTCCGGGATGGCGCGCCCGGAATGCCCTTCTTGGCGCAGCACCCATTGGATTTCGGTTGGACCTCTATGCTTCGTGGGCCAATCAAAATTATCGAGACCCTGTAGCGATCCTACAAAATATGCGCGGTCTCGCACCTGTGGAATGCCGAAATCGTGGGGCGAAAAGTGCTCTACAGCGACGGAGTAGCCGAGTTCCTCCAGCAAGCGAATGATCGTAGTCTTAGTGCGACCGCCGTCGTGCTTTAGGATGTTGGGAACATTCTCCAAGATGAAATGTAGTGGCCGCTTGACGCGCAAAATGTCGTGCACCTTGAAGAAGAGATTGCCCTGATTTGTGTCTTTAAAGCCCAGTTGGTCTCCTGCTTTAGAGAACGGTTGGCAAGGAAAGCCTGCAGTAAGTACGTGGTGATCGGGCACATTGAGGGCTATGATTTCGTCGCTGCTCAACTCATTGAGGTCACCCCAAGCATCGATACCGAAATTGACCTTATAGAGGGCCTTCAGTTTAGGCTCCCTCTCCGCAGCGAACACACCACGCCCGTCCAACTCCTCGAGCGCGACGTGAAAGCCACCCAGCCCAGCGAAGAGGTCGACAAAATGAAATGCCTCTTCACTGGTTCCCATATTTTTGCCCCCTCCGTCTCTGCCTGATTGGGCGAGATTTCTCATGATTTGCTCAATTATTTACATAGCCCCACTTCATGTGGTATGTCCAACGGTCTGTTGATCACTACGCGGACTTTGCTGTGCCTCCCGAAATCTCTCCTCCACGAAGAACTGGAGGCTGGCCCTATCCGCCCTTTCTTCTGGTGCGGTGGAATATAAAGTAACTCCGAAACTTGATCGCTGTGGCTTCTTCAGCAAGAAGCGAAGGTTCGATTTCTGTTCCTTCTGGCCGAACGCCACCCGCGTCGAAGTGCTCAGGTCATGACTCCAGAAAATGCTTCCTTTTCAAGGCTCTCTAAGAAATTCACCAAATGGCAGAAGTCATGAGGTTCAGAGAAAAGCTCGCCGAGAGAACGGATTTTGTGCCGATAGCTGGCACGGTGGTGTTCAGCCCGTTCTGCAAACCCCTTTGAAAACACGGAAATTTTAGGCCACAGCCGGTTCGGGAGAAACGTTTCTCAAGGGCAAGTGGCGGAGGGAATGACACGAACACCAACTTGGCTGTTTTGGCAGTTCGGATCGTGTCTAGACGCCACGAAAACCCCTGAAATTTTGAGAAAAGTGTCCGACCCCATTCCGATGGGCATCGCACTGCCGCGAAGGGTTCCACATGTTTTCGACGGGTTGCGCCAATTCACGCCCGCCCCGCCTATTTCAAACATAGCCTCCGAGCACGCAACATACCGACTTGAATAGGTTTTCTTCTCACGCATTCGTTCTCTTGCGACCGAAGTGTGTTGCGCAAAAGGAGACGAAAATGAGCGAAGTATGTCTGAGTCAGATCGAATTAGCGGCCCGATGGAAGATCAGCCACCGAACACTTGAACGATGGCGTTGGGCCCAGGAAGGTCCGCGATACCTGAAGATCGGGGGCCGGGTCGTGTACAGAGTGTCCGACGTCGAGGCATTTGAACGAGAGGTTCAGAGCTTTCCAGACGAGCTGCCGGCCGAAGGCTGAGCAGTCTACCTCGCCCCTCCCACGGCTGCGACATCGCGAAAAAGACAATCTTACGAAGCATTTCGATTGAACACGACATGACTCCCCGCTAGCGTTCAGCCAGCACAAAAAATGGGCGCGCATATAAATCAAACGCGCCGAGTCGGGAGTGCGAAGTGGATAGTGACAAATCGGAGCTTCGTTGGGGAGTCGCGCAGCGTCTCGAGTTCATCGAGTTCCGATTGTTTTGGGAGGGGCGAGTGAACCGCAGCGACTTGATGGAACAGTTCGGGCTGTCGGTGAACCAAGCTTCCGCCGACCTCAACCGCTACATCGGCTTCGCTCCGGACAACATGGTCTATGACAAGAGCGCGCGGACGTATGTCCGTGGTCCCGACTATGCTGCACAGTTCCTGAAACCTGACGCCAGCCGCTACCTCGCACAGCTACGGTCCTTGGCCGATGGCATCCTCGACAGCGACGATACTTGGATCGCCGAACTGCCATCCTATGATGCTGCGCCAACGCCAGCCCGTGTGGTGAACCCTGTCACCCTGCGATCCGTTGTCGGTGCCATCCGCCGATCCGAGGCCATCGAGGTGAAGTATCAGTCCCTTTCGCGCCCCGAGCCGAGCTGGCGGTGGATCGCACCTCACGCCATCGGGTTCGACGGCTTCCGCTGGCACACGCGGGCGTTCTGTAAGACTGACGAAGTCTTCAAGGACTTCTTGCTTTCGCGCATCCTCCAAACACGCGGCGCTGAAGCCAGCGAAGTCACCTTAGCAGCCGATGCCGACTGGCAAGAGCAGGTCACGCTTGAGATCGGTCCCCACCCTGAACTCACGGAGAACCAGAAGAAGGTGATCGCGCTGGACTACGGGATGCGCGGCGGTAGGGCGAAGATCAAAGTTCGACGCGCGCTGCTTTACTACGCGCTCAAGCGTCTCGGGCTGGACACTGACCCCTCAGCGCGAAAACCCCACGAACAGCAAATTGTTTTGATCAATCGAGACATCGTCGTTGGCGAGCACTACGCCGGTCAGGTTTTGTAGGAATTTTCATGAAAGCGTTTGAATTCGACCATCATCTTATCAGCTCTTACGAACGGTTTTCCCGGTCGTTTAGTTCAATTCGCTCTGACGACCTTCGGGCTGAAATTGATGCGCAATACGATGCCGGGCGCTTTTGGCCTGATGCTTTGCTCTCTCTCAACCCTCGTTTCCTTTCAGGGCCAACGGTAGACGATCTGGTCAAGTCCGGGGATCTGGATGAAGGCACAGGACAGGTCTTTAGGTTTGGAGAAACCCCGCTTCGCTTTCACCGCCATCAGGCTGAAGCAATTGCAAAGGCACAGACTAGCAAAAGCTTTGTCGTAACCACTGGGACAGGTTCCGGTAAATCTCTTTGCTTCTTTGTGCCCATCGTCGACACGATTATCCGCGCGCTCCGAGCGGGCAAGCCACGCAAAACCCGCGCGATCATCGTCTACCCAATGAACGCACTTGCTAACAGCCAACTGAAGGAGATCGACAAATTCATCGGCCAATCTGGGCTGCCTGATGCGCTGAAGCCGGTCGTCAAACGCTATACGGGCCAGGAGAGCCGCGAAGAACGCTTGAAAATTGCAGCCAACCCGCCAGACATTCTGCTGACGAACTACATGATGGCTGAGCTGCTTCTTACCCGACAGGATGAACTCGACTCCCAGGTCATCAGCAATGCTATCGGCCTTGAATTCATTATCCTCGACGAGCTTCACACCTACCGAGGCCGTCAAGGCGCCGACGTTGCCGTACTTGTCCGCAGGCTGCGCGACCGTTGCGCTCCAGACAAAGCCCCCATCTGCATCGGCACATCGGCGACCATGGCCTCCGAAGGCTCCGATGAAAGCAGAGCGCTGGCTGTGGCAAAAGTGGCGACGCGCCTGTTTGGTTCGGATATTGGGCCGGACGCTGTCATCGATGAATCCCTGCAGCGTGCAACAGATGACTCGATTGACCTAGCGCAAGCCAAGGCTGGCCTCGCAGCGGTCCTGGACCAACCGTTGCCGAACAACTTGAGTGATGAAGTTCTAAAGAAGCATCCGTTGGCGGTTTGGGCGGAGCTTGCGCTTGGACTTGATGACGGTTTGGAACTCAAGAGGAAAAAGCCAATCCCCTTCGAGGAGGCGGTCATGCGCCTCGCCGACGATAGCGGCGTTGAAGTAGGCCAATGCCGGACAGCGCTCGAGGCTTTCCTGACCCGTGTCAGTCTGCCCGAACACGAACGTGGAGGACCAGGTGAAGTCGCGTTCCTCGCGTTCAAGTTACACAGGTTCATATCTGGAGCTGGCGAAGTTTTCACAACTTTGGCTTCGCGGCCACGGACTGTGCTCTTCGAGGGCCAGCTCGAGGATCCAGAGTCTCCAGGCGACCGCCTATATCCAACGCGTTTCTGCCGAAGCTGCGGGCACGAGTATCACGTCGTCACGAAGAGCGACAACGACGGTCAGATCAAATTCTTGCCCCGGAACATTGATGACACTCCACTGGAAGCTGATGAAGACGACGACGTCGCTGGATACCTTTGCCCGATCCCGGAAACTGATCCGGAATTCGCTTTTAACGGTGATCTGGACAGTTACCCGGAGAGTTGGAGGGAAGAACGCAACGGCATTGAACGCCTTAGGTCGTACCGGAAAAAGCGGGCGCCGGTGTCCTATGTCGTCGGCTCGGATGGTCGGCATGGCGCGGGAGGAAATGATTTCTGGTTCATACCGGGGAAGTTTGCTTTTTGCTTATGCTGCCAGGATGAACCGAACCAAGGCATGCGGGAACGAAGCAAGCTGGCGGGCCTGTCAGGCGAGGGACGGAGTTCGGCAACGACCCTGCTGATTTCGAGTGCCCTCGAGTGGATGAACCATCCGGAAAGCGGCGTTCCAGAGACGAAGAGAAAGCTTCTTGGATTCACCGATAACCGCCAAGATGCGGCCCTACAGTCGGGAAACTTCAATGACTTCCTTTTCGTGAGCTTGCTGCGTGGAGCAATTCTCCGCGCAATTATTGCTGCTGGTGACGAAGGTCTTACCGAGGATGAGTTTGGCTTGAGAGTCGTCAAGGCTCTTGGTTTTACCTCCGCCAATAAAGACGCACGTGCCCACTGGATGCTTGATCCTTCCTCAGGTGCCGTCATTCGAGAGGATGCACAACGAGCACTCGCAAAGGTTCTGGCGCATCGGGTCTGGACGGATCTGCGGCGCGGTTGGCGATATACCAATCCGAGCTTGTTCGTATTGAACCTGTTGGATGTTGAGTTCGTTGGCCTCAGGGACATTGCTTCGGACCGTGAGCGCCTGATGACCGTGTTGCCAGAGCTGGGCGAACTTGATGAGGAACAACGAGCCGAAGTGTTGAAAAGAGTCCTCGGTGCCATGCTGGAGGGCCTGGCGGTGAACACCGAAGCGCTGGACCTGACGGTTCTTGATGGTGTCGCTCAGAAATCGCGATCTCTGCTGCGGTCGCCTTGGGCAATTGATGCGAAAGAAAATCCACGTGGGCGTTCATCCTTGCTTTTGCGAGCCCCCGGAAAGGGTGTAATCGGCCTGCGTGAAGAGCAGACTCTTTTGCGTGCGGGCCACAACTCGCGCATCGCTCGATTGATCAACAAAAAGAGCGTCATCGGCACGAAGCTCGGGAAAGAAGACTACCTCGAGTTCTTCTCGCGTCTTCTCGAGCTACTTGCAGACGAAGGCGTGGTCGCCCCAGTCGAACTTGATGCGGATCTGGTCGGATGGCGGTTGACACCATCGGCTGTGAGGCTCGTCCCAGGTGCGGCTCTTTCGGATGAAGGCAAGCGTGGAAACCGCTATTTCCACGATCTGTACGCTTCCATCGCAAACGACCTTGCCTCCGGCCAGAGCGCATATTGGGGGTTGGAGGGCCGCGAACACACCGCACAGGTATCGCAAAAGCAACGCGAGTGGCGGGAGTGGCGCTTCAGGTTCGAAGAAGATGACCGCGCCAACCTCAGCACGTCAGAATATCGGGCCGAGATACGCGCTTCCGGTGAGTCCGACCAATTTCTGCCCGCATTGTTCTGCTCGCCTACTATGGAACTCGGCGTGGATATCTCGGCTCTGAACGCCGTCTATCTCCGCAACGTCCCACCGACTCCAGCAAATTATGCACAACGCGCTGGTCGCGCAGGACGCTCGGGTCAGGCGGCAGTCGTCGTAACTTACTGCGCATCCGGCTCACCACATGACCAGTATTTCTTTGATCGCCGCAACGATATGGTTGCAGGCGTTGTCCGCCCTCCAGCCTTGGACATTACCAACGAAGAATTGGTGCGCTCGCATCTGCACGCCGTTTGGCTCGCCGAGGCAAAACTCGCCCTTAAGCCTGATATTCCAGATATCCTTGATCTCACAGGAGCAGGCTATCCGCTCAAAGAGGAGGTCCTGTCTGTAATCTCAAAGTCTGATCTGGCCGCACGGGCCCGTTCTCCGATGAAGCGGGTGCTGGATCAGATCTTGGCAGCGGACGACGGTTCAGCACCAGTTTGGATGGGTGAACCTGAAGAATTTGTACTTCATGTCGCAATGAACGCGCCGAAGGAGTTCGATCGCGCATTTGATCGCTGGCGCGAACTCTACAACTCTGCGCGCACGCAACTGGCGGAGGCTAACGCGCGATCAGAAATCACGGGGCTTTCCGGCTCCGATCGTCGCAAGATCAAGGCTGCGCAAATGCAGGCGAGCGATCAGCTGGCGATCCTGGAACAGGGCAAAGCGTCAAACGGCTCGGACTTTTACTCGTACCGTTACCTGGCCACAGAAGGTTTTCTTCCGGGGTATAACTTCCCGCGTCTGCCACTTTATGCATTTGTGCCAGGGGAAGGGAAAAGCGGCTCGTTTCTGTCGCGCGCACGCTTTTTGGCGATCTCGGAATTCGGCCCCCGAAGCCTCATCTACCATGAGGGCCGCGCATATCGTGTCATGAAAGCCAAGCTCCCGCCCGAGGCGCGCGAAGGCGACGGGTCGGAACTGGCCACGAAAGACATCTACATCTGCCCGAACTGTGGCGCATGTCACGAAGGTGAGGTCGAACGCTGCCACGGCTGTGACACCCACATGGCTGGAGAAGTGCCAGTCAAACGCACGCTTCGGATCGACAACGTCGAGGCAGCGCCAATTGAGCGTATTACTGCCAACGATGAAGAGCGGGTACGCCAAGGCTTCGACATTCAGACCGTTTTCGCTTGGCCCACAAAAGACGGGCAGCTTCAGGTGACGAACGCCGAGTTCAAGTGCGGTGACACCTCGTTGCTCGCGCTTCAGTATGCAAACAGCGCGGAAATCAGCCGCCTCAACAAAGGCCTGAAGCGCCGGAAGGATCAGACCGTCTTCGGCTTCAACATCGATCCTCGAACCGGTTATTGGGCAAAAGCGGAAGACGAAGACGCAGAAACCGATACGCCGCCCGATGTTGTAAGACCTGTAAAAATCGTTCCAATCGTCCGGGATAGGAAGAACGCGCTGCTCTTCCGCTTCACGAAGCCGGAAAGCTTTGATCCTGAAACGATCACCACTGTTCAGCATGCACTGATGCGGGGCATTGAAGTGGTTTATCAGCTTGAGGAGGGAGAAATCCTCGGTGAACCTCTTCCCGCGCGCGACAACCGCAGAGCTATTCTTGCCTATGAGGCAACTGAGGGCGGAGCCGGGGTCCTTAACCGCCTGGTCGATGACCCGAAGGCGATCAGCGAAGTTGCGCGGACAGCACTCGAACTCATGCACTACGAGAACATTGAAGCCTCAATCAAGGCAGGCGACGCGCAGCTTCTGACTGAGAAAGCTGACGATGCATGTGTGCGCGGTTGCTATCGTTGTCTTCTCTCGTATTTCAACCAACCTGATCACGAACAAATAGACCGAAGCAGCACAGAAGTAGCGCAGCTGCTGATCGACCTGGCGCGGGGGCAGACGCTTTTGGAGGCTCGCGCCTCCTTCGACGGCTCCGCGTCTCCGTGGCTAAAGGCTTTCGAAGAAGCGGGACTTCCGCATGTGGATACCATGCCGGTGAAATTTGGCGAAACCGACGTGGAATTCGCGTGGCGGGGTCACGGCGTCGCCGCAACGGCCAACTCCGTGTCGCCTGAAATGTCTCAAGATGCTTCGAGCAAAGGTTGGGAGCTGGTTTCGCTGCCAAGTTTTCCGGACGCCAGTGTGCCCGAACAACTCATTGATCTACTCAAAGGATAGGCCATGACGCTAAGCTTTTCACCTGGCGATCTTGTCCTTGCCCGCGGTCGAGAGTGGGTTGCTCTTCCAGCACCGCGGCCGGGCATTCTTGCGCTTCGCCCCCTCTCGGGAAACGAGAACGACGTAGTCATCCTAGATCCTGAACTGGAAATCGCGAGCGTCGCGGCGGCGAGATTTGACCTGCCTGACGACGCGCGATCCACAGTACAAGCCAAAGCGGCACTCCTTGCCGATGCGCTTAGACTGACCTTGCGTCGCGGTGCAGGGCCATTCAGGTCCGCCGCTCAGCTTGCCTTTGAGCCGCGAACCTATCAGCTTGTCCCACTACTGATGGCCCTGCGGCTGCAGGTGCCCCGCTTGCTGATCGCTGACGACGTAGGGATCGGCAAGACCATCGAAGCAGGTCTCATCCTTCGTGAACTGATGGATCGAGGTGAAGTCGATGCCTTTTCAGTCCTCTGCCCGCCTCACCTCGTGGATCAGTGGATTATCGAGCTCAAGGATCGTTTCGGCATTGATGCGGTTCCGGTGACGTCTGGCACTGCGGCCCGCCTTGAACGCAACCTACCACTCGCCCAAACGCTATTTGACGCCTACCCATTCACGGTCGTCAGCCTTGACTACATCAAGGCAGAGAAACGCCGGGAGGGGTTTGCGCGTGCCTGTCCCGACTTTATAATCGTAGATGAAGCGCATGCTTGCGTTGGAACGCATAAAGGGAAGCAGCAACGCTTCGACTTGCTCCAGGGGCTGGCAAAGGATCCAGAACGCAGGATCGTCATGCTCACGGCCACGCCGCACTCCGGAGATGAAGAAGCATTCGCGCGCTTGCTGTCGCTGATTAATCAAGAGTTCGCCTCAGTCGATTTTGACAATGCGCGTTACCGCGAGCGCCTGGCGCGGCACTTGGTTCAGCGGCGCCGGGTCGATCTCATCGAAGGGGATTGGGACGAGGATCGCTCTTTCCCGAAGCACGAAACAACCGAGTTCCCTTATCGCCTTTCAGCCGACCATTTGGCCTTTCAAGAGTCTGCCATCGACTACTGCCTTGAAGTTGTCTCGAAAGCTGGTGATCAGAAGAAGGATCAGCGGCTCGCTTTCTGGGGCACCCTCGCCTTGATGCGATGCGTGGGCTCTTCTCCAGCTGCGGCGCTCAGCGCCCTTAGAAATCGTGCCTCAAACGAAGCGGAGCGTTTGGAGCCACAAATCTACGACGAAGATGGCGACGACGAAGACGCTGTTGATGTTGAGCCCAATACGGTCTTCGCGAACGATCCGGCTCTTCAAGCTCTCCTAGATCAAGCGACCAGTCTTTCGGCTACAAAGGATCCCAAGCTTGATGCGCTCGTGAGTGCGCTGAAGCCGTTGCTCAAAGCTGGCGCCAATCCCGTCGTGTTTTGTCGCTACCTGGCAACGGCTGAACACGTGAAGGAAGGCCTTCGCAAGGCTTTTCCGAGACTGACCATTGAGGCCGTCACCGGGGAGCTGACACCGGACGAGCGACGGGACCGTGTCTCGGAGATGTCGATCGAAGATGGTGAGAAGGACATTCAGCGCATCTTGGTGGCTACAGATTGCCTGTCTGAAGGGATAAACCTTCAGCAGTTATTCGATACGGTTGTGCATTATGACCTCTCCTGGAACCCGACCCGGCACCAACAGCGCGAAGGTCGGGTGGACCGTTTTGGTCAACCCGCCGAGCTGGTTCGCTCCATCATGATGTTCTCGCCAGACAGCGCTATCGATGGCGCTGTCCTCGACGTCATCTTGCGCAAAGCAGAGGAAATTCGGAAGGCAACAGGCGTAACTGTTCCGCTGCCCGATGAACGCGGCCCCGTCACCGATGCACTCATGGCCGCGATGATGCTTCGTCGCGGTGGTCATAAACAGCTGACATTTGACTTGCGTCTGGATGACGGCACGCATGCAATGGATGCCCGTTGGCGTGATGCGAGCGAGAACGAGAAGAAATCCCGTGCGCGCTTTGCACAGAACGCAATGAAACCGGCCGAGGTGGCGCCTGAATGGAACAAGGTCAAAGATCTGCTCGGCTCGCCGGATGATGCCCGGCAGTTCGTCGAGCGAGCCATGTCTCGCTTTGGTGTGCCTCTCGAAAAAAAGCGGTCTCTATACGTCGCGCATGTCCATGCGCTGCAGGAAAGCCTGAAAGAGAAATTGGGGCAACGAGGGCTCGAAAAATCCGTGAAGCTCGCCACCGCGGAGCCCGCGCCTTCGGGCACGTCGCTGTTGACGCGTACCCATCCCCTGACAGCCGCCCTCGCAGAAAGCCTTGTGGAGGCGTCTCTGGACCGAGAAGCCCTGCCAGATCTCGGCATCGGGCGCGTTGGCGCTTGGCCCACACCGGCAGTCTCAGCAATGACCCGTCTCGTGCTTCTACGGATCCGCTACAAGCTAACCATCCATTCCCGCAAGGAAAGACTGCTACTCGCAGAAGAGGCCGCACTCGTTGCCCTTCAAGGGAACAGCATTGTCGCAACAGGAGATACCGCGCGTGAAATGTTGAACACGCCAGCAACTGCTGATCTTGCGCAGATTGCGCGAGACCGGATGGTGAACAACGCAAAGTCGGAGTTACCCGTACTCATCGAAGGACCGCTGGCAGGATTCGTGAAAGAGCGGGCGGAGGAGCTCGTCGGAGATCATGCACGACTGCGTGCTGCCGCTGGATCCGCCTCGCGTGTCAGCGTGGAGGCTGTCCTTCCACCTGACGTCATTGGACTGTTCGTATTGATGCCGGGCGAGGTTTAAGCATGACCCGCAAACCCATTACCGATATGTCCGCCTGGCCCTCTCTTAGCCTCGAAGGTAATCTCATCGCGCCGGCCATGATCGCAAAGATCGATCAGCGGGCCGCGCCTGAACAGGCCCCGGAGGACTACTCCGTTCGAAAGGGCCTGACGATCCGCGAAGAAATCTCGACGGCTTTCCGCGTCGGACAGTCTCATTTCGATGCCTTCGCCAAGATCGAGACACCAACTCAGGATGCCACACGGCGTTTTGTTTCGAGCTTCTTCAAGGAAACCTTCGGATACGATGATCTGGAGGCTGCTGACGCACCCATCGCCCTGATCGCAAGCGGGCGCGTGCCGTTCGTCGTGGTACCGACGTCCGAAACGCTCGACCGTCGTAGTCCGACCTTGTCCGTCGACCGGTCCCGCTCCCCAGCGTTCGCCCTTCAGGACTACCTCAACGACAAGGACGAGGCGCTTTGGGGTATTGTAACCAACGGCACCCATCTGCGCCTCATGCGGGACAACGCCTCGCTGACCCGCCCGGCCTATATCGAAGCTGACTTGGCGCAAATCTTCTCAAACGAGGACATCGCCTCCTTCGCCGTCCTTTGGCTGCTGATCCACCGGTCCCGTTTCGGCAACGAAGGGACGCCCGCCACAGACTGCCCGCTTGAGCGGTGGCGAGAGACCGGCTCCAAGGAAGGCGAAGTTGCCCGGGATCGCTTGGCCGACCAGGTTCAAATCGCGCTCAAGGTGCTCGGCTCCGGTTTCCTCGAAGCCAACCCAGACCTTTCGACGAAACTGAAATCCGGCGAAGTGAACCTGACCGAGTGGTTTAATGAACTCCTGCGTCTCGTGTACCGCCTGATCTTCCTCATGGTGGCCGAGGATCGGAACCTTCTGCACCCCACCAACGCCAAGACCGACGCCCGCGCGCTTTACGCCCAAGGATACTCCCTCGCAGCCCTGCGCAAACAATGCTACCGCGCCGCGACCTGGGACAAGCACCATGACCGCTACGAAGGCGTCAAGATTGTCTTCAAAGCGCTCGCCCACGGCCAACCAGCACTCGCCCTCCCGGCGCTCGGCGGTCTCTTTGCGGACGACCGTCTTCCCCACCTCGAAACCGCCCGCCTGCGCAACAAGGCGTTCATGGAGGCGCTCTACCGCCTGTCCTGGCTCTCCGACAAAACCGGCATGGTCCCGGTCAACTGGCGCGCGATGGAGACGGAGGAGCTGGGCTCGGTCTATGAATCCCTCCTCGAACTGCAGCCACAGCTGGGCGATGACGGCAAGACCCTTGTCTTCGCCTCCGAGGCCGCCGAGCAGAAGGGCAACCAGCGCAAGACCACCGGCTCTTACTACACGCCCGACAGCCTCGTGCAGGCGTTGCTCGACACCGCGCTCGACCCGGTGCTGGACAAGACCGAGCCAGACAAGCTGCTGAAGCTAACCGTGATCGACCCAGCCTGCGGCTCGGGCCACTTCCTGCTGGCCGCCGCCCGTCGGATCGCCACGCGCCTTGCGCGGCATAGGGCCGAGGGCACGCCTGCGCTGTCCGACTTCCGCCATGCCCTGCGCGATGTCGCGCGGTCCTGCCTGCACGGGGTGGACCGCAACCCGATGGCGGTGGAGCTGACCAAGGTCGCGCTCTGGATTGAGACGGTGGACCCCGGTCTTCCCCTCGGCTTCTTCGACGCGCAGATTCGCTGCGGCGATGCTCTGCTGGGGGTGTTCGACCTGAAGGTGCTGGAGGAGGGAATCCCCGATGCCGCCTACAAGCCGCTGACCGGCGACGACAAGGACACGGCCAAATACTACAAGAAAGCCAATCAGGACGCGACCAAGGGGCAAGGCGGGTTCGACTTCGGCACCGGCCAGGTCGCCATGCCCGAGATGAAGCCGATGGCGCTGGATTTCTCGGGCTTTCGTGATCTTCCCGAGGATACGGTGGAGCAGATCGGGGCCAAGGCCAAACGCTTCAGGGAACTGCGCAAGAAGCAGGGCTTTGTGCGGGCGACGGCGGCGGCGAACCTCTATGTCGCGGCCTTCCTGCTGCCTAAAGTGGGCGGCGCGCCCGCGGGCCCCTCGGCCAGGACTGTGCCGACGACCGAGGAGCTGTGGATGGCCCTCAATCAGGGCAAGATGCGCCAGGCGATGGTGGATGCACCCAAAGCGGCGCGCAAGGCGCGTGCGTTCCACTGGCCGCTGGAATTTCCAGACGTAATGCAGCGCGGTGGGTTTGACGCTATTATTGGCAATCCCCCGTGGGAAGTCATGCAAATCTCGGAGCAAGAGTTCTTCGCGTCAATTCGACCAGAAATTGCAAATCTAACCGGAGCACGCAGGAAAAAGGCAATCTCGGATCTTAGGCAGGATGACCCTGAACTATTTGAGGAATTCACAATCGCAAAACGCACAGGTTCAGCGTTAACTGAATTCGCTCGTGGGAGTAATCGCTTTCCCCTTACGTCGAAGGGAAAGATCAACTCTTTTTCACTTTTTGCCGAACTTATGCTTGGCCTCACGCGACAAGGTGGTTTTTCCGGCTTGATCGCGCCATCAGAGATTTTCACCAGTGAAACACTCGAGAGCTTCGTGAGGCACGTGGTCGATCAACATCTAATCCATAGCGCAATCGGGTTTGAAAACGAAGAGTTCCTGTTCTCGGGGATCGCAAACATTGTTCGCTTTTCCCTAGTCACCTTTTCACGAACGAAGCGTAAAGAAGCTATCTTTGCGAATCTGCTGAGGCAGCCTGCCCAGATTCAGGAGATGGAACGCATTGTACACCTTACCAAGGAAGACATCCGTTTATTGAGCCCAATCAGCGGAATTCTCCCTGTCTTTAGAGCAAAGTATGACGCCATCCTCAGCAAAAAGGTCTTTACGAAGGTGGGAGTCTTGTTCGACCCCTCTCGCGTACCAGAAGCTAATCCATGGGGGATTCACTCAAGACAGGGTTTTTTCAACCTCACCTCAGATAGTTCGAAATTTTTGACAAAGGATGATCTCGATCTGCCGCAGAATGAGGGTTTACTTCCGGCAAAGTTTTCGCAGAACGGCAAGGACATCGTCCAAATGTACGAGGGAAAATACGTTTGGCACTATGACCACAGATTCAGCTCATACCATAACCTTGGCAAAAAGAAGGGGCGTGGCGGAAGAGGACTGCCACCAACGGAAATACAGGAATATCAAGATGTCGATTTTGAGATTGAACCAAGATACTGGATTGATGAAGCTACCGTAAAATCCGCTTCCTTAGACCAAAGCTGGTCAAGGGACTGGCTTATTGTTTGGCGAGACATAACCAATGCAAAAGTTGAGCGCACAGTAGTTTTTTCAGTGATCCCTCTGTGTGGTGTTGGAAACACTTGTCAAATCCTGTTCTCCAAAGAAAAACCACAATTACAAGCAGCACTTCTCGCCAACCTTAACTCAATTGTTTTGGACTACTTCGCTCGACAGTTTGTCGGCGGTCGGCATCTTACGTTCGGATATGTGCAACAATTGCCTGTCTTTTCAGCAGATTTCTATGACTTGGATAGGCTAAACTGGATTCTAAAACGTGTTCTTGAACTCACATACACCTCGCACAGCCTCGCCCCCTTCGCCAGCGATCTGGGCTATGACGGCCCACCCTTCGTCTGGGACGAGGACCGCCGCGCCGACCTGCGCGCCGATCTCGACGCCTTCTACGCCCGCGCCTACGGCCTGACCCGCGACGAACTGCGCTACATCCTCGACCCCGCCGACGTGAAGGGCCCCGACTACCCCTCGGAAACCTTCCGCGTCCTCAAGGAAAAGGAAATCCGCACCCACGGCGAATACCGCACCCGCCGCCTCGTCCTCGCCGCCTGGGACCGGATGGAAACCAACGGCGAATTCACGGCGATGGGGATGTGATGGTCGAAGCGCCCCAAACCTTTGTCACGCGGCAAGAGTGCGACAAGATCGCGTTCCAGAACGGGTTTCGCAGGACCCATGGCGAAACTGACGGATGGCGGCATTATACCTCGACCACCGCGCAAGGGTCTATCTGGTTGGCTGCCGAGCACACCGGCACTTGGCAGCTTTCAATCGATCATGCTGGTGTGTTGGCAGAGATCGGGCTTGAGGTTTCTGATGCCGACGGCCCGGGCCTCGCGCGGTTTCGCTTCACATCGCTGACCTCGCTCTATGCCGTCATGCCCCGCCTATACGAACTCGCGGTAAGTCTCCCCGACGCCCCCCTGCAAGAGTTCCTCCACCGAACGAAGGGGATGCCAAAGACGACCGAAGCAGAGCGTCTGGTGGTGCAGCGTGTTGGACAGGGGATATTCCGAGACCGTCTGATCACCTACTGGCAGGGCAGTTGCCCCCTGACAGGCATAACCGACCACGCCTTGCTGCGAGCCTCACACATCAAGCCTTGGAAGGATTGCGAGAGCGACGAGGATCGACTGGACGTGCACAACGGCCTGCTTCTTTCGGCGCTCTGGGATGCCGCGTTCGACCGCGGCCTCGTTACCTTCGATGACAGCGGCCGCCCAGAGTTTTCGATCCAGCTGAGTGAAGCAGCCGCTGCTGAGTTGCGATGGCAGGCCCCAATTCGCCTGACAGACAAGCACCGTGCCCGCCTGGAATGGCACCGAAGCGAAGTGTTCGAAAAAGGCGCGGCGGTCGTCGGGTCTGTGACAATTGATTGATGGAGAAGCGCCGTGAAAATTTCGACGATACTTGACCACATTGATAGCGGGCACATGGCGCTGCCAGAGTTCCAACGCGGCTATGTGTGGAACCGTGACCAGGTCCGAGGTCTCTTCGACTCAATGTACCGACGTCATCCGGTCGGGGGGCTGCTTGTATGGGCAACCGAAGCGAAGACGGCGGCTCATCGTGGCGATGGCCCCATCGCAGCAGGTATCGTCAAACTGTTGCTGGATGGGCAGCAGAGAATGACATCGCTCTATGGGGTTGTGAGGGGGCATCCGCCGAAATTCTTCGACGGCAATCCTCAAGCGTTCACGGGACTTCGTTTCCACCTCGGAACAGAAACCTTCGCCTTCTACCAGCCAATCAAGATGCAGGACGATCCGCTTTGGATCGATGTTACGGCCTTAATGCAGGCTGGCACTGCTGGCCTTGGCAGTTTTGTTGCAAAGCTCTCTGCTGACCCTGAACAGGTCGCAAACGTCGGTGACTTCGTAGGCCGATTGAGCAAGCTGCTCAGCATCACTGACATCGACTTGCACATCGAAGAGGTCACCGGTGCTGACAAGACGCTCGACATCGTCGTCGACATATTCAATCGCGTAAACAGTGGCGGGACCAAGCTTTCGAAGGGCGATCTCGCCCTTGCCAAGATCTGCGCCGAATGGCCCGACGCCCGCGACACCATGAAAGCGAAGATCAAGGACTGGTCGGACGCAGGATACCATTTCAACATCGACTGGCTGTTGCGGTCAGTGAACACCATTCTCACGGGCGAAGCGAAGTTCAGCTATCTTCACGACAAGGACGCGATCGAAATTCAGGACGGCCTGAAACGATCCTCAAAGCATATCGACACATCGTTGAACTTGATTGCCGGACGCCTCGGCCTCGACCACGATCAAGTGTTTTTCGGCCGTTTCGGCGTTCCAGTGATGGTCCGATATATGGATAAGAAGAACGGCGGCCTAGACGCGAAAGAACGGGACAAACTGCTATTCTGGTTCGCGCAAGCTGGGATGTGGGGCCGCTTCTCGGGCTCAACCGAAACGGTCATCGACCAGGATCTGGCCGCACTAGAGGGGCCTAGTGGCGGACTCGACGCGCTTATAGAACAGCTGCGCCTCTGGCATGGAGGCCTGAGAGTTGAACCGGGTCATTTCACTGGCTGGAGCCTCGGTGCTCGCTTCTACCCCGTCCTCTACATGCTTACGCGCATGGGGGAAGCTTCCGACTGGGGAACGGGTTTGCCACTCAAGGCGAATATGCTGGGCAAAATGAGCCGCCTCGAAGTCCACCACATCTTCCCCAAGGCCCAATTGTACAAACGGGAGTATCGTCGCGCTGAAGTGAATGCGTTGGCAAATTTCTGTTTCCTGACTAAAGACACCAACCTGAACATCAGTGATCGGTTGCCCGAGGACTACTTTTCCGAGGTGGAGGCGAAACACCCCGGTGTTCTGGCGTCACAATGGATCCCGATGGACCCCGCGCTCTGGAAGATCGAACGCTATCTTGACTTCTTGGAAGCACGAAAGAACCTACTGGCTGCCGAAGCAAACAAGTGCTTCGAAGAGCTTCTGCATGGCGACACGCAATGGCTAGCCGCAGGGACGACACCCCCCGCTGCGACGACTTCCGGACCAATCGGTGGGATTACCAGCGAAGCCGAAGAGCAGGAGCTGGAAACCCTAAATCAGTGGGTGGAAGACCAAGGCCTGCCGCGTGGGCTGGTCGCCTTCGACTACGCGGACCCTGAAACTGGTGCGCAAAAGGCTGTCTTTGATCTAGCCTGGCCGGAAGGCCTTCAGCCCGGATTGACGGGACCAGTTGTCGTACTGTTGAACGAGACTGCAGAAGTACTGGCTTTGGCTAGCTCGGCTGGGTTCCGGTGCTTCACCGCGGCGGCAGAGTTCCAAGCATACGTTAAAACTGAGATTTTAAACTCAGAGGCTGCGTAGGCAGAAATACATCGGAAGCGAGAGGTCGGGTACCGGGCTTCGGGTGTTCCTGAAAACAGGTCGGCAACTGAGTGACAGTCCCACTACAATGACCCGCACGCGCGCGCCTGATCCCGGATCACAGCGTAGTCACCCATCATCTGAACGATGGCCGATCCGTCCGGCAGCATCGCCAATTCTTCAGCCGCCTGCGCCTGAAACTCCCGACTATATTCCACAATCGGCGGGCATGCCGCCACGCCGCCTTTTTCAAATCCCGCCGTTGCGCAGCCGGTCAACCAGCTCGTCGCGATTGCGAGGACGACGAGCCGCCGCCTCCAGCATCTGGCGTTGGATTTCATTGGCCTTCTCCGTGGTTTCGAGACGTTCAGCGATCCGCCCGACGTGCTCCCCGGTGCGGCGGATCGACAGGAGAAACAGGACAATGGCGACCGCGATGGCACCGTAGCGCAGTACGGCCCTCGCCCATGGAGCGGCGGCGATTCCGCCGAAAAAGGTCGCGATCATCGCCGCCCCCGCTTCCAATCATCAAGGCGGGCGTAGATCGTGACCGCGATGCCGCCGAGCGCGACAGCGATGAAAACCCAGCGAAGCGTATCGAGATACGGCACAAGCGGCAGGATCGCGGATTGGGTCTCCGCCAGGACGCTCTGGGCGACTTCGACCCCGGCTGCGCCCAGCGTCGCCACCCCGGCCGCCCCGCCACCCTTCATGGTGCGGCTGTCGGCCAGCACTTCGCGCGCAGGCGGGGTTTCAGCCGCGAAGGCCGTCGCTCGGACCGGGAAGCGCTCGCCCCATTGGCGCGGCGGGCCAAGATCGACATGGATGAAGCCCGAGCGCGGATAAAAGCCGAAACCAAGGAACCCGATCGCGCGTGCCGCGGCCTCGAATGCCACAGGATCGTGGTTCGTCATGGCGATGTCGAAGGCCGCGCCGTCCATGTGCTTCGACCGGGTTGCGCCACCGACGGCACGATTGTGCTCTGGGCTTCGATACGCCGAGCGGACGATCAGCGACTTGCCCAGCCGGTCCCGCAACGCCTGCAGCTTGTCCAGTGCAGGTTCGTTGATCAGCAGCTTGCCGGTGCCGCGGCAGGCGATTTCGGCGGGTGAGAAGTTGGGCCAGCGCCAGGTGCCTTCCGGCAGGTCGCGCCAATGGTTGTAAAAGGTCGTGGTCATGATGTCCTCCAGAAACGAAAAAACCCGCCACGTGGGCGGGTTCAGGTTGGTTCGTGAATTGTTGCGATGGGCAGCTACGGGCCGCCGCCGAAGATCTTGAGCTTGATCGCGATCCCGGCCAGCAGCGCCAACATCACACCGGTGGTGATCATGCGGACAGCGGTCTGCATTGCAGTGCGGCGCACTAGCCGGATACAATCGAGCAGCGACCGCAGATCGCGGATATCCAGTGCGGCCTCATCGCCGTCGAGGCCGACATCGGCGAGCGCCCGCTTGGCGCCTTTTTCGGCGGCCCGCGCCAGCATGGCCTCGAACTCGGCGTCGGGCATGCGCACAAAGCCCTGATCAGATCGGGGTGGCGTCATGGGATCCTCCTTCCGCCGCTCAGCCGACCTTGCAGCCCCAGAAGGACGTGTGGTCGGCCGCGAAATACCCGTCCTGCGCGCGGAAATACCCCTGCAGCTCAACGGTATCTCCCGCCGTCAGCGGCACCATGGTCTGCAGCCAGATCGCGGTGGCCAGCGAGACATGGGTGGCCGAGATCTCGCCGAAGGAGCCACGAATTTCCGCTGTCCCGTTTAGGACCAGCCGCCCGCGCATCCGCGCCGAGTTGCTGGAATTGATCTTGTAGAGCAGCGTTGCGCCGAACAAATATGTCCCATCGACCGGCGCGGTGAAGAGGCTGGTCCCAGCATCGAACGCGCCCTGATCATTGTAGTCGGTGTTGTTGAGGCCGATCTTCGTCCAGGTCCCGACGCCAACGTAGTTGTCGTAGTTCGTGTATGCCTTGAACCGCGGCAGCTGCGGCTGATCGACGATGCCGTTGGCATTGTCGACGATGAGCCCATCAAAGAAGGTGCTGCCGCCGGCGGAAACAGCGACGCGGAATTGATCGGAGCCAAAGAGGCCGACCAGCGCTTTGGTCACGAAACCGCTCTGCAGGGTCAGGCCGAGATCGTCGCCCGCAGCCTCCTTGTTCATGGTGTAGAACAGATCGCCGGTGCCGCCTTCGGCCATGGTCTTCGCCGTCCAGAGCGCGGCGTTGAGCTTGGCCGAGAACGGATTGGCGGCATCGGCGGTGGTCCCCAGCCCCAGTAGTGAGAGATTCTGCAGAGCGTCCGGGGTCGTGCCGACCCAGCCGAAACCGTCATAAACCAACAACAGAGCTTCGTCCTCGACCCATGCACGCCAGCCGGTCCGAGGCGGCAAGCGCAGCCATGCACCATCGGTGAACAACGCCACATTCAGGTCCCACCCCGCCCAGTCACCGGTGCCCCCGCTGGCCACGATGTAGCGGTCGCCATCGGCGGGACTGCCGGGTGGCGCGGTCAGGTCCTGGTCCCGGACCGAGAGTTGCACGAGCCCGTCAAGCAGTCGCAGCGCCTCATTGTGGGTGATATGCTTCTGAGCCTGCGCCGCCAAAATGTATGGGAGCAGCAGGTTGGTCGTAGTGTCGGACATAGCGGTCCTCAGAGTTGGAGCGTGACGGTTTTGGCCGCACCCCGCCCGATCAGGGCGGAGAGCTGGTAGATACGGATTGTCAGCGTGTCGCCGGGCGCGAGCAGCGCCCCCCAATCGGCCGTTTGCTGGGCGGCCGTGTAGATCGCGCTGGTCGTGGAGGCGGTCAGCACGCGCTTCACCGTGGCGCCGTCGAGGATCTCGACCTCATAGGCTTCGACCTCTTCGATCAGCGGCGCATCGACTGCGCCCCAGTTGTCTGCCGCGAGAGCCCGGGATCGCCGCGTCCAGCGGATGGTCAGATCGCCCGGCGTGCGCGGCTTGCGCCATGGCTGCTCCACATGGGCGACCGAGAATGGCCGCAAGCCCACGCCAACCGGTGTGAAGGAGGCCGCAACATAGGTCTCATCGCTGACAGACCGGCTTGCCGGGCCGATGCGCCAGTTCCACGGCAGCCCGAGATCCGCCTCTGCGATTGGCAATGAGGCCAGAGCGTCGTCCAGCACCACAACCCGCGCGCCTACCGGAGCCGGATTGGCCATGGCACCTTCGGTTCCGCGTTGTCCTCGCAGCAGACGCGTCATGCGGTACCGGCCTGGCGCGATCAGGTCTGCTGTGCCTGCCTGGACGATTTCCCAGGCACCTGACGCGCCCTCGATGGCGAGAGCGTTGGCACCTCCGAACAGCATCAGGTCCGTGACGCTTTCCAGTGTGCCAGTCAGCAGATCGACCACCAGCGCATTGCCGAGATCAAAGCGCGAGGTCGGGCCTGAATAGAAATCCGAGACCAGCGTCCCGCTCCGGGCACGGCCGCCAAATGTCGTTAGCAGCTCGAAGCCATCGGTAGAGGGACTGCGGAACACCGCCATTTCGCCCGGCCAGGGAACGGCGTGCGCTGCGGCGAAGGGCCGATGCGCGGGTTGATCCTCGGTCAGTTGTGGCAGATCCAGCAACACTGCCTCGGGTGCGCCAAACACTACGGCCTTCGAGAGCGAGGACGGTCGTGGCGATCCGGGCGGAAGGTCGTGGGCTTCCCGATCCTGGCGGACCGCTTCGATCCCGCGTGCCTCTGCGTCGGCGATGGAGACCAGCCGCAGCGGAATGTGCCTCCCGTCATGTGCCAGCTTCACGACGTCTGCTGGATCCAATGCCAGCCGCGATGGCGGCAGGCGGAATGCAGCTGTCTCCCGCCCGGTCCAGGCTTCCATCAGCGCGCGGCGGCAGCGGCGTTCGGCTTCCTCGGGCGGAACTGCCATGGGGAAGCTCTCGGAGGCAATCCGCGAGGTGTCCACGGTGATGCGGCGCGCCTCGACAAGGGCGGCGTCGTAATCCTCGTCGGCGCGCGCGACCTGCCATTTCAGGGCCTGCGGCAGTTCCGTCTCCTGGCCGCGCGTCAGCTCCAGCACGTCGCCTTCGCGGGCGGCGACCAGATCTTCGGGCGCGAGGGTGGCGACGGACGCCCGCCCGCGCATGATGAAGCGGATCACGCCCTCGGTCTCCACCGCGTCGAAGCCGAAGTGTCGCGACAACGTGGTGATCGAAGCACGCGGGCTTTCCAGCGCGCCGATCGCGTAGCCCTCGACCGCGCCCCACAGTCCGGAGACATCAATACGGTCCTCGGTCAGCCCGGCCCGCAGGCAGAGGTGCCGCACGAGCGCTGCCAGCGACACTGCGCCAAGCCGACCCGTCAGCCAGTGGCCGAGCCGCCAGTTCGCCCCGTCCGTCCAGACGTCGGTCAGCGCCGGGAAGAACGGATAGGGCCGTGCGTCCCAGGTCCAGGCCGCGCATTCGGGGACATGCACCATCCGGCCGCCGTAGACCGACGACAGCGGGTTGTTCGCGGCCTCACGCCACCACAGGTATGTCGCCTCGAGATAGGCCCGCTGGATCGCGTCGTCCCGCCAGCCCCGCGAGAAATGCGGCGTGAAGCTCTCGGACGACTTAGGGTCGAAGAACACGTTCGGCTGGTTGGTGCCGCGGTCGATGGCCGGGCAACCGAGCTCGGTGAACCAGATCGGCTTAGACTGCGGCACCCATCCCGTTGGGCTTCCGCTCTCCACTCCCCCCGGTCGATTGTAATGCGCATTCGACCACCAGGCGCGCAGATCCTTGTAACGGAACACCCACGGCTTGCTGGCGGCCCCGTCCGTGACAGGGGTGCGCACCTGAGCCGACCGGTCAGCGGCGCTGCCGTAGAACCAATCAAAACCTTCGCCACCCGCGATGTTCCCCTGCAGGTAGGCTCGGTCGTAGATCGCGGGCCAACCCTTGGCCGCGTCGGCGTGCTCGAACCCGTCCCGCCAATCCGACAACGGCATGTAGTTGTCGACCCCGACGAAATCGATCTCTGGATCGGCCCAGAGCGGATCGAGATGGAAGAACACGTCGCCGCTGCCGTCGACCGGCTGATGCCCGAAATACTCGCTCCAGTCGGCGGCATAGCCGATCTTCGTCCCCGACCCGAGGATCGAGCGTACATCTGCGAGCAGATCCCGATAGGCCTGCACCGCGGGATAAGTGGATGCGCCCGAGCGAATGGTGGTGAGCCCGGGCATCTCGGTGCCGATCAGGAAGGCATCGACCCCGCCCGCCGCCGCGCAGAGATGGGCGTAGTGCAGCACCATGCGCCGCAAACCCCAGTCGCCGGGCGATCCGGTCCAACTGACACTCTCGCCCGAGACGCTGAAATTGGCGGGTGTCGCGGCACCAAATAACGCCGTGACCTGCGTGGCGGCAGTGACGGACTTGTCCACGGTCCCGGCGAACCCCGCCGCCGGGGAACAGGTGATCCGCCCCCGCCACGGGAACGCGGGCTGGCCGGTCTCGGCGGCATTATCAGAATACGGGTTCGGCAGGGTGTTCCCGGGCGGAACATCCATCAGGATGAACGGATAGAAGGTGACCCTCAGCCCGCGCGCCTTCATCTCCTGGATCGCCTGAACGACGGCGAAGTCGGATGGCGTGCCGCCATAGACCGGGCGATCCTGATCGTCACGGCTGACGAGGAAGGCGCTGGCGCGGCTCACGCCGTTCACCGACCAGCTGGAGGGCGTGGTCGATTTCGCGGACACCTCGACGCCCGGCCGGACCTTGCAGGATCCCGCACGCAGATCGTCGCCGAACCATGCCACGACCAGTGACACGCTCTCGACCTTCGGGGCCATGGCCTGCAGCCGGTCCAGCGCCACAAACATATCGGCGGTGTCAGTCAGCGCATTGAGGTTCTCAGGCTCAGACGATCCGCTGCCGCCCTTCCGGATGCCCTGCGTGGCATAGGCGAACTCGCCCGAGGCCGGGATCATGGTGACAGCCTGAGTCAGCCCCTCTGCCGTGTCCGGATCAGCGAGCGGGCGGAACACCTCGAAACTCAGCTGTGGGATGCGGTTGCCGTAATTCCCGAGCGGCATGTCCTCGAAAACCACATAGGCGGTGCCGCGATACGCGGGCGTATTTGCCGCACCCATCTTGGCTGTGATGAACGGATCGGCCGCCTGGCTCTCATCGCCCGGATACCAGCGCCATTTAATCCCGGCGGTGTCCAGAAGCTTGCCGTCGGCCCAGATGCGGCCAATGCCGGTGATCGGCCCCTCACAGAGCGCGACCGCGAAGCTCGCGTAATAGAAATACTCGGTGGTCTTGACCTTGCCGCCACCGCCGCCGCCCTTGCCGCCACCCTGCGTGGTGGTCTTGGTCTCCTCACGGAAATCCGTCGCCCAGACGATGTTGCCACCGATCCGCATCCGGCCATAGAGGCGCGGGATCACCGCCCCTTCGGTGGCCGAGGTGATGCGCAGATTGTCCATCCGCGCGCCTTCGATCCGCTGTGTCGGTGCCAGCGACGAGATGATCCAGCTGTCGACGACCGAGCCAAGGGTGGAGCCAATGAAGCCACCGATGGTGGCGGCGCTGACGCCGAGGATCGCGCCGCCGATGCTGCCGCCAATGGCAGCACCTGCGGCACCAAGAACGAGGGTGGCCATGGGGGGATCTCAGCGTTGTGGAAATAGGAAGGCGAAGGCGATGCGCCGCCGCCAGGATGCAGTGAGCGGTTCCTCGATTACGCCGAGACGCTCGTAAGCGTGGAGGAAGGTGTCGGGACCGGTGAGGATCCCAACATGCTTGGCAATGGCGCGCGGCTTCATGCGGAACAGGACCAGCGCGCCCGGTGCGACGTCAGAGGGTGCGATTTCCGGCATCATGCGCCGAGCTCCCTCGGCCAGAACTTCGTGCGGGCCGGTCTCGCCCCAATCCCGGCTGTAGGGCGGGATCGGGAACGGCTCTGGCCCAACGACTTCGCGCCAGACGCCCCGGGCGAGACCGAGGCAGTCGCAGCCGACGCCATTGAGGCTGGCCTGGTCGTGGTATGGCGTGCCGAGCCATGACCGCGCGATGGTGATGACGCGTGCGGGATCAGCAGAGGTCAAAGCACGGACCCCTCGTGCCCGCCATCCTTGGTGGCATAGCGGAGAACCGCATCTTGGCCGGGGATGTGCGGGAAACCCCGGAAATTGGCGGTATTGGCGAACTTGGCGCTGCAGGTCTCGATACGCTTGTCGCAGCCTGCGCGAATGGTGAAAGCATCACCGCCCGCGATAGATCGCACTGGTGCTTCGAGCAGCGTCAGCACTGCGATGCCGTCAGTTAGGTCATGTGCGATGATCTCTGCCTGCCGCCCCACATTTGCGCCACCGGTCCATTCGACCGTGCCGAAGGTGAACCAGCCGGAGGTAAAACTGCCGAGCCCAGATGCGGTGAAGGCCCGGTCGCGCAGGAGATCAATGACGCCACCTATGCCCCTGAACGCGGAGTTCTCCAGATCGATGCCGCAACGGGCGTCGCCGAGTGCGGCATCGCAGGTCGCCTGGAAGGTCAGTCCCACCGTCTGCCCAAGTACGTGAGCCAATGACCGAACCTCGGCCACGAAGGCCAGTCGCCCGCGCCGGATCTGGCCGATGGCCCCGCGCCGCATCAGGACGCGCTGGCTGGTCTCGGCCCAGTTTACCCGCCAGACCTCGACCTCGGCGTTGTCCCAGCGGCCGTCGAGGATATCGGTCTCGGTGATCCGGTCGGAGGTCAGTACGCCCTCTCCGTCCTGTGCATCGACCGACAGGTCGGAGCCAGAGCGCACCTCTGACGCCGTCAACCCGCTTTCCGGCTCGAAGTTCGTGCCGTCGAACGTCAGCGTCCGGTCGTGGTCAGTGAAGCCGAAGGTGACGCCGTCGGCACGGATGATCCGCCAGCACCAGGCGAGCGTTGTTGTCCCGTCGTCCAGATGCGCTTGCAGATCGGGGTTGATGCTTTTCATCTTCGGAGTTCCATAAGTGGGATGGATGTGATCGAGCCCAGCCGCTCAAGATCGAGCGTCACGTCGAGCGCGTCGGTGTCGAAGCGGACCGGCACGTCGAACTCGAAGCCTGCGGTAATCGCGACGCTGGAACCCGGCGCGGTGTTGAAGATGATAACGCCGGTCGTAGCATCGACCGACCAGCCGGAGAGCTGCTCCACCCCACCAAGCGCGATCCGCACGGTTCCTGCCACCGGCTTCGCGATGGCGCGCGTCCAGGATTGCACGCCGGAAATGTAGCGCTTCACGAGCTGGAAGGCGGTCATCGTGCCGTCGCCAGTGCCAATCGCCTGATCGGTGGGAGATGGTGTGCCCGAGGGCAGGCAGGATTTGTGGTCGCCCCAATCCTTGAAGCGGAAACCATGCAGGCGGCCATTCCGCGCCTCGAAGAAAGCGACGACAGCTGCCAGATCGTCTGCGCGGCGGATGCCATAGGCGACGTCGTAGCGGCGGCGCGAGTTGGCCCAGCTGGCGTTGCGCTCCTCGTCGCCCGAGGCGAGCTCGACGATCTCGGTGCGGCGTTCCGGCCCGCCGCGTGCGCCCCGGCTGATATTGTCGGGAAACCGGACCTCATGAAACGCCATCACATGCCCCTTCGCCCGAGCGACACCGCGCGAGCGATGTCGGCCGCGACCTGCGTGCGGGACTGCCTGAAGCTCTCGGCGTCGCGCGCCATGATGGTGACATTCACGCCACCGGCTGCGCCGTAGCTCTGAGCTTCGCGGCGAGACAGCACGCGCTCGCCGCGTTGCAAGATGGCCGGGACTTCATCGTGGCGCAGCCCCGCCACACCGCCGGAATGCATCCGGGGCGCAGCCGCAAAGGCCATCGCCGGAACCATCCGCGAGGGGCCCGCCGAGCCGACCATGCCGCCCGCATGCAGGATGTTCGCGAAGATACCGCCCGCGCCGCCAAGCGCGCCGGAAAGCGCATTGGCGATCGGTCCCAGAATGAACCGCCGCGCAGCCAGCTTGGCGAGATCGGCGATGAGCGAGGTGACGAGATCGCGAAAGTTCAGCTTCCCAGTCTTTACGAACTCGCCCACGGCGTTTTCGGCCGACTGGAATGCGCCGACGAGGCTCTGGCCGATATCACCGCCGATGTCGCGGGCCTTTCTGGCGTAGTCAGACAGCGCGGCGGTGACCGCCTGCCAGCCGGTAACGGCCGTCTCGACGTTGGGCCCGGCCGCAGCAGTCGCAGCCCCCACGGCATCGCCGGCATCGGTCGCCGCCTGTCCGGCGCCATCGAGCGCGGTCTCGAACCGTTCCGCCGCGGTGGTGGCCTCGGTCAGCGCGTCTGCGCCACCCTCCGCGCTGCCCTGCACCGCGTCACGCAGGGCCTGCCAACTCGCGAGTGGCGCACGCGCACCTTCGGCCAAATCCCGCGTTGCACCGCGATAGGTATTTGCGGTGGCAAGCGCAGTATTGGCCGCTTGGGTGAGCCCGAGATCGGGTGCGGCGAGCGGGTTGTCCTCGAAAGCCCGGTCAAAGGCAGTCTGAGCAGCGGTCGTCGCAGCCGTCGCGGCACCCTCGAAGCGGTTCTCGATCTGGCCCAGCTCGAGATCGGGAATGATCGAGATGCGCCGCTCGGACCCGAGCGCTTCCAGCCCCTGGTTGATGCCGCCTATGAAGCCGTTGATGCGCGAGACCACGCCGTTCAGCATTGCCTCGACGCCGTCGACCAGGCTGTTGGCCGCCTGGAACGTCAGATCGCCAATCGCGGCGGGCAGCAGCCCCCAGATCGCCTTGATCGCCTCGTAGGCGCCTTCGAAGGTGTTCGCGGCGGTGTTGCCGAAACCCAAGACGCTCTCGATGGCGCTCTGCATTCCGGAGGCGGCATCGGCCTTGAGATCGAAGAACATCGCCGTGGCGGCAGCGCCCGCCGCCGCAGCTCCCATCTTGATGCGGTCCCAGACCTCGACAGCAAGGTCCTTCAGGAGCGACATCGCCTCACCAAAGCCCCCCGCGCCCGACACGAGGCGGGTGAACTGATAGACGAGCTCGCCCGCGCCAACGATCAATGCCCCGATGCCGGTGCGGATCAGCGCCCCGCGGAGGAGGACAAGCGCGGTGGCGAGACCGCGCACGGAGAGCGCTGCGACAGCCATCCCGGCGACCCAACGCCCTGCAAGAAAGGCCACAAATGTTGCGGCAAAGGTGGTCAGTCGGCCGATATTGTCGAAGAGGCCCCGGATCGCGATGCCGAGCGGCCCGGTGCGACTGGCCACGGCCGCCATGGCGTTGGCGACTGCTTCCAGCGCGGGTGCGGCGGCCACGGCCAGCTGGTTCGACAGCCCCCGCCAGATCAGGCCGAGCCGAGAGATCGCATCGTTCGTCCGCTCGATCTGCTCGGCATCCTGCTCGGAAACGACCACCCCGAACGCGAGGACGTCCTCGGTCGCCTGGCGAAGCGTCGCGGTGTCGATCCGCGACATGGCGATGGAGCCTTCCTCGCCGAAAAGTTGACCGGCGACGGCCGCGCGTTCGGCGGCGGGCACAAATTCCTCGATGGCCGCGTTGATCGCACCCACACGCTGGTCCAGCGGCAGCGCGATCAGATCATTGGCCGATAGCCCCAGCCGGTCCAGTGCATCGGCAGCGGGACCAGTCCCGGCGGCTGCCTGGCTGAGACGGCGCGTGAGGTCCTTCGTCGCCTGCTCGATGCCCGACATCGACACGCCCGCCAGCTCGCCCGCGCGCTCCAGCGTCTGGATCGAGGCGACCGTGGTGCCGAGGGACTGTGCCAGCTTGGCCTGCGCATCCACCGTCTGCAGGCCGGAGCGCACCATGGCGACGCCAGCAGCAGCGGCGGCGGCCACTGCAGCGGCAGCGGCAATCCGAACCCGTCGCGAGAACGCCGCAAGCCGGGTGTTGGCTGCTTCCATTTCCCGGCTGAGCCGTCCGAAGCCGCGTGCTCCAGCCTCGCCGACACCTTCCAGTTCGGCGCGCACCTGTCGACCGCCCACCGCAGCAAGGCGGACAGAAACGCGCTTTTCAGCCATTGGAGTGTTCCATCTGTTCGTTGAGTTTGGCGACCATCACCGCCTCGACGACGGGCAGCAGTTCGGCCATGGCCAGCGGCGGCACGCCGAGCGCGTCACCGAGCGCCAGCGCGGCGGACATGTCCCAGCCGATCACCGCGCCCGGCAGAACGCGGAGCTGGCCGCCGAGACGGCCGACCAGGTCCCAGACCTGCCAACCCTCATGCGTAAGGGGCCGGTTCAGCCGCGCCGGGCAGTCTTTGCACGCTTCCGCGCAGGCTTGGCAGTATCGGTCGCCCCCGCCGAAGGACCACTCGGCAAGGACGCGGAGACGTTTTTTTCCTGTTCCAGCAGCAGGCCTTTGGAGACGTAGGTCAGCTGGAAGGCCTCGAAGATTGGCCAAACATCGAGCAGCGCGTCGATGGACTCGGGGCTCGGCTCGATTGGTTTCCCGTCGGCGTCCCCGATGCCATCCCAAGCGAGCACAGCCCGTCGCGCCAGCGCTTTGGCGAAGGCGACCGCGCGCTCCTCGTCCGAGGCCTCCTCGGGCACCGCTTCAACGGCGGGATCGCTGCGCGTCGCTACCATCAGGGCGGTCGTCAGCGGGCGGAGTTGCACCCGCACACCGGGCACCAGGTCATGCCAGCGGGGCGCGTTCGTCAGATCGAGAGTGAGCATCAATAGGTCTCCACATCGTTCAATAGGGTCGCGGTGCACATCCGGCCGACCGTACTGTCGCGCGCGGCTTGCCAGTCGAACGTGGCCTGCACGCCCTCCGGCCCGGAAATCTCGATGCGCGGACGCGGTAGATAGACGGCATGCACGGTGAAGGTGAAGCTCTCGCCAGAGGGCAGCACATAGGCGAACTCAAGCTCGCAGGGATCGCCGTTGATCGCCTGCGTCACCAGCGTCTGGTCCGCGAAACGCACTTCGATGGAGCCAGTCAGCGCGGCGATGGACGGGTCAGCACCATCGATGCGGCCGTCCGAGCGGATGGTCTCGATCCGGTCGAGGTTGTTGGCGTAGGTGATGTCGGCTGAAACCACATTGCCGAGGGCGGAGCCATTCCGCGCGATCGCCCCGTTGAAATGGCCGAAGCGCTTCAACTCGAGCGCGGCGGGTGTCCCGGCGCTAGTCGTCGTGCCGACAGTCTCGCCCTGCGCCACCAGTCGGGCCGTTGCGGTCAGCAGACCAGATCGCTGCATCTGCCAATTGATCTGGTCGAGCACGCATCCGGAATACATCGCGTAGCGCGGCACCTCGGGCATGCCTGTCTCGATGGACATGCTGGGCAGCGTCCAAGAACCCGACTGAAATTCATGGGTCCATGGACCGGTGCCGGTCGTGGTCGGGTCACCAAAGGCCGCCTTCAACCAGAACCCGAAGGCCTCGGCGTCCAGTGGCAAGACAACATCGCCGTCCGCCGTAACCGCGTCCTTGATTGGTGCTAGCGGATCACGGCCGTAACCCAGCAGTTCCGAATTGAGCAACGGCTGCTCTGCACCGAGCGAGGTGCTGGCAAAGGGCATTTTTGTGAAGCCACCCACCGGCGGCGTTCCATAGGTCGTTTCGAACGCAAGCGCCATCTGCGCCCGCGCCCCTTGGGCTCGTGCCATTGTGTTCTCCTCGGGTTGTCGGGGTCAGCTGAGTGGATCGGCCGTTGAGTAATGCAGCACCACCGGAATGACGGCGGCCTTCAGGCTGGCCGCGCCCTCGACGGGTAGATCGACCGGGCGCGGCGCTTCCGCCTCGACCCAGTCGCAGAGCCCGCCCAGAGTCCGGTCGGCGGCGAGCGCCGTGCCGATGGTGGCGCAGAGCGTGTCGAAGGCGTCGTCACGGTCAGTGCCCTGCACGACAGCCTCGATCTCGGCGCTATGCTGATAGTGGTAGCGCAACGGCGACAGCGTTACCTCGGGCTCGCCCGGTTCGCCGTCGCGCAGGATCAACAGCCCCTCGGCCGGGATGCGCTCGGGCAAAACCTCGCCGCGCAAAGCGGTGGCGGGCAGCGCCGAAAGCCGCACGTGCAGCGCGGCGAGGATGGTTTCGCGAGGGGTGGGCATACTTCACGCCGTTGTGCAGTTAGAAAAGTGTGGGCCTAAAGCCATCGGATAGTGGGCCTGACAGGATGCACCGGTTTATCGCGTTGCGCAGAACGTGGACCATGCCCAGTATGCTATAAGAGCATGCCAAAGTGCCACCAAGTGCAATGAGAAGGAATTGAGAAGTGCGTCGATCTATTCAGATCAATAAGTCTATTCATCCACGAAGCTCGTCGCGCTGCGCAATCGCTCCACATCGGAATGGGTGGTGAGCTATGGCGACCGAAGCGCTCCAACCCTTAACCGAATTTTTCCAAGACCTAAGCCCCCTCAGTTCCGCAATTGCATCCAATGTTGTTGTGATCGGCATTTTTGGGTGGCTTGCGCAACGCTGGGCAGCAAAACGCCTAGAAGCCATGAGGCTTCAGAATTCGCAGCAACTTGAAAAGACCAAGTCGGAATTGGCTGCGATGAGAGAGGAACTCAAATCAAATATCGACAAGAGAATGATGGTTTTTCAGACTCATTTTGAGCTTGAGTTCAGCCATTTCAAACGCCTCTGGGAGATGTGTGACGAAGCGTTGGATTACGCCGCATCGGTTCCGCATCTATACGAGGTTACTTGGTTAGATGAAGAAACAAAGCAGTCAGAGAAGGAACGATCCGTTACCATGTATGATTGTTGCAGGGTTCATCTCAATGATGCACGAAAAATGCGGCCGTTCGTTCCATCGGAAGTATCGGACGCTTCGAAGGAGATGCTGCGAATCTGCGTGGAGATCACTCAAGAATACATGAGTGTATACAAGTTCATGCATGAGGATCGCAAGGATGGCGGATACTGGGACCGGAAGCCAGCACGAGAGAAGGCCCAAGAGGATTTCAGAAACGCCCAGCGGAAATATGACGAAGTAGCATCGCTCATTTCGAATAGGATCTCATCTTTATACGCGCTCAATCCCGATGAAGGTCGTTAGCGGGTCGGCCACACCTGAGTGCGAAGCAATCGTCGTAGCAAAGCGGCAAGCTCTTCGTCAGAGCATTTTCTCCACCCAGTTCGCCACGATGAGCCCCGGCACGCTGTCCAACGCCCGGTCTGCATCCCGCGCCAGGTCCAGCCGCTTCGGCAGTTTCACCTGCGGCACCAGCAGGAAAACCGGCGCGGTGACCTTTCCTCGCCCGGTCTTCGAGCGCGACACCACCGCCTGACCCTTGGTGTTCAACCGCCCCTCCGCAACCAGCAGGCTCGGTCCGTTCCGGAGATAGACGAAGCGCAGACGCAGCCCGCGCCGTCGCTCCCATTCGCCGGGGGTGATCCGGCCGCCGCGTGTCGATCTGCCTGCGGCGGGCAGCGGGATTGCCAGCCAGAAGCCGTCCTTCGAGCGGATCAATGGACCAGTGTCATGCGCGCCGACGATAACCGGAGCCTTGGACCAAACCAATGCTGCCGCGTCCAGGCTCTCGCCCGACCTCGGGAAGTTCTGCTTGCGAATCGAGTTCGCAAGCCGTCGCCCGAGACCTGCGCCAGTAATCTGCATGCGCCACGAGGACTTCAACCCGGTCCCGGCCTCGCGCATGGCGGCTGTCACCGCGCGCTCTCCGGCCGCGACCTCTGCTGCCATCATAGCCACGATGTCCGGATCGATGTCGAGTTTGAGCTTCACGCGGGCCTCAGATCCACGGTCCAGACGAGCCGCTCACGGTCGCGGACGGGTTCGCTCTGGATAAGGAAGGCGTCGCCGTCGATCTCGATGCGGTCGCCGGGTCGTGGGGACGGAACCTCCGCGACGCGCAGGTCGATCCGGGTCGTTTCCGACCAGAGCCGGGCATCGCCAAAGTCGGTGATCGCATCAGCCTGCCGCGAGACGATGCGCACTAGCACAGGCGCGCCGCCCTCGGAGGTGTAGATCGCCTCTCGCCCGATATTGGGATCCGCGAACAGCGCATCCAGAATGGCGGCAAAGGCCGTCATCAGAAACTCGCGTTCAGGCGCACCCGGCCGATGGTGTCACCAGCCCCGCCCGCCACGGCTTCGGTGGCCACGCCGATCAGCGTGTTCGCCGTGGCGGTCTTGGTAGCTTCCTTGTTGGTGTTGTCCCAATAGACCTTGTCACCTGCGGACCAGGCCTGACTTGCGACCTTTTTCAGATCGAAGATGCCGACGAGTGCTGCCTCAACGGTTTCGGCATTGGCGGCATCCCCGGCGGCCACGCCGAAGATGGAGCCGACAAGCAGGCCGTTGCCTGAGGTCACGGCGTAGGGCGCGGTCAGGGTGATGGTGTTGCCGGGTTGGACGTAGTTTTTCATTGCGGGATCCTTTGCAAACAGGAACGGGCGGCCCGATTGGACCGCCCGTCAGAGGTGAGATTTCAGCGATGGCCCGGTTTATGCGCCCGGGTTCTTGTAGAGGCCGCGCCAATCGATGGCCTTGGCGCCAAAGTCGAGGCGGCACTTGATTTCGACGCCGTCGACGTCGAAGCCATTGCGGGTTTCGATGTAGGCGCCCTGCTGGCCTTCGAGATAGGCGTATTCGATGGTGTCGATCTGGTTCGGGCTGGCCGCCAGATACCAGGCGGTTTCGCTGGCGGCATCGAGCCGTGGCTCGCTGATCGGCGCGAGCGTGCGGATCGATTGCGGTACGACGTTGGAGGTCGCGGCGGGCACGAGGTTCTGCGCGACCATCTGCTCGGCCTTCAGTTCCAGCGATGCAGGCACGATCAGGAAGGCAGGCCGCACGTTGAGCACCGTCTTCTTGTCGAGGCCGGTCTGCTTGGCCATCGCCGCCCGCGCCGCGCCCACGGCATCGACCGCCAACGCCGCACCGGTGCCCGCGAGGTTCTTGTGGCTGGTGTGGAACAGCGCATTGCCGTCGGCCATCGCCGGGTTGGCGGTGATGATGCCCCAGACCACGTCCGACTCCAGCTGGGCGATGGAGTTGCCGTACATCGCCGGGATCCGGGTGAAGGCGTCGAGGTCGTCGTTGATCAGCGTCTGGCGGGTGATCGCGACCACCCGGCCATAGGTCTTGACCTTGTAGCTCTCCTTGCTCTCTCCGAGCGTGCCACGCTTGAACTCGCCGCTCTCGCCTACTTCCAGCAGCTGCGGGGCCTCGCCGAGCTGCACCCGGTGCATCGCCTTGAAGTCGGTGGCGAGCACTTGGCGGCAGAACAGCATGAATGTGCGGGGATAGGCGTCGTAGGCCTGCCGCAGGGTCTTGTTGGTCACCGCCGACAGGATCTCGGGGAAGTCGGAGGTCGAATGCAGGGCCCGCGTTGCCACCTCGTCGCGCGACAGGCCGCGGGTATTGACCCCGGCATTGCCGAGGCTCTCGCGGGCCAGTTCCATGAGCGTCATGCCGCGATACTGGCGGGCGGCATCTTCCAGCTGGAACAGTGTCGGGCTGTAGCGGTGCAGCAGCGCATTCGCCACGGCGTCGCGGCGGGTGATCTGCTCGTCGCGGCCGCCCAGCGGGATCGAAACCTGGCTGAAGGTGCGGGTTTCTTCGGATTTGGCGGCGACCTGATCGAGGATCAGACGGCGGGCTTCGCCGATATCGGTCCCGCGCTTGACTAAATCCTCGGCAAAGCTGCGTTCGAGGTTCAGACGTCCTGCCAGATCATAGATCGTGGAGACGCGGTCGCGTTCGGTCTCGCGGGCCCGGGTCGCGACAGCTTCGGTATCGGGTGCGGCGGCAGTATTGGCCTTCTGCGGTTTCGGCTGCGCGCGGGTCTGGGCGGCAGCGTCCTTCGGCTCGCTCACAGGTGTCTTCGGTTCGGTCACGGTGGTGTCCTCGGTTTTGACCGGTTCGGTCGGCTGGGTGGCTTGGGTTTCGGCGTCGCTCGCCGGATCGTTGGATTTGTCCGTCATCGGGATGGCTCCTGTGTTGGTGGGTGGGACGTCCCGGCGATGAAGGACGCAATCGTGAAGGGGGGATTGGGCGCGGAAGCCCGCAGCGGGATCCGCGCCAACGGGCACGGCGGACACCTCGAAGGGCGTCCAGTCCACCGCGCGCCAAAGCTCGCGGGCGGCTTCGGGTTTGGAGACCTCAAAGCGGTGGACCTGGTAGCCGATGGAGACGGCGCGGATATGGCCCGCCTGGATGTCGCGCCAGATCGGCTCAACATCGGCGCGCTCAGAAATCCTGACCTGAGCAATGCCACGACCGTTTTCGATACGGGCGGACCCCGGGACGACAGAACCGATCACGGCATCCAGCGTGTCGATCTCGTGCACCTTCAGAAACGGCGCGCCGGCGTTCAGACGATCCAGCCGCACATGGGCCGGATCGAGGCTCAGCTCTTCCTCATAGGGCTCGCCGAACAGGGTGGACCGGCGGACCCGGGCCCCAGCCGACCAGATCACCTCGACGGTGCGGGCGTCGGTGTCCGCTGAGTTCGGCGCAAGCTCCGCCATCCGGCGCAAGGCCGGGATTTCGATCATTGTGTCCATGTTGGTTAGTCCTGTTGGTCGGCCTGCGCCGGATCGGTTTCCGCGTCAGCGGTGGGCTCGTCGTCGGCCGGTTCGTCGGCATCCGGATCGGTGGCCGGGTCGCTGGTCTGCGCGATGCCGGTCTTGGTGACGCGGCGCGGGTCGCTGTCGAGCACGAGCCCCAGCGCGTCTAGCTTGGCGTTGGTCGCGGCGATCTCGGAAAGCACCGCATCGGGGTTGCGGCCCTGTCGGGCGATCACCTCGGCCAGCGTCATGGTGCCCGAGCGGATCGACAGCAGGTTGGCCATCGCGTCCTTTTGCGGATCGACCGCCTCGAACTTCGGCGGCGACCATTCGACCGGCACGTCCGGTGTCGGGATCTGCCCCGCCGCCCAAGCAGCCTCGGTGAACCAGCGCCAGACCGGCGCGCAGAACATCGGGATGAACAATTGCCACTGCACCGCGTCGATCTGGCGGCGAAACTCCACCAGCCCCGCCCGGATCGAGGAATAGTTGACCTGGCTGAGATCGCCGGTCAGCAATTCATAGGGCACCCGGAACCCGGCCGAGATGGTATGGAGGCTGGCCCGCTTGTATTCGCCGTAGCCGCCGGTGGCCGAGGGCTGGTTGAAGCGGATGTCCTTTCCGCCGCGCGCATAGGCGATGAGCCCCGGTTCGAACTGCTCGACCCGGTTGCCATCCGCGTCGACGACGGAGGGCGCGATGCCCTGCTGCGCTTCGTCGTCGCCAAAGACGATAGCGGTGACGCAGGCCTCCGTCTTCTTGCGGACGAGTTCGGCGACCTCGTAATCATCGAGATCGCGCAAGCTGCGGATCACAGGCGCGCCCCAGGGAACGCCGCGGGCCTGCGTGCGCTGCTTCTCGTACACATGGGCGATCTCGCTGGCCGGCACCGGGCGGCTCTGCAACCCGTTCTGCAATGCGCCATAGGCATCGCCCGGATGCTCGGCATGCAGCCAATATGCCCGGCGCTTGCCGACCGGGTCGAACTCGATCCCTTGCACTATACGTCCTGTGCCGAGCGCGCTGGATTTCGTCGCGTCGAGAAAGTCGGCCTCGAGCACCTGTACTTGCAGCGGCACTGCAAGGCCGTCTGAAGATCGGCGAAGACGCCGGCGTACGAGTACCTCGCCTGCCTCGACCATCTCACGGCAGATCAGTGTCTGCAGGCCATAGAAGTCGAGCTGGCCATCGGCGTCGGCCGTGTCAGACCATAGCGCGAAGAGCGCATCTACCTTGCGGTCCAGCTTGTCATTGCCGCTGGCGGCGCGCGGCATGATGCCCGCGCCCACGATGTTGTTCACCAGAACCGCCACGGCCTTTGCCGCGTGCGGATTGTTGCGGACCAGATCGCGCATCCGGTCCCGCAAGAGCGCCCCCGCCACGGCAACCTCGGTATCAGCGGAAGTTCCTGGCGCCCGCCAACCTTCGGTGCGCCGCCCCTTGGCTGCGCCATCATAGCCACGCGTCAGGGTTTCGAACGCCTGCCTGGCGAGGACACGGCGCGCTGCCGTTCTCGGAGCTACCGAGGCAATCGCATGATCAAACCAGTTCACGGACATCAGCGATCACCGCGCGAGAAGCTCGCGAGCCCGGCGACAGGCAATGGCCGGGTTGTCCCCGCGATGGCCCGCTCAATCGTGCGAATACGCGCCAGCAGATCCTCGGCCGAGCCGTAGTCGACTGATTTACCGTCGTAGCTGACCCGGGTCGTGCCGCTGGCATAGGCCCGGCGTAGCGCCGAAAGCTCGGTTTCCGTCCAGTCGGTCATGTCAAAACCATCCTCCACGCCGACCGAGCCAGTCGGATCTGCGTTTCCCCTGCGTTGCCTGCGCCTGTCGATTGATCTGTCCCGCGGGATCCGCAGAGGTATCGGCAACTCCAAGCTGATCCTCGAGATCGCGCCATTTCTCGTCCGTCCAGCGATCCGCGCCCGCAATCCAGGCGGCCGCCCGGGCATAGATCCGACAATCCAGCGCCTCGTTACGTTCCCGAAGCTTTTGCCATTCCAGCCGGGCGAAGCCGCGCTTCGTGCGGACCGTCACCAGTTGCTCGGCCACGAACTGCTTCAGCCATTCGTTCTCGACCCAATGCGGCAGATGCACCGTGCCGGGTGGGAACACTGCGCCGTCAGCACGTTCTTCGTCGGTTGGCCGTTCCAGCCGCAGAAACCGATAGGTATCGGCCTTGAAGGTCGATACCGCCACGGTCCAGAGCCGCGCCCCGCGCCGCAGCCGCTTGCCGCCTTCAGTCGCGTCCACATAGGTTGGGCCCGACACCGGGCTTGCCCGGTTGAACCCTTCGACGCCCTTGACTGGTGCGACTTGCGCGAACCCTTGCGCCCGTGACCAACCATAGACCGCGGGGGCCTCATACCCTGTATCGATGGCAAGCCGCGCGATCTTCAGATGCGCACCACGCTCATGCGACCACGTCCGGCCAAGCAATTCGGTCAGGTCGCCCCAGGCCTCATGCCGGTTGGGCCCGCCTTCGATCACGATGTGATCGACCAGCCAACTCTCGAGGCCACGGCCCCAAGCCCAGACATCCACCTCGATCCGGTCTTTCTGAACGTCGGCTCCAGCGGTCAGGAACAGCCCGCCCGCAGGGACGATGCCCGGTTTCCAGCGTTCCCGCCGGTCGTAGAGCCGCTGCCAATCCGGCGCTTCGCCGGTTTCGACCCAGGTCTCGCCGAGGATCGTGTTGCGGAAGGCCTTGATCGCTTCGTCCGATCCTTGGGCCGCATCCCACGCTCGCACAATCCGCTCCCAGCTCAGCCAGCCAATCGGCGAATAGAGCGCCGAGAGGTGATATCCGACCGTGGTCGGATCGGCGGTTGTGGCGGTCGCCCGCCATTCGCCGCCCTCCAGCATCGCGGTCTTGTGGTGTTCGGCGATTGCCGCGTCGCAGCCCTCGCAGTGATATTCTGCCGTCTCCGGCTTGCCCTTCTGCCAGCGCAGCCGTTCGAACTTCAGCCATTGCATTTGCTGACAATGCGGGCACGGCACGAAGAACCGGCGCTGGTCGCTGGCCTCGTATTCCCGCTCGATCCGGCTCAGCCCCCGGATTGTCGGCGTCGAGACCAGGAACACCTTGCGCCGATGGGCGAAGGTCAGCGACCGCGCCTCGGCCAGCGTGACCGGGTCGCCTTCCTCGTCGGCCGAGGCGGGATAAGCGTCAACCTCGTCGAGGAAGATGTACCGCGCCGGTGTGGACCGCAGCCCGACGGCCGAGTTGGCCCCGGTCATGATCAGAATGCCGCCCGCGAATTCCTTCGACAGCATGGTGTTTCCCGCGTCGCGAGAGCGCGCCGGTTTGACCCGCTCCCGCAGTTCCGGGCTTTCATCGATCAGCGGGTCGATCCGCTGCCGCGAGTTGCGTTTCGCCAGTTCCACCGTCGGCTGGACGGCGAGCATCGGACCCGGTGCCTGGTGGATCGCAAAGCCGATCCAGTTGTTGCCCGCTTCGGTTGCGCCGACCTGTGCGGCCTTCATGAAGACGATCCGCTGTGTCGGATCGCCGGGTGAGAGCCGATCCATAATTTCGCCCATGTAAGGCGTGCGCGCGGTGCGGTACCGCCCGGGTTCGGCCGATGCGCGGCCGGAAAGCATTCGGTGCCGATCTGCCCATTCCGATACCGTCAGGTCCGGGTCAGGCGTGAGGCCCGCACCCCAGGCGCGCAGGATCTCTGCCGCGCCGTCGAAATCCGGCATATCGTCGGCATCACCGGAGATCGGGTTTGACCTCGGCGAGATCGTCGAGCTGGGCACGGACATGTTTCTCCAGAACCTTTTGCATCGCGGCGGGCTCAACGCCCAGATCGGCCGCCATCAGCGCCGCCGCTCGCGACGGCCAGTTGACCCATACGTCGCGCTCCTGCCGCGCCAGCCGGAAAACCAGCGACAGAGCGCGGGCGCGGTCGATCAGCTCACCTTTGAGCTTCTGCAGTCGTAGGCGGCGCTCTTGTGCTTTCAAAACTTCGTTGGCCGTCTTGGCCTGCAGGAACGTGGTGCCGCTGCCCACCGACGGTGTCGCCATTCCCTGTTCGCGCAGGGTCTCGCCCACAGCGGACACCGCAGCCTCGGGTACGGGCTTGAGTTTCGGCTGGGGCGCTTTGCGGGTCTTCGACGGATCGGTCGCCTGCGCGCGCAAAGCATCGCTGGCCTCTGCGTCAATGCTGCCATCCCCGTGCAGCACGAGCCGTCCCGTCGCCTTGGCCTTCTGGATTGCCCCGCGCGAGAGGCAAACGCGGGCAGCGTATTGGCGCTCGCTCAGACCCTCCATTGCGCGCTCCGATTATCATTCAAAATCATGTGCTTATGTAGTTGATAAGCCTCCGCACCAGAGCGAACGTGATCCTACGAAAACGATGCAACTCACCAAGGAGCCGCCACGATGACCTGCCTGAACCCGCAGACAACGCCCCGCCACCAGCTTCGTGCCGAGAAGGCCCGGCGCAACAAAGAGGCGGCTTTGAACGCTTTCATCGGCAAGAAGGCCGAGATCGACGAAATGCTGGCGCGCTTAACAAGCCTCAGCGACGACCACTTCAACGCTCACCCCGACGAGATCAATTGGGGCCATGTCGGCACCCTTGAGCATTACGCCAGCCTCCTGAAGCGCATCACCGACAGCGCTTTCAGCGAACGCGAGCACGCGGAGTGAGCCCCATGGAAACCAGCACCATCCGCATCGCCATACGGGGCCTCAACGAGCCTTGGGATACCAGCCGCATCCCGGCCGTTCTCGACGAAATCGAAGCATCGCTCAGAGAGGAAGCCAACGTTTCGGCGCGCCTTACCGCCGACAGCATGACAATCGCAATCGACGTCGCCACCGACCGACTGCCCGACGCCGCAGCGCTCCTGCGAGACCTTGGCCTGATCTGACCTCGGGCAGACGCCCGAACTCCGGCCGCGCGCCCTGCGCGGCTTGGGGTCGTAGAAGACCGCGACGGTCGCGGTCCGAGAACGGAGACGACCCCATGACCAAGCTTTCCGACACCCAGACAATCATCCTGTCCCGCGCGGCCCAAAACGGGGACCGCGTTGCCATGCCGCTGCCCGACAGCCTGCGCGGTGGAGCCGCCAACAAGGTGGTCAGCGCGATGCTCGCCAAGGGCTTCCTCAAAGAAGTCGACGCCGACTTGCGCAACGGCGAGCCTGTTTGGCGCGAAACCGGCGACGGCCACGGCGTCACGCTGATAGCAACCGACGCTGGCCTCGCCGCCATTGGCATTGAGACTGACAGCGCGGAAACCAAGCCGACCGAGGATGCAGCCCCCAAGACCCGCACGCCGCGCGAGGGCACCAAGCAGGCCACCCTCATCGCCATGTTGCGCGCGCCAGACGGCGCGACCATCGCGGAAATCATGACCGCGACCGGCTGGCAGTCGCATACGGTGCGCGGCGCGATGTCGGGCGCGCTCAAGAAAAAGCTCGGGCTCGAAGTGACCTCGGTGAAGATCGAGGATCGGGGGCGCGTGTACAAACTCCCTGCCGCCTGACGCACCGGACACCAACAATTTGCTGGCCGCCGTCCCTCTGGGGCGGCGGTTGCTCATTTGGCGCTTCGCATTCGGATCGCTTCGAACACCCGCCGCAGGGCGAAGGATCGCGCGATGCTCACCACAGTGAAGATCGCCCCCATTTTCAGGTTCTGCGCCAGCGTCGTATGCAGGCCGAAGATCGGAAAGATCAGGATCTGCGTGACGACCGCTACACCGTAGCCGATGAGCACATTGGCGACGGCCTCGATCAGCGACATGAAGCGCGACTGCTTCATGCCACCACCTCATCCATCGGCCAACAATTGAGCAGCGAGAGTTCGTAGCGCATGCGCGGCAACCAGTGGGACCACGCCGTTGCCGCAGAGCCGAAGGCGGTCCACCCGGTGGGCCAGCCCATCAGCGCCTCGACGAATGCTGGGTTCAACGTCCGGCGCGGCTCGCAGGTATCGCTCCCAGCCGTCGGCGTCGCCAGGACCTGGCGGCCAAGCAGGCCGTTCACCGGCGTGTTCGCCAATGTCGTCGCCCCATCCTTGTGATCCCGCGCGGTCGGCGTCATCCACATGCGGCTGGCGCTGGTCAGGTCGGCCGATTTGCGGTTGCCCGCGCTCGGTTTGTTCCCGTCCGTCGCCATCGGCGTCGGCCAGTCCCGGGCCATCCCGTCCAGCCCCTTCTCGTGCTTTCGGTCTCCGCCCCGGCTCCGGAAGCTGTCGGTCTGCGGCGTCGGCCACATCGCGGCACTCGTTGCAAGGTTCATCCCATGCTTGCCTGCTTCTTGCGAGGGCGTCGGTTTCGTCTGCCGGTTCTCGTTCGCACTTGCCCGTGGCGTTGGCCAGAGGCGCAGCATCTCTGTCCGGTTCCCGCCCATCGACCGGGTTCCAGAGCAGGCGCGCGGGGTCGGCCAGTTGGTCGTGCTCGCGGATGGCGAGGATGAAGAGCCGCTCGCGCTTGTGCGGCGCGCCGACTTCCGCCGCTGTAAAGAGGCCCGCCGCAAGGCGGTAGCCCATGCCGACCAATCCGCTGGCGACTTCGGGGAATCCGAGGCGGAGATGATGGGCGACATTCTCGAGGAAGACGAAGGGCGGCTCGATCTCGCCGATGATGCGGGCAACGTGCGGCCAGATATGCCGTGGGTCATCCGCGCCCTGTCGCTTGCCCGCCACGGAGAACGGCTGGCACGGATATCCCGCAGTAACGATGTCCACTGCGCCGCGCCATGGGCGGCCGTCGAAGCTGGCAACATCGTCCCAGACAGGTGCCGGATCCAGGGCCGGCTCTTCCATCCGTGCCACGAGAATGGCCGCGGCGTAGGTTTCCCGTTCGACATGGCCCACAGTTCGATATCCGGGCATAGCGATGGTGAGCCCGAGGTCGAGCCCGCCCGCGCCGGAGCAGAGGGAGAGGCCGAAGAGGCACGCGTCTGTGGCTCCGGAAGCGTGTCCGGAGGGATGTAAAGCCAGGTCATGCATCGCCTCAGCGCGGGTTGGCCGTCAGATCGGCGAAGCTTTGTTCGGTCCCGTCCAGCACGGCCTCCTGGCCGGTGAACTGCTGCCACCGCTCCACGGCGACATCGACGTAAGCCGGATTGAGTTCGATCCCGAGGCACACGCGGCCTGTCGTTTCGGCCGCGATCAAAGTCGTCCCAGATCCCATGAATGGCTCGTAGACAGCTTGGCCTGGGCTGGAATTGTTCAGGATCGGACGGCGCATGCATTCGACGGGCTTCTGGGTCCCGTGAACCGTCTCCGCGTCCTGATCCTTGTTGGCGATCTGCCAGAGCGTGGTTTGCTTGCGGTCACCCGCCCAATGGCCCTTGCCGGATTTCTTTACGGCATAGAGGCAGGGTTCGTGCTGCCAGTGATAGTCGCCGCGGCTCAGCACCAGACGATCCTTGGCCCAGATGATCTGAGACCGGATGTTGAAGCCGGAGGCCTCGAGGCTGTCGGCAACCGTGGTCGCATGCAGCGCACCGTGCCAGACATAGGCTACATCGCCCGGGAATAGCGCCCAGGCCTCACGCCAGTCGGCACGGTCATCATTCAGCACCTTGCCGGTGCGCTTGGTGGCGGCAGCCCCTGCCTTGTTGCGCCAGCCGGGATCGTATTCGACGCCATAGGGCGGATCGGTCACCATCAGCCGCGGCTTCACGTCACCCAGCAGGCGTTTCACGTCGGTGGCCACTGTCGCATCACCGCAGAGCAACCTATGCTTGCCGAGCACCCAGAGATCGCCGGGACGGCTGATCGGGGTCTCGGGAGCCTCCGGAACGTCGTCCTCGCCCTCGCGGGATGCGGTTTCAGGGTCGACATCTCCGGCCAACAGCGCTTCGAGTTCAGCGTCATCGAACCCGACCAAGGACAGGTCGTAGTCCTCGGCCAGCAGATCGTTCAGCTCGGCCGACAGCAACGCTTCATCCCAGGTCCCGAGTTCCGTCAGCTTGTTGTCCGCGATCCGGTAGGCCCGGCGCTGCGCCTCGGTCAGATGACCCAGCACGATCACCGGTGCGTCGGTTAGCCCGAGCTGCGTGGCGGCCAGGACCCGGCCATGGCCCGCGATCAGCTCGCCGTCGTCAGCAACGAGGCACGGCACCGTCCAACCGAACTCGGCCATGCTGGCGGCGATCTTCGCAACCTGGTCCGCGCCATGCGCCTTTGCGTTCTTGGCATAAGGCTGGAGCTTAGCCAGCGGCCAGGTCTCAATCGCGTCCGGGGCAAAGCTCAGGGTCATGCGGATCGGTTCGCCTCAATCGGGTGGACTCCGGACACCGGCAGCCAGCGTGGACTCCACGAGGGATCCAGCGGCCACCAGGCGTGTCCGGGGCCAAAGGTTTGTTTTGTTGTGGTTTTCAGCAGATCGCGGGTGGATGCCCGCGCGGGTGGCTTCCCAAAAAACCGGCCCTGTCGCTAGCGATATTGCGCGCTTCGCCCGCCCGTATACGTTTGCGGCCAGGAAGGACCCGTAAAGTCAGTTGGTTAGCCTCTTGGACCCCGGCTGGATCCCTTTCTGGACCCCGGGGTCCAGCGGCGCGGGCCGTCCCGCGCGCGCCTCTCCCGAGTATATCCCTTTTCTAACCCCCAGCCGGGCTTTCTGTCTCATCGAAAACTGTCCGCCGGACACTTTCCTAGTGGTTGCGGGCGCTTACGCGCCAGCGGCCAGTTCGATCACGCGGCGCTTCGACATGTTGCGGTTGAACCGACGCCTGTTGAGGGTGAGCGCTATAACGGAAATCCCGAATTGCCAGTGCTGGTGGGCGGCAGAGCGCTGCAAACCGACCGCCCAGCAGATCTCCTTCCAGCGTTCGCCATGCGCCTTCATCCAGACGATCTTGCCGTCGATGGGCTCGAGGCAGGCGGTCCAGGTAAGCGTCTCCTCCATCCGGCTGATCGCCTGCGGCGAGGGCAGCACGCGCATGGGCTTGGGCTCCTGGCCCACCTTGTCGGCAAAGCTGTAGACCATCTCGGGCCACGTGCTGAAATATCCCTGCCTGCGCGGCTCAGGCAGGCGCTTCAAGACGAAGGCGGCCTCGGCCAGCCGCTCTTCGACCAACTCGGGTGTCCAGTCTGTCATTGCGACACCTCCCGATCTCGCGGGCATTGCCCGTACAGCTTCTCGCCGAGTTGCCGGACCAACTCTCGTTCCGGCCAGGTCAGGCGGTGATCGTCGATGGCCACGGCCAGCAGGCCTTGCTCCTGCCAGCCATCGCGCTTCACATCGTCAGGGCTGCGGCGGTGCCCGCCATAGCCCTTGGGCACGAACCTCATTCCGGTCATTGCATGCCCCCCTTGGTCTCCAGCGCCCAGAACAGGATCGCGATGGCGTCGGCCTCGTTGTCGTCAGCCGGACTGAACCCACGCGCCCGGGCGGATGCGATCATGGCCTCCTTGTTGGCATTGCCCTTGCCGGTGGCGAAGCGTTTGATGGTGCCGACGGGAACGCCCTCGTATGGCACGCCGCGCATCTCGGCCCATGCGGTCAGGGTGGCCATCAGGCCCCCGTAGACGTGGGCTGCGTCGGTGCCCGCGTGGCGGCGGACTTCCTCGAACCAGATGGCGGCGATGGGTCCGGAAAGCCGGTCCAACTCGCCTAGCCAATTGCTGAAGCGCAGGTAGCGCATGCCGCCACCGTCAAAGCGGCTGGGACGGAAGGACACGGTGCCGCTGGTGATCAGCCCGTCTGCGCCATGCAGGGCCCAACCTGTGGTCGTGCCGAGATCGAGCGCGAGCAAGGTGCGGTCAGCGCGGAAGGCAGGCGGCAGATCGGGGATTGCCTCCTGCATCCTGGTGGTCAGAGTCGCTTCAGCCATCGTGGTCTCCTTTTCGGGTTGGCTGCGGGGGTGGAAGACGACGGCGGTCATGTGCTTGGCGGTACGGGCCGCCGTCGTCGGATCGGAATGTGCAGGGAGCGTCGGAGCCCGCGCGCGCGGATACCCCTCGACGTATGGGAGGAGAGGCCAAACCTGCCGGTTGGCCTCCCCATACGTAGTATGGGGGCTTTCATTGTTCGTCCTCCAATCAACGTAAGATGCTGAATTCATTTGGGTTTCGAGGACGTACAGAGGACGTACAAGAGGACGAACATGTTCGACCTCCTCTTGCTCCAAGTGATTGATTTCGTTGGATTGAGGTCGAACAGCGGCCGAGGTCGAACATATTTGTCCTGGGGTCGAACAGAGGACGTACAAGCCAAAATCAGGCATTTTCATCCTCCCGGATCGACCAATCGGAAGGGTTCGCGAGGTCCATGCACTGTCCGTTGGAGGGCGATTTGTAGTGGCTCGGGACGACCGGAATGACGCTGTCCAGGACCTCTCCGGTCTCGGGATCGATCCGGCCCTTGTGGCCGAACACCATGCCTTCGGCGCAGAGGTAGCCGAAGCGCGACCGGACCACGGAGTGGCCGAATGTCGTGCCGTCGCGCAGGAAGCGGATGTCGCCTTTGGTAGCCAGCACGTTGATGCGGTCGCGGATGGTGAACTGGCTGCCAAGACCGCGCTGGTTCTCGAACGCCTCGCGAAACTGGGTCGAGGTGTAGAGTTTGCCCTCCGCTGCCTCGTCGATCAGGATCGATAGGATGACATCGCGCTTGCGGTCTCGCTCGGCATCATGCTTCGCACCCACCTCCTGGCGGACGAGGCGTTCGTTCATTGGGTTGATCTCGACCCATTGGCCATCGACCTTGTCGATCACCTTGGGCGGCAGCGCGGGTCCATTGCGCAGCTCGATCTCCAGCTTTCGTTGCGAGCAATCCTCGTCGGGCCGATGCAGGATCAGGCCGGAGGTGTAGAACCCGCGAAGTGCGCTGGCGCCCGAAAGCGCGAGGAACGGATCCTCCTTCACCTGATGCTTGCTGAGCTTCTTGGTGTGATGGATCAGGATAACCCCGCAGTCGCGGTCGATATGATCACGCAGCACCTCCACCCGTTCCTTGAGGAAGAACATCATGGCGGTGTTGTCGTTCTCGCCGCCGCCATCGGGCCCGCCGTCAAAGAGGTTCCGGATCGGGTCGACGCAGAGGATGTCGGGCGGCGCATCCGGGAACGCTGTTTGAACGGCGCGAGCCACCCGCACGCTGCCCTCGTTGTCGAGCAGCATCTTGAGTTTCGGCGTGGCGACAAATGTGTCGCGCGCAGCGGCCAACACTTCTGGTGGCAGAGCGATCTGCTTCAGGCGTTCGCGCAGATAGTGATACTGGATCTCGGCCTGCAGATAGAAGATCCGCAGCGGCCGCGGCGGGGTGAAGCCGAGGAACGGCACGCCTGCCGCCATGTGCACGAGCCAGGAAATCAGCAGGTCGCTTTTGCCAACCTTGGGCGCGCCACCCAGCACCAGCAGCCCGCCCGGCGTCAGAACGCGCGGTGCGATGATGTCCTCTGGCATGGGGCTCTGGTCGTCCAGCAGCGCGCCGAGCGTGAAGGCAGGCATCTCCAGCGGCCCCGGTGCGCCGGAGTCCAACCGGATCAACGGCGGCCCGTACTTCTCGACATGCCGGTCCCAGAGCCGCTCGGACTCGCGCTTGAGCCGTTCGACTGGCCACTGGGGTCGAAGCATTGCAGCGTTGTAGCCGCAGATCCCTTCCCAGCCTTCGTCTTTTGTCATCCGGCCCTCGTGGACCATACGGATGAAGTGCCCGATCGCGGCCGACGCACCCTCGAATCGGGACCAATCGTCCTGCGCCCCCTCGCGCACCGGGGTCACCAGGACCTCGTCCATGGCGGGCTTGTCGGGATGGGTGAACTCGGGTTGCAGCGACACCCCCGGGGCGGGCGGCATGTCGGTCACGGCCTCGATGAACTCGGCCAGATCACGCTCGCGGTCGACGTTCAGCTCGACGATCCGAACCTGCGTTTTCAGGCTGTTCTTGTAATAGACCGAACCCGCCACACGGATCGGTTGATGCGCTGAGCGGAAGTGCATGTCGCCGTCTACCTTGGCGGCAATGTCGCCGCGCAGACGGCATACACGTCGAATGTCATCCCCCTCGGCGGGCTCGGTCAGCGCCCACCAGACGTGGCACTTCCGCTGGCCCTCCGGCGTCACACCACCGCTTTCCACCACCATCGTCGGCGCGCCGAGATGGCGCTCCAGATGGGCGCGCTTGGCAGCGATATCGCCGGTGTCGAGATCGACCACGACGGTCTGCATCTGCAGGATTTCTGCTGCCTTGGCCTGGCCGGGCGCGGCCACAGTGCCGGGGATCACATAGACGGCTGCGCCCTCGCGTGAGGCCCATGTTGCGAAGGTCGCCATCTTTTCGGGCGCGGCCTGATCCGCCTCGAGCCAGATGTTGTGCGGGCGGCCATCGATGCCCTGACCCTTGTCGATGAAACTGCGGACCGGGATCAGCCCGTCGCAATAGCCGAAGACGACTTGCATGAACTGCGCGATCTGCTCGGGATCGGGCTCATCGCCGAACACGTCGATTTGCGGGGCGGCATCGTTGAAATCGCGCCACGGGTTGAAATGGACGATGTTTTCTTTGGGGGTGGCTGGCGTCGTGTCGTCGCGCATGCCTGTGTCCTGGTCGGGATCTGATGGATCGGTGGGGTCGTCGGTCACGCAGCCAGCCCCCAACACCGCTCGGCATGGGCGCAGAACCGGCATTCGAAGAAATCCCGGTTGGCGGCGATACGGGGCAGCAACTCGCCCGCGTCAGTGGCCTGCAGGATCCGCACGGCGCGATCGGACATGCGCTGCGCCAGGTCGGCATCGAAGGGCACCAGCTCGTGGTACAGCTCGGCCGTGTCCTTGTTGATCGCCGTGAACAGCGCCGGTGCCGTCGATATCCCCGGCACCGAAGGTTCCATGTAGGCCTGATAGATTGCGATCTGGGCGGCGTAGACAGGCTTGGAGACCGTCACGCCATCCTTGACGCAGGCGCGCCAGTTCTTCGCGTTCATCGTCTTGCATTCCCAGAGTGCCGGAGCGCGCATGCCAAGCGCTGCTGGGGCATCAGCGATGATCCCGTCGACGTGGCCCCGGATACGACCGCCCGCGACAGAGAAGCCGAACTGGCCGCCATCGCGTTTTTGGGTGACCAGATCGATACCAGCGGCCCGCAGCCAGCGGATCGCCAGATCCTCGAGCTGGTGGCCTATGGCGAATATCCGCAGCGTCTGGCCGCTGAAATCGGCGCCGTCATCCTTCGGCGCACCGGCGAACTCAAACTGCAGCGCGCGTTCGCAGGCATGACCCAAGCGGGACGCGCCGAGATAGGTCCGGGGCGGCGTGGCCTCGCGCTCGGCGATGAGGGCCGCGTCGACCAGTGTGTTGATCCGCTCGGCCACGGAGGGGCGTGGGTTGAAGTCCAATGTCAAAACGGGATCTCCGGCGCGTTTGATTTGGCAATGTCGGCCATGGCCTCGCGAAAACCTTCAACGGCCTCCTCGATCAGGGCGCGCACCTGTGCTTCGGTCAGATCGGCGAATGCGGTTTGCCAACCGATCTCATCCATAAGCAGCGCGACGCGTTTCATGGTGGCGGTGACGGCGGCGCGCTCTTCTTCGGTCAGATCAACCATGGCAAAACGCTCCCGCGCCAAACGCGTCCAGGAGTCTTGGCAGGGCATCGAGCAGAACCAGACCGATGGCCGGGGCCGCTTCGACCGGACCGGATCGCGCCAGCCAAAACCACGCGTGGGTTGCCGACAGACAGCACAGAGCGTTCCACGCGGATGCCAGAGACGCCGCCGCTCCTCGGTCGTGATGGGGGTTGAATAGGTCATGGATCATGCCGCCCTCCGTTCAGGACCAGCCACCGCATTTACCGCTGCCTGGATGGCGCGCTTGTTGAAGCCGAACGTCATCAGCGCCGAGGCGCGATAGCGCGTCAGGCCGAAGTCGTGACGGCACTCCGGCGGCAGGTATTTCAGCTGCTTGTCGGTCGGTGGCTGGCGCAGCCATCCGCGTGTCTTGAAGGCGCTTTCATCACTCTCGTGGGTGTTCAGCCAGTCATCAGCCTGCGCGAGGCAGACGGTGCGTTCGCCGACGCCCAACAAGCGTGGCCGCTCGCCCTTAGCCCCGCCGATGGCGTACCAGACCCCGTCCATCCAGAAGATGCCGCCCCAGGCCGTAAAGCCCGTGGCCATCAGCGCATCGTCCGTCCCGAAGAGATCGACCCATGCGAAACTGGACCGTTTCAGCAGATCGATCTCGGTCATGACAAAGCCCGAGAGCGGCACTGCGTCCGCGCCGGTTTCGCCCTCATCCTGCAGCAATACCTCGCCGCAGAGCGGGCATTCGGTGGCTGCGAGCGGGATCTCCGCTGCGCAGGCCGGGCAAGTTTTCGTCGGGGCCTCGCCGGTGCCGGTCTTGCCATCCAGATCGACATCCTGTTCCAGCGTGCCGTGGATCAGGCTCGACGTCCCGAAATCCAGTACGACACAGTCGGTCTTGACGATGCCGGGGTGCTCCTCGGGATCGACCGTGCGCAACCCGCGCCCGATCATCTGGATCATGGTGGATTTGTAGGAACTGGGCCGCAGCAACACGACACAAGACGTCGGCGGATGATCCCAACCCTCCGTGAGCACGGCCACGTTGACGACCACGCGGGTGATGCCTGCCGCGTAGTCGGCGAGAATGGCCTTGCGGGTCTCTGCCGCCAGATCGCCATGGATCAGCCCGGCCGTGATCCCCGCGGCACGGAATGCCTCGGTCACATGGTCAGCGTGAGCGACGGTCGAGCAGAAGACAACGGTCTGCCGGTCGCCGGCCTTCTCACGCCAGTGGCGGATCACCTCGTCGGTGACCGGCGCGCGGTCCATGATGTCCGCCACCTCAGTCATGTCGAAATCCGCGCTGGTCTTGCGGATCGATTTCAATTCCTCCTGCACGCCCACATCGATCACGAAGGTGCGTGGCGGCACGAGGTGACCCGAGGCGATCAACTCGCTCAACCGCACCTGGTCGGCGACATTGTCGAAGACCTCGCGCAGACCCTTGCGGTCGCCCCGGGTCGGCGTTGCCGTCACCCCGAACACCCTCGCGTCGGGATTTGCATCGCGCACCCGGTCGATGATGCGGCGATAGCTGTCCGCCACCGCGTGATGCGCCTCGTCGATCACCAGCAGATCGAGGCGTGGCATGTCGGCCAGGTTCGACATTCGTGCCAGCGTCGGCACCATTGCGAAGGCGACCTGGCCGCCCCAGCATTTCTCGGTTGCATCGATCACCGAAGTCGACACGTCCGGCGCCACGCGCTGGAACTTGGCGCGGTTCTGCGCCGTGAGCTCGTCGCGATGGGCCAGAACACAGGCTTTGGCACCGTCGCCGATCATCTCGCCGGTGACCGCCGAGAGCATGATGGTTTTTCCCGCGCCGGTGGGTGCCACGCCGAGCGTGTTGCCGCGGGAGGCGAGCGCAGCAACACTGCGCTCGACAAAGGTTTTCTGGCGGGGGCGAAGGCGCATGACCGATCCCCCTTACTGTGCCCAGCTCGGCCGCCCGGGGGCACCGGGGTTGGCTGCTGGCGGATTGGACGAGGACGTTGGGGCGGCAGCATTCTGCTGCGGAGTGGCCCCCGGCCCGGCGTTACCACTGAACTGCAGGGGTGCAGTTCCCATGACCTGCGCATAATCGCGATGGTCAGGCGTGACCGCGCTGCGGATCTCGTTCTTGTCGTCACCGCTTGCATCGGTGCCGATATCGATGCGGGCGATGAACTCGATCCCGTCCAGATCGGCAAAGCCGCTAATGCGCCGCGCCGCCTGCGCCTCCGCCGACATGTCCTTGTCGGAAATGCCGCGCGCCGAGTTCAGCATGCCGCGCACCAGGCTGCGGCCCATGTTGGTCCAGTCCGGACCCTTGGGGCTGTAAAGCCCGATCAGCGTGAAGACCTTGCGCCGGGCATAGGGACCCTCGGTCACGGTGAACTCGCCATTGAGATAGACAGCACCCGTCGAGCCGCGCGTGGCATAGCCGCCGGTCCAGCCCTGCGAGGCATCGTCGAAACCGCCGGGACGGATGGTCAGGCGCACCTTTGCCAGCGTGCCCTTTGGGATGAGGTTGGTGTTGCTCTGCGCGTCGTTGAAATCGTTCCAGGAACCCATGGGGAACCTCCTTTTCTGATCAGGATTGCGGTTGGGATTGGTCGTCACCGGCCGGATCGGCGGGTGGCGGGGTGTAGGTCAGCCGGTCGGATGCCGGGGCTGCGGGCGTCCGGATCTTCGCCATCAGGCGGCCGAGATGAGGTTCTTCGACTTGGTCCAGGCGACCGGATCGATCTTTCGCCGGAAAGCCCCAGGGGTTGATCGTCTGGCAGACAAAGGCGCGATACGGATCGCCGCCGTCGGCCTTCAGCTCCGCCATGGTGATCACCTCATCGACGATCCCCGGAAGCTCGAGCCCGGTCTTGGACCCGTCGATTTGCGGCTGGAACACCTTGCGATTGAAGTCGTCGAGCTTCTCGTCGAGGATCCCGACGAACCAGACATTCTTGGCCCGCGTGTGCTGCAGGTGGGTCAACCAGCCGATCATCTCGCGGCCGTGCAGACCGTAGGCACCGCGCACATCCGGCTTGCCGGTCTTCTCCGACAGCGCCTCGGGCTGGCCCTTGCACCAACCGAAGCACAGCCGCCCCGCCACGGTGATCGAGTCCACGAAGATCGTGTCGTAGCGATCGAGTTCTGCCGGATCACCAAAGCGCTCGCACACGGCGGCATAATGCGCCGGGCTATAGGGCTGCTCATCCCGCAAAGCCGGGTTGGGCCCGCCAATGAACACCGCGAAATCCCGGCATTCGGTCCAGGTGCGCGGCCGGATGCTGTCGCCCGTCCAGCCTTCGATGGCCAGATCCCCCGCTTCGAGATCCATGAACAGCGTGCGTTCAGGGTCGAGGGTCCAGAGCAGCGACGTTTTCCCAATGCCGGATTTGCCGAAGATGCAGCCCTTGATCCCGCGCGGCTCGGCCAATCGCTGGTCGGCGCTGATGATGGGGAGGCTCACTGGTCTGCCCCCTGCGCGAGGATCTCGACCTTCAGCGTGCCGGGCCGGACTGTGCGTGCGGGCTCGAAACCCTGCCGGATTGCCTCGGGCCAGGCCGCGTATTTGCGCTCAGGAACTTTGAAAGCGAGATCGACATATTCGGCCGGATCGTCCCCGGCATCGCGGATCCGCGCGACCATGTCGGCCAGCCGGTCCTGATCCCAATCCACCCGCTTCGGCAGATCCGCAACCACGGTGAAATCGCCGTCATCGAAACGAACCGTTCCAGTGTCCTTGCTTGCGGCCTGGCGTTCTTCGGCGGCCCGGGTGGCGTAGCGAACGGCCAGTCCGGCATCGAAGCGTGTCTTGGCGGCCTTGTCGCGTTTCAGGTGTTCGTCGATCTCGCGCTGCAGGATTGCCAGAAGCTCAACCGGCAGGGCCGCGATTTCGGCTGCGCTGAGGGACGGCAGATCGTCGGGCGTGGGGGTGTTCTCGGGGAAAGGCATGAAATGGTCTCCGTGATCGGTGAAAAAGGATTGGAAAGCGGGCATCACGCGGCCTCGAGCAGGCGGACTGACAAGGCGGCACCGCTGGATCGGGGTTTGGGCCGGGCGACGGCGATGTAGGCGAAGTGGTCGGGGCCGATCCGCGCCTGCACGAGATGGACAAGGTTCTGCTCAGCCGCGCGAAGGGCGGCTGCCGCGACCTGGCGCAAGGCGCGCTGACGGTCGGCAGGAAGTTTCGACAGGACGGCGGTGGCATCGACCGCGAGAAACCCGCGGTGATAGATCAGCGTCTCGCCGGGTTCGGCCTGCGCGATCCAGGCGCAGAGTCCGACCTCGTCCAGACCGTTAGCGGCGCAAAACGGCACCACCCGATCGACCGCGAAATCATCGAGCCGGACCATCATGCGGCACCGACATGCGCATCAGCGCCGGTGCTGTGGCGCAGCTGGTCCTGCTCGAATGCGGTGATATCCTCCATGCGGTAAACCACACGGCCGCCCAGCTTCATGAACTGCGGGCCTTCTCCGGCCCACCGCCACCGCTCCAACGTGCGGTGTGAGATGTTCCACCGTCGGGCCAGTTCTTTCTGATTGAGGTGTTTGAGCTGCATCTTCGTCTCCTGTCGCTCGCTGCGTTGGGAGGAAGATGCAAAATCCTGCTGTGGGATGTCGTCAGGATCGAAGCGGGATGCGGAGGGGGATCAGTTTGAGCCTTGCAACTCAACGGCGAACGCCGTGGCGGGGGATGGTGATCCCACTCTCATCCCCTTGCGCATCCCACTGTGGAGCCGGAGGGACGCGCGCACCCGAAGGAGTCAGACCGGAATCAGCCGCAGTTCAGACGGTAGTTGCCGCGACCATTCGATTCGATCAGCGACCGCCACTGCTTCTGGGATTTGAACACGTCGGACATCTTCAGGCTCTTCGAGCCCGCTGCCGACAGGATCGCCTTGCCGCTCTGCCAAGGCTCACCGCGGCGCGCAGCCTCATGCAGCGCACGGACAACCTGCGCTTGGATGGGGCCAAGGCGGAACTGATGCCCGCCGCAGCGCACCTCATGATAGTCGGACGACGCGCTGAAGACAGGCAGCTGCGGTCCGGTCTCTGCGCCGGAGAACCCGGTCTCCGCTTCAAAACGATCACGTTCCTCGCGCCTTAGCAGCAGATCTCCGATCATCACGAAGATCGGCTCAGCTTCGCCATAGAGCGTTGCATAGGACGCGCGCGGCGTACGAAAATCGCTGAGATGAGCCTCGCTGCACCGGAAAAGTTGGAAGACGTCCTGCGCATAGAGATCCAGCAGTCCGCTATAGCGGCTCTGCTCCCACGGAACGCGGAACCGCTCCCCGTTGCCGGTATCCTCGTAATCACCCAGCTCAAGCGGAATGCCGAAGACGCGCACCGACAGCCGCAGCTTGTCGTTCTCCGCCAGATAGATCAGGTCGGCCTCGGAGATGGACCAGCGATCAAGGATCTCCGGCAGAGTAAAATACGCCTTCTCGATCTCCATCTGACCCCCGATTCCTGCCATTGAGTGTTTAGGGTTTGTTCTAAATCCTTGACGGCCTCCGATCAATCCTGTTTTATCCTATTTGATCCACAGCTCTCTGGGGAAAACATGACCGAGCATCACACGCTCTCCGACCGCCTTCGCGCCCGCGCCCAGCAACTCGGGCTCAGCCCTGCTCATGTCGCAGAGATGGCCGGGGTCAATCGCTCCTTCGTCTACGACATCCTGCGCGGCCGCTCTGCACGCCCCGGCATCGACAAGTTGGCGGAGGTCGCCCGCGTGCTGAAGGTCGAGAGAGAGTGGCTTATCCACGGCATCGGCGAGGTGGAGGGCGCGCCGCCCTTCATCGAGAACCCGGATGAAACCTTCGTCGCGATCGCGCATGCCAGCCCGCGCCCGTCAATGGGAGGCGGCGCTGTTGTGACAGAGGATCACGACACACCGGGGCGCGCCTATCACTTCCGCCGCTCCTGGATAAAGGGCAGCCTCAAGGCCAGCCCGTCGCAGCTTCGCATCATGCATGTCGAGGGCGACAGCATGGCGCCAACGCTCTTGGACGGCGACGCCGTGCTGGTTGACATGACCCGCCGCGCACCCAACCCGCCCGGGATCTTCGTGCTGGACGATGGCATGGGGCTGGTCGCCAAGCGGCTCGAGCATGTGCCAAACAGCGATCCGCCCGCTGTGCGGGTGATTTCGGACAACGGCTTCTACAGTCCATATGAGCGCAGCGCCGAAGAAATCCACATCATCGGCCGCATCCGCTGGTTTGCGCGGGAGATTTGAGATGATCGAGTTCCGCCAGATTGACGATGCTGATCCCGTGCTGGCGCACTCACCGATGGTGCGGGCGCTGGAAAAGACTTTCTCCTACATCGCCGATCATGGCGGGATCGGGCTGACGCCGTCGAAGGCCTTCAAGCGCGTGTTCGTGCATTGGGCAGCGCGGGAGTTCGACTGGCCCGGCTATTCCGAGGAAAACCTCTTCGCCATCAACAAGGTGCTGAACGAAATCGACTTTGGCCCGCTGATGGATCTGCACGACGTGATGATCGCGTTGAAGATCGGACGGCACTACAAGGGGCAGTTCAAATTGACCAAGGCGGGCCAGGAACTGGTCGAGCATCCTGGTCGGGCCTTCGGTATCGTCACCCCCTTCTACCTGTTCGAGGTCAATCACGCCCGCTTCTCGCGCTTTGACAACGAGCCGATCCTGGGCAATTGGGACGTGTTCCTGAACGTGTTGAACGTCGAGACCGAGGACGTCGCGACTGGTGCTGACCTGCGACGGGTGCTGTTCGGAGAGCCGGATCCCGCCGGGGGCTTCGACGATGTGCTAAGCAGCCTCTATATCCAGGTGCTTCGGCCCCTTTGCTGGACAGGGTTGCTGCAAGAAACCCGCGCCCTAGACCTGCCTCGGACAAGAGAGAGCATGTTCGCCAAAACGCCGCTATGGAGAGCGGCGCTGCGGCTGGAGACGGATGGGATGGGGCGGGGTACAACAACTAAGCATTAAGGAACCCGTACGTTGCTTTTCGAAAACACCTCCACGCCCCAGGCAAAAAACTTAACCATTGGCTCTGTTACTTGAGAATCTTGTATTTCTCCGATTCTTTACGGTCCACAGTAGCCACTTCGTTTTTTCCCATTCGAAAGGCGTTTTCATAGTCTCTGCCATTGGCCAACGCTTGATAAAATGCGTAGGTGAACTTTGGAGCTGTTAAATCATTTATTGTATCCGTCGAGCCTACCACTACCGGTACGTACCTCGCGCAGGCCTGAGCCACCTCTTCTGTGAAACATGCGTGCAATATCACGCATTCAAGTTTGCCGTATGTGTCTAGAATATCAGCTAAAACGTCGCCATCCAATACAGCGGTAGACCCATCATGTGTCTCAAATACCAGAATGCCACGATCACCATGCCCGCTGAAGTGCAGAATTTTTGGCTCGTGATTCAAAAGGTGTTCTTGAACTTGGTCAAGGCGAACAGCAAACCTTTGCACAACGTTCAAATCACGCCGCCGGTTTGTCAGTTTTCTTAGTTGTTCCTCTAAGAGGGCGGCCTCTTTGTCAGCACGTAACCGGCCTTGGTCATCCGGTGTGGCGTTAAGCACGAGTACCGTTGTTGCATTCTGCATCTTCACCGCCATCAAAATTTTACTGTGTGCTTCATCTGTCGACGCACCAAAGAGCTCGAAAGATGAAGCAGCTTCCCTTGCTTTGATTTCACCGTATAGCGGCATGCGTTCCGCACCAAGCAGAACCCGCTCACGAAATTCGCCACTTCGATCATGAAGACTGAGCGCCATGTCTCTGTAACTTGGAACCGCATCCGAATATCTGGCAAAGTGCTCTGCCAACAAGAGTTGGACACGAGGGCTTTCCTCAGTTTCAAACCAAGACAGGGTGACATCTTGCAGCCCATCATAGAAGCTGTTCAGCAGACCTTTGGACAATCCTTCGCGCGCATCGGCAGAGGGGAGATTGCTGCCCCTAATTATTAGATCCTGTCGCTTCGAAAAGTCACTGAATCTTGATGCTCCAAGCTGTAGCAATTTGGATTGCACGTTTGGAGGTTCAAGCTCAAGCGTATCGAACGATGTACCGAGGTGATCTAACGTCAAGCGTTTATTTTCGATAACCGCCCAAACACTATACTGTCGAACAATATGGTCGTCATGCTGCCCAAGCGCTCTAACAATCTCACCATTTTCGTAGTGCGGATGAAGAAGATGTTGAATGTCACGGTTGATACCAACAACAATAAGCGCAAGTTTCAGAATTTCTTCGTTTGCTGAATCAATATCTATGGACAGCTCCACTTTATCAAGCATCGTTGGAGCAACCGTTTGCATTGCCGCTAGCATTCGTACGGCAGGCAGGATGTTGTTCATTCCTTCCAGAGCTGGGATCTGGCCCTTGTAGAGAAAGCCAAGAGCCGAGATGGCCGCGGCAACGATCTCCGGCTTGTCCTCGTGACGTTTGAGCGCATACTCAACGCTCTGAGCCGTATTCCCCATTGTACCTAGGCGAGCGATTGTGTTCAGCCCCCACCGCACGACCTTCTCATCTCTGCTATTTACAGTGATGCCGGCGATCGCCTGCTCAAACGCGAGACGTGCTTCAGGGGAAAACCGAAGGCCCAAACGATACAGACGGCAAATATCCTGAAGGGCAGTTTTCTGCCTTCGCGGATCACCGCTATCTAGTTCAAACCGAAGAAATGCCGCCTGTTGTGCGGTAAGTATCTGCGTCGCCAACCGAGCCTCGTTTTTTCAAATCTGCGAATCGAGACAATATTCGCCTGCTCCAGGGCTCGAAATCGTCAATATTGTTGTACTGCTCAGCTGCTATCAGCCAATGCGGTTCGTTTATCGACAATCGGCGTGTTGTTGGCTCAAACCAATCCGGGCATTGCCATGTGACGACAATAATTACATCAAGATCGTCGGAATCAGTCTCGACGGCGACCACGCAGTCAATCGTAGGACGAACGGCGCCATCGTTGTCAAATGTAGCAAAGGAGAGGTCCAAGTCTTGGACCAGCACTGATACGGCGCAGTCCTTGACCCCTAGAGGATCATCCGAAAAGAGAGATGCGTCCTCTGAGGCAAGTGCTCCTGGGAAGCCAATAGACCTTTTGTTTGCGAATGCATCACGGTCGTCTCGATATCTTCCAACTCGGTAGGCCAAAAAGCTTTCATGCCGAACCGCGATCGAAAATGTCCAGGCCGAACAATATCCACGCTTCGCCATTTCGTCTGGATGCATATAGGCCAAGGCACCCTCAGCATCTGCCGATTTAAAGAAATCATCGAATTCTTCTACATAATTCTTAAAGCGATCAACAAAGGAACGCCGCACGGCCAAAGCATCTCCCCGCTTTAAATCCCGTGTTCTTCTGCGTGCCGGGAACCTCGTCTTCCACTCTTCGGGAATTTTCGGATCATTAAGGAACTCTACTAGCGCAAACTGGCCCGGTTCTGTTCTGTAGAAAGAAGACGTCTCCCGATGGTGAAGGATATCCTCACTTAGCCGCGCCTGAAGTGTTTTCTGTTGAGTTCGGCCATGGAGATGAGATGGGACAACGCCTGCCTGGTAAGCCATATCAAGAATGGCCCGTGCGCTCATCGGGCGACGGGTAGACTTCAAGACTGCTTCTGCGATTTGTAGATATGAGTCCAAAAGTTCCTCCGCCCTCAGCATGTACCATCACCCGCGCAGTTTCAACGTAAACAGACTTTTCCCAAGGCACGTGCATGCAGCGGACATCTGTTCCTTCGAATTGAGTGATGCTGCCAAGTGGTGGAAGGATCAAGATTCTCGATCCGTAGCCAAGCACGTCACGTACTATCTGACGCCTAGAATTTCGCGCCACTTCGTCAACCTATTGTTTTACCTTGAAATTCCATCCTCATAGCGGCCACCACAGGACAAAACAGCTCCTGAGGTTCGCCCACCATGCCCGACACCAGCGTCATTTTCGCCCCTCCGCCCGAAACGCTCACCACCGATGAGCGGTTGGCTGAACTCGCCCGGATCCTCGCCACGGCCGTGGATCGAACCAACCCACCGACAATAAACGAGAATTCTGCGAACGAGGCAGACAGTTCGCTGGACATCCTCGCCCTTGTTCGCCGTCGTCGTCACCAGCTGCGAACCCGAGTTGGAGAGGACGAATGACAAAAACCAAAACGAAATCAGTAGGAAAGAGAACGGGCCTTGGCCCTGCGCAGGGCCACGCTGTCCTGGCGGACCTGGTCGCGATGAAGGCCATGACCGTGCCGGAACTGCGTGAGAAATGGGCGGCGATCTTTGACGCCCCCGCGCCGAACACCAGCCGTCAGAACCTCGAGCTCCGGCTTGGCTACCGCATCCAGGAACTGGCCCTGGGCGGCATCAACCGCGACGCGCTGCGGACGCTGAACGCTCTGGCGGCCGAGGTGGCTTCCGGCGAACCTGGACAGATGGTGTCCGACCCGCGCCGCCCGATGCCGGGCACCAAGCTCGTCCGCGAATGGAATGGCGTCGAGCACACCGTCACCGTCTTGGCGAAGGGCTTTGAGTGGCAGGGCCGCCGGTACAAATCGCTGTCCGGCGCAGCCCGGGCCATCACCGGCGCAAACTGGAATGGCTGGAAGTTCTTCGGCTTCACCCCGCGCCCGAGGATCAGCAAATGACGCGCCAAACACAGCCGCAACCGCCCCGCCGCCTGCGCTGCGCGATCTACACCCGCAAGTCGAGCGAGGAAGGGCTCGATATGGAGTTCAACAGTCTCGATGCTCAGCGGGAAGCCTGCGAGGCCTATATCGCCAGCCAGAAGGCAGAGGGTTGGGTCTGCCTGCGCGACAAATACAATGACGGTGGCTTCTCCGGCGGCACGCTGGAAAGGCCCGCGCTTAAGGATCTGATCGCGGACATCGAGGACGGGCTGATCGACATCGTCGTCGTCTACAAGATCGACCGGCTCAGCCGCGCGCTGATGGATTTCTCCAAGCTGGTCGAGATCTTCGACAAGCACGGCGTCACCTTCGTCTCCGTCACCCAGTCCTTCAACACCACGACGTCGATGGGGCGGCTGACGCTGAACATCCTGCTCAGCTTTGCCCAATTCGAGCGCGAGGTCATCGGCGAGCGGATCCGCGACAAGGTCGCTGCGTCGCGCAAGAAGGGCATCTGGATGGGCGGGCCGGTGCCGCTTGGGTACAACGTGAAGGACCGCAAGCTGATCGTGGACCCGGCCGAGGCCGAAACCGTGCGGACGATCTTCACCCTCTACGCCCGGTCGAGCTCCACGGCGCAGGTGATCCGCGAGTTGGACGCGCGCGCGATCCTGACCAAGACCGGCAGGCCCTACGACAAGACCTCGCTTCTCAAGACCCTGCACAACAAGGTCTATCGCGGCCTCGCTGTGCACAAGGGCACGGCCTATCCCGGCGAGCACGACGCGATCATCGACGAGCCACTATGGGACGAGGTGCACGATGTGATCGCGAACAACCGCGTCAAGCGGGTTGCCGTTGCCAAGGAACCTTCACCGGCTCTGCTGCGCGGGCTGATCTTCACCGAAACCGGCGTCGCGATGACCCCGCACCACACCAAGAAAGGCACGCGGCGCTATCGCTACTATGTGTCGATGGACGCGATCAAGAAACGGCCCAAGGCCGAGATCCGCGGGCCACAACGGCTGCCCGGCGGCATGGTCGAGGACGCCGTGATCGGCGAAATCCGCCGCCTGCTGCGCACCCCCGAGGTTGCCGCGCGGGTGTCAAGGACCCTGCGCAAGGACCGGCCAGACCTTGGCGAGGAAGCGATCAGCGCGTCGTTGACCCAGTTCGACGAGATGTGGAAGGCGCTGATCCCGGCCGAGCAGGCGCGCGTGGTCAGGCTTCTGGTGGCGCGGATCACCGCCAGCGATGCCGGGCTGGCGGTTGATCTCCGCCATGAGGGCTTGGGCGCGATTGCCGCTCTGATGGCCCCGGCCAAGCCGGAGGTGGCGTGATGGCAGAGCCCGAAACGCTCCGCGTCCACATACCACTCACCATGCGCAATCGCGGCGGCCGCCCTCGCATTCTGCCTCCCAAGGAGATCGAGGTGGCCATGGAACGCGGCCAGGATGCTCGCCTTCTGCGCGCCATCGGCCGAGCATGGGACTGGCGGCGCAGGCTTGAGCGCGGCGACGTCACCACCATTGCCGATCTCGCCAGAGAGGAAGGCATCTCCGACCGCTATGTCAGCCGCGTGATCCGACTGGCATGGCTCTCGCCATCAGTGCTGGAACGGTTGGTCCTGCGGCGCGAGCCCACGGTGCTGTCGATCTTCGACCTTTGCGGCGTGGCGGAGCTGCCATGGGTTGAGCAGCCGGGGCGCGTGTTTGACTGAGGGTCAGTGAAAGCTGGCCTGAAAACTCGTGGCGGTCAGCGACACGTGGGCGTCCAGCGGCGGGCGCAGTTCGAACGCCTTCGGCTCGCGTGCAAAGTGATAGAGCCGCATGAGGCACCAGTCCGCCCGCCGTTCGTCGGCAACAGCCAGCTCGTTCCGCGAAATATGGAATGGTGTGCGTTCCCAGCCGTTGGTCGTCTTCACTTCGATCAGACGGGGCCGACCATCCGGCGCATAACTGGCGATATCATACCCCGCGCCATCGCCATCCTCCTCCGAGACCCATCGCACCTTTGACGCAAGATCAGAGCGCCCGGAGCCAGCCAGCACCGCTTTTTCATGCGCCAGCGCGCGTTCCTCTCCCGCCCGGCCAAGCGCGCGGTTGCGCTCGTCACGCTCCGCCACATCGAATTTGCGGGCGGTGGCGATGGTTTGCTCAAGTTCAGCCGGAGGCGGTTGGTTGCTGAGCGTCGGGGGCGGTCCAATCCAAAGTTGAGCCGCCTCGCGGAGGCCCATCGCGGGCCGGTCCGGAATGCGGGACAGCCAGCCGGGGTTGAGTTCCAGCCAACGCGCCACCGCCTCTTCTAGTGTGCCCTGGTAGTTTTGCGCGGGCTTGTAGCCGGGGATCCAGTCCTCTCCGAGTGCCCGGAGAACCGCGCTGATGTTCTGGTGCTTGAATTCAATCGAACTGCGGTTGCGGTCGATCTGGCTCTGAAGACCGCGATTGTGCGCGGCCTTGTTATAGGACTGGCCAGCAAAGTCCGCAGCCAGCATCGCGAAGTAGTCCGCGACGATCAGGTCGTTCTCTGCATCTGTCCAGGCCCCGTTCGACATGCGGCCAGGCTAGACGCGGGAAAATCATTTGTCATCAGCGGTTTCGGTTGGAGGTTTGGGATGCAAACCCACCCAAGAAATCCGCCGGTTTACGCTGGCATCCCGAGCAACGCGCCTACTGCGTGTTCCGTCTATGTTGCCATCGATATCGTTCGGAACGCGCGTTTGGGTTTTGGCGGGGTTTGGCAGCAAAGCATTGAAAGGTAATAATAAAAGCGGACCGAACCGGAACGGGCGAGGTTCGCCCAAACTGAGACTGAGGGCCATTCTGAGCCCAGCTTCGGCCAGGCGGCGCGGCTAAGAGGTTCGGTCGGTTCCCGCAAGCCCCTTTGACAACACGGAAAAATCCGTGCCCATCAGGGCGGTGTCACTGGTTCGCAATGGGGATAATGGCGGAGAGGAAGGGATTCGAACCCTCGAGACGGTTTCCCGCCTACACACTTTCCAGGCGTGCGCCTTCGACCACTCGGCCACCTCTCCGCCGACCCCTTTAGCGTGACTGGCAGGGGAGCTTCAAGGGGGGCAATGCAGAAAACAGTCGATGATCGGGCCGTGACTTCGGAGATCAGCTTGAGACCTGCTCTCGCAAGATCGACGCGGTTAACGAGACCATGAGATAAATGCCTGCAAAAATCAAAAATGCCAGCACCGTATTCTCGAAGGCTCTCGGATAGCTCGGATCTTCAGACCGAAGCGGCTCGACAGAGGTTGTCAGGTAGCGCGCCTGGCTGTCCGCGTCGCGCCGTGCCTGATCAAGCCGCTCAAGCGCGGTGGACAGCATCATGTCGCGCGTCGCGAGGTCGCCTTCCGCAAGCCGGATCTGAATCGCGATCTCGGCAAGCGAGTCGCCACCCGTCGTCGCGCTTGTCATCTGGCCATTGAGATCTTCAAGCAGCGTTTCAAGCCGCCGGATATCACCCTGCACCCCGTCGACCCGCGATGCGTTGGGGCGCCGATTGTCGAGCAGGGCCTGCAATTGTAGCTGCTTTTCCTGCAATTGCAGTTCAAAGGTATTGATCTGGCTGCGCAGCGCCGCGATGCGTCCCTCGGGATCGATCATCGCGCCTTCCTGTTGCAGTCGAACGACGCGCTCCTGGGCCTCCCGTCGGGCGTCTTCCGCATCGCGCAGACCTTGTTCCGCATCCTCAACCGCGTTTGCGCGTTTGCGCAGGGAGAGATTGTCCACCCGCTCCTCGGCGTAGCCGATCAGCGCGCGGCTGAAATCCGCCGCAGTGTCGGGATCCGCGGCCATGACCTCCATGCGGATTACGCCTTCTGTCGGATCGTAGCCGATTTCGACGTGTCGCTGATACAGGTCGTACGCGGCCTCGTTGGACGGGTTCTCTTCCAGTCGCTGTATCGGGTCGATCCAGTCCTGCGTGAAATGGCTCTTGAAGCCGACATCCGCATCGAGCCGGAGCATCGCGTCCTTGGAGGTGAGGTAGCTCTGTACCGCGATGGCGTCCTGATTGGTGGCGAACTGCGTGCCGGAGAGCAGCCCAAGCCCGCCGCCACCACTGCTTTCTGCCTTGAGAATGAGGAATTCGGACTTGGTGGCATACATCGGGGTTGCCACCGCAAAGAAATAATACCCGGCCAGAATAGTGGGCAGACAGACAAAGACCATAAGCCGCGCGAGCAACAACAGCGACTTGCGCCGCCGCCGTTGGGCCAGCTCCTGCTGGATCTTGCGGATCTCCGCGTTGCGTCGCTCGGCCGGGCTGAGCGTTTCGGTAGAGGGCAGCGTCTCTTTTTGATCCGGTGAAACCGTTTGCGGCAGCTCCGCCTTGGCATTCTTTTTGGCGGGGACGGGCGTTTTGCCCGATGCCTCCTGTGCGGCGACGATTTCGAGCATGTTGGCGCGTTGAAACGGGTCCACACCACGCAGGCGCAACAGGCGCACCGCGTCATAATCCGAGCTTGGTTCCAGACCGTGTTTCTGAGCAACGCGCCGCGCCATGCGAAGCTGACGGCCGGACAGCCCCTCCTGGCGGATCGCGGCGATGTCCGTGGCGGACGCGTCGGGCCGGGGCGGCGCCGGTTTGGCGGCGGGGGTCGGCGCTTTCTGCACAGGCGCGCGGGGCGTTGCCGCGGACTGAGTTTGGGGCGCGGGACGGGCGGTGCCTTGCCCGGCGGGATGGACCGGCGCCCGCTGTTGAGGGGGTGCGGCTTCCGGTGCGGCAGCAGGCGGCGCGGTGCCGGCGCGGGACGCAGCGGCACGCGGCTGTGCGACAGGCTCCGCCGGAGCGGGCGTCACCGGAGGGACGGGGGCCGCAGGGGGCCTCGTTGCCGTCCCCGCGGGAGCGGCGGGATCCGCGCTCCGGATGCGGAATCTCCTAGCTCTGGGTTTCGTAGTCATACAGCGCTTTCGCTTCTTCCAGAGTGTCGAACATGTTGAGCCTTCCGTCCATCAGGACAGCTGCCTTGCGTGCAAATTTCTCAAGGATCTGCGGTTGGTGCGACACGATGATGATCGTGGTCGTGCGAAGGCGATCCGCGAGAATGTCGCCCGCCTTGCGGTTGAATTCCACATCGGTGGAATTCGGCATGCCCTCGTCGATGAGATACATGTCGAAGTCGAGCGCCAGCATCAGCGAAAACGTAAACCGCGCCCGCATGCCGGAAGAATAGGTGCCGATTGGCTGGTCGAAATACTCTTCCAGCCCGCACAGCCATCGACAAAAACTTTCCACATAGTCGGGGTCGAGCCCGTAGAGGCGCGCGATATAGCGCGCATTCTCGCGTGCGGAAATCTTGGAGACGACCCCGCCCATATAGCCAAGTGGAAAGGAAATCTTGCAGCCCCGGCGCACTTCGCCCTCGTCGGGTTTCTCCAACCCGGCCATCATCTTGATGAGGGTGGTCTTGCCGGTTCCATTCGGGGCCAGAATGCCGAGCGACTCGCCAAGCTCCACGCGGAACGACACGCGATCAAGGATGACCTTGCGCTGCACGCCTGTCCAGAAGGACTTGCTGACCATGTCGAACTCAAGCATCGCTCATGCCTTGGCTGCTTTCGTCGGCACCGAACCGGGATGGATCGGGCCCCGTTTCACGGGGTATGCGGCCTGCCTAACGGCTGATCTGGGCCACATTATGACCCCGGTTCGAATCAAAAACAACGCGGGCCGTGCCGGGAAGGCCCGCGGGGAGGTTGGATGGCGAGGCCGTGTATTATGGCGCGCAAAAGGTTTAGAATTCGTTTGGGCAGCCATGGCGTGCCAGCGCTCCGGTCGTGTCGCGGCGCCGCCCCATGCTCCGGGTGACTGGCGGCCGGCGTGGGACGGATCGCGATCCGGGGTGAAAAATGCACGGTTCTTGACTGCCCAAACCGCATGGGCGCGCTACACCCATCAGGGATGGAGAAACTGAAACAGGACTTGCGCGGTTGCCGGATCTGCGCGGAACGCTTCGCGGCCACGGCGACGCGGCACCACCCGCGACCGGTGGTCTGGTTCCGGCCCGGCGTGCGGCTCATCATTGCCAGCCAGGCACCGGGCCTGCGCGCACATCACGCAAAGGAGCCGTTTCGTGACCCGTCCGGGACCCGTTTGCGGGACTGGATGGGCGTGAGCGAAGAACAATTCTATGACCAGACGCGCATTGGGATCGTGCCGATGGGCTTTTGCTTTCCCGGCTATGACGCGCAGGGGGCCGACCTGCCGCCGCCTGCGGTCTGTCGCAACACGTGGCATGCACAGATCTTTGATGCCATGGGCGCGGTGCCGCTCAAGCTCGTGATCGGCGGGTACGCACAGCGCTATCACCTTGGCACGCGTGCCGGCGTGACCGAGACGGTGCAAGCGTGGCGCGACCATCTGCCGGGGGCAATCCCCTTGCCCCATCCATCCTGGCGCAATACGGCTTGGCTCAAACGCAATCCGTGGTTCGAGAATGAGCTTCTGCCCGTTCTCAAGACCCGGGTGAGAGAGGTGCTCGATGGCTGAAACGCCCCTTGATGCCGCCCATGCGGCAATGGACGCCAACCCCGGCGACGATGCGGCACGGCTGCGCTTTTACGAGCGTCTGGCAGAATCCGAACTGGTGCTGATGCTGTCCGAGGAACCAAAGGGAGATGCGCTGTCGCCGGAGATCTTCGATCTCGGAGATGCGCGCTTCGTGCTGGTTTTCGACCGCGAGGAACGGCTGGCGCAATTCGCCGGGAAACCGGTGCCATACGCGGCCCTGTCGGGGCGGGCGCTGGCGCGCTTGGCCGCGGAGCAGGCGATCGGGCTTGCGGTCAATCCGGAGGTCGCGCCGTCCTCGATCCTGTTGCCGCCGGAGGCGCTTGCATGGCTTGTGAGCACGCTGGAACAGGATCCCCAGGAAGCCGATGTCCGCGTCGAGACGCTCGGCGCGCCGGGCGATTTGCCCGATACGCTTCTGGGCGCTCTGGACCGCAAGCTGGCTGCGATGGCCGGGCTTGCGCGCAAGGCCTATCTGGCGAGCGTGACCTATTCCGACGGGACGCGCGGGCATCTGCTTGGGATTACGGGCGCGGTGGACGGCGCGGAACCGGCGCTGGCGCGGGCCATCCAGGAAGCGCTGGTGTTTTCCGGGCTTGAGGCGGGCGCACTGGACGTGACCTTTCTGGGCGATGCGGATCCGCGCGCCGCGGAGCTTGCGCGGGTCGCCTTGCGTTTTGATCTGCCGGAGCCGCCGAAGGTGGCGCGGCAGGTCATGCAGCCTCCGGGATCGGATCCGGAAAAGCCGCCCATTCTGAAGTAGAGGGTGCGCGGGGTCTATGGGATGAGGCCAAGCTCCGCGCGCAACGTCGGCAGGGTGTCTGCCGGTGCGGGTGTGGCCTCCCAGACGGCACGGGCGATGGCGCGTGCGAGGCACAGGCTGGCCGCATGACCGATCCAGGCCAGTTCGAGATCCGGCGCGGACAGGGGTTTCTCGCCGGTTGCGGCAGCAAAGACGAGGTCGCCATCCATCGGCGTGTGGGCAGGCTGGATGGCGCGGGCGATGCCGTCATGGGCTGCAACCGCCATACGGTGGCACTGGGCCTTGTCGAGCGACGCATCGGTGGCGACGATGGCAATTGTCGTGTTGCCCTGCCGGGCCATCGCGGCGGCCTTGCGGCTTGCCGGTAGCGGTTGGAAACCGCGCGCGGGATCAGGGCCAAGATCGCCGAATTCGCCATGGAATTCCGCGTTCTGTGCCCAGAAATGCCGGCCCGAGGGGGTGGTGACGGAGCCCAGAGGATTGGGGGCGACGAGCGCGCCCACGGTGATCCCGCCTTCGAGCACAAGCGAGGCCGACCCAAGTCCGCCCTTGTGCATGGCCGTCTGTGCTCCGGTGCCGGCGCCGACGGTCCCGAGCGCGAAGTCCCGCGCGGCACTGCCGTAGGCGGTGCGGCCAAGGGCGGGGTAGGGATTCAGCTCCCAGTTCTTGTCGCCGCCATTCAGCAGATCAAACAGGATCGCGGCCGAGACCAGCGGCACCCGCGCGGCATGCACGGCAAAGCCGCGGCCATCCTCGTGCAGCGCATCCATGACACCCTGGGCCGCGGCGAGGCCAAAGGCGCTGCCGCCGGACAGAACCAGCGCATCGACGCCCGGCGCAGTCTTGTCGGGCGCGAGCAGGTCGGTTTCCCGCGTGCCGGGCGCACCGCCCTGAACCGCGACGGAGGCGGTAAAGGGCGCGTCGGCGGTGAGCACGGTCACACCGGATTTGAGGGCGGCGTCGGCGGCATTGCCGACGCGCAGGCCGGCGATGTCGGTGATCAGGTTGCGGGGTCCGGGGATCATGGAAACAGGCTGTTTTGAAGGATGCACATGCCATGCACAATCCATGCACATTCCATGCGCATCAAGTGCGGAGACGCCGCAGCCGCGCGCATCGCGTCAATGGCGGTTTCGAGCGGAGGGGCGGAGACCTTGGGGGGCGCTGCCCCCAGCCCTCGCAGGCGAGGGCTTCCCCCGGAGTATTTCGGGACAGAAGAAAGGGGGCGCGGCTGCGGTGGAGAAGATGGGCCGGGGGCGGCTGTGGCGCGGTGTTGGGGGCGCTGCCCCCAGCCCTCGCAGGCGAGGGCTTCCCCCGGAGTATTTCGGGACAGAAGAAGGAGGGGCGTGGCTGCGGCGCAGAGGATGGGCCGAGGGCGGCTGTGGTGCGGTATTGGGGGCGCTGCCCCCGTCACAGCAAAGCTGTGCCTCCCCCGGAGTATTTCCGGACAGAAGAAGGGAGGATGGGGCGCTGTTGAAGAGGCGCGCCGGAGCCGCCGTGTCGGAGTTCAGATGCAGCGGCCGCCGTCGACCTCCATGCAGACGCCGGTGACCATGCTCGCTTCGTCCGAGCACAGATAGAGCGCGGCATTGGCCAGGTCTTCCGGCGTCGAGAAACGGCCGAGCGGGATGGTTGCAAGGAATTTTGCGCGGATTTCAGGCGTGTCCTCACCCATGAAGCTTTTGAGCAGCGGTGTTTCTCCGGCCACGGGGTTGAGCGCGTTGACCCGGATCCCGTCCGGGGCAAGCTCCACCGCCATGGCGCGGGTGGCCGTGATCATCCAGCCCTTGGAGGCGTTGTACCAGTTGAGACGCGGGCGCGGCGACACGCCGGCGGTTGACGCGATGTTGAGAATCGCGCCCGTCTTGCGGGCCTTGAGATGCGGCACCAATGCCTGCGCGGTCAGGTAGACCGATTTGCAGTTCACCGCAAAAACCCGGTCGAAATCCTCCTCGGTCACGGTTTCCAGCGGGGCGGGCAGATGGGTGACCCCGGCATTGTTCACCAGGATGTCCACATGGCCCATGGTCTCGATGGCGCGCGCGACCATCGCCGTGACATCGGCACGGTCCGAGACATCGGCGGCATGCGGCACGCCGCCGATCGCGGCGCTGGCGGCCTTCACGGCGTCAGCGTTGACATCGACCAGAAGCACCTCGGCGCCCTCGGCACAAAAGCGGGTGGCGATGCCGCGACCGAAGCCGCTTGCGGCGCCGGTGACGATGGCGGTCTTGCCGGAAAGGCGCATGGAGGATCCTCAGGTGTCGGTTGGGCCGCGGGTCTCATCGGGAAGCGGCGCGTCGGAAGGGGTGGTGGTGTTTGGTGCGGCGCCCGCGGCGGGCATGGCGGCGGTTGGCACGGCGGCGGGGGACCCCGACTGGCGGGCGCGCAGGGCGCGCAGCGTCACCACCCGCGCGCGCCACACCGTCGCCAATGCGAAGGCAACACCGATGATGGCGCCGAGGAAGGCGCCCTCGTGCATCAGCGCCGCGCGCAGGAAACCGTCCGTGTCGCTGATGCCCTCGGGGATCGGCAGATGGCTGGCATAGCCCGGCGCGATCATGCCGAGCACCAGCCCGATCATCGCGCCGCCCAAAGCCCAGAGCAGCGTCACGGCCCCGGCGAAGACCCCCACCGGCACCAGGCTGCGCCGGGGCAGCAGCAGCGCCGCGGCGCCAAAGACCGGCACCCCCATCAGCGCGCCCATCCACCAGCCGGACCGCCAGCCCACGAGGGCGGCGGCAAGCCGCTCGTTGGTGTCGGCAGAGATGCCGGAACGCGGAAAGGCGACATCATGGAAATAGCTTGCCCCGACCGAAAAGCTGAGCTGGTTGTGCGCGGCCCCGAGCAAACCGGTGATCACCGCGCCTGCTGCTACCAGCAGACCGAAGAGCACCGGTTTGGAGAATTTAGCCATGATGGGTTGCCACCGTTTTGAGACTCGTCATGCCGTAGAGCGCCTCGAAGCCCTTTTCGCGCCCGTGCCCGGAGAGGCCGCGCCCCCCAAAGGGCAATTCCACGCCGCCGCCCGCCCCGTAATTGTTCACGAAAACCTGCCCGGTTGACAGCTTTTTCGCCAAACGCATCTGGCGCCCCCCGTTTTCCGTCCACAGCGCCGCTACCAGACCATAGCGCGTGGCGTTGGCGATGGCGATGGCCTCGTCCTCGTCGTGGAACGGGATCAGGCATTGCACGGGTCCAAATATCTCGTCTTGTGCAAGCCGATGCGTGGAGGGCACGGGGCCAAGCAGGGTGGGCGCGCTGTAATATCCGCCGGGCGGCAGGTCCTTTGGCACAGGCGTTTGCGCCAGAACCGGCAGGGCATCGCCGTCGTGCAGGAAGGCCGCGACCCGATCACGCTGGCGGGCATTGATGAGCGGGCCGATATCGGGGTCGGTTTCGGCGGGACCGATGGTCTTGGCGCGATAGGCTTCGGCCATGCGGTCTGCGACCGTGTCGAAGATCGTGTCGTGGATCAGGATGCGGGACGCCGCGGAGCAGGTCTGGCCTGCGTTCTGCAGCCCGGCATTGACGAGAAAGGGCAGGGCGCGGTCGAGATCGGCATCGTCGAACACGAGCTGCGGGGACTTGCCGCCCAGCTCCAGCGTCACGGGCACGACATTGGCGGCGGCAGCGGCCTGAACGGCGGCACCGGTGGCGACAGAGCCGGTGAAGCTGATGTGATGAATGCCGGGATGGGCGGCGAGCGCAGCGCCGGCTTCCGCACCGAGCCCGGGCACCACGTTGAGCGCACCGGGGGGAAGGCCGGCTTCCTGCGCGAGATGGGCAAAGAGCAGCGCGGTCAGACAGGCATCCTCTGCGGGCTTGAGCACGCAGGCATTGCCCGCCGCAAGGGCCGCGCCAACCGAGCGGCCGATGATCTGCATCGGGTAGTTCCACGGCACGATATGGCCGGTCACCCCATGGGGTTCGCGCAAGGTGTAGACGGTGTACCCGCTTTGATAGGGGATGGTCTCGCCCATCAGCTTGTCGGCGGCGCCGCCGTAGAATTCGCAATAGCGCGCAAGCGCGATGGCATCGGCGCGCGCCTGCGTGCGGGGTTTGCCCACATCGCGGGCCTCGAGCGTGGTGAGCAGGTCCGCATGCGCGAGCACAAGCGCACCAAGGCGGGAAAGAATGCGGCCGCGCTCCAGTGCCGTCATCGCGCCCCAGGGGCCCTGCATGGCGGCGGTGGCGGCCTCTACCGCGGCGTCGATCTCCGGCGCGCCACCGCGGGCGATCCTGCCGATCGTGGCCCCGGTTGACGGGTCATTGAGCGGCAATGTGTCCGGCGCGGCCTGCCAGTGCCCGGCAATCAGCATCCGGGCCGGGTCGAAGGGCAAGGGGGGCAGGGGGTCTTGCCCATGCGCGGCGGTGTTCGGGGAAGACATGAGCGGCTCCGTGATGAGGTCAGGGGGAGGAGGGGGCGGGGCCGGACGGGTCGGCGTGAGGGCTGTCTGCCCGGCGTTGGCCATCGGACGCATCGGATCCGTTTTGCGGGTCCGGGGTTGCTGGCGCGGTCGTCTCCGGGGGCAGTGTCGGGGCGGCGGCGATAAGCGCGCGGGTATAGGGGTGCTGCGGGTTGGTGAAAACGGTTTCGGTATCGCCGGATTCCACGATTGTCCCGGCGCGCATCACCAGCACGCGGTCGGTGATCGAGCGCACCACGCTGAGATCGTGTGAGATGAAGAGATAGGTCAGGCCGCGGCTGCGGCTGAGAGCGGCCATCAGGTCGAGGATCTGAGCGCGCACGCGCACGTCCAGCGCCGAGACCGCCTCGTCGAACAGGATCAGGTCGGGCTCGATGATCAGCGCGCGGGCGATGGCGATGCGCTGGCGCTGTCCGCCGGAGAAGGCGTGGATGTATTTGCCCGCGTCCTCGGGTTTGAGGCCAACGGCGGTGAGGGCCTCAGCGATGCGCGCCGCGCGTTCCGGTGGCGTGGGTTTCGTTTCGAGCAGGTGGAACGGCTCCGAGATCAGCCGGTCGACGCGGTGGCGCGGGTTGAAGCTGGCATAGGGATCCTGGAACACGACCTGCATGCGGCGGCGCACGGCGAGATTGGGATGCCCGTCGGTCCAGACCGGCGCGCCGCCGAGGGTGATCGTGCCGGCCTGAACCGGTTCGAGCCCGAGGATCGCGCGGGTCAGGGTGGATTTGCCGCACCCGCTTTCCCCGACGAGTCCGACCCGTTCGCCCGCGTGGATGGTGAAGCTGACATCGGCAACCGCGCGGAAACTGGCGCGCGGGGCAAAGAGCCTTGTGCGCGGCAACAGGTAGTCGCGGCTGACGTTTTCGAGGGTCAGAAGCGGGGAGCCCGGTGTGACGGCGGGCAGGTCGGCGCGGTGGCGCGAGGCGTCGAACAGCGCGCGGGTATAGGGGTGTTTGCGGTGTGCGAAGAGCGTCCGGGTGGGCCCGGTTTCGACGATTTCGCCCTTGTTCATGACCGCGATCCGGTCGGCCATGTCGGAGACCACGGCGAGGTCGTGGGTGATCATCATCAGCCCCATGCCCTCTTCGCGCACCAAGGCCTTGAGCAGGTCGAGGATCTGGGCCTGCGTGGTCACGTCGAGCGCGGTGGTGGGTTCATCGGCGATCAGCAATGCGGGGCGCAGGGCGATGGCCATGGCGATCACCACCCGCTGGCGCTGCCCGCCGGAGAGCTCATGCGGGTAGCGGTCCGGCGGCACGCGGTCGGGCGGCAGGCCGACGCGCGCGAGCACCTCGGCGGCCCGCTCCTCCGCCCGGACGGGCGGCGTCGCTCCGGGCGCGCCGGTCCGGGCATGGATCTCGATGGTTTCGGCCACCTGCCGTCCGATGGTCTGGACCGGGTTCAGCGCGGTCATCGGTTCCTGAAAGATCATGCCGATGGCGCGGCCGCGGATGTCGCAGAGGCGGTTTTCCGAGAGCTGCAGGATGTCAGTCTCGCCGAGCAGGATGCGGCCAGTCGTTTCCGTGCCGTCCGGGGTCAGCCCGATGGTGGCAAACGCGGTCATGGACTTGCCGGAGCCGCTTTCGCCGGTCAGGGCGAGGATTTCGCCCGGACCGATGGACAGGGACACATCGCGCAGGATCGGCTTGCCCCGGATGGACAGTGACAGCGCGTCGATGGTGAGAAGCGGGGG
>NZ_JAFMPQ010000014.1 GCF_020667845.1 Cognatishimia sp. F0-27
GCAACCCGCTACGACAAGACCGCTGAAAGTTTCCTCGGCTTCATAGACATCACGTCCATCCGCCTCTGGCTGCGTCTTTTGTCAACATGACCTAATTGTCCTTTTTGGGTGGTTTATTGGCCATTCTGATAAGCACAACGTGACCACCGGGCGGAAACGCCCGGTTTTCGCGTATTTTCAGCATGCACCTTGGGTGCAGAGTTCGATTCTGTCCCGAGGAAGATGGTTCCGGGAGTCACGCGGCCAAAAGGGTTTTCAGGAATCTATTTCGCAAGGATGATCCTTTGTGCTCGCGTTTCATCTGGCGGAAGGCACGGATCGAAAGCTCTATTCCAAAGGCGCGACCCTTGTCACGCTGTCCTGGGCGCAAGGAGCTTCTCGTATACAAGCTACGCTGGCAGCCCAGGAACCTGCCATGACTTCAGCGGTTCGAAGAGCTGAGCGCTGCAATCTCAAGTGTCAGGCGGCGCGCTCCGACCGCGGTGGGCCGACTGATTTTTCTCCGCGACGACAGATAGGAGGGCAGCGGGTAGGGGCCATTGATCGAAGGCTTTTCATACCGGGATCCAATTTCTCGCCGTGCGAGCGCGGCTCAGTATTTTGGCCTTGGGCCAGTCCGACATCACCGGGAACGAAAAAAGGGCGGCTTTCGCCGCCCTTTTTTACAGAATCTATTGTTCAACTATCCTGATCGCCAGCGCCGCACCGCATTCTCGATGCGCGCGTAGGCCCGAATGGCCTCGTGCTTCGAATGGTGACCGTCGCAGAACTGGTGGCCGTAAGTGTCTGCGCGGGTGTCTTCGATCGTGTAGCCGAGGGCGAGAAACGCCTCGTGCGCCGCGGCGGTCAGCTGCGCGGGATGCCTCGGCGAAGTCATGACGGTGACCCCGGCGATCTCCCGTCCGATCTGGGTGTAGTGCCGGTCCACCCAGACGTGGACACGAGGCAGGCTGTGTTTTTCGATGAGCCAGAGCGTCACGTCGCAGATGTCCTGCTCCAACCCGAACTCATCGGGATAGACGCTCAGGCGGCGCTGGCGCGCCACCTGAAGGGCACAGCGTGCCCCTGTTTTAGTCGGCATGTTGGAAGCGCGCGAGGAGGTCGCTGACGCGCGCGCCATGCCACCGGGGCATGTCGGAAGCTGGCAGGCCCCTCTCATGCCCGATCCTGTCGAGCGACGTCGGCGCTTGGTCGGCCAGGATAAGACGGATATCGCGCAGTGCGGCCTCGACGGCATCGGCATCCGGGATAGGCTGCCCGAAGGCCTCATGCAGGTCACAGAGCGCCGCGAACCCGCTCGGATCATCGAGCGCGTCCAGCAGGTCGCAGAGCCGTTCTGCCCCACGCTCTCGCAAACCGTCTCGCTACACAGGCTCTAAAGTCGATACCATGGCGGAGTATCGCGGATGGCTTTGCCGCAAATCTGCGCCTCCGTCGATCTTTCGCTCGGCGACTTTCATACCTTCACGATTCAGATGAGGCTCGCCGCATCGTCACCCGGTGGATGGAGGCAGGAGGACCCTTGCATGGTCCGACACCGGACATTCATGTGCTTGAGGCCGTTTGTCACGTGGTCCCCGATGAGGCGCTGCGAGTCATCGATGGTATGATAGCTGCCCTTCAGGCGGCTCCGGGAGATTTCCACAGCCTCGACAGCTTGACCCGCATGATATCGCGGATCGCTTATTCCGAGGCCGTGTTCCCTCGTGCCTGCGAAAGTCTGGTGACGCTAACCATCGCAGTCGCCGAGCAACGGACATCGAATGCCGACGATGCTTTGAGCAGCCTTTTCGGCCTCTACCTGTCTGGAACGCTGGCCCAGACCGACACGCGCATCCGTGTCGCGCGCCATTATCTTTTGGCGAACGACCCGAACCACAACGCGCGCGGTATCATCATGCTTCGCTCGGCATTGCGAACGGGCTACTGGTCCTCTTCCATCCTCTCTTACGATGACGCCCGTCCAGATGCGTCCGGATGGAATCCCCATGGGCAAAATGTCGTCGAGTGGTTTACTAAGTGGCTCGATCTGGCGGCAGAAATCGCTCTGGATGGCCCTCTTGCGATCAGAGACAGCGCCCGAAAAGCGCTGGCAGATGAAATCGGTGACATCTGGAGGTGTATTCCTACACTAAGGCCACGGATCGACGAAGTCGCGCGACAACTGCAAGCGGCAGCGCCTTGGGCCGAAGGCCGGCAAGCTCTGAAACAGATGTTCCACTATATCCAACGCCGCGGCGAAGATTTTCCCTGCGCCGATACAGAAAATGTCCTGCGTCTCATCGATCACATGGAGCCAGTTGACCTCGAAGCTCGGAAGCGCGCAGAGATGGTCATGGGTTGGGATTTCGACCTCGAAAACGAAGACGAAGATTTGAATGCTGCCGAGGCCCGGCGAGCGCAGCGCTTAGAGCTTCTTGGGCGGGAATTGGCGGCCAACCACGATAGCCTACGCGCTGTGGGTCGTGATCTTTTCGAAGCGGAAGGCGGGTCTTTCTATCCACTCGGGGCCGGACTTGCACAAGGGGCCGGTGCCCCCGTCGCGGTATGGGTAGTCCTTCGAGATCTGCACCTTCTCGATCCCTCCAGGACCCGGCAGACCAGCGTCCTCTCAGGGTTCATTCAACAGCTTGATATCTCGAACTCGGCTGTAGCAGACGAGATTCGCGTTGAATGTCGAGGTATCCCTGCCTTGCGACGAGAATACGGTATCTTCCTCGCAAGGGGTGTGCTGCCCATACAAGAACTGGAACATGTGATCGAAATCGCAGGGGAGCCGGAGACTTCAGCTTGGCACCTTAGCGATGTCTCCTGGCGCGAAGAGCGCGAGCTGACTGATGAAGACCGCGTCCGTCTTCTGCGCACCATCCTCGCCAAATCAGGCGGTCCGGAGCAAGTAGTCAATGCGCTGACGATGCTCCGACACGTCGAAGGTAACGCCCGGAATCGCTGGCCAGAAGATCTTCGGGAAGTTGGCCTTGATGCGGTCGTTGGGATCATCCGCGCAGAAGATCTTAACCCCACCAAAGATGAGCGTATGTCGCGCGCCATGTCGGCTTGTCTGCGCGGGGACGACGGATCAGGAGCGAGCCGCGTGATGGAGGCGATCGTGGATCGTGCTGCAAGACGATACGGTAGCACCTATGATGTCGAAAGAGCGCTTGCCACACTGGCGGAGCGAGCCCCCGAAGTCTTTCTCGGCCGCGTCTTTTTGGACGAAGCAGATGGACCTTCCATAAGGTTCCAAGACGGCCGACGCCCTGGGCCACTTTCGCACGTACCGACTGAGGCTTTGATCGAATGGTGCAGACAAGATCCCGATCGTTGGGCAAGAGTGGCCCCGCAGATCTCGCCCTTCTCGCGCGGGATTGATGATCAAGGTGAAACCGGACAGATTTCGCCGCTCGCTTTCGCGTTTCTCGAGGCGGCACCGCGCTCCGAGGACGTGGTGGAGGCATATCTCCAACATCTTGCCCCAATGAGCTGGTCGGGCAGCCGAGCGGCTATCATGGAGCGCCGTCTCGCCGTGATAGAATCCTTGCAGGACCATCCTGCGCCTGTGGTTGGGCACACGATCTCTCGCCTGGCTCCTGACATCCGCGCCCGAATTGATCGCATCCGTCAAGCCCTGTTGCGTCACCACGTAAGGATCGCGGCACAGGTGACGCGCAAGGACTTTTCGTAATGGAGGCCGCTGGGGGAGGCAAAACGTCTCTCGTCAAACATGGTCTCAAGTCACACCCGCTTCTGCAGCCCAAAGGCGAGGGCCACATGCCTTGGATCATGTTGGAGGCTGCTCCAAGCCCGGCCACAACAAAGGCCCTCGGCATCGAGATACTTGCCAAAACCGGATACACGGATGTTTCAGGTAACCCCAATGAGCAAGAAATCTGGAGGCTGGTGAAGCACCGCCTGGCGGCCCTGAAGACGGTATTTGTGTGCATTGATGAAGGTCACGACCTTCTCGGGACTGCCAGCGCAGTCGAGATCCGTAACATGCAAAAGCGCCTGAAAAATCTCATGCAGGGAGAGGGGGCTGTCAGCGTAATTCTCGTTGGCATCGGCGAACTGCGACATCTTGCAGCCTATGATGACCAAATCAATCGTCGATACCAGAAGTTGGCTTTCGACGACATTTCACCGGTGCGCGACGAGCGTCTCTTGAAGGGGATCCTTCATACCTTGTGTGCGGAAGCCGGGATTGCTGCTCCGAAGGAGCCGGACCTCATCGAACGTCTGGTACACGCCAGCCGGCGGCGGTTCGGGTGGTTTATCAAGAATGCATTGAGAGCTCTGGAAATCGCAGCTGTGGCGGGTGCGTCTCGCCTCGAAAAGGCTCATTTCGCAGAGGACTGGGCGGTCCAGGAAGACGCGGAAGTCGGCAAGAACGTTTTCTTGTCGAACGATTGGTCGAAGATCGACCTTTCTGAGAAACCCCTTCCGCCCCGAGAGAAGAAGGGCCGGCGATCATGCTGTTGCCATTCCTGCCGTTCGACCCTATCGAAACGCCCTTGTCATATGCCGCGCGCTTGGCCCGCCATCACGCCGACAAGCGCGTGGTCCCGTTTCTAAAAGATATGCGGATCTGCCCACAGGCAATCGCGTCATCCAAGCCAGGCGCTCTCGCACGCTTGGCAGACATCTCGGGCGCATCGCTCTGCGAACTGTCCCGAAACGTGCCGATCCACAAGGGCAATCGGATTTATGATCTTCGCGGTGAGCTGGTTTCCGCAGAGTTTCTGTCCAATCCACACACTCTCTTCTGTCCGGCTTGTCTGGCCGAGGATGATCAAACGGGCAGGCGCCGCGGTCGTTGGGAGTGGCGTTTGTCGGTTGTGCGAACATGCTCGCACCATGGAATTCCGCTACTGCGTCAAGCACAGGCCAAGTGGGACGACGTATTTCACGAACTCGATCACCGTGTACCTGAGCGTGACCGAGAACTTCAGGCCCTGATCGAGAACGCGGTCCCACGCTCGGTTTCGCCTCACCAAGAATACGTCATCCACCGTCTCGAAGGGAAAGTTGGTCCCGAATGGTTGGATGCGCAGTCTCTTGAACAGGCGGTCCGGGCGACGGAACTCCTCGGCGTGCTGCTCGAACATGGGCCCGATCAGAAATTGCCGGAACTGACGTCGGATGACTGGGATCATGCGGGTCGCGTTGGCTTCGGATTCACCTCGCTCGGCGAGGTAGGCATCCGGGAGGCGCTCGAGGCTCAGTTCCCGAAATACGACGATGCGTCAGGCACGCCCGGAGCGCGAAAGATCTTCGGGTGCTTTTACACGGCTCTTGCATACTCCAAGTCACTCAAGGACCCTGGCGACATCGCGCGCATGCTCCGCGAAGTCATCACCGAGAACATCGCCATGCCTGCCGGGACCAAGGTGCTGGGTGTCGAACTGCGCAAGCGCCGCTTGCATACGGTGGCGTCCCTGGCCAAGGAGCAGGACCTCGACCCTCGAACACTGAGCGACGTGCTGGTTGCTGCAGAGGTGATACCGGATAAGGCGCCCGCCCATTACCCGATCCCGGTGGAACAGGGCCGCGATATCGCAAGCCGGACGAAACGGACGGTGACCGTCTCCTCGCTGTGGAAGAACATGGATTTCACACGGCCGATCGTCGATCAGCTTTTTGCTGATCGGCTTCTTACCCCCATTTTCTACGGGAGGCCGGGCACGAAGGGTCGGACGCAGAAAGCCGTGGATCGCGAGGAGCTTGCCATGCTGGTCGGCAAGCTGCACGCGAAAGCAGTCGAACTGGGTGCCGAGACCGACGGGCTGGTGCCGGTCTCGAAAGCTGCGGAGAAGGCCAAGGTGCCGGCCATTACCGTGGTGCACATGATCCTCGGCGGTTTCCTCGAGCGCGTCTTTCGCCTGGCTGGTCAAGACGGGGTGGCAGCGCTTCGCGTGGATCCGGTGGAGATCAAGCAGCACCGGACGGCCTGTTCGGAGGGTTCTTCCCCAATGGAAGCGTTCTCTTCGTTGAAGATCTCGAAGACCATCGGCTGGTGTCTGGTGGACCGGTGCCCGGAAGAGGTGAGCCTTGCCGTCAACTGGATCGTTGACCCGGAAGAGGGCCATCGGATCCCGCGGTTCGACCCTGCGGTCGTCGCCGACTTCAAGGCGCGGTTCACCCACCCGGCGCGGATTGCCGAGATGCATGGCCTTCAGCTCTTGGAGGTCGTCAGCCGTCTGAAACGGCGGGGATTTCGGCCTGCGGTGTCGGAAGCTGAAGTCGGCGAGGACTTCTATCGGATCCGGGATCTGAAGTCGGATCTATTTGATTGACATAATGGGGCTTCCCGGCGCCTTGATCATGTGAGATCGTCGAAGCCGCCCGAAAGGGCGGCTTTTTTCATGTCTTAGTTGCAGAAGCCGTGAAGAAAAGGGTGGTGGCCAAGTTGTGCTTACGAGGAGTGGTCAGCATATGCTTCCATAGTGGCCAAATTTCTCGCGCGGCTCGATAAATTATCCAATAAAATCAATGGTGGCATACTTCAGAATGGACAAGAAGTCCTTCCCGTTACATAGCCAGACCCAGACGAGGCAAAAGCATGCGTAAAACGCACTTAACAGCCTGCGCCAAAACCCTTGGGTGCGCGACAGCTTCAGGTGAAACATGGAAGGCGGTCCGCGCGGGCCGCTTTTTCTTTTTCAACCAGTTGTGTATGCGCGTGTCGTTTGCCTCGGTTCAGCTTACGGTTTCGAAGGTGCGAGCGCGTTAGCCACATCGGCCCTGAGTCACGAATTCCCGTAGTCTCCGCCATCCGGAGAGAGACGGTAGAAATGCGTTCTTCGCGCCGTTCTGCGCTCAGGCTGTGCCCGCTGCGCCCAAAGTGAAGGCTTGCGGTGCGCGGCGCGAAGATCTGCTCATCGTTGTTTGCGCGATCTGCAAAGCAGGCATGCTGCGAACCTCCAGAGGTGGCGGCGTCACGATCTCGAATGCCTCGCTGTCGATGCTGGAGGACGCGTCGGTTCGCAATTGGGAATGCCCATACCACCGGGTGGCCTTGGACATGACGCATATCAGCTGGGTCGTGACATCCAATGCGGCTGATACCGTTCCCGCGCCTTGGCGAGTCGAAGCCAAATTTGCGATTTGCCGGCGCTGACTGTGCAGGACCTCAGCCAATTTGCCGAGCGAAAAGCGGCGGCATGTGGGTTGTCCAGCGCGTCACTGGAGGCGCTTGTCACCGCAGTCGAAGCATCCACGGCACGTAGCCGCGCGCTGTCCCCGCGCGATGTTGGGAGGATGATCGGTCGCACGACAGTCTTGGCGACGCGTTCGGTGCTGCGTTGATGAGAGTGAAGCGCCGACGGTGCGCTGCGAAGACTTTGTCACGATGGTCATTTACGCGGACGGAACGGTCATGCCGACGGATTGGAAAACCTGCAGAAAGCATAAAAGTTCGTCACAAGCGCCAGCACGGCAGGCATTGCCGCAAGGGTTTCGCCAGCGCATAGCTGAAGGAGGCGCTAATAGTCTTGCGCCGACCGCTTGTGCCGACCGCTTGGTTCGCCAATTGCGCCGCAATATGGTCTCCAAATGTGGCTGTCACCCCACGCGTCTGTCAGCGCAACTTGAAAGGGATCCGCACGCGGTCCGCAGCCACGCCTAGAGCGCCTGATCAGATGCTGCAGCCGCAACTCGCTTGGCGCAGATTCACAACGCGACCGCTCAACACCCTTCGGCAATCACAACGCCAGCGATGTTGCGGGCCGTTTCCGCTGGCTCGAGAGCGCCTCATTCCTCGCACCCATTATGCCGACGCCACATCGCTTCGTTGTGGCCCTCGGGAACACTCGCACAGGGATCGGCAGCATATCCACGTAGGACATTGTAACGATCGACCTGCTCGGTGGTCAGAATGTCCAGCGTCTGTAGGTGACGGGACAAATGGACGAAACGAACGTCAGACCGGGCCTGACCAGCAGCCTTTACCAACGCCCCGAGTTCGGTCGCGTCGAGCCCTTCCTGAGCGAAGGCAGCGCTCAACGCGCGTTCCGCCGCAATGAATTCTGCACCTCTGGCGACGGCCTCTTCCTGCATCTCCTGAAAGATCGTGTCCATGCGCGCAATCTGATCGACGGACAGGTCCAAGTCTTCCGCGAGTTCCAGAACGTGGGCCGGACCAGGGTATCCGTTCAACTCTGCGGCCAGAGCAAAACCCCATCCGCGCCCGGCTTCGAGATCCGCGATATCGATTTCTGAGAGCGTCGCGATCTCTCGCGTTTGCAAGCCCGTATACGGTGTGTGGCTCTCTTCGGCGGCACTCTGTTCGCACACTGCGGTGACGGCGAGGGCAAGGATAAGGTGTCTGCGCATGATTTGCTCCTGTATTGGCAGAGTTCAGCATGGGCCGCGCGTCTCGTACATGATAGCTATCATGTCATGGAAAGATTTCTGGATGTGCTATTCGAGGACGGGAGCGTCCTACAAAAAGAACCGGACACGTATCTGTTTCATGCGGGAGACCCCGTGCGCTTTGTGCATCTCGTCGAAGACGGCGCCGTTCATCTTGAGAGAACGCAAATCATTGGTCAGGTGATGTGTTTTCAACGGGCGCGCCACGGTGATGTTCTTGCCGAGGCCTCGATCTATGCCGAAGCCTACCATTGTGATGCCAGGATCGTAGAGCCTACGCGCCTTCGACGGCTGTGTGTTGATCGATTGGTCAAGCGATTGGAAACCGTGCCCGAGTTGACGCGGGCTTGGCAGGCGCGCTTGGCGCGGACGGTGCAGACGACTCGCCTTCTTGCCGAAATCAGGGGGCTGAAAACGGTCGCGCAGCGCCTCGATGCATGGCTAGACCAAAATGGAGCTTTGCCCAGCAAGGGGCAATGGCAAGACTTGGCACAAGTGTTGGCGGTCTCCCCAGAGGCGCTTTATCGTGAGATTGCCCGTCGACGGGCACTCAAGGCGAGTAAAGAAGTCGACTAGCGCGCCGCTTGATCCTGTTCCGTGATGCGGGCCTGATGGGCACGCTCTCGGTCCGGCCACTGGGTCTTGATCCATTCAAGCGCGTCGCGCAATTCTTCCTCGGAGTAGCTGTCAGCGAAGCCAGGCATGTTGCTCTCGTAGCCGCCGCCGACCACCGCCGCTGTGCCACGCATGGTGATGTCGAGGAGAACCCGGTCGGCGTGGTGCCATGTGTGCCCTGAGGCATCATGCGGAGGGGCCGGCAATCGACCGTCCGGTCCGGGCGTGCGCCATTTCGGCTCGCCTTCCAGATTGGCCCCGTGGCAGGCGGCGCAGGCCTCGTGATAGATCGCTTCACCCCGAGCCAGGTCCGGCTCATAGCCGGCCATCAGAGAGCGGGATCCGGCGCTGAGAAACAAGCCGGACAGCGCCGCGAGCGAGACCGCAGCTGCAACAAGAACAAGTGGTTTTTTCATTCCGCCGGCACCTCCCGGAGACCGGACGGGACGCGGCCTTTTGCGGCCCCGGGCAACGGCTCAGGCTTCCAGCGGCGCAGTCGCAACGCGTTGCCAAGGACAAAGACCGAGCTGAGCGCCATGGCGCCCGCCGCAAAGATGGGCGACAGCAGGATACCGAAGGCAGGATAGAGTGCACCGGCAGCGACGGGGACCAGCGCGGTGTTGTAGGCGAAGGCCCAGAACAGGTTCTGCCGGATGTTGCGGATCGTGGCGCTCGACAGGGCGATGGCCTTGGGCACGCCAGACAGCGCGCCTGACATCAACACAACGTCGGCCGCCTCGATCGCCACATCCGTGCCGGTGCCTATGGCCAGCCCCACATCGGCCTCGGCCAGTGCAGGGGCATCATTGATGCCGTCGCCAACGAAGGCCAGCCGACCGTGGGCGGTTTTGAGATGTCGGACCGCCTCCACCTTCCCATCCGGAAGCACCTCTGCGACAACCTCGTCGATGCCGAGACGTCGGGCGATGGCGTCCGCCGTGCGCCGGTTGTCGCCGGTGATCATGGCGACCTTCAGGCCGAGATCGTGCAGCGCGGCGATGGCCGCGGGCGTGGTTTCCTTGATCGGGTCCGCAACCGCGACAATGGCCGCCAGACGACCGTCAATGGCGGCATAAAGCGGCGACTTTCCTTCGTCTGCCAGACGCGCTGCCGTCTGCGCAAAAACCTGCACGTCATGGCCAAGCATGGCCATATAGCGGTCCGCCCCAATCTCCACGGAAGTGCTGCCAACGGTTGCGCGCACGCCCATTCCAGTCAGGCTCTCGAACCCGGAGACCTCCGGCAGGACCAACCCTTCGCTTTCTGCTGCCGCGACCAAGGCGCGCGCGATGGGGTGCTCTGACTTCGCCTCGACGCCAGCGATTTGCGCCAGCACCTCCGCGCGATCAAAGCCGTTTGAGACGTCGAGGTCGGTCAGGCGCGGCGCGCCCTCGGTCAGGGTGCCGGTCTTGTCGAACGCGACAACGCGGACATCCGACAGCGCCTGCAACGCCTCTCCCTTGCGGAAGAGCACGCCCACCTCCGCGCCACGTCCCGTGCCCACCATGATCGAGGTGGGCGTGGCCAGCCCCATCGCGCAGGGACAGGCGATGATCAGAACCGCAACGGCATTGACCAGCCCGAAGGTCAGAGCCGGTTCCGGGCCGAAGACGAGCCAGACGACAAAGGTCAAAAGCGCCAGCGCCATGACAACCGGCACGAAGACCATCGTGACCTTGTCGACCAAGGCCTGAATGGGCAGCTTGCCTCCTTGGGCATCCTCGACCATCCGGATGATTTGGGCCAGCATGGTGTCGCGGCCCACGGCGGTCGCTCGAAATGTAAAGCTGCCGGTCTGGTTGATCGTGCCGCCGACAACCGTCGCACCAGCGCCCTTGGCCACCGGCACCGGCTCGCCCGTGATCATGCTCTCATCCACGTAACTGGTCCCGTCCAGCACCTCGCCGTCGACTGGAAGCCGCTCACCGGGCCGGACTTCGATGACATCGCCAAGGACGACCTGCGCGACTTCGATCTCTGTAAACCGTTCCCCACGCCGGACGCGCGCTTGACTGGGTGCCAGCCGCACCAGCCGCTGGATCGCCTCAGAGGTCCGCCCCTTGGCCCGCGCCTCCAGCCAACGCCCTACAAGGATCAAGGTCACGATGACGGCTGCGGCCTCGAAATAGACATTGACGGTTCCGTCCGGCAGCAAGCCCGGCGCAAAGGTCGCGACGACGGAGAACAGATAGGCCGAAGCCGTGCCCACTGCGACGAGGCTGTTCATGTCCGGAGCGCCCTTGAAGAGCGCAGGCACCCCCAGGCGATAAAAGGCTCTGCCGGGTCCGACCAGAACGGCCGTCGTCAGCGCAAACTGGATCAACCAGCTGGCCTGCATGCCGATGGTAGTCATGACCAGATGGTGCATACCCGGGATCAGATGACTGCCCATCTCCAGCACAAAGACAGGCAATGTGAGGATGCCAGCCACACCGACACGCCGTTTCAACTGGCGCGCTTCCGCGTCTTTCTTGGCCGCTTGATCGGTTGGACCGTCGTCGCCCGACAAAGCCCGTGCGGTCTTGCCCTTGGTGCCAACTGCGGCAATGAGATCGTCAACTGGCGCTGTGCCGATCACCACGGCCGTCTCTGTCGCAAGATTGACATTGGCTGAAGCAACGCCGGGCACGGCAAGAAGGGCGCGTTCGACACCGCGCACGCAGCCAGCACAGGTCATGCCCTCGACGGCAAGCGTGACGGAGCGCCGAGGCACCCGGTAGCCAAGATCCTCGATTGCCTTGATGATCGTGGTCGCGTCAATGGCGGCGTCGAAGGAGACGTCCGCCCGCTCCGCGGCGAGGTTCACGCTGGCCTCAGCCACACCGGGCACAGCCTCGAGCGCGCGCTCCACTCGGCCGACACAGGAGGCGCAACTCATGCCTTCAACCGGCAGTGTCAGCGACTTTGGAAATCCGGGCTCGGCATTCATGGCGTGCCCCCTCTCATCATTCAGATCCAGGCTGACGCTCAAAATGGCACTTCCAGTCACTGGAAGGTCAAGAAGAAACTTTTTATTGACCTTCCAGCGGCTGGAAGCTGCATATGCATGGTTGAGGAGGCTTTTCACAATGAATATCGGAGACGTGTCGCGCGCCAGCGGTCTGCCCGCCAAGACGATCAGATACTACGAGGATATCGGCCTCGTGCGCCCGGCGCGCGGGGCTAACGGATATCGCGACTTCAGCGAGCAGGACGCGCATAAGCTGGCCTTTCTGGGCCGGTCGCGCTCGTTGGGCTTTACCATCGAGGAGTGCCGCACGCTCATGTCACTTTACGAGGACCGGGACCGCGCAAGCGCCGATGTGAAAGCCCTTGCGTCCGAACATCTGGATCGCATCGCGCAAAAAATCGACGAGCTTCAGGCGCTGAAATCCACGCTCGAAACCCTCGTCACGCGCTGCCACGGCGACGACCGCCCCGATTGCCCGATCCTCGACGATCTTGCCGGACGCAAGGCCCTGACAGGGTGACGCGCCAATCGTCGACATATGCCGGGATCGGCGTAGTCGCCGTTCTCGGGGCCGGGTGGTATGCGGTATCCGGAGACGGCGGTGACACTGCGCCGACAAGCGCAAGCGCGCCAATCGTGCCCGTTCTGACGAAAGAGCATGAAAAAGGCCGCATCCTGTTCGATACCAATTGCGCGGCATGCCATGGGCCAAACGCGTCCGGTTCGGATCAGGGCCCGCCGCTGGTTCACCGGATCTACGAGCCGAGCCATCATGGCGACATGGCTTTTCTGCTGGCCGCGCGCCAGGGCGTGCGCTCCCACCACTGGCGCTTCGGAAACATGCCCGCCATAGACGGCGTCACAGAAGACGAGGTCGTTCAGATCACAGCCTATGTCCGCGCCCTCCAACGGGCGAACGGGATCAATTGAAGGAGACATTCATGAAATCACGTCTGGCGCTAACCCTTGCCGCCGCCCTTCTTGGCGGTGTCGCGTATGCCCATTCCGAGAAGGAAGGCACCACCCCAATTGACGGCGCGCAGCTGACCGAGACACCGGAAATGATCCACATGGTGTTTGACGATCCGATGCGCGTTACAACGATCCGCTTGGTGAACGCGGACGGCGTCGAGATGCCGATGGAACGTGGCACCGGACTGGAGCCGTCATTGGAGTTCCATGCCGAGCCGGAGCCGCTCAGACCTGGCAGCTACACGGTCGAGTGGCGGGGGCTCGCGTCCGACGGACACGCCATGCAGGGCAGGTTCTCCTTCGAATTGACCGAATAAGATCGGATGCTGGCCGCGCTCACCTCTGCCGATGCCGTGACATGGCTTTCGATAAGCGTGAAGGCGTTCGCCTATGCGGCGACGCTGAGCGCCGTTGGAAGCGTGCTTGTGCTTGTGGCGTTGCGCGACCTGAGCGAAGGCGGGCGCTCTGCGCTGCGTTGGACGGCGGTTTTTTCGGCGCTCGCGGCTGGCCTCTTCACGGCGCTACGGTTGCCAGTGCGGGCCAGCTTCCTGATGGGCGGCACATGGGATGGCGCAACGGATCCGATGATCCTTGGCATGGTCGCGGACAGCCCGCTTGGAAACAGCGCTGTCCTGCGCCTTGTGGGACTTGCGCTGATACTCGCGGTGCTCTGGCGCGCGCGGGCGGGTCTCGCCCTTGCGCTCACAGGCGCGTGCATTGCATCGGCGTCCTTCGCTTTGCGCGGTCACGCACTCGGCGAACCCCAGTTGATCCTGGGTGCACTCATCACGATTCACATTCTCTGTCTTGCCTTCTGGGTTGGCGCCTTTGCACCGCTGGCGCGAGCGGCGCGGCGCGACCCGCCAGCGCGGGCCGGCGCCCTGGCCCATGAATTCGGGCGACGCGCGCTTTGGGCCGTGGGCCTCTTGGTGCTTGCGGGTGGCATCACACTCGCGCTGCTCGGCGCGGCAACCCCATCTGCCCTGACCAGCCCCTATGGCCAAGTCTTCGTGATCAAACTCATGCTTTTCGCCGGCCTTCTCTCGCTGGCGGCCGTCAACAAACTGAAGCTCACTCCCGCGCTGTTGGACGCTGCGCCAGGCGCGGGAACGCGTTTGCGCCGTTCCATCGGTGTTGAAGCGGGATTGGTTGCGGGCATTCTCGTCACAACTGCCGCGCTCACGACACTCTTCGCGCCGCCCGGCAATGCCGACAACGCCCAAGCCACTCTCTCTGCGCCCGTATCCGGACCAGTGCAACAGACGTTTGGAGACGCTTCATGACCCGCCTCACGCGCGGCCAATTCCACAAGTCTGTTCCGGGCGCCGTGGCTGCCACGACATTTCCCACGATTGCAGGAGCCAATACGGCGCCGGTTCTTCGCGCTCACAAGGGCAGCGCCCGGCTCGCGCCTGCCCGCACCGCACGCGCTGCTGCCGAACCCGGTCCCCGCTCTTGGACCACTGGAGATTGCCGCCCGCGCGGAACTGAAGATGGAGGGCGGCGCAATGGGTGATATGCGCGGCGCCATGATGGGTGGCCGCATGATGGGCATGCGGGACATGGCGGCAGCAGGCAAGGTCTGGGCCTTGCGGCATGGCGGACATGGGTGAGGCGCCATCGCCGGAGGCGGCTTTTGGTGACGCCGTGCGGATCGCCATGATCAACGACACTGCATGGCTGCACGGGATGCACCTGCATGGGCACCATTTCCGGCAGATCCGCGCGGACGGCACGGTTGGTCCGCTGCGCGACACCATTCTGATGAACCGCGGCGAGACGGTCGAGATTGCCTTCGCTGCGGACAACCCTCGGGACTGGCTGCTGCATTGCCACATGCTGGAGCATTCGGCCGGTGGAATGATGACCTGGCTGCGTGTTGCATGACGCAGGCCTCGGGCAAGAAAACCAAATAGGGAGAAAAGAACAGATGAACCGCAGACACTTCGTCCTTACTGGCATTGCATCGGGCTTGGCCGTGGCGACGCTCAGCCGCCCGGCACTTGCAAGCTTCGGTCAAATGGAGGTTTTCAAATCGCCCACCTGCGGCTGCTGCGCGGCTTGGGTCGACCACATGACGAGGGCGGGTTTTGAGGCCGTGGCGCGCGATGTTGATCAAGAAACACTGTGGACCATGAAGGACCGCGCTGGTGTCACTCCAGAGTTGAGTTCGTGCCATACAGCCTTCATCGACGGCTATTTCATCGAAGGCCATGTGCCGGCGAGCGATGTGCAGCGGTTGCTGTCCGAGCGCCCCGACGCACTCGGCCTCACCGTGCCCGGAATGCCCATTGGTTCGCCCGGTATGGAGATGGGCAACCAGCGCGACGCTTATGACACGCTCCTCGTATTGCGCGACGGGTCGACCGAGGTTTTTGAAAGCCACGCCTAGCGTCGACACACAGGGACGGCCGGTTCTGTGAAAAGACGTGGTGCCGATGCCGAAAGCAGCGGCATCAACAGCGGATCAGCGGTTTTGTGATCACGCTTTGCGCATTTGCTGCGGTGCAGGAAACATCTTGGCCAGTTTGCGGAGGTCGTGGGCGGTGGCGGCGATGAGGAATTCGTCATTTGTGCCGCATGGTCTGCGCAATCGCAGCCGTCCCGGACCGGGTATGCGTTCGAGATGCGCAAGGAACATCTCGATCTTCTTTCGGAAATTCATCGAGATGGCGTAACCGCAGGTCATGGCAGTGTCATGCGCGACCTGACATGCATTGTTCGTTTCTTCGCGGGTAATCTTGTGTGCTTCGGAATTTGGGCCGCACTTGCCTTTTGACAGTCAGCCCTGCTTCAAGGCGCGCTAGCGCGCCTTGGCTTGGCACGCTCCGCAGAATGGTCCAGCGACAGCAAGATGCCGGGTGTTCGAGGGCCATTCACCCGCTCCGCAGGCGCTTACCGGGACGGCAGACAGGCCAAATCGCGCACGAAGATAGCTGGGGGTCGGTCAATCATGATACCGCGAGATGCCACGGGGGATGTTGTCAGATCCCGCACTATCCCAAGCTTCCTCGGCTCGCCACGGCGGTCTATTCCAACAGCCAGATGGCGATGATAATCGCCCTTGCGTTCACGAAGCAAAAAAAACGGGTCGAACCAGAACGGCGCGGCGCGCTGCTCGTTTTGGCAACCGCTTTTGGGCGGTCCGTCAGCGATTTGGCTCTGCGTTTCCTTGCGGACGTCCCGCTGGCACTGATATTGGCTCGGCGCTTGCCTTGGTGATTATCGCTGCGCTGTGCGTATCTTCCGTGCGGCCGGGCAACGACATGCCTCGGCATGGTTTGTCATGCGCCACAGAAGGAGGCGCTCCCTTTGCCGCTGTCGCGTGGCGAACCCGTGGAAGTGGGACTGCGCGCGAGGCGCTGAGCGCTGCGCAGCCAGCCAGGCTCGATCCGATCGTCGGCAAAATTGTCAAAGAGGCCACTTGAGGCCCGCAGGCCATGATACCGTCGGCCCGTGAAACCTGCGCAGAGTGTGACACATCCACAGAGAAAAGCCCGACCGAAAGATGGCCGGGCTTGGACGGTTCGACAGCCTCCCGCGCAGGCGGGAGGGCCAACGCAGGATCAGCGCACGAATTTCTTGAATTTCACCCGTTTGGGTTCGACGGCGTCGGGTCCGAGGCGACGTTTCTTGTCTTCCTCGTAATCCTCGAAGTTGCCCTCGAACCACTCGACATGGGCTTCGCCCTCGAAGGCAAGGATATGCGTGCAGATCCGATCAAGGAAAAAGCGATCGTGCGAGATCACCACGGCGCATCCTGCAAAATCGACCAGCGCGTCTTCGAGCGCGCGCAACGTTTCCACATCGAGATCATTGGTCGGTTCGTCGAGCAGAATGACGTTGCCGCCAGATTTCAGAAGCCGCGCCATGTGAACACGGTTGCGTTCGCCGCCAGACAGCAAGCCAACCTTTTTCTGTTGATCGCCGCCCTTGAAGTTGAAAGCGGAGCAATATGCCCGTGAGTTCATTTCTGCATCGCCCAGCTTGATAAGCTCCGCGCCGCCGGAAATGGCTTCCCAGACCGTCGCATCGGGCTCGAGGTCGTCACGCGACTGATCCACATAGGCAAGGTCGACCGTATCGCCATATTCGACCGACCCGGCGTCGGGTTGCTCCTGTCCGGTGAGCATCTTGAACAGCGTCGACTTGCCCGCACCGTTGGGGCCAATGACGCCGACAATGCCACCCGGTGGGAGCGAAAAGCTCAGATCCTCGATCAGAAGCTTGTCGCCCATGGCCTTTTTGAGCCCTTCCACTTCGATCACCTTGGAGCCAAGCCGAGGCCCATTCGGAATGATGATCTGTGCGCGACTCAGCTTTTCGCGCTCGGACTGGTTGGCCAGTTCGTTGTAGGACGCAATGCGCGCCTTCGATTTGGCCTGACGTGCCTTGGCGCCCTGACGCATCCACTCCAGCTCGCGTTCGAGGGTCTTCTGCTTGGCCTTGTCCTCGCGGGCTTCCTGTTCGAGGCGTTTGGCTTTCTGTTCCAGCCAGCTCGAATAGTTGCCCTCGTAAGGAATGCCCCGCCCCCGGTCGAGTTCGAGGATCCAACCGGTGATGTCATCGAGGAAATACCGGTCGTGCGTGACCACAAGGATGGTGCCCTTGTATTCAATCAGGTGGTTCTGAAGCCATGCGATTGTCTCGGCGTCGAGGTGGTTGGTCGGTTCGTCGAGCAACAGCATCTCGGGCGCTTCGAGCAGAAGTTTGCACAGCGCCACGCGGCGGCGTTCCCCGCCCGACAGCGTCGTGACGGAGGCATCGTCAGGCGGGCAGCGCAGCGCTTCCATGGCAACGTCGATCTGGCTGTCGAGGTCCCAGAGGTTCTGGCTGTCAATCTCGTCCTGAAGCTGCGCCATCTCGTCGGCGGTCTCATCGGAGTAATTCATCGCCAGTTCGTTGAAGCGATCAAGCTTCGCTTTCTTTTCCGCGACGCCCAGCATCACGTTTTCGCGCACGGTCAGGTCTTCGTCGAGATGCGGCTCCTGTGGCAGGTAGCCAACGCGGGCGCCTTCCGCCGCCCAGGCCTCGCCGGAGAAATCCTTGTCGATGCCGGCCATGATCCGCATCAGCGTGGATTTACCCGCGCCGTTGACGCCCACAACGCCGATCTTGACCCCGGGCAGGAAACTCAGCCTGATGTTCTCAAAGCATTTCTTGCCGCCCGGATACGTCTTGGAAACGCCGTCCATGTGGTAGACATATTGATAGGCCGCCATTTGGTTGATCCTTCGCGCCAGTGGGATGTTTGCGGCAGAGATAACGAAGCCAGCCGGTCGGGGCAATGGCCGGACTGTTGCGTGACCGCTGCCGGGGCGCGCTGCAGAAAATGGGTTGAGACCATGGCGCTGCAATGCCAAGGCTGAGGCCTGGTGACGCGAGCAGGCAGACGGGCAAGGCGGTAGGGCAGTGATCGGCGACACGGTATTCGAAGGACGGTTGCAACGGTTGCGCGGGATGCGCGTCGGTTTGCTTGGTGGTTCGTTCGATCCGCCGCATGCAGCGCATGTCGCAATTTCCAAAGCGGCGCTGAAGCGCTTTCGGCTGGATCGCGTCGTCTGGCTCGTGAGCCCCGGCAACCCGCTGAAGGAGAACCCGCCCGCCGCGCTGGAGCGCCGGATCGCCGCCGCGCGGGCGCTGATCGACGATCCGCGGATCGGCGTTTCGGATATCGAAGCGCGGATAGGCACGCGATACACCGCCGAAACGCTGGCGCGTCTGCAAAAACGCTGGCCTGCGGTGCGATTCACCTGGCTGATGGGCGCTGACAACCTTGCGCAGTTTCACCGTTGGCAGGATTGGAAGCACATTGCCGACAGCGTCCCGATCGGGGTCCTGGCGCGCCCCGGGCAGCGTATTGCGGCACGGCTGGGGCCGGCCGCGCGGGTGCTGCGCGCCCATCGCTTGTCCTCGCGCGCAAGTATTCTCTTGGGGCAGGCCGAGGCGCCGGCCTGGTGCTTTGTGAACCTGCCAATGTCGGAGGCCAGTTCAACGGCAATCCGACAGGCAGGGCTGTGGACAGGCTCCACATCTGACGGCGCGCCGGTGGCCGAACAGCAGCGACAAACCTGACCCTTGCAGTCCCGCGCGCACCGGCATTGGATGTGCATGAAACCGACAAGGTTGTGAACGGATTGGTCCGCGATCCGTTTGCCCTGTCCCTTGGAATATCGTAAATTTCAACCACTATGACACAAGCAATTGGTAGACGAGTCTTTCTGAGCGGGGTTGCAGCATTGGCGCTGACGACCCCTGCGCTCGCGAATGCGCCGTTACGGTCCCTGAAGCCAGTCGGCCGGGGAGGCGAACGGCCCCTGCCGACACCGGAGTCGGCGGCCACGATCATCGACAAAGCACGGCTGGACGGACAGGTGGGCTGCGCGGTTGCACGCTCCGCGGACGGGGCGCTTCTGGAAAGCGTCGAGGGTGCGGAAGCGTTGCCGCCGGCCAGTTGCGCCAAGGCTCTCACGGCGGCCTATGCTTTGGATGCTCTGGGTGCCGACTACAGGTTCGAGACGCAGTTGATCACCACTGGCGTGATCTCCGAGCAAGGCGTGGTCAAGGGCGATCTTGTGCTTGCCGGGGGCGGGGATCCGACGCTCGATACAGACGGGCTGGCGACGCTGGCGCGTCAGCTCAAGGCGGCGGGTGTCACGGCGGTTGAAGGGCGCTTCCTCGTCTGGGGTGGCAGCTTGCCGTTTTCGCCGATGATCGACGCTGCACAGCCGGACCATGTAGGGTACAACCCCGCCATCTCCGGGCTTAACCTCAACTTCAATCGCGTGCATTTCGAATGGAAACGCAGCGGCAACGGCTATGCGGTCACGATGGACGCGCGCAGCGCAGCGCATCGCCCCAAGGTGCGCATGGCCCGCATGGCTGTCGAAGCGCGCTCTGTGCCTGTCTACACCTATGCCGATCGCGGCGGGCGCGACGACTGGACCGTTGCCCGCGGCGCGCTGGGCAATGGCGGCGCACGCTGGTTGCCGGTGCGCAAACCCGAGCTCTATGCTGGCGAGGTGTTCGAGGCGTTCGCGCGCAGCCAGGGGATCAGTCTCAAGGCCCCGGAGGTGTCTGACGTCGCGCCGGATGGTGTCGTGCTGACCCGGCTGGAAAGCGCACCGCTGGACGAAATCCTGCGCGACATGCTGAGATTCTCGACGAATCTCACGGCGGAAGTGGTGGGGCAGCAAGCGACGCGCGCGCGTTTGGGGCGCGCGCCAGAGAGCCTGAAAGCCTCAGCCGACGCGATGAATGACTGGGCGCGCACCAGCCTCGGTATGGACCGGCCAGCCCTTGTGGACCATTCCGGACTGGGCGACGCCAGCCGGATCAGCGCGCAAGACATGGTCACCGGGTTGCTCGCACTGAAGGACACCCCGCTGAAATCGCTGATGAAGCCGTTCCCGATGCGGGACAGCGAGCGCCGCATTATCGAGAACCATCCTCTCAGCGTCCAGGCCAAGACCGGAACGCTGAACTTCGTCTCCGGCCTCGCCGGCTTCGTGGATTTGCCAAATGGCGAAGAGCTGGTGTTTGCGGTGTTTTCAGCCAATTTCGATCGGCGCAATGCGTTGTCAAAAGCCCAACGGGAACGTCCGGATGGTGGGCGCACATGGAACCGCAGGGCCAAGGCCCTGCAACAGGCGCTTATCGAGCGTTGGGGTGCCGTTTACGTCGGCTAGACCATACGGCACCGCCGTCGGTCGGCCCGCAATCAGCAGTGAACGATGGCGCAGGATCTCTCCGCCATCGCGTCTTTGGGTGCTCGCCCGGACACTGCGTCAGTTGTGGATCACTACCTTCATGTTGCGGAGCCCGACCGCTTGGGTCATGCGGAAAAGCACCGCGGCATGTTCCGGCGCCAGACGCACGCAGCCCGCCGATGCCGGGCTTCCGAGACGGCTGACCTGATTGGTGCCATGGATGGCGTAATTGCCATTGAAGAAAATGGAGTATGGCATCGGTGCATTGTTGTAGAGGCTGGACTTGTGGTGGCGCGAAAGCCATTTGGCCTTCCACTGGCCGCGCGGCGTGTATTTGCCGGGGCGGGCGGTCGAGACGGGCCATTGATAGGCAACCTGGCCATTGGAAATCACCGTCATGGTTTGAGACGAGATATCGACCTTCGCGACGAGCGGTGCGGCGGCGCCAAGGATTGGCATGAGGCAAAGAACGATCACCCCAAACAGGGTGAGAAACAGGCGGTTCATAAGAAATCCTCCGAAAACGAGCAGACAACGATCAATTTTTCATGAGGCTGTGGCAGCCGCGAAAAGTTTACGACAGGTCAGCGTCCTGGCCAGTCGGAGATTCCTGACCTCGGTGCCCTTTTCATGACAATTTCTATCACTTTGAAACGTTTTGGGCCGCACCGTTATCGTTTGGGTGCGGCCGGGCCGCGTTTGCGGGCCTGTCAGGCCCGCAAATGGCGCGCCCGCGCGCCGCGCTCGATCGCTGCGGCGTGCAATCTGTCAAGATCCAGCTCATAGCGAATCTCTTCAAGCAGACGCAATTCCGTCTCCTGGAGGGTGCCATCCGCCGCGGCAACGTCGCAGGCCAGAGCATAAGCCGTCTCGTAGAGCCGTTCCGGAAGCCCCTCCCGCAGCAAGCCAAAGAGCGCATCAAGCCCGTCTTCCTGTTCGAGGAAGTCGAAAACGAGCCGGGCCATTTCCCGCACCCGGTCGGCATCATAATCGAGAAAGACCGGCAGATTGCTCACGGCCTGGTCGATTTTGACCAACTCTTCGGTCCGAACGGTCTCGTCGGAGGCCGAGACCGCGATCATCAGGGCCACGAGGCAGTCCTGGGGTGAAACGGAGAGGTTTGTTGCGGACATCGGGGCACTGCCTTTGCGGGTCATGATCCCATGCAATTTATTGACGCGGCACCGCCCCCGCAATAGGAAGCGCAGGTTCCGGCGTAAGAAGCGTGCCGGATCTCGATCAAATCAGGAGTCACACACCCATGTCCGACCTGCGCGACACCGCCATGACAGCGAAAGCCTGGCCTTTCGAAGAAGCGCGCCGGTTGCTCAAACGCTACGAGAAATCGCCGCCCGAAAAGGGGTATGTCCTTTTTGAAACGGGCTACGGGCCGTCGGGGCTTCCGCATATCGGCACTTTCGGAGAGGTGGCGCGGACCACCATGATCCGCCGTGCCTTCGAAGCGATTTCCGATATTCCGACGCGGCTGATTTGTTTCTCGGATGATCTCGACGGGATGCGCAAGGTGCCGGAAAACGTGCCGAACCCACGTGCGCTCGATGAGCATCTGCAAAAACCGTTGACCTCCGTGCCGGATCCTTTTGGCGAGTTTGAAAGCTTCGGGCACCACAACAACGCGATGTTGCGCCGGTTCCTCGACACTTTCGGCTTCGAGTATGAGTTCATTTCCGCCACCGAGTTTTACGGCTCCGGCCAGTTTGACGAGATCCTGCTGCGCGCGGCGGAGAAATACGATGACCTGATGAAGATCATGCTGAAGTCTCTGCGCGAGGAGCGACAGCAGACCTATTCGATCTTTCTGCCGATTCATCCCGAGACAGGGCGCGTGCTTTACGTGCCCATGAAGCATGTGGATGCGGCCCGGGGCGAGATCACGTTTGATGATGACGACGGGCGCGAATGGACGCTGCCCGTCACGGGCGGCAACGTGAAGCTCCAGTGGAAGCCCGATTTCGGGGCGCGCTGGGCCGCGCTTGGTGTCGATTTCGAGATGTATGGCAAGGATCACAGCACCAATACGCCGATCTATGACGGCATTTGCCGGACGCTTGGCGTGCGCCCGCCGGAGCATTTCACCTATGAGCTTTTCCTTGACGACCAAGGACAGAAGATCTCCAAGTCGAAGGGGAACGGTCTCTCGATTGACGAATGGCTGACCTATGCGGCCACCGAATCGTTGAGCTATTTCATGTTCCAGAAGCCGAAAACGGCCAAGCGGCTCTGGTGGGATGTGATCCCCAAGGCGGTGGATGAATACCATCAGCAATTGCGCGCCTACCCCGGTCAGGACCTCAAGGCACAGCTCAACAACCCGGTCTGGCACATCCATGCGGGCAACCCGCCGGAGTCGAAAATGGTTGTGCCGTTCTCGATGTTGCTCAACCTCGCCAGTGCAGCGGGGGCGGAAGATCGGGAAACGCTCTGGGGCTTCATTCGCCGCTACGCGCCTGAGGCCACGCCCGAAACCCATCCGGATCTTGATGCCGCGGCGGGGTTCGCGGTGCGCTACTACGAGGATTTCGTCAAACCGTCGAAGTCCTTCCGGGCACCGGATGACAAGGAGCGCGCGGCGCTTGAGGACTTGCGCGACCGCCTGCGCGCCTTTGATGGCACGGCGGATGACGAGACCCTGCAGTCGCTGGTCTTTGCGGTGGGCAAAGATCATGGGTTTGATCCGCTGCGCGACTGGTTCAAGGCGCTCTACGAGGTTCTTCTCGGACAGAGCCAAGGCCCCCGCTTTGGCGGGTTCATCGCGCTTTACGGCGTTGCGGACTCCGCGGATTTGATTGACAGCGGATTGGCGGGGTCGCTCGGCTGAGCAACCCCCGTTCCTTCTGTCCGGTTTGCGGGAGGTGCCGATGCGTCTTGGCATCTCCTCTTGCTTGTCGAAAGACCCTCTACAACCGTCTGATCCGCCGAGCGGGCCGTGATCCGAGCGACGGTCCATTGGAAGGCTTAAGCGGCGTCGGCGCCACGTGGTTGTGGTGCGTGCTCCTTGTCCGTCCATGGCTTTGGCTTGCGCAAGACGCGAGGTCCGGATTCACATGCGCGGGACGGCTGACACTGGCATGACGCCCCCAGACACCGACATAGCCCGCGTCGATGGCGTGGTGCATCCTGTTGAAGCATGGCGGAAAACCCGGCTTGACCGGGGCATTTTCACCCAAAGTGCTTCCCAAGGGCCACTTTTGCGTTACCCTTGTCGGACCGCAAGAGGAGACCAACGATGCGCAGAGCCCTGACTGGACTGATCCTTGCCGCCGTGATGGCCGCGCCGCTGAGCGCTCAGTCGACCGAGCAAAGTGCGGCGATTGAAACCGTTATCCAGCAACAGATCGACGCTTTTCTCCAGGATGACTTCACGACCGCTTTCGACTTCGCCAGCCCGTCGATCCAACGCATGTTCCGCACCCCCGAGACGTTTGCCGCCATGGTGATGCAGGGGTATCCGATGGTGTGGCGCCCGGCGTCGGTGAGCTTTGGCGAACTCTGGACCGCGGAAGGCGCTCTCTGGCAGCGGGTGATCGTCACGGACGATACCGGCCAAACGCATGAACTGGCTTACCGGATGGAGCAGACGGGCGACCGATGGACCATTTCGGCGGTGCAGATCATCGCGCGCCCTCAAGTGGCCGCCTGATCGCAGGCTCTGCGTCGCAAGCCGGTCATTCAGGGCGAAGATCGTCCGGTGTCAGGACAAACGCCTTGCCAAAGCCTCCATTGAGATGGGCGCTCTTCATGTCGAGCCTCAGAAACGCGAAATCCGCAAATCCGATGTAGAGCTTGGCCTTGGGCTGGCGCTTCAGGTAGTGGCGGCAAAGCGCGGCATGGTCGGACGCGCCATGCGGGATGAAGCGCGCTGTCCCCATCAGGCTGAGTCGTGGATGGGTCAGCGGGTCGCCTTTGGGGCCCGGCTCCCCGACCAACATCGAACAGGCCGGGTTGCGTTTGAGGGCCTGCGTGTGTTGCGACAGGTCTGACACCAGCGAGAGCGGCATCCCGTCAGGTCCGGCCACGCAGGCTATCCGCGTTACCAACGGCCCACCACTTGCCGGGTCGATCACCGCAAGAGATGCGAAGCGCGCTGTCTCGATCAGGGCCCGGCCGAGTGCGCGTGCGTCGTCATTGGTAGGGCGGATCGGAGAAACCATGAAACAGACGTTACTGCCTCCGTGTCTCACTGCAAGGGCGGACAAGACCGATACACCGCGTATCGGGCTCTTCGGACAAGGCCGTTTGCGATGGCGAGACCGGTTTTGCCGCGTTCAAAACTCCGCCCAGAGGCCGATCTTCAGGCCCATCTGAGTGTCACCGGTCACCCCCCAGACCCCTCCGGTCTCAAGCTTGAGCCGCTCGTTGAGCGGAAAAACGATCGACGGCGCAAACCGCGCAAATGGCGGATCGCTGGACGGGGCGCCCATCTGCATCTGAAGAATGAGTTTCCGGTCTCGATTCAGTCGGCGCCCGAGGGTCACATCCAGTTTCCAATCGGTTTCCTGCGTTTGAATGCCGAATTCCGCCACGCCGTCTGCCGAAAACCATCCCCTTTCATAGCCCCAGCCAAGCGAAAAGCCGGGCCGGATCACGGGGGCTTCGTCGATCGTGCCAAGTCCAATTTGCACGGCGGCTTTCAGGCCAGTGTCTTGGTTACGCAGCGGGTATTGCAGAAATGCGATCGTCTTGCCGCCGCCGGAGACCGAGCGCCCGAGATCCAGTCCAAGTGTCAAGCGGTCGCTCAAACCGTACTCGATATAGAGCGCGTTATATTGTTGCGTCGGCTCAGGCGACGTGGCCGTGGTCATGTCCTGTGGCCAGCCCAGCGTCACGCTGCCGGACAGAAACCAGGTCCCTTGTTCACGCGGCCATGCCCCGGCCCGTGCTGCGTCGGCACAGATCATTGCAAGCAGCAACATAGCGATGTGGTGCCGGAACTGCACTCGGCCTCCTTCCAGTCTTGCGACAAAGCCACGGACTCAGCCTTGCTTAAACTTGGTTAACGTGTGGTTAAGGCCTGCCGCTGATCCGGAGCGCCTCCCCACCCACCACGGGTGGCGTGCGCCCTTGCGGCGGGTGCTTGGGCATATCGCATCTGCGTGCCTGCCCTGCGGGAGCCACCGTATCGGGGTGTGGCCCGCAGAGACGGACGGCTCGGCGCGTGAGGGCTGCGACCATGGCGCGGCCCGGCAGCACTGGTCATTTCGTGCTGCGCATGCACAATGCGGGTTGGATAAGCGTGTCGCCGACACGCAAAACACGAGCGGAGCAGCATGCCGGGCCGGGTCATCACCATTGCGCAACAAAAGGGCGGGTCCGGAAAGACCACGCTGGCCGTGAATGTCGGGCTGGGGTTCCGCGCGCGCGGACTCCGCGTGGCGTTTGTCGATCTCGACCCGCAGGGCAGTCTGGGGCGTTGGTTCATGACGCGCATGGAACGCGACCCGGAGGCCTGCGAAGGCATGGAGTTCGCCACATCCTCTGCCTGGGGCATCTCTTACGAATGTCGCAAGCTGACCGAAAACGCGGATATCGTCATTGTGGACACGCCGCCCAAGGCCGACAGCGATCTGCGCCCGGCGCTGCGTGTGGCGGATCTCGTGCTGGTGCCGGTCGCCGTCAGTCACGTCGACCTGTGGGCCACCGAGTCGGTGCTTGATCTGGCGGAACGGGAAGGCAAGGCGGCGCTGGTGGTGCTCAACCGGACACGGACAGGCACCCGGCTCGGGGCCGAGATCGCACAGGCTGCCGAAGCGCTCGACGCACCGTTGGCGCGGGCGCGTCTGGCCAACCGGGTTGGCTATGCAGAGGCAATGGGCGGAGGGCGCGGCGCCGCCGAACTGGCACGGACGCCTGCCCGCGACGAGCTGTCGGCTCTTGTCGACGAGATCGCGCAGATGCTGGAAACCCCTTGAGCCCACCGCGAGCACGCCGCACGCGGGTGGTTTCGCTCCCGCCCGCCTTGCGCTAGGTCCAAGGCACCTCCCCAGACCTCAAGGGCCTGCGGCGTCTGCTTTGCTTGTGTCCACGAATGGGCGATAGGACGACATGCCAGGGCGACCTCGGGCACGGGGGCGCCACATCACGGAGTCAACGCCATGACCTTGCAGACCGATCCCGATGCGCTTCGCGCTCTCGTCCTCTCCGAGAAAGATCGTCCGCAGCCGATCTCGCGCCTCGGATATTTCTGTGCGCCTTTTCGCCCCAGATCCGGCCCGCTTTCTGACCGGGTGATCAAGATCTACCGCAGCCCGGGTGATGCGGAAACCTTGCAGCGACTGGTCAGCTGCCACGCGGACTACGTAGCCGCATTGATCGCGGCCGGCGTCGCGCTGCCTGACACGGAAATGCAGGTGGTCAACACGCCTGCAGGGCCGGTGCCGGTGATCGTGCAGGAGGCACTGCCTGAAACGAGCCTCATGCGACCGCTGATGAAATCAGAATCGCTTGAGCAAACGCTTGTCATGATGGAAGGCGCAGGCGCGGTGATCGCAACGTTCTGGACCGCCGTTCAAAACAGCGATACCCGGATCGGCTTCCACCCATCGATCCGAAACTTCGCTTGGCACGAGGAGAAAGCGGTGTTCTTCGATACGTTCCCCCCGCTCATCCACTACACCCGGGCAGAAATGGGCAGAATGCTGCTGACCTATTCCGAAAAGCGGCTGATGCGTCTTGTGGGGCCTTTGCTGCAAAACACGGTCACGGCGATCCAGGATGAATGGTACAGCCCGCCCGAAACGCTGGTCGGACTGGTCGGCTCGGCCTGTCGCCTGCGCCCGGATGACGCGGCTGCCTATCTCGACTGGGGCCGCGACTTCACGCGCCGCCGGATGCAGCCCTGGGCAGAAGAGGCTCTGGCCGGTCTCGATCGTCCGCCGCGGCTGCCGGGGTACTGGACCGGCTTTCGGAAGATTCTCGGTCTTCAGGGGGAACCAAATATCTGAGGCAGCAAGCCGACTGTTTCTTTGGGCATCAAATATCCCGGGGAGCGCGAGGGGCTGGCCCCTCGCTACCGACGAAGCCGCCCGGACACACGGTTCAGAAGAAGCTCTGCGGGTCGATGTCCAGAGCAAGCCGAAGATCGCCTTTGAGCCGCAGCCCGCCGACCCAATCCGAAAGCGCCGGTTGCAGCGCAACCCCTTTGGGAGCCTTGACCAGAAGCCTGACCCGATGCCGCCCGCGCACCCGGGCGATCGGCGCGGGAGCGGGGCCATAAACCTGTGCGCCAAGCGCTCGCAACGGTCGATCATGCCGCGCAAGATGCGTGCCAAGATCGAAGACCTGTGCCACGTCCGAACCCGACAGGATCACACCCGCCAGACGGCCGAACGGGGGCATCCCCGCGGCGCGACGCTCGTCCAGTTCCGCCGCCCAGAAGGCCTCCTCGTCGCCGCCGAGGATGGCGCGGATCACCGGGTGCTCCGGCTGGAAAGTCTGCAACAGCGCTTCTCCCGGCGCTTCGGCGCGTCCCGCCCGGCCGGCTACCTGCCGCATAAGCTGAAAGGTGCGCTCGGCGGCGCGCAGATCCGATCCCTGAAGCCCGAGATCCGCATCAATCACCCCGACAAGCGTCAAGTTGGGAAAATTGTGCCCCTTGGCCACAAGCTGTGTGCCAATGATGATATCGGCTCCGCCCCCGGCGATCGCCTCGATCTGGGCCTTGAGTTCGCGCGCGGTGCCATAGAGATCGGAGGAGAGCACCGCGACACGCGCTTCGGGGAAAAGATCGGCCACTTCTTCGGCCAGTCGCTCCACGCCGGGGCCGACCGGAGCCATCTTGCCGTCCACCTCACAGGACGGGCAGGCGGTGGGCACCGGTTTGCTTTCACCGCACTGATGACAGACCAGGCGCTTGAGGAACCGGTGCTCCACCATCCGTGCGTCACAATGATCGCACGCCACCTGCGCGCCGCAGGCCCGGCACAGCGTGACCGGTGCATAGCCGCGCCGGTTGAGAAACAGCAGCGCCTGTTCACCCGTCTCCATCCGTTTGCGGACGGCGCCTGCAAGGCTCGGGGAGATCCAGCGCGCGCCGGGCAGGTCCTCGGCGCGCATGTCGATGGCGCCCATACGCGGCAACACGGCCGGGCCAAAGCGCGAGGTCAGCGTGAGTTTGTCATATTTGCCCGCTTGCGCGTTGGCCCAGCTTTCCAGTGAGGGCGTGGCCGAGGCCAGCACGACCTGCGCATCCGACAGCGACGCGCGCAGCACCGCCATGTCGCGCGCATTGTAGAGGACGCCGTCTTCCTGCTTGTAGGACGTGTCATGCTCCTCGTCGACGACGATCAGTCCGAGGCGCTGGAAGGGCAGGAAAAGCGCGGAGCGCGCGCCGATCACCATCTGCGCGTGCCCTTCGGCCACCATGCGCCAGACGCGGCGTCGTTCTGTCATGGTCACACCGGAATGCCATTCCGCGGGGCGCGCCCCGAAACGGGCCTCTACCCGCGCGAGAAACTCCGACGTGAGGGCGATTTCCGGCAACAGAACAAGGGCCTGCCGGTTTTGGCGCAACGCCTCGGCGACGGCTTCGAGATAGACTTCGGTCTTGCCCGAACCGGTGACACCCCGCAGCAAGACCGTCTGATAGGCGCCGGAGCACTGCCCCGCGCGCAGCCGCTCTGCCGCGGTTTCCTGATCTTGGGTCAGGGGTTTCTGCCCGAACTCCGGGTCGAGCCGCGGGAAGGGAGTGTCGCGGGGGCTGTCTTCTTCGACGATGGCGCCGGACGCGACGAGCCCCTTGACCACCGAACTGGTCACGCCCGCGGTTTCGGCCAGTTCCTTGAGGGTGAGGGCCAGCCCGCCCATCTCCTCGGCGGCGGCGATCACGCGGGCGCGCGCATCGGTCATGCGTGGCGGTGTGCCGTCCCCGCGGCGGTAGACCCGGCGCATAGAGGGTGGATCGCCGAGGCCCGGGGCACGCGTCGCCAAGCGCAACATGGCGGGCAGAGGTGTCAAAGTATACTGGCCGGCTCGGACAAGGAACTGGCGCATTTCTTCTGTCATCGGGGGCGCGTCGAGCACGCGGAAGGCGGCACGCACCTTCGACAGATCCCAATCTCCGCGGCCCGGCCCCCAGACCACCCCCAGAACCTTGCGGGGTCCAAGCGGCACCTCGACAAAATCCCCAAGACGGCACCCCGTTTCAGGCGCACGGTAATCGAGCACCCGGTCCAGCGGTTGCGTTGTCACCACGCCGATCAAGCTGCCGTGTTCAAAATACTCGCTCATGTCGTGCGCCCGTAGCGCTTGGTCCTTTTCCAGACACTGAGGTCGTTAGCGCAAACGGAGCGGCCTTTCCGCTCCTTTCCATCTGGGGTAAGACACGGGCAGGAAAATGCCAAGCCTGCGCAAAAAAGGAGAGTGTGCATGAAATTCTTTGTCGATACAGCCGAAATCGAGGCGATTGCCGAACTCAACGATCTGGGCATGGTGGATGGTGTGACCACAAACCCGTCGCTTATCGCAAAATCCGGCCGCGATATCCTGGAGGTTACGAAAGAGATTTGCGCCATGGTGGATGGTCCTGTCTCAGCGGAAGTGGTCGCACTCGAGGCCGATGCGATGATCGCAGAAGGGCGCAAGCTGGCCGAAATCGCAGACAACATTGCCGTGAAGGTTCCGCTCACATGGGATGGTCTGAAGGCCTGCAAGACGCTCACGGACGAGGGGCGGATGGTCAACGTCACGCTGTGCTTTTCGGCTAACCAGGCGCTTCTGGCGGCGAAGGCCGGCGCCACGTTCATTTCGCCCTTCATCGGGCGTCTGGACGATCTCAACACCGACGGGCTGGAGCTGATCGCCGATATCCGCGAGATCTATGACAATTACGGGTTTGAAACCCAGATTCTCGCCGCATCGATCCGGTCTGCCAACCATATGTCGGAATGCGCGAAAATCGGTGCCGATGTCGCGACGGCTCCCCCGGCGGTCATCAAGGCCATGGCGAACCACGTCCTGACCGACAAGGGGCTGGCCGGCTTCATGGCGGATGTCGAGAAAGCAGGCATCAAGATCCTTTGAGACCGTCCGGTCTCCGGGTGTTTACCGCTGCCACGGAAGCGTGCGGTAGCCCCCTGTGGCGCGGTGGCATATTGAGGGGCCAGCCCCTCAAACTCCCCGGGATATTGTAAGCCCAAAGAAGGGGGGACGGGTTGCGCGCAAAATTGAGCTGGGCGGCTCCCGTCCTGACCGGGCCTTGCGGGCGGACGGGTTGTGGATCCCGTTTTACAGGCGGCGGGTTGGCGCTCGGGGGCGCATCCGCGCAGGCGTCGTCTTGCACGCGGCCCCGATCGAACCGGGCTGGGTGTGAGGGTGTGATCGGCTGGTTCAATGGCTGAAGATGAAGCCCGTGATACTGGGGCGCGGGGGAGGGCCCTTGCGGAGCAAGGGGGGGGGGCGTGGCCGCATTGCCGCTCTAAGGCTGCCATGAAGGCATCGCAGGCGCCTTTATCAGGGGCCTGTCTTGTTTCATCGGCCTGTGGCCTCTACATCACGCGACATGAAGCGTTTTGTTCCTTTCCTGAAAAACGATCCGACGGTTTCGGTGGTCCGGCTGCAAGGGGCGATCGGCACGGGCGGACGGGGCTCCCTTTCGGACCGCGGCGTGGCCGCCATTCTTGAAAAGGCGTTCCGGCGTGGCAAGCCGGATGCGGTGGCGCTCGAGATCAATTCACCCGGCGGTTCACCGGTTCAGTCTTCCCTGATCGGCGGGCGCATCCGGCGGCTTGCCGAAGAGACCGATGTGCCGGTGATTGCGTTTGTCGAGGATGTGGCCGCGTCCGGCGGGTATTGGATCGCCAGCGCTGCAGATGAGATTATCGCCGATCCGTCGTCCATCCTCGGCTCCATCGGCGTGATTTCCGCAGGCTTCGGTCTGCACGACCTGATTGCGCGCTATGGGATCGAACGCCGGGTGCATACGGCCGGCAAATCCAAGAGCATGATGGACCCGTTCCGTCCGGAAAAACCGGAAGACGTTGCGCGGCTTGATCGTCTGCTCGGGGATCTGCACGAAACCTTCATCGCGCAGGTCCGCAGTCGTCGAGGCGAGAAGCTGAGCGATAACCCTGATCTTTTCACCGGCGAGATCTGGCTTGGGCAGGGCGCGGTCGATGTGGGTCTCGCCGACGGGCTTGGCCAGCTGGTGCCGGTGATGAAAGCGCGTTACGGCGACAAGGTGCGGTTCCGTCGCTATGACGCGCGCAAGCCGTTGCTCGCGCGGCTTGGCATGGAGACGGTGGCAGGGGCGCTGACGCAGTTGGAAGACCGCGCAGAATATGCCCGGTTTGGATTATGACGTGATCATCAAGATCGTATCCCTTTTTCTGATCGGTATGGGTGTGCTGGCAATGTTCGGCAAATGGCGCGTGCCGGGAATGCAACGGTTGGCAGACGCCCGCTGCAAGTCTTGTGGCCGCTTCCGGATCGGCAAGGGCCCGTGTCCTTGCGGGAAAGGAAAAACCTGATGGTCTTCGCCTATGCGGCGCTTGGGCTGGTCATCCTGTTGTTGGCAGGAGACGCGTTGGTGAAGGGCGCGGTGAACCTGTCGCTGCGGTTGGGTGTGCCGGCCTTGATCGTCAGCCTGACAATCGTGGCTTTTGGCACATCAGCGCCGGAATTGCTCATTTCGATCAAGGCGGCTCTGGACGGTGTGCCAGGCATTGCGCTTGGCAATGTGGTGGGATCGAACACGGCAAATGTTCTTCTGGTCCTGGGGGTGCCGGCGTTGCTCGCCGTGATGCACACGTCGGCGCATGATACGCGCAAGAGCTATCTTCAGATGCTCGCGGCAACGGGCCTGTTCATTGTCCTGGCATTTCGCGGCGTTTTCGACTGGATCGCGGCGGTTATTCTTCTCGCGGCGCTGGCACTCATGCTTGGCGACGCGTTGCGGGATGCGCTTGCGCATCGACGCAATGGTGAGGCGGTCGAGGATCTTGATGACCCCGAGGGTGCGGATCCTGACATGCCGTGGTGGAAGATCGTCCTCTATCTCGGGTTGGGACTGATCGGGTTGCCACTGGGCGCCGATCTTCTGGTGGACAGTGCAACGGAGATTGCCGTCATGTTCGGTGTGCCGGACACGGTGATCGGCTTGACGCTCGTGGCATTGGGCACGTCCTTGCCCGAGCTTGCGACCACGGTCATGGCGGCTTTGCGGCGGCAGGCCGATGTGGCAATCGGCAACGTGATCGGATCCAACATGTTCAATCTGTTGGCGATCATCGGCGTGGCGGGACTCATCGCGCCGATGCCCGTCGATCCGGCGTTCCTGCGCTTCGACCTTTGGGTCATGCTCGCGGCATCGCTCCTGCTCATTCCGTTTGTCTATCTCGGTCGCGATCTTGGCCGCGGATGGGGCATTACGCTTTCCGTGCTCTATATAGCCTATATCGGTGTGGTCTTGAGCATGGGAATGGGAAGCGTCGCGATATGAGAGCATTGGTGAGCGGTGGAGCGAAGCGCCTCGGGCGCGCGATGGCAATGTATCTGGCCGAGCAGGGTCACGATGTTGCGATCCATTATTCGGGCTCCCGCGCGGCGGCCGAAGAGGTCTCTGGCGAGATCCGCGCGATGGGACGCAAGGCGGCCTGCCTGCAGGCGGATTTTCTCGAGGAGCGCGATGTCGAGGCGCTTCTGCCTGCGGCTGCCGACGCGCTGGGTGGGTCGATCACGGTACTCATCAACAATGCCTCCATCTTTGAATATGACAACATCGAAACAGCCACGCGCAAAAGCTGGGACCGACATATCGAAAGCAACCTGCGTGCACCGTTTGTGCTCACGCAGGCCTTGGCCGACCAAGTGCCAGCACCGCTGACGGACGCCATGGGTGAACCTGTGGCGCAGGGGTTGGTCGTGAACATGATCGACCAGCGCGTGCGCAAGCTGACGCCGGAATTCATGACCTACACCATCGCCAAGGTGGGGCTGTGGGGGTTTACGCAGACTGCGGCACAGGCTTTGGCGCCGCGCGTGCGGGTCAACGCCATCGGTCCTGGCCCGACCTTGCGCGGGGGACGACAAAGCGAAGAGCATTTCGCCAGGCAGCGCGCTGCGACCACTCTCAACCGAGGCGCGAATCGTGAGGATATCACCGGGGCCTTGGGATATTTCCTGAGCGCGCCTGCGGTGACGGGACAGCTTTTGTGCATTGACGGCGGGCAGCATCTTGCATGGGAAACTCCGGACGTTCTGGGGGTCGAATGACCGCTCCGGTTTCAGGGTTGTGCACCGGTCACATTGCCGTAACGGAAGCGTTACAAAAGCTTTAATGATTTCAGATATTTGGGAAATCATCAAAAAATTTCTTTTTTATTACAGCAAGTTATTGAATTGATTAAAATTTAGGCGTTTTAACGAAGGGGGCGAAATACAACGAAAAATCCTTCTTCAGGACAAATAATCCGCAGAGTTGTCCACAGAACCGGTGGACCTTATCGGGGTTGAACCAAAGCGCTTCATTGTGCTGGTGCGGCATGGAGAATCAGGAACGTCGAATCACAGCTGGAAGAACACGGAAATTTCTTGAACCATGACTGATACGGAGAGCACCGATCCTGGCCCGCGTGGCCACCAGGTTATCCAAGATTACCTCAAGACTCTGAACAGTTCTCCGGGCGTTTATCGGATGCTCGACGGACAAAGCCGGGTGCTTTACGTGGGCAAGGCGCGCAACCTGCGCGCGCGCGTTTCGAACTACGCGCGGCCCGCCGGGCATTCGCGCCGCATTGAACGGATGATTTCCGAAACCGCGTCGATGATGTTTCTCACAACGCGCACGGAAACCGAGGCGCTGTTGCTCGAGCAGAACCTGATCAAGCAACTCAAGCCGAAGTTCAACGTGCTCCTGCGTGACGACAAGAGCTTCCCGAACATCATCGTGACCGGCCACGCGTTCCCGCAAATCAAGAAGCATCGCGGCGCCAAGAAGGAACCGGGCCAGTATTTTGGTCCTTTTGCGAGCGCGGGTGCGGTCAATCGAACCCTGAGCCAGTTGCAGAAGGCGTTCCTGTTGCGCAATTGCTCGGATTCCATGTTTGAGACCCGCACCCGGCCCTGTTTGCAGCATCAGATCAAACGATGCAGTGCGCCCTGCGTCGGCAAGATCTCCGCCGAGGGCTATTCGGAAAGCGTCCGGGATGCTCAGCGGTTCCTGTCCGGAAAGTCGACGCGGATCCAGGAAGAGCTTGCCACGCAGATGGCCGAAGCGTCTGAAGCGATGGAGTTTGAACGCGCTGCGGCCTTGCGCGACCGGATCCGCGCGTTGACGCAGGTCCAGACCGCGCAAGGCATCAATCCAAAAGGTGTGTCCGAAGCGGATGTGATCGCGCTTCATATGGAGCACGGACAGGCCTGCGTTCAGGTCTTTTTCATCCGCGCCAACCAGAACTGGGGCAACCGGGATTTCTATCCGCGCGTTGGCGAGGATGTGAGCGAGGCCGAGGTGATGGAAGCCTTTCTCGGCCAGTTCTACGATCAGAAGGAGCCGGCGCGGCTGGTGTTGCTGTCACATGGGATCGAGAATGACGACCTGATGTGCGACGCGCTGAGCGACAAGCTTGGCCGCCGGGTCGAGATTGCCGTGCCGCAACGGGGCGAGAAGGCCGAATTGGTCGATGGTGCTGCGCGCAATGCCCGCGAAAGCCTCGGCCGGCGCATGGCAGAGACCGCGACCCAAGCCAAGCTGCTTCGGGGGCTGGGCGAGGCGTTTGGTCTGGACGGGCCGCCGCAGCGGATCGAGGTTTATGACAACAGCCATATTCAGGGCGCGCATGCGGTGGGGGCGATGATCGTCGCGGGGCCGGAAGGCTACATGAAGAACCAGTATCGCAAGTTCAACATTCGCGGTGATGAGCTCACCCCCGGTGACGATTTCGGAATGATGAAAGAAGTGCTCAACCGGCGACTCAAGCGGCTGCTCAAGGAAGACCCTGACCGCGACAAGGGCTTGTGGCCGGATCTGATGCTGATTGACGGCGGGGCAGGGCAGATCTCGGCTGTGGCCGAAATCATGGCGGAACACGGGGTCGAGGATGTTCCCTTCGTTGGTGTGGCCAAGGGCGTTGACCGGGATGCGGGCAAGGAGGAGTTCCACCGTGTGGGGGCGCGGCCTTTTGCGCTGCGGTTCAACGATCCGGTGCTGTATTTCGTGCAAAGGCTGCGCGACGAGGCGCATCGGTTTGCGATCGGCACGCATCGGGCAAAACGGGCGAAAGCGCAGGTTGCCAACCCGCTTGACGAGGTGCCGGGCGTGGGGGCGGCCCGAAAGCGGGCGCTCCTGGCGCATTTTGGATCGGCGAAGGCGGTCAGCCGCGCCAACCTTGCCGATCTCAAGGCGGTGGATGGGGTCAGCGAGGCGCTGGCCGAACGGATCTACGCCTATTTCCACGAGCGCGCCTGAGGCAGGCCGCTGGGGCGCTGCCCCAGACCCCGGAGTATTTCAGGACAGAAGAAACAGGGCGCGCGTGGTGACGCGCCTTGATCCGCTCAGCCCGCACCGGGCAGGCTTTGATAAATGCGTCGCACATGCTCTGGGATCGGCGTGGGGCGTCCCTCTGTATCGGTCAGGACCTGGGCAAAATGCGCCAGCGTACAGGTCTGAGGCGCGTCATTGGCGAAGAGCCCGACTTCGAGGGCAACCGAGGAAGTGCCGAGACGCGCGCAGCGCAGGCCCGCGTGGATCGTGTCCGGAAAGCCGGTTTCGGCAAAGTAGATCAGCCGTGTTTCCACGACGAGAAAGCGCAGCGCGCCGGGACCACGGATCGCCAGGCCATTCTCGATCTGCCACAGCGATACGGCCGTATCGGTAAGGGAGAGGTAGGTGGCGTTGTTCATATGACCGTATTCGTCATTGTCCATCCAGCGCGTCGGCAGGGGTCTAAAATCACCAAAGGCGGAGCGGGGGAGGGGAGACGGACGGTTCATGGCAACAGCCTAGGATGAAGGGCGTCGCACCTGCAAGCGGTGCCGGCTGGGGTCACCATGCCTGTTGGTGATCTGTGCCGAAGGCGCGTCTGGAGCGATGGGACCGGACCAAGCGCAGTGGATCGGGTGACCCGCTTGGAACCGCGGACCAACGGCAAAACGCCCGGGAAGCCGGGTTCGGCCCGGGGGGAGCGATCCGGTGCAAGGGGGAGTCCCTCCCCTTGAGGGATTAGCCGCGGCGCAGCACCCGGAATGCCGCAGATGCGCCCCAACCGGCGGCTATTGCGATGGCCAGTGACATCAACCCGTAGAGCAACGGCTGTTCCCTCGACAGCGAGAAAAGCCAGCGTTCCAGCCCGACCTTGCGCACGTCGATCTCGGTTTCGAATACTGAAACCACGGCCCCGCCACGGGTGAGGAAGATCCGCGTTGGATAGGCGCCTTCTGTCAGGTTGGCAGGCATGGAAATCGCGGTTTGAAACAGGGTTTGCTGTTCAAATTCGATGCTGCTTTCTGCCAGTTGATAGAGGCCGTTGTTTTGACGGATGCGGATCACCGCCTCGGCGAAGTTCTGCGGTCGGTCTACGGACATGGGCGCGCCGACGGAGCGGATCGCGTAGGGGATGGAGATCTTGTGGCGCAGATCTTCGGTATCGGAGATCACGTCGCCCCAAGGGCCGGAGGTCGCAATGGCATAAAAGGAGGGTGCGGCGTCGACCTCTACCGCTGCGGTATTGACCCAGATGCCGAAGCGCTTTTCCTTGCGGCGCACGGTCAGCGGTTGCAGCGGGCCAGCGACGGTGATCACGACTTCCAGCGGTGGACCATCCGGGATCGGGTTTTCGCGCTTCACGGCGCCAAAGATCAGAATTTCGGAGCCATCGAAGGCTGTGGAGATCGACACGCTGTCCTGACTGAGGCCGAGCACGACTTCTTCCGCATGTGCGGCAGTCAGCGCAGCAAGCCACACCGCGCAGAGCAAGGCCGCGAACCGCCGCATCAATGCCCCCCCGACGCGCCGATGGAATACAGTTCTGCGGGTTGTAGCAGCAGATCCAGCGCCAGCTTGCCACAGACTGCCAGAACCATGAGCGCGAGAAGGATGCGCAGTTGCTCTGCCTTGAGCTTGGCACCCAGAACCGCGCCGAACTGCGCGCCGATGACGCCCCCCACCAGCAGCAGAACGGCAAGCATGACATCGACGGTAAAGTTGGTGGTTGCATGCAACAGGGTCGTGAAGCCCGTAACGAAGATGATCTGGAACAGCGAGGTGCCGATCACGACTTTCGTCGGCATGCCGAGCAGGTAGATCATGGCGGGCACCATGATGAACCCACCGCCGACCCCCATGATCGCCGCCAGAATACCGACACAGACGCCCACTAGGACGGGCGGGATCACCGAGATGTAGAGCCCGGACGTGCGAAAGCGCATCTTGAAAGGGAGCCCGTGGATCCAGTTGTGTTTCTTGCGCACCGGGGCTTTGCCCGAGCGCTGTTTGCGCAGCGCGTTGAGGCTTTCGACAAACATCAGCGCGCCGATGATGCCGAGGAAGACGACGTAGCAAAGCCGGACCAACAGATCGACCTGGCCCAGCGATTTGAGGTAGTTGAACACCATCACGCCAAGCGCGGCACCAATCAGGCCGCCGATGAGCAGGACCGTTCCCATCCGCAGATCGACGGTCTTGCGCCTCAGATGTGCGAGCACGCCCGAAAAGGACGATGCGACGATTTGATTGGCTTCGGTGGCGACGGCCACGGCGGGCGGGATGCCAATGAAAAACAGCAGCGGCGTCATCAAGAACCCGCCCCCCACGCCGAACATGCCGGACAGCACACCGACGAGACCTCCGAGGCCAAGCAGCACAAAGGCATTGACCGAAACCTCGGCGATGGGGAGGTAGATCATCATGAGGTCTGTTAGCTTGTGCAGCGTGAGTCGCGCAACGGCAACAATGTCGCGATGGCTCTGGACCGATGCTTTTAGCAAACTGGACTGATGCTGTTCTGGGCCAAGCGCTTGCGGTCATGTTTGGCCAGACCGCCAGTCTGTCCCGAGGTGTAAAGCACTCGATGGGGTTGGTATCGCGTCTGGTCGTGACGGAGTGCGGGACGTGGGCCGTTGAGAGGGCCACAGGCAGCGACGCGCTGTGTGTGCTCGGGCGCAGCATGGATTGCTTCGTGCTTTGAGCCGGGCACATTGAGCCCGAAGGCGGCTTGCCCACCGGGACAGACCGGGTGAAGGCCCGGCATGTTCAAGACTGCGCGCGTCGGGTCAGGAGCAAGCGCCATGAAAGGCGTCGGCGCAAACCAGACGCTTGCCACCCCTCTGGCGTCGGTTTTCCATACCCTCGCAAATGGCGGCAGGCGGAGTAGATCGCCGGGAGGCATTCGACTGCGGTATTTTGGTGAGGAGACCGATCCTACCAACAGAGATGTTAAAGCGACCGTGTTCCTGCCATGCGGGGAAATTGAACATCACGCAATGCATCTGTTCAATCGACCGCCTGGCCGCATGGCCGCGCTTGGCTGACCAAAAACAGGATCAGAGGCCCGATTTTTGCGCAAGAGCCCGAAAGCGGTATGATTACGCCCGCTTCAAGGAGCGTGGGGCTGCATAATTCGCCGGATCCATCATCATACCATTCAAGCCAGCAAAGATGATCGCAAATACCAGTTTTACAATGCCCCTCTTGCCGCAAGATTATTCCAGAGGGCCGGGCTGATGCCGTGGGAAAGACGTCTTGCCTCAGCCAAGGATGGAGGTGACCCGCAACCGGTCGTACCCCAAGCAGAAATGGGGATCACATGGCAGCCCGACTTGGATAATTCGGGCTTTGAGGTCAACTTCGAAAGCCTTGAACCCATCGACCCAACCGACCCGGTCCTTGCACGCGGGGTCACAATTTCGGTGTCGGGAGGACGGTGACATGTCCCGGCACCGGGTCGCTTGACGGATTTGCCGAAACCGTGAGTTTCTTCCAGCGCGGCTTTGCCCGGCGGGGCTCCTTCGTCGCATCGGGGGGCTTTGATCGTGTCAGCATCCTTGCGTATCATTGTTGCCCACCATGCGCGGTGGTTTGGGGATCGGCACATGTAGCGGTTCCCGGGAATTGCGTCATCGTCTCTTCGGGACGGAAAGCTGCGGGAATTGCCCGGCATGACGGCCAAGGAGCCGCCTCGACGGCTTCGGCCTGCATGACAATTGGCGACAGCCCGAAACGCTCGATCTGCGCCGCATATCCCGTGTATTTGCTGCCTTCACCGTTCTTTCACATAGGGTTCGCCACCGGCGCGCGGCGGGATCGCCTTGCCGACAAAACCCGCAAGGATCACAACAGTCAGGATATAAGGCAACGCGTCCATCACCTGCACGGGGACCACGAAGGCGCCCAGGTCAATGTTCTGATAGCGCAGCGCGATTGCCTGGAGGAAGCCAAACAGAAGACAGGCCCCGAGCGCATACCATGGCCGCCATTTGGCAAAGATCAGCGCCGCAAGTGCGATATAGCCGCGTCCCGCGGTCATCTCACGCACAAACCCGGCCTGTAGACCAGTCGCAAGATATGCGCCGGCGAGGCCGCACAGCACGCCGCAAATCCCAACGGCTGCAAACCGAAGGCCCGTGACACTGATACCGGCCGTGTCCACCGCCTCCGGCGCTTCGCCGACGGCCCGCAGACGCAAGCCGAAGCGCGTGCGGAACAACACCCACCACGTGAGTGGCACCATGGCAAAACCGATATAGACAAGTGCGGAATGTCCCGAGATGAGATCGGCATAGATCGGGCCGAATATCGGCACATCGCGGAGCGACTCGGCAAAGGGCAGGGTGATTTCGGCAAATCGTGCACCATCGGGCAGCGACGGGGTGCGCCCGCCCTGACTGAACCAGCTTTGCGCGATGAGCACCGTCAGCCCGGAAGCCAGGAAGTTGAGCGCCACGCCGGAAATCAGTTGATTGCCGCGAAAGGTGATCGAGGCCAGACCGTGGATGGCTGACATGGCAAGCGAAGCGGCGATGCCTGCCAGCACTCCGATCCAGACCGACCCGGTTGAGAACGCGACCGCCGCGGAGAAAAATGCGGCGATGAGCATCTTGCCTTCGAGCCCGATGTCGAAAATGCCCGCGCGTTCCGAGAACAACCCCGCGAGGCAGGCCAGCAGGAGCGGGGTGGCAAGACGGATCGTGGAGTCCAGAACCTGTATGAGCGTATCGAGATCCATGTCTCAGATCCTCGTTGTGAGAAGCTTGTAGGCGGTAAAGGCAAAAAACGCGCTCAAAGCCGCGTCGATCCAGCGCCGCGCCCGACCATAGAGCGCGATGAAGGGCCGCGAGGAAAGCGCGAGCGCCCAGGTGCCGTGTCCAAGAAAGGAGATCGCAAAGGCACCAAGAACAAAAAACGCCAATACAGGCAGCGGCGCAGCAGTCATGTTGGCCATGGCAACCGCGGCGAGCCAATACACGATCGCCTTCGGGTTTGTGATCTGCATCGCGAAACCGGCAAGCGCGGCCCCGCCCCGACGCCGTTTCGCGGGCGAAACCACCGGCGCAGGCGGGGGGGTCTTGGCACGCTCAAAGGCTTTCCAACTCAACCAGGCCAAGTAGCCTGCACCGGCGACCTTGACTGCCATCATCGCCCAGGCGATTTCCGCCACCAGGGTGCCAAGACCAACCAGCGCGGCTGTCGACAGACACACTGCTCCGGCACCAATGCCGAAACAGGTGACAATCGCCGGAGCGCGCCCCTTTGTGGTGGCCACGGTCAGGATCAGCGCCACACCCGGCCCGGGTGAGAGCACGCCGAGAAGCTGCACCGCCCAGCCGGCCAGAAGATTGGGGATCCAGTCGGCCAGCACGGGGCTCACCCTGCCGATTTCGGGCTGCGCCGGATGGCAAGAAAGAGCTTTTCCAATGGCACCCGCACCATGTTGTCGAGCGCTCCTGTAAAAAGGATCACCAGCGCCTGGATCACCGTGATCAGCTCACGCGGAATGTTGGTCCAGAGCGCCAGCTCCGCGCCACCTTGGTAGAGGAACCCGAAAAGCAATGCCGCAAGGAGGACGCCGACAGGGTGCGAACGTCCCATGAGCGCCACGGCAATACCAATGAAGCCCGCGCCTTCCGTGGCGTTCAGAACGAGTCGTTCCGCTTCACCCATGGTGGTGTTGAGTGCCATCATCCCGGCCAGACCGCCGGAGATGAGCATGGCAACAACCGTGATCTTGACCGGGGAAATCCCGGCATAGCGCGCGGCCGTCTCCGAATGTCCGAAAGCACGGATTTCGTAGCCAAGCCGTGTGCGCCAGATCAGAATCCAGACCGCGACACAGGCCAGAAGTGCGATGAAGAAGGTCACGTTGGCCGGCGCGCCGCGAAAGAGCGGGTTATCCGCCGTGGCGAACATGTCCTGAAAGGTTGGCAGGAAGGTGGCTTCGGGGAAGCGTGCAGTGGCGGGCTCCATCGCGCCTGTCGGGCGTAGCATGTTGACCAGCACGTAGTTCAGAACCGCCGCCGCGATGAAATTGAACATGATCGTGGTGATGACGATATGACTGCCGCGCTTTGCCTGAAGCAGCGCCGGAATATAGGCCCATGCGGCGCCAAAGAGCGCAGCCCCCACCGTTGCGCCCAACAGTGCCAAAGACCAATGCGGCCACGGGATGAACAGGCAAACAAGCGCCACGCCGAGACCGCCGATCATCGCCTGCCCCTCGCCGCCGATATTGAACATGCGGGCGTGGAACGCGATGGAGACCGCAAGTCCGGTAAAGATGAAGTTCGTGGCGTAGTAAAGCGTATATCCCCATCCCGACGAACGCATCAGCGCGCCGTCAACCATGAGTTTGAAGGCCTCGACCGGGCTTTCGCCAATCGCGAGGATCACACCCGCAGACAGGATTGCGGCCAGCACGATGGAAAAAAGCGGCACGAGGATGGCATCGGCCCAGGCAGGCATTCTATCCATTGTGGCACTCCTGAAGGGGCTGCGCGCGCGTGCCGCCCCGTGTCTCGATAGAACGGTTGAACAAGGCGCGGCCCTCAGCCGGGCGCGACCGGGGCCTGCGCCGCAGGCGGGGAGAGGACAGCTCACCCATTCTGCTGCGCCGCCTTTTCGGCCTTGGCTTCAAGCTGGGCATCCACCGCAGCAATGAGTGGTTTGTCCTTTGGCATCTCTGTCACCCCGGCCATCAAGAGGCCAAGCTCGGTCTGATCGGTATCGTCGGGCATGCGCTCGCCCATGATCTGGCCGTCAAACATCACGGCGATCCGATCAGAGAGCGAGAAGATCTCGTCCAGTTCGACCGAGACGAGCAAAATCGCTTTGCCGCTGTCACGCAACGCGACGATCTGCTGGTGGATGAATTCGATCGCGCCGATATCGACGCCGCGGGTCGGCTGCCCGATCAACAGAACGTCGGGGTCGCGCTCGATTTCGCGGGCGAGCACGATCTTCTGCTGGTTGCCACCGGAGAAGTTGCGCGCGGCAAGGTTCGGGTTTGGCGGACGCACGTCATACCGCTCCATCTTGGCGGCGGCTTCCGTGCGAATGGCGGCGTTGTCCATAAGGATCCCGTTTTGCCATCCGGGGTCCCGATGATAGCCGAAGACAGTGTTTTCCCAGGCGGAATACTGCAGGATCAACCCTTCATGCTGGCGGTCTTCGGGCACATGAGCGATCCCGCGCGCGCGCCGCGATTGGCCGTCGGAGTTCTTGCCGGTCAGGTCGATCGGCGTGCCATTGACCTTGATGGACCCCGTGGCGGCTGGTGCATAGCCGCCCAGCACCTTGAGCAGTTCCGACTGACCGTTCCCACTTACCCCGGCAATGCCGAGGATCTCGCCCGCGTGCACGGTCAGGGAGATGCCCTTGAGACGCGCCACGCCTGCGTCGTCCGTCAGGCTGAGGTTGTCGATTTCCAGCACCGCACGGCCGGGGGTGGCCGGGGTCTTGTCGACGCGCAGCAGAACCTTGCGGCCCACCATGAGCTCTGCGAGCTGTTCAGGGGTTGTCTCTGCGGTCTTGACCGTCGCAGTCATTTCCCCGCGCCGCATCACAGAGACGGTGTCGGTAATCTCCATGATCTCGCGTAGCTTGTGCGTGATCAGGATGATCGTCTTGCCCTGTGCGCGCAGACCCTCGAGGATACGAAACAGGTGATCCGCCTCGGCGGGGGTCAGAACGCCCGTCGGCTCATCGAGAATAAGAATATCCGCTTCGCGATACAGCGCCTTGAGGATCTCGACCCGTTGCTGGTGGCCCACGGAGAGGTCTTCGATCCGCGCGTCGGGGTCGACGTTCAGCTCGTATTCCTTGGCGAGGTGCTTGAGCACGCCGCGCGCCTTGGCCAGTGAGGGCTTCAGCATCCTGCCGTCTTCGGCACCGAGGATGACGTTTTCGAGCACGGTGAAATTCTGAACCAGCTTGAAATGCTGGAACACCATACCGATACCCGCCTTGATCGCGGCCTGGCTGTCGGGGATTTCGGTCTTCTTGCCGTTGATGAAGATCTCACCGGCATCCGCCTTGTAAAAGCCGTAGAGAATCGACATCAGGGTCGACTTGCCCGCGCCGTTCTCACCGATGATGCCGTGGATCGTGCCGGGCATGACGCGGATGGCAATATCCTTGTTCGCTTGCACGGGGCCGAAGGCCTTGGAGATGCCTTTCAGCTCGATGGCGGGTGCGGTCATGCCCATCTCCTGTTCCACTCGCTTCTGTTGTTGCAGACACGAGGCAAGTTGGAAAGAGGGGAGGTTACGGAACGCTGTATTCGCGGATCACGAGGCAGGTCGCGTGGCGCGCATTGTGGCGGCGTGGGGCCTGTCATCGACCGGTTTGCGACCATGCGTCGAGCACGGTATTGAGGTCGGCGTCGCAGCGGCAGTGCCATGTCCGAAGCCCGTCGGCGTTGTGAATGACCTGCGCGATGTAGCTGCGAAAGCGCGCGGTGTTGCGCAGGCTGCGCAGGGCAAACCGGTATTGCTGCCAGGGCCAATCGACATTGCCGGGGGGCAGTTCGGGTCTGGTCCTGCCGAAATATTTCCAGGGCCGTGTTGCCAACCGCCACGCTCTGACCCGGTTGGGCGGATCCAGCCAGACCAGCGCGTCGGCCTCTCCTATTGCGTGCGGCAAGAGGCTCGGGCCGCCTTCGAGGATCCATGCGGGTTTTGCAATCTCTTGCCTTAGCGCGGCGTCGCTTTCGGCGCGGGGGCGTTGTTGCCATCGGCTGCGCAGCTTGATCGCATCGAAATGGATCACCGGCACGTCCGCTCTGAACGCAGCCAGAGCCGCTGCGAAATGGCTTTTCCCGACGCCATTTGCTCCAGTGATGATGATTTTTTGCACGTAAGCCTCGCGGGTTTGTCCGGGAAAGTTACGCCACATCCGTCGGGCGGTCCGATTCGCCGTCGCGCGGCGCAAAAAAAGAGCGGCACCCGCAGGCGCCGCCCCGATTTCATTTGGCGATGGTTTTGGATCAGAAGGACAGCGCCGGGCAGCTGTCATCGGACGTGTAGTCATGCACCTCAAGCTCACCCGCGATGATCTGCTCGCGCGCAGCATCGACAGCGGCTTTCATCTCGGCAGACACCAGGTCGGCGTTGTGCTCGTCGAGCGCGTAACCGACGCCCTCCGCACCGAGATCGAGCACCTTCACGCCGGTTTCAAGGTCGGCGCCTGCGGTCATCGAGTCGTATACGGCGACGTCCACGCGCTTGAGCATGGAAGTCAGCACCTCACCCGGATGCAGGTAGTTCTGGTTGCTATCGACGCCGATCGACAGGATGTCTTCATCCGCGGCTGTCTGAAGAACGCCGAGGCCCGTACCGCCCGCGGCGGCAAAGATCACGTCCGCGCCCTGGCTGATCTGGGCCTTGGCCAATTCGGAGCCTTTCACCGGGTCGTTCCACGCGGCTGGGGTGGTGCCGGTCATGTTGGCAATCACCTTGGCGTCAGGATTGACGGCCTTGACGCCCTGCGCATAACCGCAGGCAAATTTGCGGATCAGCGGGATGTCCATGCCGCCCACAAAGCCAACCGTGTTCGATTCAGAGGCCTGCGCCGCCATGATGCCGACAAGGTAAGATCCCTGATGTTCCGAGAAGAGGATCGACAGCACGTTGGGATGCTCGCCGGGGTCGACGAAACCGTCAATGGTCACGAACTTGGTGTCCGGGTAGTCCGCGGCCACGGCGGCAATCGGCGAGGACATGGAGAAGCCGGTGGTCACAACCGGGTTGAAGCCGGCTTCGGCAAAGCGGCGGAGCGCCTGCTCTCGCTGCGCTTCGGATTGAAGCTCGATGTCACGATAGGAGCCGCCGGTTTCTTCGGCCCATTTCTGGGCGCCGTTGAAGGCCGCTTCGTTGAAGGATTTGTCGAACTTTCCGCCCAGATCGTAGATCAGAGCCGGGTCGGCCAGTGCGGCGCCGGCAGACAGCGCCAGCGCAGCGGCAGAGCCGAGAATCTTGGTCATGAAGGTCATTTGGAACTCCCGTGTTGCGGGGCGGGTCTCATGCCCGCCGCCTTCATTCGATGGCGGCAATTAGGGCTGTTGGCGCCGGGATGGTCAACCGATTCTTGGCCAAATGCCTGTAACGTCAGGGAATGTCGCGCGCCATGACGCACGCATCGGCAGCAGCGGCCCCGGCGCGACGGTAATACCCTCGGCGAAGCCCTTGGATTTCGAAGCCGTGCCGCCTGTAGAACGCGATGGCCGGGGCGTTATCCTCGGCCACTTCGAGAAAGAGCCGCGTGCCGCCCCGGCTCTGGGCGAGCGTGAAAAACTGCTTGAGCAGAGACGATGCGACGCCGCGCCGTTGGTGTGCGGGATCGGTGGCCAGTGCAAGGATTTCGGCCTCGTCGAAAACCACCTGTCCCAGAACGAACCCTGTATCGTTGGACACGAGGATGCTGTGCGGCGCCGCCAGCGTTTCGGCGAACTGCGCACTGCTCCACGGTTTCATATGCCGGTAAGCGCGCGCGGCGAGCGCCGCCAACGCGTCAGCAGCCATCAAGCAGGACCGGGGGAAGCGTGCGGGACGGGGCGGCGTCGGCCTGCCGAATATAAAGCGGCGCCGGACGCTGATCGGTCGATTTGTGTTGCGCGACGCGCGCGATAGACGCGGCCAGTTGCGCCGGGGCGGGCGGCAGATGCGCGGCGGTGGCGTCTGCAAGAGGCACAAGACGCGGGGTGTCGCCTGGCGCGCACAGATACGCTTGATCGCGCGGTGCGGGCACCGCGGCGATGGCCTGAGGGTTGGTGTGATGAATGGCCTCGAAGCTGGAGACGCCGATGGCCGGAATGCCCAGACCCAACGCGAGACCGCGCGCCGCGCTGACGGAAATCCGTATGCCGGTAAAGTTCCCGGGGCCGATGCCTACGCCAATCCGGGTCAGGTCGCTCCAATCGGCCCCCGCCTCGTGAAGCAGCGCGTCGAGCATCGGAAACAGCCGTTCCGCCTGCCCGCGGGTCATGTCTTCCGAGGCGGACGCCACCACGGTGCCGTCGCTTCCCAGAAGGGCAGCGGCGCAATACGGGCCGGACGTGTCAAAGGCGAGGATCATGCGGCCTTATCGCCTGCCCGCCTGATCGGTGCAACCGCGTGTCTCGGCACCGGCGCCTTCGCCAATGCCGGGACATGCATTGAAGGTCAGACCGCGACCGGACGAACCTCTGTCACTTCGGGAATGTAGTGGCGCAGCAAATTCTCGATCCCCATCTTGAGCGTGAGGGTCGAGGACGGGCAGCCCGCGCAGGCGCCCTGCATATGCAGGTAAACCACGCCACGATCGAAGCCATGGAAGGTGATGTCGCCACCATCCTGCGCCACGGCGGGACGCACGCGGCTATCGAGCAATTCCTTGATTTGCCCCACAATCTCGCCATCCTCGCCGGTATGCTCGGCATGGCCGCCCGCCTGTGTTGCGCCATCGGCCATCACGGGCTGACCCGACTGGAAATGTTCCATGATCGCGCCAAGAACGGCAGGCTTCACATGATCCCAGTCAATGGCATCACCCTTGGTGATCGTGATGAAATCATTGCCAAAGAACACGCCGGTGACGCCCTCGACGTCAAACAGCCTCTGAGCCAGCGGAGATGCCGAGGCGGCGTCTGCGCTCGGGAAATCGGCGGTGCCCATCTCAAGAACGGTCTGGCCAGGCAGAAACTTCAACGTGGCCGGGTTCGGCGTGGATTCGGTTTGAATGAACATTTCTGGCGCACCTTTCTTTGGGACCCTCAATATATGCGCTCGCTCGCGCCGCGCGTCAAGGATTGGAATGGTTCTAAGTTCTGCTCTCTGCGCCATCGTAGAGCCGTGTCTGCTGCATGGGCGGGCTCTGTCGATTTGGGATCGACGCCTGTGCAACGGCGATCGACACCAGCCCCCGGACCCTGGCTGTTGTGAAGCCTGCCAGAGCGCGCGCCGCGTCAGACTCGATTGGCCCGCAATGGAGAGAGATGGCGATACAGAGGTGTTGCCCCTCGATCGCGCTTGCCGCGATGGGCGTGGTGTCGCTGTCGGCTGGCGGGAACAGGATCTCGAACACGCCGGAGATCCACAGCACCCCCACCCGGACCGGGACGTCTGGCAGGACGGAGACTGGCCCGGATGCGCAGATCTTCCGCGATTTTGGCCGTGTCGCGCTCGGAGTATCTCGGCCGATCCCTCGGGTCCTGATCACAGGCAGCCGGTCAGGTGATCGCCTCGAGCCGTTCCTTCGAGAGATCGCCCGGCACAATGGTAATCGGGATTGGCAGCGAGCCCGAATTGCGGGTCAGTTGCGTTACCAAAGGTCCGGGACCTTTCTTGTCTGCCGCCGCACCGAGCACAAGCACGCCGATATCCGGATCGTCGCGCACCTGCGCGATGATTTCCGGCACGGCATCGCCTTCGCGGATGACCAGTTCGGGATCGACACCCTGCTTGTCGCGCATCCATTTGGCAAAAACTTCGAAATGCGCGTGGATGCGTTCGCGGCTTTCCTCACGCATGACCGCGCCCACACCGATCCAGTGATTGAACTCATCTGGCGGGATGACGGAGAGAATCGCAACGCCGCCGCCAGTATTGGCGGCACGCATGGCGGCAAACCGCATGGCGTTCAGACATTCCCGGCTGTCATCCAGCACAACGAGAAACTTGCGCATTCGGCTCCCCTCGACCGCGTTCGGCAGTGGCCTGCCCCCGGTCCGCGATCATGGCGTGATGCGTCCCGCGTGGCAAGCCGCGATGCAGCAAAGACGGGACCCCCCGATGCGAAACGGATGCAGGCGGAGCGGGGATCCGCATGCGATAAGCGCCGCATACAGGGGATCTGCACTTGGGGTCGATTATCCGGTCAGATCATAGCGCAACACGGGGAGCGTGCGGCCGGGGATGGAGCCGGAGGGGGCGTCACCAACGCGGCGCGCGCCGAGCCGATGATAGAACGCGGCCGCGTTCGGATCAGAGACGATGGCGAGCTCGTGTGCCCCGGCGCTTCGCGCGGCTGCGCAGGCCCATTCGAACAAGGCACGGCCATGGCCCTCACCCATCCCGGATGGTGTGACGTAAAGCTTTTCGAGGGTCGCGCCCGTGTCGTCGAGGGAGACCCGGACGTAGCCGATGAACTGGCCGGCGTCAGAGATGACAGCGCAAAGATCATTGAGATCCGCCTTTTGCACGGTGAGTTCGTCCTTGCAGGCTGCCATGAACGTGGCGGAATAGCCCCAATGCGCCTTGGCGCGCAGACACAGCGCGCTGAGCGCAGCGCAATCGTCATCGGTTGCGCAGGTCAGGGGGATCACCGGACTGCGCCTTGACGTCACGAGGATGCGGCCCAGTCCCAATACATTTCGCGGACGCGCCGCGTTACGGGACCAGCCTGATAGGCGCAGTCCTCGAAGCCGGTCACGGCGGTGACTTTATGCATATTCCCCGAAAGAAACACTTCGTCGGCCTTTTCGAAATCGGCAAAGGTGAGAACGGTTTCATGCACCTCCATTCCGTCGGCGCGCATGTTCTTGATGTGGCGGGCGCGGGTGATCCCGGCCAGGAAGGTGCCATTGGCGATGGGCGTGAAGACGGCCCCGTCGCGCACCATGAAGACATTCGCCGTCGCGCTTTCGGCGACATTGCCCATAGCATCGGCAACGAGCGCATTGCCGAAGCCGCGCTGGCGCACCTCGGCCAGCATGCGGGCGTTGTTGGGGTAGAGGCACCCCGCCTTGGCATCGACGACGGCGTCTTCGAGAACCGGGCGGCGGAACCGGGTTCGGCCAAGCGTGACGGAGGCGGTCTCGGGTGCAAGGGGGATTTCTTCGAGCGAGATGGCGAAGCCGGTTTCGTCCGGGGCCGGCACGATCGCGGAGGCGTCGCCGTGGATCGCCCAGTACATCGGGCGGATATAGACGGCGGCGTCCTCGGGATAGGCGGCCAGCCCCTCAAGCGCGATCTGCACCATGTCGTCCGTGGAGACCGTCGGGTTTATCATCAACGCTTTGGCCGAGCGGTTGACGCGGGCGCAATGGGCGTCGAGATCGGGCGCGCGTCCGTGAACCCAGCGCGCGCCGTCAAAGACCGAACTGCCAAGCCAGGCGCCATGGTCGGCCGCACGCATGATCGGGGTGTCTCCATCATGCCAGGTGCCTTCGAAATAGGTGCGGATATTGCGCCCGACGGCCATGTGTGTCTCCCCGAATGTCGTCTTTGCGCCGGAGCCTATGCGGGTGAACCGTAGAGGTCCAGAGGCGGTGCGACCGGAACTGCGTTGATGGTCCCGGCGGCTTGAGCGCAGCGGCGGATCTAAAGGGTTCTGCATGGGGCCGGCCTTTGCCAGCGGGGTCCGGCGTCGGATCATCGGCGTCGGGCGACCGACGTGGCGCTGATCGCGTCGCGTGTGCGGCGTGGGGGCCAGCCCCCACACCCCCGGGATATTTGTGGCCCAAAGAAACCCGGCGCGCGCATCCGTCGGGCATCGTGTGAGGGCAATTGCGATACCGAACCGGTTTCCCAGCGTGTCACATGTTGCCGATCGGAAACCGCAAGCGGCGCAAATCGGGTGGATTTGGTCGGGATTGGGAGGCGCGGCGCGGGAAAGCTTCGTTTAGGCTGTGCAAGCGAAGACAGGGAGGCAATAGCCATGAGCGAACGCGTGCGCATCACGCTCGACGGAGAGATCGTCGAAGTGGACGCCGGTATGACGCTTTGGGACGTGGCCCACGGGCGGGGTCTGGTGATCCCGCATCTGTGTCACAAACCGGCGCCGGGCTACCGGCCCGACGGCAATTGCCGTGCCTGTATGGTCGAGATCGAAGGCGAGCGCACGCTTGCGGCGTCCTGCATCCGAGAAGCCGAGGAGGGCATGGTGGTCCACACGGCGTCGGCGCGAGCGCAATCCGCGCGCAGGATGGTCATGGAGATGCTGGTTGCCGATCAGCCCGAGCGCGAAGCAGCGCATGACCGGTCCGCCCATCTTTGGGACATGGCTGACGCCCAGGGTGTCACCGAGAGCCGTCTGCCGACGCTGGAGCCGGACCGCATTCCGCTGCTTGATGACAGTCACGTTGCCATGCGCGTGAACCTCGATGCCTGCATCCAGTGCGGTCTGTGCGTGCGGGCCTGTCGCGAGGTGCAGGTCAATGACGTGATCGGCATGGCGGGGCGGGGGCATGACGCCTATCCGGTGTTCGATTTTGACGATCCGATGGGGGACAGCAGCTGTGTGGCCTGCGGCGAATGTGTGCAGGCCTGCCCGACGGGCGCGCTGATGCCGGCCAGTGTTGTGGATGGCGCGCAAGTTGGTGACAGCAAGGATTTCGACGAAGAGGTCAAGTCGGTCTGCCCGTTCTGTGGCGTGGGCTGCCAGGTGGCCGTCAAGGTCAAGGATGGCCGTGTCAAACAGGTTGATGGGATCAACGGGCCCGCCAATGAAGGGCGTCTTTGCGTCAAGGGGCGGTTCGGCTTTGACTATATCCACCATCCTCACCGTCTGACAAAGCCGCTCATCCGTCGCGACGATGCGCCCGAGAAGGGTTTGAATGTCGACCCGGCGAACCCGTTGACCCATTTCCGGGAGGCGAGTTGGGATGAAGCGCTGGACCGCGCCGCGCATGGGCTGGCCGATTTGCGCAGCTATTACGGTGGCACATCGGTGGCAGGCTTTGGATCGGCGAAATGCACCAATGAAGAGGCCTATCTGTTTCAGAAGTTCATCCGGCAGGGCTTTGGCCACAACAACGTCGATCACTGCACGCGGCTGTGTCACGCGTCATCGGTTGCGGCCCTCATGGAGAATGTCGGATCGGGGGCCGTCACCGCGACCTTCAACGAGATCGAGAACGCGGATCTCGCCATCGTCATCGGGGCCAACCCGACCGAAAACCATCCTGTCGCCGCGACCTTCTTCAAGCAGTTTGCCAAGCGCGGCGGCGAGTTGATCGTGATCGACCCGCGCGGCACGGCGATGAAGCGGCACGCGAGCCATATGCTGCAATTCCGGCCCGGCACGGATGTGGCGTTGCTCAACGCGATCATGAACGTGATCGTGGAAGAAAAGCTCTATGACCGGCAATATATCGAGGGCTTCACCGAAGGGTTCTTTGAATTCCGGGATCATATCCGTGCCTTTACGCCGGAACGGATGAGCGATCTGTGCGGGATCACGCCCGAGGAAATCCGCACCGTGGCGCGCAAATATGCCGATGCCAAGGCGGCGATGATCTTCTGGGGCATGGGCATCAGCCAGCATATCCACGGCACGGACAATGCGCGCTGTCTCATTTCGCTTGCGCTTTTGTGCGGGCATGTGGGCCGGCCGGGCACCGGGCTGCACCCGCTCAGAGGACAGAACAACGTGCAGGGCGCGTCCGATGCCGGGCTGATCCCGCATGTGATGCCGGATTACCAGAGCGTGACCGATCCGGAGGTGCGTTCGCTCTTCCGGCATATCTGGCGCGGGACGGAGATTTCGGAGACGCCGGGCCTGACGGTTGTGGAGATCATGGACCGGGTCTATCGCGGCGAGATCAAGGGGATGTATGTGCTGGGCGAGAACCCGGCCATGAGCGACCCGGATGTGGACCATGCGCGCAAGGCGCTGGCGCAGCTCGATCATCTTGTGGTGCAGGACATTTTCCTCACCGAGACGGCGATGTTTGCCGATGTGATCCTGCCCGCCTCGGCCTTCCCGGAGAAATCGGGCACCGTGACCAACACCAACCGGCAGGTGCAGGTGGCGCGCAAGGCGGTGGATGCGCCGGGGGACGCCCGGGAGGATTGGGCGATCCTCGTGGCGCTGGCCCGACGCATCGGGCTCGACTGGGATTACGACGATCCGCGCGAGGTGTTCGACGAGATGAAGATGTCGATGCGCTCGCTGCATCACATCACGTGGAAGCGGCTCGAAGAGCAATCGGCGGTGACCTATCCGACCAGTGGCCCCGATGACCCCGGACGCGCGGTCGTCTTTGGCGACGGGTTCCCGCGTCGGGCAGGGCGTGCCAAGTTCGCCCCCGCCCGGGTAACGCCGCCGGCGGAACTGCCCGATGAGCGGTTTCCGATGATCCTGACCACGGGGCGACAGCTGGAGCATTGGCATACGGGCTCGATGACTCGGCGCGCGACGGTGCTGGATGCGGTGGAGCCGGAAGCGAATTGCTCGATGCATCCCCGCACGCTGCGTGCGCTGGGCGTGGAGCCGGGTGGGCTTGTGCGGCTTACAACGCGGCGCGGGTCCGTTGAGGTCATGGCCCGTGCGGATCGGGCCGTCGCCGAAGACATGGTGTTTCTGCCCTTCGCCTATGTGGAAGCTGCGGCCAACATCCTCACCAATCCCGCGCTCGATCCATTCGGAAAGATCCCGGAGTTCAAATATTCCGCTGTGCGCGTGGAAAAGGTGGCCGTTGCGGACGGGGTGGCCGCCGAATAGCTGCGCTTTGCACCGCAGAGCACATGGCGTGGACTGGAGCGAGGGACCAGTCCCTCGCGCTCCCTGAAGTATTTCCGGACAGAAGAAAACAGCGGTCGAGCGGAATATGCGCGGCGAGGATCGGGAGAGTGCGCGGTTCAGCGGAATGAATTTGTCCATCCCCGTTGCGCCGCTTGGGGCGGCGCGGTAACCGGGGGCGTCAATGCGTCTTGTCAGAAGGAACCCGCCCCATGCCCAGCCCCTTGCGTCTTGGAATTGCCGGTCTTGGAACGGTTGGTGCGGGCGTCGTGAAGATCGTTCGCCAGAAAGCTGCGCTTCTGGCGGAGCGCAGCGGGCAGGAGATCGTGATTTCCGCAGTGTCGGCGCGTTCCAAGGGAAAGGACCGCGGCGTTCCGCTGTCGGGCTATGCCTGGGAAGACGATCCTGTCGTTCTTGCGCAGCGCGACGATGTGGACGTGTTCGTTGAATTGATGGGAGGCCATGAAGGGCCAGCAAGGGACGCCACCGAAGCCGCGCTGCGCGCCGGCAAGGATGTCGTGACCGCCAACAAGGCCTTGCTGGCGCATCACGGTCAAGCGCTGGCAAGCCTTGCGGAGAGCATGGGCCGCGTGATCCGGTTCGAGGCTGCTGTCGCGGGAGGGATCCCGATCATCAAGGCATTGACCGAGGGGCTTGCGGGGAATGACATCCAGCGCGTGATGGGCGTGATGAACGGGACCTGCAACTACATCCTGACGCGGATGGAGGATGCGGGCCTGAGTTATGACGAGGCTTTTGCCGAGGCTGATGGGTTGGGGTATCTCGAAGCGGACCCCACGCTCGACGTCGGGGGGATAGACGCGGGACACAAGCTGTCCCTGCTGGCCTCCATCGCCTTTGGCACGCAGGTTGCCTTTGATGCGGTGGAACTGGAAGGAATTGGGAGTATCTCCATCGAGGACATCCGGCAGGCCGCGGACATGGGCTTCCGGATCAAGCTTCTCGGTGTTTCGCGCCTGACGGGGCGCGGGTTGGAGCAGTCCATGGCGCCGTGCCTTGTGCCGGCGGGGTCACCGCTCGGGCAATTGGCGGGCGGCACGAACATGGTGGTGATTGAAGGCGACCAGGTTGGTCAGATCGTCATGCGGGGGGCCGGTGCCGGAGAGGGGCCGACGGCGAGTGCGGTGATGGGGGATATCATGGATCTGGCGCGTGGCACGCGGCTGTCGACATTTGGCAAGCCGGCAGAGATGCTGCGCCCGGTCACGCCTGCCAAGGCGGCGACCCCTGCGCCCTATTACCTGCGGATGACATTGCTCGACAAACCCGGCGCTCTGGCAAAGGTGGCCACGGTGCTCTCCGATGCAGGGATTTCGATCAACCGGATGCGTCAATACGATCATGCGGACGATGCTGCGCCGGTGCTGATCGTTACCCACAAGACCACGCGCGAGGCGCTCGACATTGCGCTTGCAGGCATGGCGCAGACCGGGGTTGTGACCGGGGAGCCGGTCGCGCTTCGGATCGAGGAAGTTTGACCACCGGGGGCGGGATCGCGCCGGTTTCATGACCATGCTCAAGGCGCGCCGCGGGTCCTGCGGCCGGCCCGGACCTTGTGATCCTGCGCGCGGGTCCAGCGCCAGTGTTGCGGGTGCGTTTGCGCCATCACCCTTGCTGTTCCGGCCCCACACGGGCTAGAGACAGCGCAACGCTCAATTTTCGTACCGAAAGGCTTTCCATGACCCGCTCCATCGACTTCAACGACCGCATGCTCTCGCTCGGTCTGGCCCGTGTTGCCGAGCAGGCGGCCATCGCATCGGCGGATTACATCGGGCGCGGGGATGAAAAAGCCGCCGATCAGGCCGCTGTCAACGCCATGCGCGAGCAGCTCAACAAGCTCGACATTTCGGGCGTCGTCGTGATTGGCGAAGGAGAACGCGACGAAGCACCGATGCTCTATATCGGAGAAGAGGTTGGCAACGGGAACGGACCGGGGGTGGACATCGCGCTCGATCCTCTGGAGGGGACGACCCTCACTGCGAAGGACATGCCCAACGCGCTGACCGTGATCGCGATGGGACCGCGGGGGACAATGCTTCACGCGCCCGACGTATACATGGACAAGCTTGCCATCGGACCGGGTTATGAGCCGGGTGTTGTCACGCTCGACATGACGCCGACAGAACGGGTCGAGGCGCTCGCGGCTGCGCGGAACTGTCGGACCCGGGACATCACGGTTTGTATCCTCGAACGGCCGAGGCACGAAGACATGATTTCGGAAGTGCGTGCGACAGGGGCCGGCATCCGTCTGATTACCGATGGGGACGTGGCCGGTGTGATGCATTGCGCCGATCGTCAGGTCACCGGGATCGACATGTATATGGGGTCGGGCGGCGCGCCTGAAGGTGTGCTCGCGGCAGCGGCGCTCAAGTGCATGGGCGGGCAGATCTTTGGCCGCTTGCTGTTCCGCAATGATGACGAGCGCGCCCGTGCGGCAAAGGCCGGGATCACGGACCTCGACAAGATCTATACGCGCGACGAGATGGTGACAGACAACGTGATCTTTGCCGCCACCGGGGTCACAAGCGGGTCGCTGTTGCCGGGAATCAAGCGCGAGGTTGGCTATCTGACCACCGAGACGATCCTCATGCGGTCCAAGACAGGCTCCGTGCGGCGGATGGTCTACCGCAACCCAGTGCACTGAACCTGCGAAACGACAGGGTCCGTTGGCGCTTGGCGCGGCGGGCCGATCGGAGGCGTCCATGAGCTATCTCGGCGTCGAGAGCAGCCTGACGGGTCGGCGCTGGGTTGGGCCGTCGGTGGAAACCGAACGTCTCGCCGAAACGCTGGTTCAGCGCACGGGACAGGTCCCGGCGGTCGCGGCGGTTCTGGCGCGGCTCGGCGTGCGACCCGAAGAGGTCGACAGCTATCTGGCACCACGCTTGCGCGATCTTTTGCCCGACCCGCGCAGCCTGCGCGACATGGAACGGGCCGCGGCGCGTGTCGTGGCCGCGGTCAAGGCGCGACAGCGCATCGCGGTCTTTGCGGATTACGACGTCGATGGCGGCGCTTCGGCCGCGCTGCTTCTCGATTGGTTGGGGCAGATGGGGCGCGATGCGACGCTCTATATCCCGGACCGTATCGATGAAGGTTACGGACCAAACGTGCCGGCCATGCGGGCCTTGGCCGCCCGTCACGATCTCATCATCTGCGTCGACTGCGGCACCTTGAGTTTCGAGCCTGTCGCCGCCGCGCAGGAGAGCGCCGATGTGGTTATCCTCGATCATCACCTCGGCGCCGAGACGCTTCCGGAATGTCATGCGGTCGTCAACCCGAACCGTCAGGACGAGGATGGTGCGCTCAGCCATCTGTGTGCCGCGGGGGTTGTATTCCTGCTGTTGGTGGAGGCCGGTCGGCAATTGCGCGAGGCAGGGGAGCGCGGGCCCGACCTGATCGCAATGCTGGATCTTGTTGCGCTTGCGACGGTCGCGGATGTGGCGCCATTGATCGGTGTGAACCGCGCCCTGGTCCAGCAGGGGCTTGCCGTCATGAAGCGTCGGGACCGGGTGGGATTGCGGGCGCTGGCGGATGTGGCACGGCTCGATTCCGCCCCGTCGGCCTATCATCTGGGGTTCGTGCTTGGACCTCGCGTGAATGCGGGCGGGCGGATCGGAGAGGCCGACCTGGGTGCGCGTTTGCTGGCCTGCAGCGACCCGCATGGCGCACAGGCCATGGCGGAAAAGCTCGATCTTCTGAATACGGAACGCCGTGAGATCGAAGCATTGGTGCGGGCTGCCGCGCTCGCGCAGGCAGAAGAGCGCGGTCTCGATGCTCCGCTGGTCTGGGCCGCAGGCGAAGGATGGCATCCCGGTGTCGTCGGCATTGTTGCGGCAAGGCTGAAGGAACAGACCAACCGGCCCGCGGTGGTCATTGGCCTCGACGGTGGTGTCGGCAAGGGCTCCGGTCGCTCGGTTTCGGGCGTTGACCTTGGGGCTTGCATTCAACGGCTGGCCACGGAAGGGCTTCTGATCAAAGGGGGTGGGCACAAGATGGCGGCGGGGCTGACCGTGGCGGAGGATGCGCTTGAAGCGGCGATGGCGCGGCTCGCGGCGCTCCTCGAGAAGCAGGGCGCCGGGCTCGGCGGAGCGGCGGATCTGCGGCTGGATGCGGTGATGATGCCGGGGGCTGCAACACCGGAGCTTCTGGAGCAGATCAACCGTGCCGGGCCGTTTGGCCAGGGTGCGCCGGGGCCCCGCTTTGCCTTTCCAGATCAGCGGATTTCCTTTGCCAAACAGGTTGGCTCCGGTCATCTCAAGTTGAGCTTCGGCGATGGGCTGGGCTCCCGTCTCGATGCGATTGCGTTTGGAGCCTTTGACGGACCGCTTGGAAAAGCGCTCATGGAGCATGGTCAGGCGCGATTCCATCTTGCGGGGCGGTTGGACCTGAACGAGTGGCAGGGTCGCGTGAGCGTGCAACTCCGGCTTGACGACGCGGCGCGCGCTTCCTGAAAGCAACCGGCCATTCTGTAGTATCCTTGGGCCTTGATTTTTATAAGGAATATCGGGTTTCGCGCGTGTAGGATGGCTTTGCGTGGGAAAGCGCAAAAATACCAAAGTTTTTGCTTGCAAGCCTCGGACGGTTTCCATAAAACCCCGCTCACACCACGACAGTGGCCCGTTCGTCTATCGGTTAGGACGCCAGGTTTTCAACCTGGAAAGAGGGGTTCGATTCCCCTACGGGCTGCCACTCCTCCCCCAAACATCAAGAAGATCCGAACTCTACACGTGGGATTGCTCGCGTAGCGTCGGCACAGTTCGCACGTATTTGCGCGGCTGTTCAAACGCTCCTGCGTCGGTGTTGTGCGCGTCCCTCGCGATCAGCGCAGGCTCAAGGATCGACTGATCCTGTGAGGCAGACACAGGCCCCCGTCCTGATCGACCCGGCTTCGGATTTGGTGTTTTCATCCAAGGCTGCCTTCTCAAGCTGAAGAGGCTGTGCGACTCGCGGTTGGGTGACGGGGAAAATGTCTCCGCCTCACCCTCTTTTGGAACCCGGTGATCAGCAACGTGAATGCGAGAATCTCCGGGATATCGCAAAATAATTCACAAAAACAATGAGTTGAGAAACATCTCTCAATATTGATCTAGATCAAACATTCTCTAATTGTAATATGTAATTTATCAAATGTGTTTGGCCGGCTCGCGCCCCGCTCACAAGACAATTTCGATACTCAGGAGGGGAATATCCATGCCGTTTACATTGAATTTTTTGTCGGGTCCAAAGACCTTTACTCTCGACAGTTTGCTGGGAACTTTTGGGGGAGATACATTCCAGACCACGCCAGGGTTGCTGGATACGACGGCGAGCGTTGTTACACCGTTCATCGACAAGGATGGCAATGCGCTTTACGGCGTCGACAGCGAATTTGGCTTCAATGTGACGGATTTTGTCGGTGCGGAGCAAAAGACCCTCGACAGCGACTATGGCGAGGGCTTTGCGGGCAATATTGGCACGGATCTCGATGCGAGCGGCTTTGTGGAGTCCGATGAGGCCATCGGGCTCTCTGTGCGCAATGCCGTAACAGACCTGTTCCGAACACCGGCTCCCCTCGGCACATGGTTGCGTGGTCTGGGTGGCGAGACCGTGAAGGCGTCGACCGAGCATTACGTCACCATGCAGCAGGTCCTCTCCGATCAGGCGTTTCCAGGCGATACATCCGCCTTGTACATGCTGGATGACGATCTCAAGCTCCGCGATCTCGAAGAGACCGCGCCGGGCGTGTTCACTGAAGGGCTCACCCATGACTATTACGTAAAGGAACTGACCGAAGCACTCAACCGCGCCATTTCGGACACTGCGACAAACGCGGGAACACAGACCTACACGGATCTCGATTTTGACCGTGATGGCACCAATGACCCGTTCGATACGCTGACCGTGGTGCAGAACCTCGATCTTGACGGAGACGGTTCCGTGCTGCCGGTCAATGTTGCGGCGCTCGACCTCGATCAGGACGGCCATGCTGATGTCCATGACGTTTTGCTGAATGGTCTCGGAACAGCGGATATCACCGATTTGGTGGAGCCCAATGAATCCACCGTCCTGAGCGACATTGCCTATGGCAACGATTATTCGATCACGCTCAAGGATGACGGCAAGCTGCTCTACAGGTTTGGCACGACGGTCAAGCGTCCGAACGATATTCGTCTCGACATGAAGATCGACCTGCCGGAACTCTGGACAACCGATCTTGATGAAAACGGTATCCCGGACATCGTGGAGAATGGACCGTCCGGGATCACGATCACGCGCGCAGAGCTTATCGTGAACCACGACATCACGAATAACCCGAACGATCAGATCCGCCCCGAAGACTACGAGAATGAAGGTGCCATCGGTCGGCTGCCCTCGTATTACGTGGTCGAAGATCCCGATGATGCGCACAACACGCTCTGGGTGGCGCCGCTGGACAGCCATGACGGCACCGGCACAAAGCTTCCGAGCTACTTGCGGCTCGATCCGAACGGTGACGTGGATCTCGTGTTCCAGGCGGGCGACATCCCTGTTTATGATCCGGACGGCGCGCTTGTCGGGTTCCGCAACAAGGATTTCGAAGGCAATGTGATCGGCACGGTGCTGCGCGATTTCTCGCTTTCGGATCAGGGGACAACGCCACAGACGCAGGGGCTTGATTTCACTTCTTCCGACCTCTCGGGCGGGTTCACCGTCGCGTGGTATACCACGGTCAACCGTGAGCCGTTCCAGTGGTCCTACGACATGTTCGGCGATGATCCTTACAAGAACGTCTATGAGAGCTTTGCCACCCGTGAGGAGGCCGAGGCTGCTGGATACACCGATGATGACCTTGCTTCCGGTCCGCGGTGGCGCCTGACGCCGAACAAATTCGGCCAGGATCTGCCCGGGCTTGAAGTGCCGGTGATCGACAATTCCGCACCGCCTTACCAGCGGGACAACATCAAATACGAAACGGGTGAGTCCTACACCACCACGATCAACCTCCTCGATTGGGGTGAAGATACCAACGGCGACAACGTGGTCGATATCGACGACTCGCCGCTGCGCACGGCTGAGGGCTGGATGCTGGTCGATCCAACTCGTCTCGACGAAAACGCAGACGGTCTCATTGATGAGGGCTGGAGCCAGGTCAACAACAGCTTCGGGCACGGCGATCCCGTCCCGACCGGCCCGATCTACTTTGCGGTTTCGCCAAACGGTCAATCCCTGACGCCCGATTTCCTCGATACGGCCGTCTATGTGAAGGGCGACCGTCAGGACTCGGCCAAGCTCTATGACATTCAGTTGGTGCTGGAATATGAAACCGACCAGACCTTTGTCGAGGTCAATGAGGTGCCGCTGCCGGTGGTGACCTATGGCGGTGGTCAGGATCAGGGCACAGCGGTGAGCTACAACGGTCTCGCGGTTGAACTTCTCAACAACGCATGGAAGCAGGTGGTGGGCGACGATCCGTTCGAAATCACCGAAGAAACCGTCCTGAGCTTTGATTTCAGCAGCTCGCAAGAGGGTGAGATCCACGGCATCGGGTTCGATAACGACAATGCCCTGTCGCCGGAATGGTTGTTCCAACTGGACGGTGTCCAGAACTACGCCGCGGCCAATCAGGCGTTCAACGGAGACTACGTCACGGGCTCGGGTGCTCAGCACTACGATATCCCCGTGGGTCAGTTCTTTACCGGTGATTTCGGCAGCATCGTTCTTGCGATGGACGACGATGCCGGTCTTGGCGGGGACAGCGTGTTCAGCAACCTGCGGGTCGTGACACCGCGGCTGGAGGTGAATGGCACCTTGCTCGATGTGTCTTCGCATGGTCAGACGCAAGATGCAGGCTTTGCGCTCTCGATCGATGACACCACGTTGCAACTCAAGGAGAACGCCTGGAAGGAGCTTCTGGCGCAGGATACGTTCGAGATCACCGAGAACACCGTTCTGAGCTTTGACTTCAGCAGCGATGTCGAAGGGGAAATCCACGCCATTGGCTTTGACACCGACAGCGCCCTGTCCCCGGAATTGCTTTTCCAACTGGACGGTGTGCAGACGCATGACCAGTCCATTCAGGATTTCAACGGGGACTACACCACCGGGTCGGGCGTCCGCCATTACGACATCCCGGTGGGCGAGTTCTACACCGGGAGCTACAGCCGACTTGTTCTGACGATGGATGACGATGCGGGGCTCGGTGGCGACAGCGTGTTCAGCAATGTCACCCTGACGACCGTGGACGATGCCCTTCTCGTCTGAGGTCAGCCACACAAGCTAGGCCAAAGGTGCCGGCGTTGCAGCGATCCGTTCTGCTCCTTGACAGGGCAGCATTGGTTCGGGGCAACGCCGGCATCATCTTTGTCAGCTACCTGTCAAAGAGCGGCCGGTGCGGGGTCGGTCGCCTTGGCTCCGTGCCGCCGCGCTCCGGTCTGGAGAGCGCCGGGAGCCCGCGACGGTCTTTGCCCCTTGGGGCGATCCTTTTGGTCGGGCCGTCTGGCCGGTAACGGCTTCGGATCTGTCCCGCTTCCCTTGCGCGGCGCATCAGAGCGCGGGCGGGAATGGTTTCTGCGACGGGGCATGGCCTTCGCATTTCCGTGCGCGGTCAGAAGCACCGGTCTCACGGGCGGGTGCGGATTCCGGCTTGGCCTCATTGCTCGGGAGCGGCGGGCGACGCCGCAGCGTATCGAACGCTGATCCGTGAGGTCCATCCGAGACTGAGTGGCAAAATCAGAATTGAAATGACGTGATTTTTTGTATACAAAGAAAATACAAAATTCTGGTGAGGGTCCATGTCACGGAAAGATGCATGTTTCGACAGCCTTGTGACGCGGATCCTCGCCATGGATCTGCAGCCGGGGCTCGATTTGGACGAGGCATCGCTCGCCAGCCATTACGGGCTGTCTCGCACGCCGTTGCGCGAAGTGCTGCAACGGCTGTCCGGCGCAGGATATGTGACGATTTCCGAGAATCGGGGCGCCAAGGTTGCGTCCATGGATATCACGGTCATGCGCGTGTTCTTTCAGACCGCGCCAATGATCTATGCGAATGTGATGCAGCTTGCAGCGCGTTGCCGCACCACGGCCCAGCTCGACCGGCTCAAGGATGCGCAGCGCGCGTTCAAATCAGCCGGCCTCGAGGGGGAGGCGCAGGACATGGCGCTCGCGAACCACCGCTTTCACGCAATCACGCTGGAGATGGCCGACAATCCCTATCTGGGCGCCGCGATGAACCGCCTTCTGATCGACCATACCCGTCTGAGCCAGACGTTCTATCGCCCCTCGTCAGCGGATGATGCCGCGCTTGTCGCCACGGCCATCGAGCAGCATGATGCCATGATTGCCGCCATCGAGGCGCGCGAGGGCGCGCTTGCCATTGATCTGACCCTTCAGCACTGGGATCTGTCGCGCGACAGGATGGAGCGATTTGTTCGACCTGATCCATTGCCGGTGGACGTGCTGTCCATGAAGGGTCGTCGCCATGCGTTTTGAAGGGATCTACACGCCGCTTGTCACGCCCTATCACAGCGACTTCTCGCTCAACGAGGTGGCGCTTGCACAGACCATCGAGCTCCTGATCGGGGCTGGTGTGCATGGGCTCATCATCGCCGGCACAACCGGCGAATATTACGCCCAAACGCCGGAGGAGCGGATCGAGATAATGGCGCGCGCGGCGGCTCTCATCAAGGGGCGGGTGCCAATGATCGTCGGGACCGGTGCCATTCGGACCGAGGACAGCGTCATGTATGCCCGCGCGGCCAAAGAGGCCGGTGCAGATGCGTTGCTGGTGGCAACGCCGCCTTATGCCTGTCCGACGGGCCGCGAGATCGCGATGCATGCGCTGGCGGTGGAGCGGGCCGCGACCCTGCCGGTGATGCTCTACAATTACCCCGGCCGCATGGCCGTGAACATGGACGAGGATTGCCTGGACCGGCTTGGCCGCAACGCCAATTTCTGCGCGATCAAGGAAAGCTCCGGCGATCCCAACAGGCTGCATATGCTGGCGCGTGATTACCCACATATCGCTCTGAGTTGTGGCATGGACGATCAGGCGCTGGAGTTTTTCGCATGGGGCGCGCGCAGCTGGGTCTGCGCCGGGTCGAATTTTGCCCCCGAAGCGCATATCGCGCTTTATCAGGCCTGTGCCGTCGAGGGCGATTTCACGAAAGGGCGTGCGATCATGTCCGCGATGCTGCCGCTTATGCGGGTGCTCGAACAGGGCGGCGCGTTTGTCCAGTGCATCAAGCACGGGCTGAGCTTGCGCGGCATCGACGCGGGGCCGCCACGCAAGCCGTTGCAGCCGCTTGCCAAAGACGCGCGCCGTGAACTTGAGGCCGTGATCCGAACGATGAACAGCGCCATTTCCGCGATCGCGGGAGGGATGTCGTGACGACCCCAATCCTGAAGCCGGCCCGGTGGGGTGATGCGCTCTGGGCCCTTCGCGCCGTCTCCGCCGAGCGACTGAATGGGACACCGCAAGGCGTGCCTGAAACCCGTATCCCCTGAACGGCAACTGCCGGAGAGCCCCGTATGACCGACTTGCTGACCCGCACCGAATATGCCGCCATCGCCGCCGATCTCGATCTCCCGGCCGCCCCGTTCATCGATGGCAAATTCCGCTCGGGGTCGGGCGCTCCCATGGCAACGGTCAATCCGGCGACGGGAGAAACCCTTGCAACGCTCTCGACCGCCAGCGCCGAAGATGTGGACCTTGCCGTGCAGCGCGCGCGCAGTGCCTTCGAGCAGGGGCACTGGTCGCGCGCGCATCCATCCGAACGCAAGGACGTGCTGATCCGGCTGTGCAAGCTGATGACGCGGGCCAGACGCGAACTGGCTGTGATGGAGAGCCTCGAAGCCGGCAAGCCGATCCGCGATTGCGAAAGCGTGGATGTCCCGGAGGCAATCCACTGCATCAAATGGCACGCGGAAACCGCGGACAAGATCTATGACAAGACCGCGCCGTCCGGCGATGACGCGCTGTCGCTGATCGTGCGCGAGCCGATTGGCGTGGTCGCTGCGATCTTGCCGTGGAACTTTCCGCTCCTGATGCTGGCGTGGAAAATCGGCCCGGCGCTTGCGGCCGGGTGCTCCGTGATCGTCAAGCCCGCCGAACAGACGTCGATGACGGCTCTACGGGTTGCGGAGCTGGCCCATCTTGCCGGTGTGCCACGCGGCGTTTTGCAGGTTTTGCCGGGCGATGGCCCGTCCGTTGGCGAGCCGCTCGGTCGGCACATGGACGTTGACATGGTCACCTTCACCGGGTCGACCGAAACAGGTCGGCGGTTCTTGCGCTATGCCGCAGACAGCAATCTCAAGAAAGTGGTGCTTGAATGCGGCGGCAAGAACCCTGCGGTGGTTCTGGCGGATGCTGAAAACCTCGATCACGTGGCCGCGCATGTGGTCAATGCAGCCTTCTGGAACATGGGCGAGAACTGCTCCGCGGCGTCCCGGCTGATCGTGCATCGCGACGTCAAGGCACCGTTGCTGGAGCGCATCCTTGCGCGGCTTCGGGACTGGCGCACCGGCGATCCTCTCGATCCGGCCAACCATCTTGGTGCGTTGATTGACGCCGATCACTGCGCCAAGGTCGCCGCCTACCTCACCGGCGATGCGCTTGCGGGCGGCAAGCCGGACGGGCCATTTGTTCCGCCGACGCTCTACGAGGTTTCGAGGCACGACCCGCGCGCCCGCGAAGAGATCTTCGGCCCGGTCTTGAGCGTGATCGAGGTTGCCTCCACCGATGAGGCCATCGCCCTCGCCAACGACACGGAATACGGGCTGGCCGCCTCGGTCTTCACCGCCAATACACGCACCGCGATCCGCGCCGCGCGCGCCATCCGCGCCGGCACCGTGACCGTCAATTGCTACGGCGAAGGTGACGCGGCAACGCCCTTTGGGGGCTACAAGCAATCCGGTTTCGGCGGGCGCGACAACGGTCTGGACGCGCATGACCAATATACCGAACTCAAGACCATCTGGATCGACCTGACCGATCCTGCGGACGGAGACGTTCTGGGATGAGCGCGATCGGTTTTATCGGCACAGGCCATATCGCGGCACCCATGGCGCGGTTTCTGGCGCGTAAAGGCCATCGTGTTGTCGTGACAAAGCGCAACGCGGCAGTTTCGGAGGCTCTGAAAGCCGAGATCGGCGCGGAAATCACCGACGCCCAAGGTGTGCTGGACTGCTGCGAGACCGTGTTTCTGTGCCTGCGTCCGCATGTGGCCGACACTGTTCTCGGTGCCCTGACCTTCTCGGAGGAGCACAAGCTGGTGTCTGTCATGGCCGGGGTGGCCCGAGACCGGCTTAACGGGCTCTGCGCACCGGCACGGCAAATCGTCCAGACCATTCCTCTGGGGTTTCTCGAACAGGGCGGCTGCCCGCTCGCCGCCTTCGGCGACATCGACATGCTTGCGAGGCTGTTCGAACCGGAAAACCCGATTGTGGCAGTCGCCGATGAAGCGGCGCTCAATGCCCATTTCGCCGTTTGTGCCATGGTGCCCGGTTTGCTGGACCTGATGGCCGGGACGGCGGCCTGGCTGGAAACGCGCACGGGCGATGCGGCGGGCGCCACGCTTTTCACCACGCAGATGATGGCGGGGTTTCTGGCTGCGATGGATAAGGCACCGGGCGCCCTGGCGCGTGAACGCGATGCGCTGTCAACAGAAGGGACGCTCAGCCTCACCATGGTGGAAACGCTACGCGGGCTCGGCGCGGACCGGGCCATGATTGCCGGGCTCGACGCCGTCAACCGCCGATTGGAGCCAGACCCATGAGTGTCGCCACCGCAAGCCCCGCCCGCCGTGGTCGTGGCGCGCGCAAAGCAGCGCGGGAGACGCGGGACTTTGCAATGCTGCCCGCGCTCAGGCGCAGGCTGCCGCTGACCGAGCCGATGGACGACAGCCAGATCGCCCGGATCGACGCGGCCTCGATGGACATCCTCGAAAATGTTGGTGTTGTCTTTCGCGACCCGGTCGCCCTTGAGGACTGGCGCAATGTCGGTGCCGATGTGCGCGGAGAGACGGTGCATCTTGACCGGGGGCTGGTGCGCGCCCTGATCAAGACCATCCCGGAGAGCTTCACGATTCACGCGCGCAACCCGGCGAATTCGCTGCCCTTCGGCAAGGATCACAGCATCTTTGTCCCGATGACGGGCGCGCCATACCTGCGCGACCTTGACGACGTGCGCCGCAACCCGACGCTGGAGGATCTGGCGAATTTCCACAAGCTGAGTCACATGCTCCCGGCTCTGCATTCCTCCGCGCATCACATTGTGGAACCATACGACCACCCGATCAGCCAACGGCATCTGCGCATCACCTACTCGTCGATGAAATATTCCGACAAGACGTTCATGGGGATGACGACCAGCCCCAAGAACGCCGAAGATGTGCTGGAGATGTGTGCGCTGCTTTTCGGCGCGGCGTATATGGAAACGCACCCGGTGGTGACCGGCAACATCAACGGCAACTCGCCTCTGGTCTGGGACGAAACGATGCTCGGTGCGCTGCGCGCCTTCAGCCGCCGCAACCAGCCTGTGCTCTGCTCACCTTTCGTTCTGGGCGGTGCGAACACGCCGGCGTCCGTGGCGCCGAGCGTCGCGCAACTGAATGCCGAAGCCCTCAGCGCGCTGGCCTACACCCAGGTGATCCGCCCCGGCGCGCCTGCGATCTATGGTCATTACCTGTCGACCGTGTCGATGAAATCGGGCGCACCGATGGCGGGCACGCCGGAAATCAGCCTGATGAACTTCATGATCGGCCAGCTGGCTCGGTTCTACCGTGTGCCATGGCGCAGCTCCAACACGCTCGGCGGGGCCAAGACCTTCGATGCGCAGGCCGGTTACGAGAGCGCGATGACCCTGAACGCGGTGCTGATGGCGGGGGCCAACTATATCTGGCACTCGGCGGGGTGGAACGAAGCGGGGATGCATTGTTCCATGGCCAAGTTTGTCGTCGACGCAGAAATGTGCGCCATGGGCTACCGCATGGCGGAAGGCATCCGCTGGGACGATTTCGACGAAGCCATGAATGCCGTGCGCGACATTGGCCCGGGCGGTCACTACCTTGGGCACGCCCATACGCTGGAGAATTTTCAGCGCGCCTTCTTCATGCCCGAACTGTTCGACAATAACTCGATCGAGCAATGGCAGGCAGAAGGCAGCGTCGAGATCACCGAACGGGGTTTGCGCCATGCGCGCGCGCTGCTTCAGGATTACCAAGAGCCAAGGCTCGACGAAGGCCGTGATGAGGCTCTCAGGGATTATATCGCGCGACGTGAACGCGAAATTCCCGCTGTCGATGCGCTCAATCAGGCGCATTGAACGATGGTGCATGTCACGCGCCTGCCGAGGGACCCCGGGCCAGCGGGATGGAACCGCCTGCTGCCCGACCCACCCCCGCCGACCCCTCTTGACGGGCGGACCACGTCGGACTGGGTGATCATTGGCGCCGGGTTTGCCGGGTTGGCAGCGGCGCGGCGCTTGTCACAGCTTTGTCCGGGGGATCGGATCACGGTGCTTGAAGCGGCGCGCGTGGCCGATGGTCCCGCAGGGCGCAATTCGGGTTTCATGATCGACGTGCCACATGATCTGTCCTCCCGGAATTATTCCGGCGCATCGACAGCTGATCGTTTGCAGATCGCCGACAACCGTCATGCAATCGCCTTCGCTGCCGCAATGGCCCGCGACTTCGGGCTGAGCGAAGAGGTGTTTCGCCAATGCGGCAAGATCAATGGCGCAGCCACAGCACGGGGCACAGCGCATAACGCTTCGTTTGCGCGCCATCTTGACGCGCTGGGCGAACCGAGCACGTGGCTCGATGCGGGCCAGATGCGCGCGATCACCGGCTCGGATTATTACGAAAGCGGGCTGTTCACGCCGGGGTGCGCCATGCTCCAGCCGGCGGCTTTTGTACGCGGCGTCGCTTATGGCATGCAATCCAACCGGTTGGTGTTGCACGAAAACTCTCCTGTGATCCGGCTTTATCGCGAAGGTGACTGGATCGCGGAGACGCCGCAAGGACGGGTCACGGCGCCCCGCGTCATTCTGGCGGTCAACGGCCATCTTGAGAGCTTTGGTCACGCGCGCGGCCGGCTGATGCATGTCTTTACCTATGCATCCATGACCCGCCGGTTGCGACAGGACGACCTGCGCCCGCTTGGTGGCGAGGCCACGTGGGGGCTGACACCAGCGGATCCGATGGGCACCACGGTGCGCCGGGTGTCGGGAACCGGAGGGGACCGCCTTGTTGTGCGCAACCGGTTTACCTTCAATCCGTCGCTCGCGATCAGCGAGGCGGAGTTGGCCCGCGCCGTGCGTGACCACGACCGCAGCTTCGCCAACCGCTTCCCGCAGCTGGCCGGGATCGAGATGGAGTATCGTTGGGGCGGGCGGCTTTGTCTGTCGCGCAACGGTGTGCAGGTGATCGCGGAACTGGAGGAAAACCTCTGGTCGGCCTGCTGTCAGCAGGGGTTGGGGACGGCCAAGGGAACCCTTGCCGGAATGCTTGCTGCCGAAGCGGCTACCAACACGCCGTCCGAGCGGTTGACCCGCGCACTGGCTGCGGACCGTCCGGCGCGCCTGCCGCCGGCCCCGATCGCCCGGTTGGGCGCGCGCATGCGAATCGCTTGGGATGAACGCCGCGCCGGGCGCGAATTGTAGACCTGTCCAGCCCCGCGAAACCCGGTGCGCGACGCCGGGCGGCCGGATTTTGTGCCGACACCAGAGAGGCGCGGCGTGTCTCAGCCGGTGCTTTGCCTTCAAAACAGGCGTTCGCAAAGCAATATTCAGAAAACTGACGGCTGTGTATTGACAGAAGTGGCATTGGAACCATTCTTACATTGGTTCGCGAAGGGTTCTGCTTCGCGGCGGCTTGTCCTTGTTTGATCGGTGCCTTCATGGCTGCAACCCAAAGTTCAGACGTCACACCTTCCCGCCCGGATGAGGCGCCGCTGCTGCGCGTCGCGGGGTTATCGCTGCGCTTTCGGGGGCAATCCAACGATGTGGTCGATGGCGTCGATCTCGCCGTGCGGCGCGGCGAAGTCCTGTGCATCGTCGGCGAATCCGGATGTGGGAAAAGTGTGACCGCGATGGCCATGATGGGGCTGCTTCCCCAGGATTCCACGAATATATCGAGCGGAATCATGGATTTGGAGGATCGGGTCACTGATCTGTCAACGGATCGCATTCCGGGTGCTGTGCGGGGCAATGAACTGGCGATGATTTTTCAGGAGCCGATGACCTCGCTCAATCCTGCGTTCCGGATCGGTGATCAGATTGCCGAAACGGTGTTGCGCCACCAGGGTGGAACCCGTGCCGAAGCAATGGCACGGGCGCAGGACATGCTGGAACGAGTGGGGATCGCAAACCCGGCGCAGCGCCTGCACGAATATCCGCACCAATTGTCCGGTGGTATGCGACAACGGGTGATGATCGCCATGGCCTTGGCCAATGACCCCAAGCTCTTGATCGCCGATGAGCCGACCACGGCGCTCGATGTGACGATCCAGGCGCAGATCCTCGATCTGATCCGCGACCTGCGGGATGCGACCGGGATGGGCACCGTCATGATCACCCATGATCTCGGCGTTGTCGCGGAAATCGCCGACAGCGTGGCTGTGATGTATGGCGGTCAGGTCGTCGAGCAGGGCCCCGTGGCCGAGATCTTCGACAATCCACAGCACCCCTACACGATCGGCCTGATGAGCGCGATGCCGCGGCTGGACCGCCCGGGCGGGCGGCTTGCCATCGTCCCGGGGACGGTGCCGACCATCGCACAGATGCCGCAGGGCTGCCGTTTCCGCACCCGCTGTGCCTTTGCCTCCGCGATCTGCGCGACACGCCCGCCGCTGGCAGAGCGCGCGCCGGGCCATGGGGTCGCGTGTCACCATGCGCCGCTCGAACTGAACGTGGCGGTGACCGCATGAGCGACGACATCATTCTCGAGGCGGTCAACGTCAAGAAGCATTTCGGCACGGGCGGGGGCTGGCTTTCCAAAACCCCCGTTGTGCAGGCCGTCGATGGTGTCAGCCTGCGCATTCGACGGGGTGAAACCTTTGCCATTGTGGGCGAATCCGGTTGTGGAAAGTCCACGCTTGCCCGCGTTCTCATGCGCCTGCTGACCCCCACCGAAGGCGAAGTATTGTTCGACGGGCGCGAGATCAGCGGGGCGCAGGGTGCCGCGCTCAAGCAACTGCGCGGCGAGATGCAGTTCATCTTTCAGGATCCGTTTGCCTCCCTCAACCCGCGCATGACCGTCGGAAACCTGGTTGGCGAGCCGCTTGAGGTGCACGCGCCGGGCATGACCGCGCAGGAGCGCCGTGATCGGGTGGCCGAACTCTTGCGCAAGGTCGGCCTGCGCCCGGAACATGCCGGTCGCTATCCGCACGAGTTCAGCGGTGGCCAGCGTCAGAGGATCGGGATCGCCCGCGCCTTGGCGTCTGACCCGAAACTGATCATTGGTGACGAGCCAGTCTCGGCGCTCGATGTTTCTGTGCAGGCACAGGTGATCAACCTTCTGGGGGATCTCAGCCGCGATCTTGGTTTGACGCTCGTAGTGATCGCACATGACCTTGGCGTGATCCGCCACATGAGCGACCGCGTGGCGGTGATGTATCTTGGCCGGGTCGTCGAAACCGGCACTGCCGCGGATGTCTTCGCCCGACCGCGCCACCCCTATACGCAGGCGCTTCTCGCCTCAATTCCGGCAACCGGAACAACCGATCACACCGCGACGATGATCGGCGAGATGCCGAGCCCGTCCGATCCACCGTCTGGATGCCGGTTTCACACGCGCTGCCCGCACGCACAGGAGACCTGCCGCAGCCAGACGCCCGTGCTGGCCGAGACCGGGCACCCCGATCATAGCGTTGCCTGTCACTTCTGGCAGACGCTGGCCGATACCGTCCCGCCACCCGCCCCCCCCGAGCGGTCCGACGCTGCCGAGGCGCGTTTTGCGTTGTATCGCGCAGCGACCGAAGGCGGGACGGTGACCCATCTCAACGAAGCCGGAAAACCGGCCGAGCAGACCTGAGTCCTGACGACAACCGACAGAGAGGAAGACCCATGACCTATATCAAGACCGCAATGGTGACGGCCCTGATGGGGGCGACCGCCCTCACCGCCGCCGCTCCGGCCTTTGCCAAGGATCTGCGCATCGCGCTCCAATCGGATGCGGACGTGCTCGATCCGGACCAGTCGCGCACCTTTGTGGGGCGCATTGTCTATGCGTCTCTCTGCGACAAGCTGGTGGACATCACGCCGGACCTTGAAATCATTCCGCAGCTTGCGACCGGATGGGAAACCTCCGAGGACGGCACCGAGATCACCATGACCCTGCGTGAAGGCGTGGTGTTCCACGACGGCACACCCTTCAATGCCGAGGCCGTCGCCGCCAATATCGAGCGGTCCCAGACGCTTGACGAAAGCCGCCGCAAGTCCGAGCTGTCCTCCATCACCGGAACAGAGGTGACGGGCGAGTACGAGATCAAGCTGATGCTGGCCGGGCCCGACGCCACGCTCATGGCGCAGCTTGCGGACCGCGCAGGCATGATGGTGTCTCCCACCGCAGCGGCCGCAGCCGGTGCCGATTTTGGCCTCAACCCGGTCTGCTCCGGCCCCTTCAGCTTCACCGAGCGCGTGGCGCAGGACAAGATCGTGCTCACGAAGTTCGACGATTACTGGAACGCGGACGCGATCAACTTCGACAGCGTCACCTTCCTGCCGATCCCGGATACGACCGTGCGTCTGGCAAACTTGCAGTCGGGCGATATCGACATGCTCGAACGGCTTGCCGCGACGGATCTGGCACAGGCGGAAGCGGATGAGAACATCGTCGTCGACCGCGCCGTGTCGCTGGGTTACCAGGGCATCACCTTCAACATCAACAATGGTGAGCGGGGCGATAATCCGTGGGGCAATGACAAGCGTCTGCGCCAGGCGCTGAGCTATGCCATCGACCGTGAAGCGCTCAATCAGGTTGTGTTCGAAGGTGCGTTTGCCGCCGGCAACCAGCCCTTCCCGTCAACCTCGCCTTGGTACAACGCCAGCCTTCCCGTCGAAGGGCAGGACATCGAGAAAGCCAAGGCGCTTTTGGCTGAAGCGGGCTTCCCGGATGGCATCGACCTCGAAGTGCAGGTGCCGAATTCGACCGTTCCGCTGGCGGTGATGCAGGTTGTGCAAGCCATGGCCGGTCAGGCAGGCATCAACATTTCGCTGACGTCGAAAGAGTTCGCGACGCTGCTCTCCGATCAATCAGCAGGCGACTATCAGGCGAGCCAGATCGGCTGGTCGGGCCGGATCGACCCCGATGGCAACAACCACCAGTTCGCGACGACGGACGGCGGGATCAACGACTCCAAGTATTCCAACCCGAAGATGGACGAGTTGCTGAACGCTGCGCGTGTCGGCTCCACGACGGAAGAACGCAAGGCGCTCTACGATGAGGCCATCGCGATCATGTTGGAGGATCTCAACCGCCTGTTCCTGTATCACGTGACCTGGATCTGGGCCTATAACGACAGCATCAAGGGGTTCACCCCGTATCCGGACGGGATGATCCGCCTCGAGGGCGTCACCTGGGAGGAATAACCTTCCCTGTTCCCGCGCCGTTTCCCAAGAGCGGCGCGGGAGTTTCAATCCGCCGGTCGCCCCTTCCAAGACCGTTCCGGGCATCCTGACCCATAAGGGCACACCCATGCTGCGTTTTCTGAGCCGTCGCGTGCTGATCGCGCTGCCGACTATCGTTCTGATCTCGATCTTCGTCTTTGCGCTGCAAAAGCTTTTGCCGGGTGATCCGCTGCTCGTGATGGCAGGCGAGGAACGCGACCCGGCCGTGCTGGAGGCGCTCCGCGAGAAATACCGTTTGAACGATCCGATCCCGGTCCAGTATTTCGCGTGGATCGGCAATGCGCTTCAGGGCGACCTCGGCGTTTCGCTGCGCACCGGACAACCGGTCACCGAACTGATGGCCGAAAAGCTTCCCGTCACCATACAGCTGGCGGTCATGTCGATGATCTTTGCGCTGGTGATCGGCATTCCCGCGGGTATCCTCTCCGCCTACAAGAAGGGCACGGTCACCGATTACGTCGCCAATGTCATCGCGCTTTCCGGGCTGTCGATCCCGAATTTCTGGCTGGGTATCATGCTCATCCTGCTGGTGTCTGTGAAGTGGCAACTGCTGCCCGCCTCCGGATACGTGCCGCTGTCGGAGGATTTCTGGCAATCCATCCGCACCATGCTCATGCCATCCTTTGTCCTTGGCACAGCCCTTGCCGCAACGCTGATGCGCCACACCCGCTCGTCGATGCTTGGGGTGCTGAGCGCCGATTATGTGCGCACGGCCCGCGCCAAGGGGCTTTCGGAGCGCGTCGTGGTGCTCAAGCACGGTTTGCGCAATGCGCTCACCCCGATCGTGACGCTGACCGCGCTCCTTTTCGGAGAGCTGGTGGCGGGGGCGGTGCTGACCGAGCAGATCTTTACCATTCCCGGCTTTGGCAAACTCGTGGTCGATGCGGTGTTCAATCGTGACTACGCCGTGGTGCAGGGGATCGTGCTGGTCACGGCCGTTGGCTTCATCTTCATGAACCTCGTCGCCGACGCGCTCTATTTTGTGCTCAACCCCCGTCTGAGGGAGCAGTGACATGACCGATGCCGCCACCCCGTCGACCATCACCGCCGCCACCGACCCGGTTCTTGCCGCCAAGCCGGAAAACCGCGTCTGGAAAAAGTTCCGCAGCCACAAATCCGCGCTGTTTGGCGGAATTCTCGTGACGTTCTTCGTTGCCATCGCGGTGCTTGCCCCGATCCTGCCGATCGCTGATCCGGCCGCGACCGACTGGGGGGCCGTGCGCAAGGCGCCAAGCTGGGATCACTGGATGGGCACGGACGAGATCGGTCGCGATGTCATGGCCCGGATGATCTGGGGCGCGCAGGCGTCCTTGCTCGCGGGGGTCGTCTCTGTCGGAATCGCGCTGATGCTGGGCGTGCCGCTCGGGATCATGGCCGGCTATTTCGGGGGCTGGACCGATGCGGTGATCTCGCGCTGCACCGAAGCGTTGCTCGCCGCGCCGTTCCTGATCCTCGCCATTGCGCTGGCTGCATTTCTTGGCCCGTCTCTGACCAATGCCATGATCGCCATCGGTATCTCGGCGACGCCGATCTTCATCCGCCTGACGCGCGGACAGGTGATCAACATCAAGTCAGAGGATTACGTCGAGAGCGCCCACGCGATCGGCCTGCCGACGCCGCGGATCCTGACGCGCTACATCCTTCCCAACGTGCTGCCGCCGATCCTCGTGCAGGCAACGCTGACCATCGCGACGGCGATTATCGCCGAAGCCTCGCTGAGCTTTCTCGGTCTCGGGCAGCAACCGCCCGAACCAAGCTGGGGCTCCATGCTCAACACCGCCAAGAACTTCCTCAATCAGGCGCCATGGATGGCGATGTGGCCGGGGATCTCGATCTTTCTCGTGGTGCTTGGCTTCAACCTTCTGGGCGACGGGCTGCGCGACGCGCTTGACCCGCGCGAACACTGACGCGTCGCCTGCATCACCATTGTCGCGCAACCCCGCGCTCAAACTACAAGAGGCATCCATGTCCGATTTTACCACCCGTCCCGAGATCCGCGGAACCTTCGGCGTCGCCACATCCACCCACTGGATTGCCTCCGCAGTGGGCATGGCCATCCTCGAAAAGGGCGGCAACGCCTTTGACGCGGCGGTTGCGACGGCCCTGACCCTGCAAGTGGTCGAGCCGCATCTCAACGGGCCGGCGGGTGACATGCCCGCGATCTTCCACAAGGCCGAGACCGGCGAGACGCAGGTGTTGTGCGCCCAAGGCGTGGCACCCAAGGCGGCCACGATCGACCATTACAAGGCCGAGGGGCTGACCCTGATCCCCGGCTCCGGTCTGCTCGCGACGGTGGTGCCGGGCGCGTTTGACGGCTGGATGCTGATGCTTCGCGATCATGGCACGATGACCCTGCGCGAGGTCATGCAACCCGCGATCGATTACGCGCGCGACGGGCATCCGGTGCTCCCGCGCGTGGCCAACACAATCGCGGGGCTTAAAGACTATTTTGCCGAGGAATGGCCGACGTCCGCCGCCGTATGGACCCCGGGTGGCGAGGCCCCGGAGCCCAACAGCCTGTTCAAGAACCCGGATCTCGCCGCCACCTATGATCGGCTCGCCGGCGCAGAAGGGGAGACCCGGGAGGCGCAAATCGACGCTGCCCGCGCCATGTGGCGTGAAGGCTTCGTCGCCGATGCGATCTTTGATTATCTCAAGGATGCCAAGGTGCATGACGTGTCCGAGGCCAAGCATGCGGCCGTGCTCGCCCCCGAGGACCTGACGGACTGGCAAGCGAGTTACGAGGCCCCCCTCAGCTACGAATACCACGGTTGGACGGTGCACAAGACCCAGGCCTGGTCACAGGGACCGGTGTTGTTGCAGACGCTGGCGATCCTCAAGGGGTTCGACCTTGGCGCGATGGACCCCAGCGGCGCCGAATTCGTGCACACGGTGATCGAGGCGATGAAGCTCGCCTATGCGGATCGTGAAGCCTATTACGGCGATCCGGACTTCTCCGAAATCCCGATGGATCACTTGCTGAGCGACGCCTACAACGCCGAACGCCGAAAGCTGATCACCGACATGGCGAGCCTTGAGCACCGCCCCGGCGTGGTGCCCGGCTTCGAAGAGCAGGCGAGCCGCTACATCGAGCGCGCTGCGCGTGATTTCAACGTGGGCGGTGTCGCCGCGCAAGAGCCGACCATGGCGCATCTGACCGAAAAGCGCGGCGATACGGTGCATCTCGACATCATCGACCGCTGGGGCAACATGGTTGCCGCGACACCGTCGGGCGGGTGGTTGCAAAGCTCGCCGGTCATTCCCGGGCTTGGTTTCCCGCTGAACTCCCGCGCCCAGATGTACTGGCTCGAAGATGGGTTGCCGACATCGCTCGCGCCGGGGCGCCGCCCGCGCACGACCCTCACGCCCTCGCTGGCCGAAAAAGAGGGCGTGCGCATGGTGTTTGGCACCCCCGGTGGCGACCAGCAGGATCAGTGGCAGCTGATCTGGTTCCTGCGTTTCGTGCATTTCGGGATGGGCCTTCAGGAATGCATGGACCAGCCGCTCTTCCACTCGATGCATTTCCAGGGTTCGTTCTTCCCGCGCGAAGCCCGTCCCGGCGAGATGATGATCGAGCCGAATGTGGGCGATGCCTGCATCGCCGATCTGCGCGCGCGGGGCCACAAGGTCACCGTTGCGGATCCGTGGACGGTGGGCCGTTTGACCGCGGCGCTGCGCGAGACCGATGGCACGATGCGCGCCGCTGCCACGCCGCGCCTGATGCAGGCCTACGCGGTTGGGCGCTGAGCCATGACCTGGTCGCTGATCGCGCGGGATACGGATGGCAGCGTCGGTCTGATCGTGGCCTCGAAGTTCTTTGCCTGCGGAGCAATTGTTCCGCAGGTCGGCGCAGAGGTTGCGGTGGCGAGCCAGGCGTTCTGCAACCCGATCTGGGGCACGGAGGGACGCCGTCGCCTCGACGCGGGCGAGACCGCGACGGATGTCCTCGCCGATCTGGTTGGGCGTGACGAGGGGCATGCGATCCGGCAGGCCCACATGATGGACCGTGCGGGCGGGTTCGCGGCCCATACCGGTGCAGATTGCGTCGGTTGGGCGGGCCACCTCATTGCGGACACGCATTCCGTTGCGGGCAACATGCTCAGCGGGGAAGACGTGCTTGAGGCCACGTCCGAGGCGTTTACCGCCCACGCCGCGCGTCCGTTTGCAGACCGGCTCATCGCGGCCATGCAAGCCGGTGAGGCGGCCGGTGGCGACAAGCGCGGCCGCCAGGCCGCAGGGCTGATCATCCACCGTGGCGAAGACCACGCCTGGCTCGATATCCGCGCCGACGATCACGCGGATCCCTTGGCTGAGCTTGCCCGCTTGTGGGACGTGGCACAGGAACGCTATGTCCATTTCGCCGAAGGCCTCCCGACGCGGGAGCGGTTCTCAGGCACACCGCGACGCGACGGGATCGATCGGGCCATCGCGGAAGCCGAAGCGCGCCGCAAGGCGGCCGGTCTGCCAAGTCGGAGCTTTGCGGTGGAAACCGGGTTGTGACACATAACGGAGCCAACAGACCATGAGCATCGCCTTTGGCACCGGGACAACGCGCGCCGTGAAAGAGAAGGTGCTGGCGCTGATCCGTTCGGGCGATCTTGGCCCCGATGGGAAATTGCCGACAGAGCGTGACCTGGCAGAACGATTCGCGGTGGGGCGTCGCTACATCCGGCAAGCGCTTGACGCGCTCGAAGAAGAAGGGTTGGTCTGGCGCAAACAGGGCAAAGGCACCTTTGCGGGCCAGCCCGTGGACCCGATGGGCGATCTGGCCGCCAAGATCACGGGACAGACCACGGCGCTTGAGGTGATGGAAGCGCGGCTCTGCATCGAGCCGGAACTGGCCGCACTCTGCGCGGACCGCATGACCGAAGAGGAAATTGCCCGGCTGCGCCATCTGGCGCAGCGCCAGTTCGAGGCAACCGATCCGCAGGCAACCGAGCTGTGGGACGGGTCGCTGCACCGGCTCATTGCGCAATGCGCGCGCAACCGCCCGCTTCTGACCGCCTATTCGCTGCTTGACCGGATCAGGTCCAATCCCGACTGGGTCACGTTGCGCGCGAAGGGCCGCAGCGCCGCATCGCTTGCGGTCACCCATAACGAGCATCTCGCGATCATCGAGGCCATCGCCGCTCGGCACGCGGACAGCGCGCGTATCGCGATGCGCGATCACTTGCAGACGCGGTTCGACGCGCTGCGGGATGCGCCCGATGTGGATCTTCAGGCGACGGAGGCGCGGCATGGCTGAGCCGATCAATCAAGACGATATCGCTGCAGCCGAGCGGGTCATGGGGGTCACCTATACGCAAGCCGAGCGCGCGCAGAGCCTCGAAACGCTGGAAGCGCAGATCCTTGCGGCCAAGGCGCGCCGCGCGGTTCCGCTGACGCACGCAACCCCGATGGCGAGCCGTTTTGACCCGCGCTTGCCCGGCTTTGTCATGCCGGTCTCGCGCTCTGGCCTTCGCCTGTCGACCCGGAACGCGCCACTTCCGGATGACGAAACTGCGATCGCCTTTGCGCCGGTGACCGATCTGGCGCACTGGATCGCAACCGGTCAACTGACCGCGCGTCGTCTGACGGAGCTGTATCTCGCCCGGATTGCCGCGCAGAACCCGGTGCTGAACTGCTTTGCCACCGTCACGCCCGAGCGCGCCCTGGCGGAGGCCGACGCGATGGACAGCCTGACCTGCGCGGGTGTCTCGCTCGGCCCGCTGCATGGTATCCCTTACGGGCTCAAGGATCTCTTCGATACCCGGGGCATCGTGACGGGCTGGGGGGCTGAGCCATACCGCGACCGCGTGCCCGAGAGCGACGCCGCCGTGACGCGCCGGATGCGCGAAGCAGGCGCGGTGCTTCTGGGCAAGACAACGCTCGGGGCTCTGGCCTATGGCGATCTGTGGTATGGCGGGCGCACGCGCAATCCGTGGAACCCGCAGGAAGGCGCGTCGGGCTCGTCGGCGGGGTCTGCCTCCGCCACGGCGGCGGGGCTTTGCGCCTTTGCGATCGGAACCGAAACGCTGGGGTCCATCACCTCGCCATCCGATCGCTGCGGGACAACCGGTCTGCGCCCGACATTCGGCCGGGTTTCGCGGGCCGGGGCCATGACATTGTGCTGGTCGCTGGACAAGGTCGGCCCGATCTGCCGCTCGGTCGAGGATACGGGCATCGTGCTCGCGGCGCTGAACGGCGGCGACGGAGCGGATCGCGGCTCGATCGATGCCGCCTTTGCCTTTGACGCTACTGCTTCTGTCGAGGGCATGGTTCTGGGCTACTTGCCCGAAGCGTTCGGTGACGGGGCCACCGCCATCGACCATGCCGCGCTTGAGGCCGCCCGTGGCCTTGGGATGGAGCTGCGCGCGGTCACGCTTGAAGATCTGCCCTATGCCAGCCTGATCAACATCCTGTATGCCGAGGCCGCTGCCGCTTTCGAGGAATTGACGCTGAGCGACCGTGACGACGCGCTATGCTGGCAGGACGCGGCCGCATGGCCTAACAAGATGCGAACCGCCCGCTTCCTCTCTGCTGTCGATCACGTGCAACTCGACCGGCTCCGCTACCGCGTATGCGAGGCGCTAGAATCCATGATGACCGGTATCGACGTGCTTATCGGGCCGTTCCGCACCGGGCCGATGCTTGTCGCCTCCAACTTCACCGGTCACCCCTGCCTGCATTTGCGCGCCGGCTTTCACGAGCAGCCGACCCGCATGCCCGGCGTGCTGGGTGCCGGCGCACCCGGTGCGGCACCGGATGCGGCCGAGGAGACCTTCCGCGTGCCGCAGGGCATCTCTCTTTGGGGGCCGCTCTTTGACGAGGGGCGGCTGCTTTCGGTCGGCATGGCGCTCGAAGCCGCGCTGGGTGTCGCAGACCAGCGCCCGCCACCCGCGGCTCCCTGATACGCCATCGCTTACACGCCCCTATCCATCCCGGAGGTTCTCTATGCCCATCCGCAACCGTTTTGCAGAGCTGCATCCCGATATCACCGCGTGGCGGCGCGACCTGCACGCTCATCCCGAACTGCAATATGATTTGCCACGCACCGCCGGGATCGTGGCCGACAAACTGCGCGCTTTCGGGTGCGATTCCGTGATCGAGGGGATCGGCCGCACCGGTGTGGTGGCGCTGATCAAGGGCAAGTCAGACACATCCCGCAGGACCATCGCCTTTCGTGCCGACATGGACGCGCTGCCCATCTTCGAGGCGACAGGTGCACCCCACGCCTCCAAAACTCCCGGCAAGATGCATGCCTGCGGCCATGACGGACATACCGCGATGCTGCTCGGGGCCGCGCAATACCTTGCAGAGACCCGGAATTTCGACGGCACCGTCGCCGTCGTCTTCCAGCCCGCAGAAGAGGGCGGCGCCGGGGCGGAGGCCATGGTGCAGGATGGGTTGATCGAGACATTCGGCATCTCCGAGATCTACGGGCTGCACAATTCGCCGCTCTTGCCGCTTGGGCAATTCGCGATCCGGCCGGGGGCGTTCTATGCCGCGGTCGACAGCTTCCACATCGAGGTCCGAGGCAAGGGCGGCCACGCCGCCCGGCCAAACAACACGGTCGACACCACGCTTGCGGCCTCCGCCATCGTCATGGCGCTGCAATCCGTGGTCTCGCGCAATACCGATCCGCAACAGCCCCTCGTCGTCTCCGTGACGTCCTTCCGCACCGAAAGCGAGGCGTTCAACGTTATCCCGGAACAGGTGATGCTGCGCGGCACCGTGCGCAGCTTTGACATGGAGGTGCGCAACGCGACCATCGCCCGGATCGAGCGCATCGCCGCGCTCACCGCCGAAAGCTACGGCGCAACGGCGACGTTCGGCTTCGACGAGGAGCCCTATCCCGTCATGGCCAATCACGAGGTCGAAACCGCGCATTGTGTTGCCGCCGCAGAAGCCGTCTCCGGCACCTGCATCACCGATGCGCCGCGCACCACGGGCGGCGAAGACTTCGCCTATATGCTTCAGGCCTGTCCCGGCGCCTATATCCAGCTTGGGATCGGGGAGGGGCCGGGCCTGCATCACCCGTCTTATGACTTCAACGACGAGGTCATTCCCACAGGGTGCTCCTACTGGGTGAGCCTTGCCGAACAGCGGTTGCCGCTATGATCCTCTCCGCTTCGCCCGAAACCTGCCATTGGGCGTTCTTCGACGCCGCGCTGGCACCGGTCGCCACCGTCGAAAGCGGCGATGACATCACCATCGACACCGTGTCCGGCGGTCCGCAGGTGCTGCCCGGTGACGGGTTCCACGTCCCGCCGGAACTGCTGGAGATCCACGCCGCCGGCGTGCCGAAAGTGCCGGGGCATCTTCTGACCGGACCCGTCGCAGTGGCCGGAGCGATGCCGGGCGACGTTTTGCAGGTCGATATCCTCGATGTTCAGCTGCGGCAGGATTGGGGCTGGACCGTCATCCGTCCGCTTGTCGGCACGCTGCCCGAAGACTTCCCCGACACCCATCACATCACCGTCGCGCTCGATACCGAGGCAAAGATCGGGCGTCTGCCCTGGGGGCTGGATCTGCCTCTGGCACCGTTCTTCGGCGTCATGGCCGTTGCCCCGCCGCCGGGCTGGGGCCGCATCTCCACCATCGAGCCGCGCGCCCATGGGGGCAATCTCGACAACAAGGAACTGGTCGCGGGCACCACGCTCTATCTGCCTGTTCACACCGAGGGCGCGCTGTTTTCCTGCGGCGATGGACATGGTGCACAGGGCGATGGGGAGGTCTGCGTGACCGCCATCGAGACCGCCTTGCGCGGGCGTTTCCGCCTCACCGTGCGGCGCGATCTCGACATGACCTATCCCGAGGCTGAAACACCGACGCATCTCATCACCATGGGCTTTCACGCCGATCTGGACCGCTGCGTCGAACTGGCCCTGCGCCGCATGATCGAGGTCGTCACCGCGCGCACGGGGATCGCCCGGCACGAGGCTTATATGCTCTGTTCTCTTGCTGCAGACCTGCGCATCACCCAGACCGTCAACCGCGAAAAAGGCGTTCATATGATGATGTCCAAATCGCTTCTGGCCTGAGGCGCTGTCGTGGGCCGGTCGCGTGCTTGCGGCGCGGGTGATTCCACCGTGCCCCATGGTGCCCCATGTAGCCGGCCAACACATGGCGCCGCATGTCAAAATACGTGCTCTGCCACAACAGGTGGCGTCCAATAAGCGGAGTCCCGCGATAAATTGTGCGCCGGTGGCCGCGACAGACGCATTCTTGAATGGTCGTTTCTGACCTTATGGCCTAAAGTAGAGGCGAGATTTGGCGGGGAAACGATGTCTAGTTTGTTCAGAATTGCAGCTGTCCTGAAATCGGCGGCCTGTTTCGCGGTGATCGCGAGCCCTCTTGCGGCTTTGGATGACGTGTCGTTCCGTTTGCCGGGTCAGGGAGAGGAGCATGACACGCTCAAGGCGCTGCTCAAATCCGCCTCTCTGATCGAACAGCTCGACCAGGAAGGGCGGGACGACCCACAGGAAGTCATCGCCGCAGCGCGGGCCGACTATGCGCGCATGGTCGAGGTTCTGTATGCCAAGGGGTATTATTCTCCCGTGGTCCGGATCCGTGTTGACGGGGTTGAGGCGGCGGCGATCGAGCCGTTTTCCGCACCGGCGCGGATCTCCAAAGTGGTGGTGAGCGTCGATCCGGGGAGCGCATTCCGTTTTGGCCGCGCCCGGGTTGCGCCCCTTGCCGAAGATACCGCAATTCCGGAAGGCTTTGCCAGCGGGGCGCCTGCGCTGGCACTCGTCGTGCGCGACGCCGCGCAAGCGGCGATCACCGGCTGGCGCGAAGCGGGCTATGCCAAGGCCAGTGTCGCCGATCAGGACATCATCGTCCGTCATGCGGAGTCAGAGCTTGACGTGACCCTGGCCATGGCGCCCGGTCGCGCCGTGCGGTTCGGCGACGTCATCGTCCGCGGCGAAAGCGCCGTGCGTCCGGCCCGCGTGCGTCAGATCGCCGGTATCCCCCGCGGCGCGCAGTTCGATCCCGACGATGTTGAGAAGGCCGGCAATCGCCTGCGCGGCACGGGCACCTTCCGTTCCGTTCAGGTCAGCGAGGCCGACACGGTCGAGGCGGATGGCAGCATGGATATCGTCATCGACGTGGTGGATCGCGCCCCGCGCCGGATTGGCGGCGGAATTGAATTATCGACCTTCGACGGGTTGACCCTGTCCGGCTTCTGGCTGCATCGAAACCTGCTTGGCGGTGCAGAGCGCTTCCGGGTCGAAGGCGAGGTAAGCCAGCTTGGTGGCCAAGGTGCGGGAATTGACTACACCCTGTCCGGGCGTTTCGAGAAACCCGCCGTCTATGGCGCAGACACGCTGTTCTACGCCCAGGCCGGGCTGTCGCATTTTGATGAGCCCGACTACATCGAAACCAAGGCAGAGCTCGAATTCGGTGTCAATCAGGAGTTTTCCGACACGCTGACCGGCGAACTCGGTCTCTCCCTCTCTTATTCGGAAGTGACCGATATCTATGCCGGCCGCGGGGCCGACGGAGCCTATCCGGTGCGCGAACTGACCCTGTTCAGCATGCCGGCGGCGCTGACCTGGGACAAGCGGGACAACACGCTCAACCCGACCAGCGGGTTCTATATCCGGGCGGAGGCCGATCCGTTCTACGAATTTGACGACGGTCTCACCGGGATGCGCACGGCAGTTGATGCGCGCGCCTATCGCGGATTTGGCGCAGAGGATCGCGTCGTGATGGCCGGGCGGTTGCAGTTCGGATCGCTCGTCGGGGTCGAGGCTGACAAAGCGCCGCCGGGATTTCTGTTCTACTCCGGGGGCGGTGGCACCGTGCGCGGCCAGCCCTACCAATCGCTTGACGTGGATTACGGCACCGACAAACTTGGCGGGCGGAGCTTTGTCGGGCTGTCCGGCGAAATGCGCATCGGTGTGACCGACAAGGCGTCCGTCGTGCTCTTTGGCGATGCTGGCTATGTCGGCCCGGAAAGCTTCTATGACGGCAGTGGTGACTGGCATTCCGGGGCTGGCCTTGGCGTGCGGTACGACACACCTGTCGGGCCAATCCGGTTCGATCTCGCGGGTCCCGTTTCCGGCAGAACCGGTGATGGCGCACAAATATACATCGGTATCGGGCAGGCCTTTTGATGAAGCGTTTCGCATCTTTCTTCTTTATTTTCATGCTTTTGCTCCCGATGAGCCTTTCGGCACAATCGCGCGAAGAGGAAGACCGCGGGTTCATCCAGGGCCTGCTTGAGGACGCGCTCTCGGGCGCCGGGCGGCAGGTGCTGGTCGAAGGGTTTGAAGGCGCCCTGTCGTCCCGCGCCACGATCAGCCGCATCACCATTGCGGATTCGCAGGGCGTCTGGCTGACCGCCGAAGACATCGCGATGGTCTGGACCCGTCGGGCGCTTCTCGCTGGCCGGATCGAGATCGATGAAATCTCGATCGATACCATCACCATGACCCGGGCACCGGTGGCCGAAGAGCCCGAAATCAGCTACGAGGCCAGCGGCGCCTTCTCGCTGCCCGAGCTGCCGGTCTCGGTGCAGATCGCGCGCATGGCGATCAACCGTGTCGAGCTTGACGAGACCGTGATCGGTCAGCCGGTGGCGTTCTCCATCAGCGGCAATGCCGCGCTTGAGGATGGCGAAGGCGACGCCCGGCTTGAGATTGACCGGCTCGATGCCGGGGGCGGCTTGCGCCTTGCGGGCTCCTACAGCAACGGCACGCGCGTCTTGTCCCTGGATCTTGGTCTTGAAGAGCCGCAAGGCGGTATTGCCGCCACGCTGCTGAACTTGCCCGGCGCACCGTCGGTGGCGCTGAGTGTGCAGGGCGAAGATCCGATTGCCGATTTTGTCGCGGATATCCGGTTGGCAACCGATGGGCAGGATCGCGTGACCGGAACGGTCGAACTGATCACCGAACCCACTGACGCGGGCAATCGCGAACGCTTCCGCGTGGCGCTGAACGGGGATGTGGCGCCGGTTGTCGCGCCGCAATACAGCCCCTTCCTCGGTGATGCCGTGCGCCTTCTGGCGGAAGGCCAGCGCAATGCCGATGGCTCCATGGAACTGACCCTGCTCGATATCGGCGCGCAGGCGCTCGAACTGAGCGGGTCGGCGGCGCTCGAACCCGGAGGCTGGCCACGCGCCTTTGATCTGTCCGCCACGATCGTGCCGCCCTCGGGCGACAGGGTCGTGCTGCCAATTCCGGGTGACGCGCCCGTATCGGTGCGCCGCGCAGAGCTCACCGCCCGGTTTGATGCCGCGACAGGGGACCGTTGGGCGCTCGACGGCCGGCTTCAGGGCCTCGACGCCCAGGACGTGCGTCTTGGCGACCTGACGCTGGACGGCTCGGGTTCGATCGCCCGGGCCACCCAGGTGGTCTCCGGCGTGATCGACATCGTGGCCGACCAGATTGCAACCGCCGATGTCGCGCTGTCGCAGACCATCGGCGACCGGCTGACCGGCCAGATCGACTTCGGATGGCAGGAAGGCGGGCAATTGCGGATCCACAAGCTGGACCTCGCGGGTGCCGATTACGGCTTGACCGGTGCGGTGTCGTTGACGGCGCCGGGGGAGGGTGCGGGCATCCGGGTTCGCCCCGACCTGACGCTTTTTGCGCAGCGTCTGGACCGGTTCGCGCCCCTGATCCCGGTTGCGCTGGGCGGCTCTGCCGAGCTTGCGATTGCCGGGGAGATCCTTCCGCTGACCGGCGCATTCGATGTGTCACTCTCCGGTGGAACAGTGGATCTGTCGACCGGCATCGCGCAGGTCGACCCCCTGCTCGAAGGGGCTGGCACACTTGTCGTGCAGGCCGTGCGCGATACTGCTGGCATCAGGGTCACTCAACTGGAAATCGGCACCGATGCCGCCGAAATCACCGGCCGCGCCGACATTTCTACCGGCGAAAGCAGCGCGCGCCTGACCGCGCAGGTTGCCAATATTTCCGTGCTTCTGCCGAGCCTCTCGGGTCAGGCCAATCTCGTGCTCGAAGCCGATCAGGCCGCGGATCGCTGGAACGTTCGGCTCGATGGCGGCATCCCGCGGGCGCTGGACCTTGGTTTCGAGGGCGTCGTCGCCGGCGATGGCACGCAGCAGCTTATCGCCGATGGTCGTTTGAGCCTGTCCGTGGCCGAACTCTCCGCGTTTTCCGATCTGGTCGGGCGGCCTCTGGGCGGCGCGTTTGCGCTCACGGCCGATGCGGATGTCGATCTTCTGGCCCTCGCCGGGAGCATGACGGCAAACGGCTCGACCCGTGATCTGCGCGTTGACATCCCGCAAGTGGACGGCCTTCTGCGCGGCAACACGCAATTCTCCACCGTGGTATCGCGCAATGCTGACGGGGTGATCCGGATCGGCTCGCTCGATATCAACGGGGACGGGGTCGTGGCCAGCGCCGCAGGCGCCAGCGATCTGAGCGTTCTGCGCGCTGACATCTCCCTTCCGGAAACCCAACGGGTGGTGCCGGGCCTGACTGGTCCCTCGCGGTTCACCCTGCGCGCCGACGAGGACGGGGCCGAGCGGTGGATCGTGCGCGCGGATGGCCAGTTTCCGGGCGATGCGCGGCTGACCTATGATGGCACGCTTGTGGGCGATCTGGAAAACACCCTCCGGGCGCAGGGTAACCTGAGCGCGCGGATCGACACGCTCTCTCGATACTCCTCGCTCGCCGGGCGCAACCTCTCCGGATCGGCGCAGCTTTCCGGCACGATCGACGCCGATGTTCTGGCACAGACCGGCCGCATCACCGTAGACGGCGAAACGCAGGCGTTGCGCTTTGCCGTGCCGGCGGTCGAACCGCTGATTCGAGGCACCACCCGCATTGCGCTGGACGCGGCGCGCGATGCGCAAGGCGTGCTGAGTGTCGACCGTCTGATCCTTGACGGACCGGGGATCGAAGCGGGCCTTACCGGAACCATTGGCGAAAACAGTGGTGATCTGGATTTCCGCGTGGCGCTGCCCAATCTCGGCGCCGTTGTGCCGCAATTGCCCGGCGCGGCTTCGATGCGCGGCACGGCGCGCAAATCCGGTGCAAACTGGCAGATCGCCGTAGACGGACAAGGCCCGGCCGGCATTACGCTGAACGTGGCCGGAACCGCGTCCGAAGATGCCCAGCGGCTCAACCTCGATGTGACCGGCGGGTTGCCGCTTTCTGTCGTGAGCGCGCAATTGCCGGAACAAGCCATCGACGGGCAAGTCCGGTTCGATCTCGATGTTGTCGGCCCGCCGCAGCTCAATTCTGTCAGCGGCCAGATCACGCTGGCAGATGTGCGCGCCTTTGCACCTGCGCTTGATCTTGGCATTGAAGGGGGCGCGGGCGCGATCCGCCTTGCGGGAGGGCAGGCGCAGGTGGACCTTTCCGCAGGGATCAGTAGCGGCGGCACGCTGCGCATCAGTGGCCCGATCGCTCTTGACGCACCGTTCTCGGCCGACCTTGTCGCGGCGTTCCAGAACGCGCGGCTGCGCGACGACTCGCTCTATGACACCACCGCGAACGGGCGCGTCACCGTCACCGGGCCTTTGACCGGAGGCGCCCGCATTGGCGGGACGGTTTCGCTTGAAACGCTTGAGTTGCGTATTCCCCAGGGCGGCCCCAACTTCGCCATTCTCGAAGGGGTGGAGCATCGCAGCATGCCCGAAGATGTGCGCCTGACGCTGGTCTTTGCCGGTCTCAGGGAACAGGGCACACAGGCACCGGCGCCCGATTTCCCGATCGACGTCCTGGTGAATGCTCCCAACCGGATATTCGTTCGGGGGCGCGGGCTCGATGCGGAGCTTGGCGGTCAGCTGCGCCTGACCGGATCAACCAATGACCTCGTTCCGGTCGGACAGTTCAACCTCATCCGCGGCCGCATCGACCTGCTCGGTCGGCGCGTGGTGCTGACCGAAGGCGGCGTGTCCCTGCGCGGCAGCTTCGACCCATACATTACCTTCACCGCCGCGACCGATGTGGACGAAACCGAGATCTCGATCCGGCTGGAAGGCTTTGCCTCCGAACCCGACCTCATCGTGACCTCGAGCCCAGAATTGCCCGAAGACGAGGTGATCTCCCTGTTTCTGTTCGGCCGGTCCATTCAGGAAATTTCGGCGCTGCAGGCGGTGCAACTTGCGGCGGCCGTCAACACATTGTCGGGCCGTGGCGGGCTGGGCATCACCGGCCAGCTGCGCGAGGGGCTGGGCGTGGATGATCTCGACATCGGCACCGATGCCGACGGCAATATCCAGGCCCGCGCCGGCGCTTACATCTCGGAGAATATCTACACCGATCTGACGGTCAATTCGAAGGGCGAAAGCCAGATCAACCTCAACCTCGATTTGACCGAAGACGTGACCGTGCGGGGCCGCCTCGGCTCCGACGGGGACAGCGGGATCGGCATCTTCTTCGAGCGGGATTACTGACCGCCGGGACAGACCGGCCCGCCAGTGGGGGGCCGGAAGCCCAACCGTTCCGGGTTCGGGGCAAGCCCGGGTGCGGCGTGAAACCCGGTCCTGTCCCGGTGGGGCCGGGCATGAAGACCGGGATCTCCGGTGGACGCTCTGTCGATGCGGGCCTTGCGCACCCGAGTGATGCCGACATCGCTCCCCCCGATCAGGCCTGCACCGTGCACCCGGTGATCGAGGCACCGCTCAACCCGGTCACGGGGGCGATGACGCGCTTGCGGACGGGCTCACGCCTCCCGTTCGACCGGACCGCCCTGCGCCTCCCACGTGGAGAACCCCTCGCGCAGATGCGCCGCCGGGAACCCCATATCCTGCAAGGTCGCCACGGTGAGCGCGGAGCGCCACCCCGACGCACAGTGAAACACAAAGCGCTTGCCCGGTTCCGAGAAGATCGGCTTGTGATACGGGCTGTCCGGATCGACCCAGAACTCGATCATGCCGCGCGGTGCGTGAAAGGCACCGGGGATATACCCGGTCCGGGCGCGTTCGCGCGGGTCCCGGATATCCACCACGACAAGATCGGGGTCATCCAGCATCGCGATCAGATCCGCGGTCTCGATTTCGTCGATCCGCGCGCGGGCTTCCGCAACCATCTGGGCGGCGCTGGTCTTGAGGGGCGTCATCGGCTTTCTCCGCTTTGCAACATCCAGCCAAATTGACCTCCCCCGCCGCGCGGTGCAAGTCTGCCATGACGCGCATTCTGGGGACAGGGCATGACCAACAGCCATCCGATCTGGGCAAGCACCTCGGCTGAGCCTGATCCTTCCGCGCCCATCCGCGGTGCCTTGCCGGACAATCCCGTGGACGTCGCCATTGTTGGCGGCGGCTATACCGGGCTTTCGACGGCGCTGCATGCCGCCGAGGCGGGGCTTTCGGTGCAGCTTTTCGAAGCGCAGGATGTCGGCCATGGCGGGTCCGGGCGCAATGTCGGGCTGGTCAATGCGGCGGCCTGGCTGCCCCCGGCGCAATTGCGCGCGCGGTTGGGGGACGCGGCGGGGGCGCGCTTCCTGTCTCGCTTTGCCGATGCGCCCAACGCGGTCTTTGCGCTCATCGAGCGCCACCAGATCCGCTGCGAAGCCACCCGGAACGGCACGATCCATGCGGCAACCTCTGCCTCGGGCGTCGCGGATCTGCGCGCGCGCCACGCCGAATGGGCGCGGCTCGGTGCGCCGGTGACGCTACTCGATGCGACCGAGATGCAGGCGCGCACGGGAAGCGCGCGATTTGCCGCGGGATTGCTCGACGCCCGCGCAGGCACGCTGCAACCGATGGCCTATTGCCGCGGCCTCGCGCGGGCCGCCGCCGCGGCAGGCGCGGCGTTGGCGACACACACGCCCGTCACCGGATTGACCCGCGCGGGGTCGCACTGGCGACTGACAAGCGCGGCCGGGCCTGTGCTGGCGCGGTCCGTGGTGCTGGCCACCAATGCCTATGCGGGACCGCTCTGGCCGGGTCTGGACAAGAGCTTCCTTGCGATGCGCTATTTTCAGATCGCCTCCGAACCGCTGGGTGATCGTGCTGCGCGCGTGTTGCCCGAAGGGCAGGGGCTCTGGACGAACGCTCGCGTCATGGTGAGCCTGCGGCGGGATCGGGAGGGTCGGCTGGTGCTTGGTGGCATGGGTCCAGCCGGGGCGCCGGATGCCGCGCGCGCCTGGGCGGGGCGGTTGCTGGATCGTCTCTACCCCGATATCGGCCCGGTCTCCTGGTCGGCGCCTTGGGACGGCAAAATCGCCCTGACCCCGGACCATATTCCGCGCATATGCCAGATTGCGGACGGGCTTTACGCACCCATCGGCTATAACGGGCGCGGCATCACCACCGGCACCGTGTTTGGACAATCCATCGCCGGTCTCCTCACCGGGGACGATCCGGACGCCCTGCCGCTCCCGCTCAGCACGCAACCCCGACGGCTGGTCCTGCCGGGGCTGCAAAGCCGGCTGCTCAATAGCGGATTGGCGCTGGCACAACGCTTCGCATTGCGCTGAGTGGCATGCGGCCGGGTGAGGATGACGGGCACCGGTTTATCCCGCCCGCGGCGCGTTTCTGGACCGGTGTTCCCTCGCCGCCCGCCCCGCGTCGGAGCGCCTTGGGGCATGACGGCATGATTGGGGCAAGAGGGCGCGTTGCAGCGCGCGGACAGCGTCAAATGCGCCGGCGCGCAAGCGCAGGCTCTTGCATCCGATCGGGCAAGAGTGTTCACCTGATATACCTGTTCCGTGCGCGCCACCCGCACAGCCAAGCAAGGAGCCGCCCCCATGACCGAACGCCTCGAAACCAGCCGGCGGATGAGCAAGATCGTCAAACACAACGGCACGATCTACCTGTGTGGACAGGTCGGTGCCGGGGACAGTGTCGCCGATCAGACCCGAGATTGCCTGTCGCGCATCGACGCTCTTCTGGAACAGGCCGGGTCGGATCGCGAACACATTCTTCAAGCGGTGATCTGGCTGCGCGACATGGCCGATTTCGCGGAGATGAACGCGGTCTGGGACGCCTGGGTGCCGGAGGGCCATGCCCCCGCGCGCGCATGCGGCGAGGCGCGTCTGGCACGCGATGTCCTCAAGGTCGAAATCATCGTGACCGCGGCAGAAAAGGCATGAGCCCGTCCGCTCTCGGCGTGCGGTTGGCCAGCGTTCCCGCGATGCTCGAAAAATGGGCAAACCAGTCTGTTTGTTTGCGGGCACATGGGCTTGCAGGGCCAGTGATTGGACTCTCCCTCTCCGGCTGGATAGGGTCGGGACATGAGTGACAAACCAATCTACGACGAAATGTGGGGCACCGAAGAGAGTCTTCGTGGCCCCTATCAGGGGTTTCATCAGTGGTGGGAAGGCGAGGACGTCAAAGGGCTGCGCGCCAAACAACGCGAGGCGGATGAGCTTTTTCGCCTGACCGGCATCACCTTCAACGTCTATGGCCGTGCCGAGGCCGAAGAACGTCTGATCCCTTTCGACATCATCCCACGCATCATTTCCGGCTATGAATGGCAAAAGCTGTCACGCGGCATCGAACAGCGCGTGCGGGCGATCAATGCCTTTCTCTATGACATCTATCACCGTCAGGAGATCGTGAAGGCCGGGCGTATCCCGGCGGAGATGATATCGCGGAACGCGGCCTTCCTGCCGCATATGATCGGGGTGGAGCCGCCCGCAGGGGTCTATACCCATATCGTCGGCATCGATCTGGTGCGCACCGGCGACAACGAGTTCTATGTGCTCGAAGACAACGCTCGCACCCCGTCGGGCGTCAGCTACATGCTCGAAAACCGCGAAACCATGCTCCAGATGTTCCCGGAGCTGTTTTCCCGCAATCGCGTGCGCGAGGTGGAAACCTACCCCGCCGACCTGCGGCGGTCATTGGCCGCCTGTGCGCCAAAGACGGCCGGATCAAGCCCGTGCGTGGCGGTGCTGACACCGGGGATCTACAATTCGGCGTATTTCGAACATGCATTCCTGGCCGACAAGATGGGTGTCGAGCTGGTGGAGGGCCATGATCTCCAGATCGTCGATGGTCGTGTCGCCATGCGCACGACGGAGGGCTACAAGCCGATTGACGTGCTGTATCGGCGCGTGGATGACGATTTCCTCGACCCGCTCAACCTCAATCCGGAAAGCCAGCTTGGGGTGCCGGGCATCCTCGATGTCTATCGCGCGGGCCGGGTGACAATCGCCAATGCGCCGGGCACCGGCATCGCCGATGATAAGGCGATCTACAGCTACATGCCCGAGATCGTGGAATTCTATACGGGTGAGCGGCCCTTGCTCGAAAACGTGCCGACATGGCGCTGTTCCGATCCCGAAAGCCTCGCCTATGTGCTCGACAACCTGCCCGAGCTCGTGGTCAAGGAGGTGCATGGCTCCGGCGGCTACGGCATGCTGATCGGCCCCACCGCGACCAAGAAGGATCTGGCGGCGTTCCGGCGCAAGCTGAAGGCGCGGCCCTCCAACTATATCGCACAGCCGACATTGGCCCTCTCCACCTGCCCGATATTCACCCGCGCCGGGCTGAGCCCACGCCACGTGGACCTGCGCCCCTTCGTGCTGGTGAGCCCCGAGGGGATCAAGATTACCCCCGGAGGCTTGACACGGGTCGCGCTCAAGAAAGGGTCGCTTGTGGTCAATTCAAGCCAGGGCGGCGGAACCAAGGACACCTGGGTCTTGGAGGACTGACGCGCCATGCTTGGAAGAACCGCCAACGGCCTGTTCTGGATGTATCGTTATCTCGAACGGGCAGAAAACACCGCGCGCCTGATTGAAACCGGTCAGCGGATCGCGCTCACCCGGCTCGACTCCACCGATGACGAATGGCGCTCCGTGCTCAAGACAGCCGGAGTCTTCGACGGATTTGGCCAGCTGCATGACAATGTGACCAAGGACGCGGCCATCGACTGGCTCCTGCGCGCGCGCGACAACCCGTCTTCGGTCTATTCCTGCATCTGCGCCGCACGCCAGAATGCCCGCTCCGTGCGGACCGCGCTCACCGGCGAAGTCTGGGAAGCGGTCAACCGCATTTACATGAGCGCGCAGGATGTTCTGGCGCGCAAGGTCAGCGAACGCGACCTGCCCAAGGTGCTGGGGCAAATCCGGCAGGGCACGGCCCTCGTGCGCGGCTCCACGCTGGGCACGATGCTGCGGAATGACTTTTTCGACTTCGCCCGCATCGGCACCTTTCTCGAACGTGCGGACCAGACCGCGCGCATCCTCGATGTGAAATACTACGTGCTGCTGCCCTCGGTGCGGTCCGTCGGCTCCAGCATCGACAATGTGCAATGGGAGATCATCCTGCGGTCGGTCTCCGCGCGGGGCGGCTTTCGCGTCGCTTATGACAATGCCTACGATCCCAAGGACATTGCGCGGTTCCTGATCCTCGACGGGCGCATGCCGCGCTCCTTGCAGTTCTGCCTCAGCAAGCTTGACAGCAACCTGACCTTCCTCGCCAACACCTACGGCACGGAGCCGGCGCCGGCGCTGCTGAAGGTGCGCGACATGCGGCGCGGCTATCTCGACCAGGATATCGAGCACATCTTCGAATTGGGCCTGCACGAATTCCTGCAGACGGTGCTGAATGATCTCGCGGGGCTCGGGCGCCAGATCGAAGTCGATTACCGGTTTTACGAATAGGCGGGTGGAAACAGATATGAAGCTGACCATTTCTCACGTGACCCGCTACCGCTTCGAAGCGCCAGTGCCCTACGGGCTGCAACAGCTTCGAAAGACGCCCAAGGCAACCCGGCATCAGACCATCGAGGAGTGGAAGACGGTGGTCGAGGGAGGGCGGATAGACCTCGAATATGACGATCATCACAACAACCATGTCCATCTTGTCCGCTTCGAGAAAGGCACGCAGGAGCTGCTGATCCGCTGTGAAGGGCTGGTCAGCATGGTCGAAGGCCACGGCGTTGTAGGACCGCATCGCGGCCCCGCGCCTCTGTGGCTCTACAGTCATGAAACCGAGCGCACCAAGCCCGGACCGGGCGTGCGTGCGCTGCTCAAGGATCTGGAGCCTGCGGAGAATGATCTCGCCCGGTTGCACGGGCTGATGGCGGCGATCCACGCGGCGGTGGCCTATGAGGTTGGCGCGTCCGAGTCGGACTGGACCGCCGAAGACGCGCTGTCCGCCGGGCGCGGCGTATGTCAGGACCACACCCATGTCTTTCTCGCCGCCGCGCGGCGTCTCGGCTATCCTGCGCGCTATGTTTCGGGCTACCTCATGCTGGATGATCGGGTCGAGCAGGACGCGATGCATGCCTGGGCCGAGGCGCATGTGGACGGGTTGGGATGGGTCGGCTTTGACGTCTCCAACGGCATGTCCCCCGACCAACGCTATGTCCGGGTCGCCACGGGTCTGGACTATCGCGACGCCGCCCCGGTGACCGGCGCGGTGTTTGGCGGCGCCGCCGAAGCGCTTGACGTGCAAATCGCCGTGGCACAGCAGTAGCATATCGAAACCGCACCCCAACCGGGCCCCGCTGCCGGTTGGCACCCAAAGCAGGCAATGCGACCGGAACGGATCGTCGGCAGGATGCCCATGCCGCGCCTCTGCGCCTTTCCGACGGCGGTGCCGAAGCGGAGCGTGGCATCATCCCGCGCGCCGGTCGATTGCGCGTGGGAAGCCGTCGCTCTGGCATCGGCCCGCGCGAATGCGCGGGGCGGGCGTTGAAACCCCGACGAAGCTGGGGGAGGGCCTCCAGACCGCGCAAAACCACCGCGCCACAGCCGGGGGATACCCCCGTGGAACCGGCGTATGCTTGCGGCGGGGGTAGGCCCCGGTCGGTCCGATGTTTGAAGCACACGCGAGGGCCGCGCGCGCCGTGTCGTTTTGTGTTGCGTTGCTCGTTTCGAGGGATGTTGCGAGCCATGCCGGGGGCTCTGCGCGCAGGTTGCCGCGGTCGGCCTGCAACCGGGCGCGGCGGCCCCGGTCCGCCCGGCACGCGGTAATCTGCGATCCTCTCTGGCGCGCGCGCGCCAGATGCGCTCAGATGCCGTCATGGTTTCATCAATGGCGCATACATGATCCAGCCGGACGATCTGAGCTTGAAATGGCTCGCATCCTTCCGGGCCGTGCTGCGCTGTGGCTCGATCCGGGGCGCGGCGGATCGGCTTGGCCTTGTGCCCAGCACTGTGTCCTATCACATCGCCCGGCTCGAAGCGGTGACTGGCGTTGCGCTGCTGACAGAGGAGCGTCCCGTCACGCCCACTTTCGAGGGCGAAGCGCTGCTGGCCTGCGCCGACGAGGCTTTCGCGGCGTTGGAGCGCGGTCTTTTCCGGCTGTCTGCGCCGCGCCTGTCCGGCTACGCCCAAACGATCCAGATTGCCGCCATCGAGGATCTCGATGCCGATGTGGTGCCAGCCCTGTCACACGCTCTGAAGGCCCGGCTTCCGGCTTGCGGATTGGTGTTTACCACCCGCCCGAGTCACGAGATCCGGCGCATGGTGGCCAATGGCGAGGCCCATATCGGGATAGCGGCCGAAACCGGAGAGCAACAGGCCTTTGCCGGCGAGGTCCGGCTGTTGCACGATCCCTTCATCCTCGTGGCGCCGGCGGAGGCGGGGCTGGACGCGCAAACCCTGCTCGCGGGCGGCTCGGGTCTGCGTTTCTTGCGCTACGGGGCCGGGCAATACATGCGCCGCCGTATCGACGCGGAACTGGCGCGCCGCCGTATCGCGCTTGCTCCGGCCGAAGAATATGACAGCAGCGCCGCCATTCTTGGCACCATCGCAACCGGCGGGGCCTGGACCATCACGACGGCGTTGAACTATGCGCGCCTGTCCCGGCTGCACGGGGCTTTGCGCCCGATGGCCTTGCCCAAAGGGGCGTTTTCGCGCCGGATCGCGCTGTTTCATACACCATCCTTCCCGCAGGAACTGGCGATATTGGTGCGCGGCCTGATGGTGCCCATGCTGATCGAGCGGGTCATCACCCCGACCCGGAAACAGGCACCATGGTTGGGTGACAGCTTTGCCATCGACTCCGCGGCCATGCTCTGATCGGGGGCCTTGGTGGCTGGCGGTCAGCCGCTGCCAAGGCGCGGGTCGACGGTGCCCATGCCGATTGCGCGCACCCCGACCCCGACCCGGAAACAGGCACTATGGTTGGGTCACAGACTGGCCATCGACGCGGCGGTCGTGCCCTCCGTGCGCGCGCGGACGGGCTTGCTCTGCCGGTGCCGGAGCGGGCTAGGCGGCGAGACCCTTGGAGCCAATGTTGAGGTATTTCCGCCGCCGGTCCGCGATCAGCTGGGCCGCATCGCGCTCGTCGAATTCCGACAGCATGGTGTTCAACATTGACTTGACCGCCGCCATGGTCGCAGCGGGGTCGCGATGCGCGCCGCCGAGCGGCTCCGGGATGATCCGGTCCGCCACACCGAGCTTGAGCAGGTCCTGTGCCGTCAGGCGCAGCGCTTCGGCGGCTTCGCGCATTTTCTCCGCGTCCTTCCAAAGGATCGATGCGCAGCCTTCGGGCGAGATCACCGAATAGACGGAATGCTCCAGCATCGCGACCCGGTTCGCCGTCGCGAAGGCTACCGCGCCGCCGGACCCGCCCTCGCCGATCACAACCGACACCAGCGGCACGCCGATGCGCAGGCAGGCCTCTGTCGAGCGGGCGATCGCCTCGGACTGCCCGCGTTCCTCGGCGCCCTTGCCCGGATAGGCCCCGGGCGTGTCGATCAGCGTAACCACCGGCAGGCCGAACCGGCCTGCCATCTCCATCAGGCGGATCGCCTTGCGATAGCCTTCGGGTCGCGCCATGCCGAAATTCCGGGACAGCCGCGATTGCGTGTCATGCCCCTTTTCATGGCCGATCACCATGACCGGCCGGTCATCGAGCCGTGCAAGCCCGCCCATCACCGCCTGATCGTCGGCAAAGCCGCGGTCGCCGGCCAGCGGTGTATATTCGGTGAACAGCGCTTCGATATAGTCTTTGCAATGCGGGCGCTGCGGATGCCGCGCCACCTGGCATTTGCGCCACGGGGTCAGCTTGCCGTAAAGCTCCGCAAGAAGCGTCGCCGCCTTGGCATCGAGCGCGGCGGCTTCCTCTTCCACATCCATCTCGTCATTGCCCCGCGCCATGGCGCGCAGCTCTTCTGCCTTGCCTTCAATCTCGGCCAGCGGTCTCTCGAAATCGAGGTAATGGGTCATGGGAAGCCTTTCGAACGCAGCGTATCGACGCAACTCTTACCCGGTATATGGCGTGGCGGGGCGGCGGATGCAATCGTCCCTCACAGCGCAAAGACCAACAGCATCGAGGCCACAAGCAGTCCCGCCATCGACCAGTTGAACAGCTGCAAGCGCCGTGGCGTGGTCAGAAACCGCCGGATCTGCCGGCCCAACGTGACCCATGTGGTTGTCGAGATGCACCCCATGGCCGCATAGGTTCCCGCCACCCAGAGCACGGCCCCGAACTCCCGGCCGGGAGCAAAGAGCGTGATTGCGCTCAAGGCCATGGACCACGCCTTCGGGTTGACCCACTGGAACGCACAGGCTTCCACAAAGCGCAACGGGCGCGCGCCCGCCGCCGCTTCCCCCGGTGCCGCGGCATGGGCAATCCTCCAGGCCAGCCAAAGCAGATACGCCACCGACAGCACCGTCAGCAGCGTGCGCGCCAGCGGAACCGCGTCGAAGAGAGCCATCACCCCCAGCCCGACCGGCAGGATCATCAGCGGGAACCCGAGGCCCACACCGAACATGTGCGGCACCGACCGCACGAAACCGAAATTGGCTCCCGATGCCATCAGCATCAGGTTGTTGGGCCCCGGCGTGATGACCGAAGACAGGGCAAAGAGTGCCAGCGCAGTGAAGATTTCCGGTGTCATGCCGCACAATTTGGCGGAGAAGTGCCGGTGAAGGCTTGCGAAAACGCCTTATTGCGCGGCATCCTTGCAACTAATGATCGATCTTGACGATATTGACCGCAAGATATTGCGCGTCCTCTCCCGCGATGGCCGGATCAGCAACCTCGCGCTGGCCGAAACCGTGGGCCTGTCGCCCTCCGCTTGCCTGCGCCGGGTGGCCGCGCTCGAAAAGTCAGGGGTCATCGCGGGCTACCGGGCGGTGCTGTCGCCCGACAAGATGGGCATCGGCTTTGTCGCCTACATCACCGTTGGGCTGAACACCCACACGAAATCCGCACAGGAAGCCTTTGAACGCGCCATTTCCCGCGCCTCGGAGGTCCGCGAATGCCACAATATCACCGGAACCGTCGAATACCTGCTGCGGGTCGAGGCCCGGGACCTCGCGGCCTACAAGCATTTCCATACCGAAGTGCTCGGCACCTTGCCGCAGGTGAACGCGATCACCTCCTATGTGGTGATGGGCAGCCCGAAGGATGACCGCGCCTGAGCGCGGCGGTGCTCAGGGCGCGGCCTGCGCCACAGCCGTTGAGAGCATGTCCGGCCCGACATCGGCAAAGCGCGCGGCCCCAAGCTGGCCAAGCGCGCGGACAAGCTCCAGTTCGAGGATCTCGAAGGCACGCGCCGCGCCCGCCGCCCCGCCTGCGCCCACGCCAAAGGCGAGCGCCCGCCCGGCGAGGGTAAAATCCGCGCCCAACGCCTTGGCGCGCAACAGATCGGCGCCGCGCCGGATGCCACTGTCGAGCAGCACCGTCATCTGTCCGCCAAGCGCGCGCACAATCGGCGGCAACGCCTCGATCGTCGGCGGGCCGAAGGCCACCTGCCGCCCGCCATGGTTCGACACGACGATCCCGTCGCACCCGATTTCGGCGCAGCGCAGCGCATCCTGCGGGTGCAGGATCCCCTTCACCAGAAGCCGGCCTTTCCAGCGGTCCCGCAGGCGCGCGAGATCGTCCCAGGTGAACCCGGGCGTGATCAGCGTCTTTTGCACCTCCGCATAGGAGGTCGCGCTCTGAAGCAGATCGGCGTAATTGGCCACGTTCGGCGTGCCATGGCGGAGGCTGGTGAGCGACCAGCGTGGTTTGAGCGCGCATTGCAGGACGACGTCGGGCGTAAACCGGAACGGCACGGCCAGACGGTTGCGAATGTCGCGGTCCCGCTTGCCCGCGGCGGGCACATCGGCCGTCACCATCATCACCGGATAGCCCGCGGTCTCGGCCCGGACGACCAGCCCTTCGGTGACATCGGCATCGCTGGACACGTAAAGCTGGAACCAGCCGTTGCCATCGGCGGCTTCCGCCAGCGTCTCAAGCGGGGTCGATGCGGCGGAAGAGGCCGTGTAGGGGATGTTACGGGCCTTGCACAAGCGCGCCAGCATCACATCCGCTCCGGGCCAGAAGGCGTTGAGCATCCCGATGGGGGCCATGCCGAAGGGCGCGGCAAACGCCTGCCCGAAAAGCCGCAGCCCCGTGTCGATCTGCCCGACATCACGCATGTAGCGCGGGGTCAGTTCCACCTCTTCAAAGGCGGCGCTGTTGCGGCGCAGGTTGCGTTCGCTTTCCGCGCCGCCATCCACCAGATCAAAGGCAAAGCGCGGAATGCGCCGCCGGGCCATGGCGCGAAGATCGTCGATGGAGGCCGCGCGGTCCAGCCGCATCAGATCGACCACCCGCCATCGACCGCAATCGCCTGCCCGGTGGTGAAGCCCGCCAGATCACCGGCGAGGTAACACACCATCTCGGCGATCTCTTCCGGCTGGCCAAGCCGCCCCATGGGTTGACGATCCTTGAAGGCGGCAAGCGCAGCCTCGAAATCGCCGGTCGCCGCAAGCCTGTCATTCAGCGACGGGCTCTGCACCGTGCCGGGGCAGATCGCGTTGCAGCGGATGCCCTGTTTGACGAAATCCGCGGCGATCGACTTGGTCATGCCGATGATCGCGGCCTTGGAGGCGCCATAGGCAAAGCGCCGCGGCGCGCCTTTCTCGCTCGACACGATGGACGCGATATTGACGATCGACCCGCCGCCCTTTTCCAGCATCCCCGGCAAGACCGTGCGTGTCACCTGGAACAGCGCCTTGGCATTGAGGTCGAAGGACCTGTCCCAAACCGTGTCGTCGCAATCGAGAATCGTGCCATCATGCACCCAGCCTGCGCAATTCACGAGGATGTCGAGCGGCGGCAGCGACGCGACGAGCGCCTGCACGGCGGCGTTGTCCATCACGTCGAGCCGCCTGCCGGTGATTGCCGGGTGGCTCGCGTCCAGCGTGGCGAGCGGCTCTTCGGCGATGTCGGTGGCGATCACCGTCGCCCCGCGCGCGGCCAGCGCCTCGGCAGAGGCGCGCCCGATCCCGTTTGCCGCGGCCGTCACCAGCGCGGTCTTTCCTGTCAAACTCTGTTCCATCATGTCTGTCCTTTCAGCGCGCCATCCAGCCGCCATCCACGGTCACGGTGCTGCCATGGCAATAGGCCGCCGCATCGGAGGCGAGAAACACCGCCGCGCCCGCGATTTCGGAGGGTTCGGCAAACCGGCCCGCGGGAATGCGCTCCAGAAGCGCTTTCGAGCGGTCCGGATCGTCGCGCAGCGCTTGCGTGTTGTCCGTCGCCGTGTAGCCCGGAGCAATGGCGTTGACGTTGACGCCATGCCCCGCCCATTCGTTGCACAGCGCCTTGGTCAGGCCCAGAACGGCATGTTTGCTCGACGCATATGCTGGCACGCGCAGGCCGCCCTGCGACCCGAGCACGGACGAGACGATGACGATCTTCCCGCCGCCCTGCGCCAGCATGTGCCGTCCCGCCGCCTGACTCAGAAGCCAGACCGAGTCGAGGTTGACCGACAGCACCTGCCGCCAGTCCTTCAGCGGCATCTCCGCACTGTCTTCGCGGTGGATGATCCCGGCATTGTTGACCAAGATGTCGAGCCCGCCAAGCGCGTCGCGGGCAAAGCCCACGACCGCTTCGGCCCCGGCTTGGTCCATATCGGTGAAATCCGCCCGCACCGCGGCGCAGCTGCGCCCCATAGCCTCGATCCAGGCCTGTGTCTCCTGCGGCGCATGGCTGCGATAGGTCAGCGCCACATCCGCCCCGGCCTCGGCAAGGGCAAGGGCAATGCCCTCGCCAATGCCCGTGGCCCCACCGGTGACAAGCGCGCGGCGCCCGCTCAGGTCAAAGGGATTGGCCATGGTCAATACCGGTTCGCGATGGGCAGGTCTTCGGCCGGGAAGAGGCTGATCACCTCGCAGCCGGTTTCCGTCACCACGACCTCTTCCTCGATCCGCGCGGCCGAATACCCGTCCGTCGCCGGACAATAGGTCTCCAGCGCAAAGACCATCCCGGTCTGGATCTCCATCGGGTGATCGAGGCTGACCGCGCGGCTGATGATGGGCCGCTCATGCAGAGCCAGACCCAGCCCGTGCCCGAATTGCAGACCGAAAGCCGCGTCCTCGTTCGGAAAGCCGAGGCTTTCGGCGGTTGGCCAGACTTCGGCCACCTTGTCCGTGCTCACACCGGGCTTGATCATCTCGATGGACGCGTCGATCCATTCGCGGGCCTTCACATAGGCGTCGTTCTGCGCCGGCGTTGCGCGCCCGACATTGAAGGTCCGGTAGTAGCACGTCCGATATCCCTGGTAACTCTGGAGTATATCGAAAAACGCCTGGTCCCCCGGCCGGATCAGCCGGTCGGTGAAATTATGCGGATGCGGGTTGCAGCGCTCGCCGGAAATGGCGTTGATCGCCTCCACATCGTCCGACCCCATCTCGTAGAGCATCTTGTTCGACAGCGCGACGATATCGCTCTCGCGCACGCCGGGTTTCAGCTCCTCGTAGATCATGTGATAGACGCCATCGACCATCGAGGCCGCCTGCGTCAAAAGCTGGATCTCGTCCCAGTTCTTGATCTCGCGGGCCGCCAGCATGATCTGCTGGCCGTCCACGACATTGATGCCCTCCTCGCGCAGCGCGTGGAACATCGCCGTTTCGGCGTAATCCACGCCCACCGGCATGTTGGCCATGCCCGCATCCTTGATCAGCTGCGCGATCATCTTGGCATATTTGCGCATCAGGCCGAATTCCGGCGGAATGGTGCCGCGCATGCCAACCACCCCGGCGAGGCAGTGATCGGGTTCGAGCCAGTCCGAGTAGCGCTGATGGTGCACCGCGGCGGAACCGAAGTCCCAGACATAGGGGCTGTCATCGCCGGTCAGCAGACAGAAGCGGCACATCTTGTCGCGCTCCCATTCGCCGATCTTGGTGGCGGAAACGTAGCGGATGTTGTTCACGTCGAAGAGCAACAGCGACCCGGCATTGGAGTTCTGCAGGGACTGGCGCGTGCGGGCGAGGCGATACCGGCGCAGCCGGTCATGGTCGATCCGGCGTTCGAAATCGACGGAGCTGTGCCCCCAGGCGGGGATCTTCTCCCGCCATTCCCAATTGGGCTCAAGATCCTGCGGGGTGAGCATGTTCGGCATCAAGGCGCGTGACATGAATATCTCCTCCGGGCCGCAATCGCGACCCGTGTTCAAGGGTGATTGTTTAGTATTGAACGAAAAGCGGGCGGCTTACTTCGTGACCCAGCCGCCATCGATCGAAATCATCTGGCCGGTCATGTAGTCGCTGTCATCGCTGGCCAGGAACGACGCGGTGCCGATGATGTCCTTGGGATAGGACACCCGCTTGATCACAAGGTTGTTCGCGACGATGTCGTCATAGGCCTGACCCTCGCGTTCCTTGAACCCGATTTCGACCAGATCCTTGTCGAGCTGTTCCCAAAGCGGGGTCACCACCACGCCGGGCGCATAGCCGTTCACGGTGATGTTGTGCTCGGCCAGACCAAGCGCGCCGCATTCGGTCAGCGCGAGACAGCCGTATTTCGAGGTGCAATAGACCGTCACATCCACCAGTGGCTTGCGCGACGCGATGCTGCCCACGTTGATGAGCTTGTAGGGATGATCCTCCATCGGCCCCTGCGCGATCATCTGGCGCGCGGTCTCCTGCATCCCGAGCCACATCGCCTTGGTGTTGACGTTCATGATCATGTCCCAGTTGTCCTCATCGATATCCATGAAGAACCGGGGCTTGTTGAGACCCGCGTTGAACAGACCCACGTTGATCGAGCCAAAGGCCTCGACCGTGGCGGCGACCGCGGCGGCATTGTCCTCGCGCTTGGTCACGTCCATCCGGATCGCGATCGCCTTGCCGTTCCCGGCGGCGTTGATGGTGTCGGCGACCTTCTGGGCCTCGTCGCCATCCAGATCGCCGATGCACACATTGGCGCCCTGCGCGGCGAAGGCTTCGGCATTGGCCGCCCCCATGCCACGCGCGGCACCGGTAATCAGGATGTTCTTTCCCTTCAGGCGATTGGGGTCCATGGTCTCTCCTCCTCTGTCACGGTGTCCCGTTTGTTGGTCGTATCAGCGCGTCGGCGCGCTGCTGCGCACGGCGCAGCGTGTCCTGCGGGGTGTTGATCCCGCGCAGCATGTCGTGAAATTCCTCGCCGCAGATCTGGATGATGCCGGCAATCTCGGGCACTGGCGGGCGCGGCCAGAACTGCAACTCATCGCGCCAGGACATGCCGTCGATCGCTTCGAAAATGGCCGAGGCGCGGCGCACCTCCGGGTCTGCACCCACGGAATAGCGCGGGTTGGTGCGGCTTCCGTTCTGCACGTAGAGCTTCTGCGCCTCGGGCGATGTGAACACCTTCAGCGCCTCGACCGCAGCATCGATCCGCTCCTCCGGCAGGTTCGCGGGGATGCCCATGGCGTATCCGCCAACCGGTGCGACCGGGCTGGCCCCCGGTCCGGGCGGGTGCGGCAGGTAGCCGGTCTGCTCATAGGCGGGCGAGCTTTCGTCCAGCTCGAAATACGGCGCCAGAAGCGTGTAACCATAGGCCATCGCCACGCGCCCCGCCGCATAGGGACGGATCCGCTCATACCACGACATCGACAGGATATCGGGCGGCGAGTATTTCAGGATCTCCAGAAGGAATTCCGCCGCCTGAAGCCCGGCATCCGTGTCTATGGTCGGCCGATACCCCCCTGCGGCAAGCGCTTCGGTGTCAAACCCGCCGGCGGTTTCGGCCAGGTCAAAGACCGGCTGACCGAAATCCGCCATGGTCATCAGCACCGTGTGGCCAAGCGCCGTGCCGCGCGAGGCGTTCCACGCAATGCCATAGCGACCGCGCGTCGGTTCGTGCAACAGCTCTGCGGCCTCAAGGAGTTTCTCGGTCGTGCTGGGCGGCTCAAGCCCGGCCTTGGCAAACAGGTCCCGGCGATAAAACAGCAGTTCCGGCGTCGTCTGAGCCGGCACGCCATAGGCCCGACCGCCCCAATGGGTTGCGCGCCAGCCCGCGGTATGGAAATCCGCCGGATCGAGATCCTCGAGCGGCATCGCCGCATCCAGCGGCATCAGCACGCCTTTCTGGGCAAACTCGCCGATCCACGGCAGATCGACAGCGATGATGTCATAGCGGCTCGCGGGGCGGTCGGCATTGCGCAGCGCCTCTTCGCGCAGCCGGTCGATGGAGAAGGCGCGCTGATTGATCGGGGCGCCAAGCACCTGCTCGAACTGGCGTTTGAGATTGTCCATGACCATGAAGGTCGGGTCGCCATGCACCAGCACGCGCAAGCCGCCCGGCACCTTGAGAGGCTCGGGACGCACGCTCAGCGGCGGGATCGACCGCGCCGCGGCGTAGCTGCCGCCAAAGTAGTAATCCTGCGTGTCCTGGGCCTTTTCCGCACCGCCAAAGCGATCTTCGGCGAGGCGGCGCACGCGGTCGGAAAGCTGCATCCACTGGGTCAGAAGCTTGTCGCTGGGATGCAGTGAAAAGCTTTTGCCGGTCCGGGTGCGCGGGCGCTGCTCTATGAGGCCCGCCTCCTGCATCTCGCGCAGGCGTCGGTTCGCCGTGGCGTAGGGGACCCGGCTTGCGGCGATGAGCGCGGTGGGCGTGACAACCTTGGCGCTGAAATGGCCCTGCATCAGGTGCAGCGCCATGCGCAGATGCGGGTTGGGCGCCACAAGGTCGATCGTATCCTCCATCTCGTCGCTGAATGCTTCGAGGAACTGCACCATGTCCAGCAGCTCGGGCATCGCGCCGGGCGATGTCGGGCCGGAATGGCTGTGTCCTGAAAACGCGTTCATCGTTGGGGGCGTGTCCTTGCGTGCGGGCCGGGTGCGTGGAATATCCGGTCTGGTCGGGTGATCTGTCTGCGGGTCTGTCTGCGAGCGGGTCACGGATGCGCCTTTCGAAAATGTTCAAAGTGACATCCGAAACGTATCCCGATATTGTCCAATTTGGATATTTAATTATCCGATATGGATATTTTTGTTGGCGGAATAGGTTTGTCTAACCTGCACATTTGGCGCAGCCGGCCACAGCAGCGAGGGCATGGGGCAGGGAGCCCACGGCCCGGCATCCAAGGTTGCAAGGACGGCACCAGTTCAACGGGAGGAATACGACCATGACACTTCGCAGCACGCTTGCCATGACCACCGCGGCCACGCTGGCGCTGACAGGCGCCGCCTTTGCCGACGGCCACGGCACCATGAAGATCGGCATCACGCAAAACAACGTGGGCGTCGACAGCTACCAGACCACCTACGAGAAGGCGTTCATTGCCGCGGCCGAGGCCAATGACAAGGTCGAGACCGTCGTGCTCGACGCCGGCGGCGACGTCGCCCGCCAGATCGCCCAGATGGAGGACCTGATCCAGCAGGAGGTCGATGCCATCATCATCTGGCCAACCAATGGCGAGGCCGTGATCCCGGCCGTCCGCAAGGCGCATCAGGCCGGCATTCCGGTCATCGTGACCAACTCCAACATCGCCGAGCCGGGCTTCGACTTCGTGAAATCCTTCTCCGGTCCCGACAATATCACGCAGGGCGCGCGCTCCGCGGAGATCATGTGCGACAAGTTCAAGGACATGGGCATCGAGGACGAGGCGCAGGTGGTGCACATCACCGGCCAGCCCGGCTACACCACCGCCATCGAGCGGGCCAAGGGCTTCGAGGATCGCCTGCCCGAGGTCTGCCCGAACGTGACCGTGGTCGACACGCAGCCCGGCGACTGGAACCGCGAGAAATCCCAGCAGGTCATGGAGGCCTTCCTCGTCAAGTATGACGACATCGACGGCGTCTATGCCGGTGACGACAACATGGGCGTTGGCGCGCTCAACGCGGCCAAGGCTGCGGGGCGCGACGGCATCATCTTTGTTGGCGCAACCAACTTCGCGGTTGGCTACGAGGCCATGGCGGCCGGTGAATACTGGGGATCGATCTACCAGTCTCCGGTGGACGATGCCGAAGCCGCGCTGAAAACCGCGATTGACGTGTTGAACGGCGAAGACATTCCGTTCCTGAACTACTTCGACACGCCGAAGATCACCCAGGACAACATGGGCGACTTCACCAAGCCGGTCTTCTAAGACCGCCCTCCCCGGTGCGGGGCATGGGGGCCAGGTTCTCATGTCCCGCCACCCGCCGGACAAGATCTGCAACAGTTTGAGGGAGGCACGCATGGGACGGGTGTCTGACCGCGTCTGCATCGTGACGGGCGCCGCACGCGGCATCGGCCGCGCCATTGGCGAGGCGCTTCTGGACGAAGGCGCAAGTGTCTGTTTCGCCGATATCACCGGCGACGCGGTGTCCGAAGTGGCCGAGGCAAACCGAAGCCGGACAGATGCCGCGCGCGTGACATCGGCGCAGGTGGACGTGACCGACCGCGCCCAGGTCCGCGCCATGATCGCCCATACGGTCGAAACCTTCGGGCGGCTCGACGTGAACTTCAACAATGCCGGCGTCAACAAGCCGATGAATTTCATGGACGTGACCGAGGATAACTGGAATTTCATCATGGGCGTGAACGGGCTTGGCTGCATGATCGGCATGCAGGAAGCCGCCCGCCAGATGATCGCGCAGGGCACCGGCGGCAAGATCGTCAACACCGCCTCCATTGCCAGCCGGCAGGGCTTTGACAATGTCGCGCCCTATTGCGCCTCGAAATTCGCCGTCGTGTCGCTCACCCAGTCCGGCGCGCGCGACCTGGCAAAACACGGCATCACGGTCACCGGCTTCGCGCCGGGCGTGGTGGCCACCGAAATGTGGGATCAGGTCGATCAGGACCTTCTGGAGATTGGTGCCGCCGAGCGCCCCGGACAGGCGATGGAGGAATTCTCCTCCGAAATCCTCAAGGGCCGCGTGGCGCTGCCACAGGATATCACCGGAACGACAACCTTTCTTGCATCGCGCGACAGCGATTACATGACGGGACAGATCGTCATGATCGACGGGGGAATGACCCTGGTCTGATCGCGCAGAGACGAGACGCCAGCGACCTTTGGGAGGAGATCATGGCCACAATGACAAGACAACAGCTCGGAAGCGTTCTGGCCAAGCAGGGCATCCTGATCGCCTTTGTGGTCTTCATGATCGCCTTCACAATTGCCAACCCGAAATTCCTGACACCCGACAACCTGTTCAGCGTGGTGCGCTCTTCGGCCATCCTCGGTGTCATGGCTCTGGGCGTCACCTTTGTCGTGATCAGCGGTAATCTCGATCTGTCCGTCGGCTCGATGATGTCCTTTTCCACCATCGTCGTGCTCGACCTGCATGACCAGATCGGGCCGTTCCTTGCGATTCCGGCGATGTTTGCCATGACGCTCTGCCTTGGGGCCTTCATCGGCTTTCTGGTGGGCTACCTCCGGCTCAACTCGCTGATTGTTACGCTCGGGATGCTTTCTGCGATCCACGGCCTCACCCTGACCTATTCGGGCGGTCAGAACATGGACATCGCCGACAAGGAGGGCACGTGGTTCTCGGTCTTCGGGCAGGGTGCCGCTCTTGGCATCCCGGTTCCGATCCTGATCTTTGTCGCGCTTGCGGCGCTGCTCGGCATCGTGCTGTCCCGCACGCCCTTCGGGCGCAAGGTCTATGCCGTGGGCGGCAACGGCACGGCGGCGACCTTTTCGGGCATCCGCCGGGCGCGCACTGTGTTCACCTGTTACCTGATCTCGGCCTTCTGCGTCGCCACCGCCGGGCTCATACAGGCCAGCCGCTCGCTCGGCTCGCAGAACACCGTGGGGCAGGGGCTCGAGCTTGAGGTTCTCGCCGCCGTGATCCTTGGCGGGGCATCGCTTCTGGGCGGGTCGGGCACGATCTTCAAGACGGTGATCGGTGTGCTGATCCTTGGCTTCATCCAGAACGGTCTGCTGCTGATCGGCCTGCCCTTCTATGTCCAGTTCGTCGTGACCTGGATCATCATCATCCTTGCGGTCTGGCTCGATATCGCTGCCAAGCGCGGCAAGCTCTGGTCCCCGATCGCATAAGACAGGAGAGACGCGCCATGCAACAGGACGTCCAACAAACGGTCCAGCCGGCCCCCGTCGCGGCACAGCCCCGCAAGGGGATGCTCTCCAAGGCGCTGGCCGGGGGAGCCATCTGGGGCTTCATCGTGCTGGAGTTGATCTTCTTCTCCATCGCCGGCGAATACCTTTCGCTGTCCGACAAGGCCTTCATGGACTGGGAGAACATGCTGCTCCTGCTCAAGCAATCGGCCCCCATCGGCATCATCGCGATGGGCATGACGCTGGTGATGGTGAACGGCAATATCGACCTCTCCGTCGGGGCCACCTTTGCCATCGCGGCCATCGTGTTGCTGGACAGCATGACATGGCCGATCTTCGCCGGTCTGGGCGACTGGGTGATCCCGGTTGCGTGGCTTCTGGCGCTGGTGACCGGTGCCCTGCTCGGGGCGCTCAACGGGCTGATCGTGTGGAAAACCGGGGTCGATGCCTTCATCGTCACGCTGGGCTCCATGCTTGGCTTTCGCGGCATCGTGTTCATGTTCAATGGCGAAAACCCCACCTCGCATCTCAACTGGACCCTGGTCGATTTTGCCGAGGCCGAGTTTCTGGGCCTTGCCACCGCTTCCTGGTTCCTGCTGGCGGTCACGCTGGCGGTCTGGTTCCTGATGGCGCGCACCGTGCATGGTCGCAACGCCTATGCGATCGGTGACAACCGCGAAGCGGCGGTCAATGCCGGCATCCGGGTTGGGCCGCACATGATGATCAACTTTGCGATCATCGGCTTTCTCGCGGCGCTCTCGGCGGTGGTGTTCTACTCCGAAAGCGGCTCGGTCAATCCCAATGACGGACAGCTTTACGAGCTTTGGGTCATCACGGCCGTGGTGCTTGGCGGCACCAAGATCACCGGTGGCGCGGGCAACGTGATCGGCACCTTTGGCGGCGTGATCGCGATCCAGCTCCTGCGCAAGGGCCTTGGCCATATCGGCGCGGATACATCGACGGTCAACCTGGTCATCGGGCTGATCCTGATCGCGGTGCTGATCCTCGACCGACAGTTGAACGTCAAAGGCAAGGAGGAGCTGAAGGTATGACCGATCCGGTGCTGCATCTCGATGATATCGTCAAGACCTTCCCCGGCGTGCGGGCGCTGGACGGGGTGTCCTTCTCCGTCATGCCCGGCGA